>JBPCNH010000023.1:0-150240 GCA_051001455.1 Actinomycetota bacterium
CACAACGTTACGAACGGATATTTCGAATCCAAGTCCGGCCGCACCTCGGCGAACTTCTGCTGAGTAAGCTGCGCCCACTCCACCTGCAAAACCTGTACAAGCGCCTACTCGACGAAGGTCTCAGCCCCCAGACCGTGCTGCACGTCCATCGGGCGCTCTTCACCGCCTTGCGACAAGCCGTCAAATGGCAGCTGATCGCGATCAACCCTGCGGAAGCAGTGACACCGCCCAGGCCTCCAAGACGAGACGTCCACGCGATAACGCCTGCCGAGGCCGAGACCCTTCTGGAGGCCGTCGCGGGCACCTGGCTTGAGGTTCCTGTCGTCCTCGCCTTGGGTACGGGGTTACGCCGCGGAGAAATCTGCGGGCTTCGGTGGAGCGACGTCGACCTCAAGGCCCCGCGTCTTCGAGTGATGCAGACGATTCAGCACATAGGAACCGAGCTTCGCTTGCTCCCGCCCAAGACTCACCGATCTCGCCGGTCGATCGCGCTCCCGGCGTTCGTTGTGGAGACGCTGAGGCGGCAGTCGCTCCGGCTCGAGGGCCTTCGCTCCAGGGCGGGAGGGGCTTGGCAGAACCACGACCTCGTCGTCTGTCACCCGGATGGGACGCCGATACGTCCAGACTCGCTCACGCACGCATTCTCACGGGTCGCGAAGGAGGTTGGGCTTCCGCTGACCTTCCACGGCCTTAGACACGCCCACGCCTCGCTGATGCTCGCTGGCGGAGTCCACCTGAAGGTGGTCTCAGACCGCCTGGGTCATTCGACTATCGCCATCACCGCCGATCTCTACAGTCACGTCACGCCTGCGCTCGATGGCGAAGCGGCTGCCGCTCTCGATGAACTTCTCCGGCCCCGTTAGCAGGGCGTTAGCAAGACTGCCTTGTACGCCGACCCATCGAACGTACGTTCTGCCCGTTGACCTGGTGTTTCTTAGCAGGGCGGGAGGGATTCGAACCCCCGGCCACTGGTTTTGGAGACCAGTGCTCTACCAACTGAGCTACCGCCCTAGGAACCACGGTCAGTTTACTTGGCCACCACTAAAGATCAGGCGGCGGCGGCCCTGCGGCCACGGGACGCCCAGATCGCTGCGCCCACGACCGCGACTGCCAGACCACCTGCATACTTCGTGCGGTTCCGGGTGACGTGAGTCTTAACGGAGGCAGCGCGGTGAGCGCGCTCGGTTGGGATGGCGAGGAGAGCCGGCTTCAATCCGGCAGGAACCTGAGCGCGCGCCGCGGCAAGCGACCGCAGGCCGTCCGTCAATGCCTGGTAGCGGACGAGCTCGGTAGAACAGGGCCCACACCCTGTGAGGTGACGGCGCAACGACAGTGTTTCACCCTCACCCTTCACATATGCGGGAAGCATCTCCCTGGCTTCGTTACACCTCACGGCTCACCTCTAGGTTGAGTCCCCGACATCTTCGCCGGGGTACACGATCTCCTTCAATTTCTTCCTGCCCCGATGGACGCGGACCTTAGCCGCCGTCTCGGAGCATCCCAACTGCTTGGCGATCTCCTGGATCGAAAGTCCGTAGACATCCCGAAGCACCACTGCCAACCGGTAGTGCTCGGGCAGCCGGGACAACGCCGACTCCACAGACCGGAGTTCGAGGCGAGCGCCCGCCGCTCCTTCCGTGCTGATAGGAGAGGGTATCCGAGCCAGCACCTCGTCTTCCGGTTGAGCTTCCTTCGCCCGCCTCCTCTTCCTCGTGCGGTGCTTCGATAGTGCTGCGTTCGTCGCAACCCTGTACAACCACGTCGAGAACATCGAATCGCCACGGAAACCTTTCAGCCCCCTCCACGCCTTGAGGTACGCATCCTGCGTCGCCTCGGCAGCGTCGTCGGGATCCTGAAGGATCCGAAGACATAACGTGTAAACGCCCCGGTAGGTGCCTTCGACCAGCTCCGCCCACGCCGACTCGTCGCCTTCGAGACAGCGTCTAAGCACCTCAGGAGAAACATGATCCTCGGGTTGGTCCACCGGTTGCTTCGTTGGACGCCTCAACACCTTTCGAGGTTACCGGCGAAGAAAGGGCCGGCGTCGGACGACGGCGTCGGTATCAAAACTCCTGGAATATCGACTCGAGCCGGGACAGCAGCTGGGCCTTGTCGAGCTCCTGATTGGTCTTTTGGCGAAGCACTTCCTTGCTCGTACTCATCAGGATCTCGATCTGTTCGACTAATTCTTCGTTCTCGAAAGGTTTGGTCAGGTACGTGTCGGCTCCGAGCTTGTATCCGCGAACCCAGTCGGATTCGGAGGTCTTGGCGGTCAAGATCAAAACCTTGACCTGGGAGAGCAGCCCGAGAGTGTTCATCTCTTTGAGAACGCCGTACCCGTCGAGTTTGGGCATCATGATATCGAGGATCAGGAGATCGGGGGGGTCGGCCCGCATGGCCTCCACGGCTTTAGCGCCATTCGGCGCGACGGTCACTCTGTGACCCTCCTCGGAGAGGATGGCACTCAGCAGCTGACGCATGCCGGGGTTGTCATCCGTGATCAAGATGCGGCTCATCAGGATTCCTCTGCGGTCGTTAGCGATCCGCGCCACCTACCGGACCGTGCGTTCAAGACGTTCTTCTAGGACTCCGATGATCGTGGAGCAGAAGTGAACGCCGCGTCAAGCTGCGCCAGAAGACTGGCCCTGTCCCGCTCGGCCTCTCGCCGCGCTATCAACTCCTCCTCAGAGCTCGACAGCAGATCCCGGACAACGGTGAGAAACTCGTCTGGGTCGAACGGCTTGGTGAGATAGAGATCTGCACCCTTCTCCAGCCCCTCCAACCTGTTCTTTTCGGACGAACGAGCGGTAAGGATCAGCACCCGTACCATGGAGCGGATCCCGGCCTCATCGAGCGCCGCTAGGACTTGAAACCCGTCGAGGTTCGGCATCATCACATCGAGGACGAGAAGATCCGGGACCTCCTGGAGGATCGCGTCCATCGCGAAGCGTCCGTCCTTGGCCGCGAGGACCTCGTGTCCCTCCTCGATCAAAGAGAACACCAGTAGATTCCTGATATCCGCGTCGTCGTCAGCTACGTAGATCCGAGCCACGCCCGAACTCCTCCCTGCGTTGGTATGCCTAAAAAACATCGGCCCGTCGAGGGCCGTTCTTAAGGCTGACACACCGACGGCCAGTAAGCTATGGCCGTGATCGACTCAAACCTTCCTAGATTCTCCCAGGCAATGCAATCCCTCCTCTTGGCGATCGCCTTCGTCTTAGATCTTCGATGGATGGTGCCGGTCCTGGCGGTGGTTCTGACCTTGGCGGTGATAGGAGGGCCTAAGTGGAACGCTCTCGCTTACCTATACAAAGCGCTTCCCATCCCGCGGGGGGAGCCCGAGCCGGCTGCACCCCCCCGGTTCGCCCAGCTGATCGGGGCCGTTTTCCTGATCGCGGGCAGCGTAGGCCTCTACTCACTGACCCCTGAGACAACGTCATGGTGGGTGCTCGGCTGGGGGCCGGCGTTGATCGTTGCCGTACTTGCGGGGGTAGCCGCGGCCACAACCTTCTGTCTCGGTTGCGAGATGTTCCTGCTCGCTCAACGACTTCGCGCCCGCTAGGCGGGCTGGGAGACGATGACGGCGCGGCTTCTAGTGCTCGTCGCCGCGGCGGCAGTGGGCGCTTTAGCCACCGCCGGCTACATGCTCTACCGGAAGCGGTGGACCGAAGCGCCGGAGCGTCTGCCGATCGACGAGTTAGGGCTGGAACTCATGTCCGGGTGCTGCGCCTTCGTGATATTCACCAGTCCCGCTTGCAGGCCGTGCAAGACCGCCATCTCTGTGGTGCAGAAAGTGGTGTCGTCCTCTTCCGCCCCGACGGAGATCGTGACCGTAGACGCCACTCAGGATCCCGAGCTGGCCGTGGCCCTAGGCATCCGCACGATCCCAACGGTCTTTCTGATCACAGCCAGTGGCCATGTGATCTCTAGGTGGAGAGACGTGCCCGACGTCGAGGAAGCTCGCTCAGCCCTCGCGGCCATCTGACGTCCTGTGTGAAGGCTCGGACCGGTTCGCGCTATCGGTTCGCAGGGATCATATGAAGGGGAAGGATGAGAGAGCTAGAACGCCCCCCCGGCGACCGCGGGGATGATCGAGACCCTCGACCCCTCTGTCACCGGGGTTGACAAGCCGTCGAGGAAGCGCACGTTCTCGTCGTCCACATAGACGTTGACGAAGCGGCGCAAGCTGCCCGCTTCATCAAACAACCGCTCCGAGATCCCCGGGTGCGCTGCAGAGAGATCGGCGAAGATCTCAGCGATCGTCCCGCCCGTGGCTTGGACCTCCGCCGACCCTCCGGTCAAACCGCGGAGTTGGGTAGGTATCGCAACGACGACGCTCATGCCGGAACCTCCTTTCCTAGTGATCTCTCGAAGGACTCGAGAGAGGGTTGGATGCGGTGAGTAACCGATGGCCGGCCCAGTGCCTCCAAGGTCTTCAATCCGGTCCCGGTGATAAGTGCAACCGATTCTTCCTCAGCGGAGATGGAGCCTTCGCGCACCAGCCGCTCGAGTGTCGCGATGGTGACGCCACCGACGGTCTCGGTGAAGATCCCTTCCGTCTCGGCGAGAAGCCGTATGCCGTCGACGACCGACGATTCCGGTATCGAAGCGATCCGACCCCCCGAAACCCTTGCCTCCTCGATCGCGTAATAGCCGTCAGCCGGGTCACCGATCGCAAGGGACCGCGCGATCGTGTTCGGCTTCACCGGACGCACCTCATCTGATCCGGACTCGAAAGCCGTTGCCACGGGAGAGCACCCTTCGGCCTGAGCGCCGTAGATCGCAGCGGCGGCGATCTTTCCCGATTCCAGTCCCGAGGGGATCATGACAACGCTCTGCATACCGGACGCCGCTGCATGCGCAGCGACCGCCCCGGCGAGGTTTCCGGTTGAGGCACATGCCGCCACCCGGTATCCGAATGAACGCGCCACAGACAGAGCCACCGTCACTACACGATCTTTGAACGAATGAGTGGGATTGGAACCATCGTTCTTCAACCACAGTTTCTTGAGGCCCAGTTCAGCGGCGAGTCTCGGCGCGGGGGTCAGTCTGGAGAAGCCGGCCCCTAGATCGATCCGCCCTTCCGGGGCCGGCAAGAAGTCCGCGTAGCGCCATAACGAAACCGGCCCATCGGCGATGGTTCGGCGATCGATATTCGCTCCGATCCCTTCGAGGTCGTAGTCGACCTCGAGAGGTCCAAAGCAGAACTCACAAACGTGCTGTGGAATCACCGGGTAGTTCCTGGAGCACTCCTTACACTTCAACCCATGGACGTACTTCAAGTGCATGCCTTCCCGCCCCCACGAAGAAAGCCCCTCCCGGGAAGGGCGAGGGGCCTCAGGGGTCCTTCATGCCGGCTCATCCACCCGGGATTCGCACCTTCCGGCGGCGGCATCGGCGCCAGCGGTTGCGGCGGGGTCATAGGGCCGGTCCCTCACCCGCTCTAGATGAGCTGCCTCCATAGTAATCCGACGAATGGCCTCCCCTACCTACTCGTCGGGTTCGAGCTTCTCTTCTTGTTCGCGGTCTAGAGCGGCCACGTCGCCAGCGGGTACGACCGATGGTGGCTCGGCCGGCGACGTCGACGCGTACGGCGAAGGTTCTACCCCCAAGACGCGCGTAGCCCATACGTGTCCCACGAGCAGCTTGAGAACGGCTACGGCAGGAACACCCAGCAAGACGCCCCAGAATCCGGCGATCGTCCCACCGGCCAAGAGCGCCAGCATCACCGTCGCGGGGTGGATCTGGACGGTGCGCTTCATGATGTTCGGACTCAGGACGTGGTTATCGAATTGCTGGACGACGAGTTCGACGATCGCGGCCTTGATCCCGAGCTCGACCCCGACGGTCATCGTCCCGACCAAGAAACCAAGAGCACCGCCGATGAACGGTCCGATCAACGGGATGAGATTGAAGAACCCGGCGATGGCCCCGATAAGCAGCCAGAAGGGCAAGCCGATCAGCCGGAACCCGATGGCAGATAAGACCCCCACCAAGAGAGCGATCAGAAGTTGGCCGCGGAAGAATCCACCGACGGCCCGCCCGATCTTGTTGCCGAGATCCGACACCTCCTCACGATGCGCCTGAGGTACCAACCGCAACATGTCTCGTTGAAGGTCCGGAAGATCAATCAGTAGATAGAGCGCCAGCAGAGGACCGAGGATGAAGATGAGCAAAACCTCGAGCACGCTACGCCCGATCTCGGTGAAAGACCCAACCCGATCTATGACTCGACCTCGCAAGGTGTTGGTGACCGCGTCACACCTTTCCTTGCTCGGGCCATCGATCTCGGGGTCTTTGTCCGCCCCCAACAAACAGTCAGCTTGGGTTGTGCTCAAGTGGAAGCCGAAACGATCTTCGATCGACTCTGCCGTGTCGTCGATGAAAGTGATGGTCTTCGTCCTGAACTCGGGCCATTGGTCTGAGAAGTCGTCTACCTGATCCGACACGAATGGGACGAGTGCCGACAACAAGATCGTGATGCTTCCCAGCACAACGACATACGAAAGAAGAGTTCCGGCGACCCGAGGTACCCCTCGTCGCTGCAAGCGGGTAACGAGTGGGTTGACCAGATAGATGATCACGAGAGCCAGGCCAAGGGGGGGCAGGATCACCCGGATCTTCTCCAGAAGCACCACCAGCATCGCCAGCACTATGACGATGCCGATGATCGACCACGCGCCCATGCCGACGCGTCGCAACCTCTCGCCGGGTGGTAGTCGCGGCGTCTCCGTCACGGGCATCCTCGAAGTATCCCCCAGACGGCGTGCCTGAAGCCGAGTATCGCGACACGGGGCTTCGAAGCCGACACCTAGGATGAGCGTGATGGAGGAAGAGCCGAACGTTGTCTTCGTTTCCAACCGGGGCCCCCTGTCCTTCATCGACACCGGCTCCGGCTTCGAGAAGAAGCGCGGAGCAGGAGGACTGGCCGGCGCCCTGGACCCCGTAGCACGTCGTCTCGGCGGCCGGGCCGTATGGATAGCGGCTGCAACCTCAGAGGGTGATCGGGCGGCGATCCGCTCGGGAGCGGCAGACGATCTTGCGGAGCTGTTGGGGTACCGCGTTTACCTACTCGATGTTGAACCCGAGACGTACTCTCGCTATTACAACGTCGTTTCGAACCGGATGCTGTGGTTCGCCAACCATTGTCTGTGGGACGAGCTCTATATCCATGGGTTCGGCGACGACGAGATCGCTGCGTGGCATCACGCTTACGAGCCCGTTAACAAGATGTTCGCGGATGCGGTTTGTGAAGCGGCCGATCCGCGTTCTCTAGTGCTGTTCCAGGACTATCACCTCTCCACCGCCCCCGGCCACCTGCGCGCCAAGCGCCCCGAGCAATTGATCTTCCACTTCACCCACTCGTCCTTCTGCGGTGTGGACGGATTGAACGGATTGCCTCAACCGATCGCCCGGTTGATCATCCAGGGGATGCTGGGCGCCGATCTCCTGGGCTTCCATGTGGCCCCCTGGGTGCACGGATTCATGGACTGCGCGGAGCGGTTGGGGGCATCGGTCGATCCCATCGAGGGCAGCGTCGAGTATCGAGGCCGCAAGACCTGGGTCAGGGGATACCCGATCACGGTAGACGGCCGAGATCTTCTCACCCGCGCCGCGTCACACCCAGCTCGCGAATGGGCGCGCCGATTCCAGCGCCGAAGTGCCGACGGGCCTCTGGTAGTCCGGGTAGATCGGACCGAGCCTTCTAAGAACATCATCAGAGGCTTCGAGGCGTTCGGTCTCCTGCTAGACGACCGTCCGGAACTTTCAGGGCGCGCCCACTTCATCGCGTGCATCTACCCGAGCCGCCAGGACATGAAGGAATATCGCTCTTACACGGCTCAGATCAGCAGGACGGTCGATGAGATAAACGCACGTCATCCAGATTCCATCGACCTCTATCTGGAGGACGATTTCGATCGCACACTCGGGGCTTACCTCGTATACGACGCACTGCTGGTCAATCCTTTGATGGACGGGATGAACCTGGTATCGAAAGAAGGACCGATCGTGAACGAGCGCGACGGAGTGCTGGTGCTTTCCAAAAGTGCAGGTTCCTTCGAGGAGATGGGTGAGCACGCGGTGCCGATCCTGGATCCGTTAGACGTAGCGGGAACCGCTGCGGCTCTCGGAGATGCCCTAGACATGCCCACGGCCGAAAGATCACGGCGCGCCCTCCGAGCACGAGACGCGGCGACTAGAACGACGCCCGAGCACTGGATCGAGTCACAGTTGGAGGATCTGGTCGCGATCAGAGATACCGGACGACCGGTCTCCCCCGCGGTCTGATCCTCAGGGCAACAACGACCTTAGGAACCGCACGACCTCGGCAGGTCCGTTCACCACGACATCCGCGCGCTCTAGTAGCTCGGGTGGCGCTTCATCCGACCGAACGGCGACTTTGAGGGTTGCGATCCCGTTCTTCTCGCCAAGTACATCCAGCGCGTCGAACCCCGGCAGATCCACCCGATCATCTCCTACGAACGCGGCCGCGGTCAGGCCCTGCTCACGGGTGCGGTCCAGTACGACGGCGGCTTTGGAGAACTCGTGCGGCGGCCGAAGTTCGAACGCAAGCCGACCTCCGGCTCGATGCAACCCGTGCCGGTCGGCTAGATCTGTTGCGATCCGATCGAGCTGATCCCGTGCACGTTCGACGTTCTCGGCTGCCCTGAAATGAAGCCCGATCATCACTGCCTTGTCCTCGACCACGACCCCGGAGTCATCCAGCGCCGCCACGCGTTCCAGCGCCTCGGTATGGACTACGCGCATCAGCTCTTCGAAGGGTCGGGCCGCATCCGATAGCACCACAGACCCGTCAACCGTCCGTTCTGCGCCATGAACCCCCCATATCTCGATCTCGGTTCCTAACCAGTCGACCAGCTGATGAGCCGAACGGCCGGAGACGATCGCGACGAGACCGAAATGGTTCGCCAACTCAGCAAGTGCTTCGGGAGCATCTTCTACCGGGCGGGCATCAGCCGGACGATGAGCTATCTCAGATAGCGTTCCATCGAAATCGAGGAACAACCCAGCCTGTGACCGATCCTCGATCAAGGCTTCGATCTTTGACATGAGGACGAGCCTAACGTTCACAACAGCACCTACACTCGAACTCATGCGGACCGTCCGGTTACTTGTTCTGATGCTTGTCGCACTGGCTGCCGTCGCCTGCCGGCCCGACACCGTCGACCTGACATACAACTTCAACGAAGGCGATACTCAGACGTTCGATCTCACGGCTACAGCAATGGCATCATGGGACATAGGTGGAGAAGGCGAAGGTTCCTACACGATCTCCTTCCTGGTCACCGAGTCCGTCCTATCAGCCAGCGCCGACGAGGCCACGATCGACGTGACGATGTCGCCGGTGAACGTCACCGAAGAAGGACTTCCGTCACCCGGACCGGAGGACCGCTCCTTCACGATGAGAGTGGGTCAGAACGGACGGGTTCGTGAGGTGCTACAGGTCGACGGGCTCGCCGCCGAATCTCTAGACCCGAGCGACGTGGCCTTCATCGGGTTGTATCGCCCGCCGCTCCCATTGGACCGGGTGCGCCTCGGCGATCGGTGGGTAACCGAGCAGGATCTTTCCTTGGGGGGGATCACCCAAGAGATCACGAGCGTGGGGCGGTTGGACAGATTCTCGGTCGTCGGCGGGTCGAAGACGGCAGACATATCGTACGAGGTGTCCGGCCCCATCGAGTGGACCACCCAGCTGCCGCAAGGGGCCGCAGAGTTGACCGGTACCTCCGAAACGACGGCGCGCGCGGAATTAGACATCGGGAACGGACAACTGCGGTCGGCCCACTCCGCGACGCGAGGAGATTTCGAAGTACTGGTCCTCCCCAGGGAGGGTCAAGGACCCGTTGAAGGAACGCTGCGCCTCGACCTGGAATTGAAGCTCGCCAGCATCTAGATCGGTGGTTAGACCTCGTCCATCCCCACCACCACGTGGAGCTTGACGGTCGCCGAGAGGTTGCTCGGCTTCGGCCCACTGACCCAGCCGAATCTCTGGGCGAGGCGCTCCGCGGCCTCCTGTGATTCCGGCACCGACCAGAAGACGGTTGTCGCCTGATACTCCTTGTTCGAGCCGTTCACGGCGATCACCTCGTAGCCCAATCCGGCCAAGCGATTCGCCATGTCGTCGTCGGCACTAGCGACCCCGGTACCGTTCAATACCTGGACGGTCATTCCCTCGGTGATGAGCTCGGCCTCCTCCGGCGGAGGCTTGGAGCTGCGGGTGGGTTTCGGCGTCGGGCTATCGGACGGCGCCGGTGATGGGCTGGCCTCCGGGGTGGGGGTCGCCTCTGCTGTCGGAGTGGACGAGGGCTCCGAGGGGGAGCTCGCTGCGATCGGATCCGGATCGGTTATGTCTTCTCCGGAAAGAGTATCCACGGCGACCACTACACCTACAGCCACGACTCCGGCTATCAAGACCCACGGGAGGAACCAGCCGATCAGCGACCGATAGAACGGCCACTGTGACTCAGATGAATGCTGGCCCACGCCCTAGCCCCCTCCCACAGGGAGGACTAACGCTGCCCGCCCGGCGAGTACTCGGCGCCGAGGAGCCGTGCGACCCGCTGCTTCTGGCGATATGCCCGAAGCCGTTTGAGCCTCTTGATCAAGATCGGGTCATGAGCCAATGCAGCAGGTGACTCGAGGAGCTCACCTAGGAGTTGGTAGTACCTCGTAGCAGACATGTCGAAGCGCTCTTTGATCGCCTGCTCCTTGACCCCGGCGTGCTTCCACCACGACCGCTCGAAATCAAGGATGTCGATATCTCTGGGACTTAGTCCATCCATGCGCCCACGGTACCCCCGGGGGCCTCGGACCGGTCGGATTTGGAGGCGATATCGAGGGCGCCGTTAGGGGAACAAGCCGCGCATCTGATGGGCCTCGGCCACCCGTCCGACGCCTATCCAGTGAGCGGCCTGGCGCATGGAGAGCCCCTTCTCGCTCGCGAGCTGATGCACCTCGTTGAAAGCGCGCTCCATGATTATCTTCAGACGATCATTCACCTCGTCGTCGCTCCAGAAATACGCCTGGAGATCCTGGACCCATTCGAAGTAAGAGACGATCACGCCGCCTGAGTTGGCCACGATATCGGGGACGATGAATATCCCCCGCTCTCGCAAGATGCGGTCCGCTTCGAAGGTCGTCGGACCGTTGGCCGCTTCACAGACGATATTCGCCTTGACCTTGTCCGCATTCTTCACATTGATGACGCCCTCGACGGCCGCCGGCACGAGGACGTCGCAATCGAGTTCCAGGAGGTCCTCGTTCGAGATCGCTTCGGCTCCCTCGAAACCGACGACCGTGCCGGACGCTTGCTTGTAGCGATTGATCGCTTCCGGGTCGAGTCCCTTCTCACGGTAGAGACCGCCTTCTACATCCGAGACGGCTATGACGCGACAGCCCGCGTCATGCAGGAGCTGAGCAGCGTGTCCTCCCACCTTTCCGTAGCCCTGGATCGCGACACTCACCTCGTCGATCGAGAGTCCCTGAGCGCGAAGCGTCGAGAAGATGGAGTACATCACGCCGCGAGAGGTCGATCCGGCGCGACCCATCGACCCGCCGATGGCAACCGGCTTGCCGGTGACCACTCCGGGAACCGAGTAACCGGTGTTCTGTGAATAGGTATCCATCATCCAGGCCATCGTTTGATCGTCGGTGTTCATATCCGGGGCCGGAATGTCTTTCTCGGGACCGATGAAGGGGAGGATCTCGGAAGCGAACCGGCGCGTCATCCTCTCGAGCTCTCCGCGCGAATGCTGGCGAACATCCACGGCCACCCCACCCTTAGCTCCCCCGAAAGGGATCCCCGCGATGGCGCACTTCCATGTCATCCACATCGCGAGCGCCTTGACCTCGTCGAGCTCGACGGAGGGGTGGTAGCGGATGCCGCCCTTCGCCGGACCCCGAGTGACGTTGTGATGTACCCGGTACCCCTGGTAGACCCGCGTGGACCCGTCGTCCATGCGAAAGGGAACGGAGACCATCAACGACCGCTTCGGTGAACGGAGCATCTCATGCACACCCGCGGCGAGGCCCATCAGCTCGGCGGCTTCATCCAGCTGCGCGAGAGCGTTGTCGAGAGCGGAATCGCTGCCCTCTATCGAGATCGCCATATCTCCCACAGTAACGCCTCAGGAAGCCACGCCACCTGTGGGAACCGAGCCGGGTGTCGGGATCGAACCGACGACCTACGGTTTACAAAACCGTTGCTCTACCGACTGAGCTAACCCGGCGACGGATCCACGATAAAGCTTCGTGCCACAGACCGGAGCGGATCAGGCGGGGCGGGAGAGCATGTGGTGCTCCAGCTTCCGCTTGATCCGCTGGAGTGCGTTATCGATAGATTTGACATGCCGTCCGAGCATGTCGGCTATCTGCTGGTACGACTTCCCGTCCATGTACAGCTGAAGGACCTCCGTCTCGAAAACCGACAGCACTTTCCCGACCGATGCCTTGATATTGGCGAGCTCCTCTGCAGACACCACCAGCTCCGCCGGATCCATCACCGTCCTGGTCGAGATGGAGTCGCCGATCGAACGATCATCGTCATCGTCGTTGGACGCAGGCTTGTTCAACGAAACGTAAGAGTTGAGCGGCTGGTGCTTCTGCCGGGTGGCCGTCTTGATAGCGGTGATGATCTGGCGGGTCATGCACAGCTCCGCGAAAGCCCGGAAGGCCGTGTTCTTATCGGCTTGGAAATCACGGATCGCTTTGTAGAGCCCGATCATCCCTTCCTGCACGATGTCTTCTTTGTCGGCTCCAGCGAGGAAATAAGTGCGTGCCTTTGCCCGCGCGTAGTGACGGTATCGATGAAGCAACAGATCGATGGCCTGGTCACTCCCGGAGCGCACTTCCACGACCAGGTCTTCATCACTCATGTCTTTGAGAGCCTCTTCGGACATGCCGCCTATCCCCCGGCCGTCGTCATCGGCCACTTTGCCCTCCTCCGGACAGAGGTGGACAATTAACCCTTTTTATAGGGTAGCCGAAAGGCGACGCCGAGAGACTTCGAACATGGCGATCGCTCCCGCTACTGCCACGTTCAAGGACCCGATCCGACCATGCTGAGGGATCTTGACCATCCCGTCGCAGCGCTCACGGATACTCTTCGATATCCCTCGTTCCTCGGACCCGAGGACGAGCCCGACGGGTGGCTCCATGAGATCGGAGCTCCACAGCTCGGCGTCGGTCTTCTCGTCGAGACCGAGGATCCACAAGCCAGCAGACCGAGCCTCATCGATCGCCTGACCGAGATTCTTTACCCGTGCTACCGGTACAACCTCGGCCGCACCCACCGAGACCCGGCGAACGGCAGCAGTCACAGACACGGAACGATGAGCGGGGATCACAACCCCGTTGAAACCGGCGCCGTCGGCCGATCGCAGTAGCGATCCGAGGTTGTGAGGATCCGTAAGACCGTCCAGGAACAGCACCGCAGGGGCGGACGCCTCCAATAATCGTTCCAGTGGGTGATAGCGATAACGCCCGGACAACGCCGCGACCCCTTGATGGTTGCTTCCCGACGCCATCCGGTCCATCTCCGTCTTGGGCACCATCCTGACCGGCACCGCAGCGTCCTCGGCCCTTCGCCGGATCTCACCGAGAACGCCGGAAGGAGCGAGACCCTGCATCAGGAAGACCCGCTGCAAGGAGCCTCCTGCCTTCAACGATTCGAGGACCGGGCGCCGTCCCACCAGCAACGTGTCATCCGTTTCGGTCTTGCGGCGGGGCACCACTACTAGGGAAGTCGCCAGCGAGGACCGGCGGGGGTGTCCTCGATGTTTACGCCGAGCTCCGTCAGGCGATCCCGTATCGCATCCGCCCGCTCGAATGCACGGTCGCTACGTGCCTGCTCGCGTAGTTCCAAGAGGTAATCGAGAAGCCCGCCGACGAGCTCCGACCCCACTTCGGACGCGGTGAGCTCGAAACCCAAAACCGATATCAACTCGAGGAACTCGGCGACGATGGCGCGAAGGGCTGATCTGTCGTTCTCGTCGCCGGTTTGTGTTCCCTCGAGCCTTCTGTTCCCTTCCCGGACGAGGTCGTGGACGGTGCCTAAAGCACCTGCCGAATTGAAATCGTCATCCATCGCCTCGATGAACCGGCCGACGTACTGCGGGATCGTGGCATCGCTGGTATCCGGGCGAACAGGAGCATCGTCCAAGACGGGCCAGTCATCACCAAGTGCATGGCGAGCGGATCGATAGAACGTTCGCCAGCGATCGAGACCCTGCGCGGCATCATCGACGGTCGACTCCGTGAATAGCGCCTGACTGCGGTAGGAACCCGACAGGCACCAGTAGCGAACAACGTCGCCGCCCCAGCGCTCGATCACTTCTCGAGCAAGCGCTACGTTACCCAGAGACTTAGACATCTTCTCGGTCCCCATCTGGACCATGCCGGCGTGCATCCAATGTCGCGCGAAGGGTTCCGACCCCTCCAGCGCTTCGGCCTGAGCGATCTCGTTCTCGTGATGCGGGAAGATCAGATCACTGCCTCCACCATGCAGATCGAAGCTCATCCCCAGATATTTGAGAGACATCACGGAGCACTCGATGTGCCAACCCGGCCGACCGCGTCCCCAAGGGGATTCCCAAGAGGGTTCCCCCTCCTTGGCCGATTTCCACAGAGCGAAATCGAGCGGGTAACGCTTCCCTTCGTGAGGTTCGATCCGTTCGCCGGCGCGCATGTCCTCTAGCGAGCGATTGGACAGCTTGCCGTACGACTCGAAGCCCTCGACCGCGAACCAGACGTCGCCGTCCGATTCGTACGCGATCCCTTTGTCGACCAGGCCCTCGATCGATCGCACCATCTCGCCGATGTGCTCCGTCGCCTTCGCCACCACGTCCGGTGGGCGCACACCGAGTGATCTCATATCTTGCTCATAAGCATTGATGTACTTACTGGTTACTCCATCGGCAGGGAGATCCTCGAGCTTCGCCCGCTCGATGATCTTGTCGTCGACGTCCGTGTAGTTGGCGACGTAGGTGACCTGATACCCCCGATACTCGAGATAACGACGGATGAGGTCGAACCACAGGAACGTTCGAGCATTGCCGATGTGGATGTAGTTGTAGACAGTGGGCCCACAGCTGTACATCGCCACCTTTCCCGCCTCACTGGGCCGGAAGGGAACGGTGGAACGCTGCAGCGTGTCGTAGATCTGGATCGCCATCAGGGCACTTTACGACTACGGACCAACGCAACCGCGAAGCAGGCGGCACCCTCCCCGCGTCCCGTGAAACCCAATCCGTCCGTGCTGGTGGCTTTGACCGAAACTGCACCCGGAGATAGCGACAACGCCGCCGAGATGATGGAGATCATGGCCTCGAGATGGGGTGCTAGACGTGGGGCCTCGGCAACTACCGTCGCATCAACGTTGACGACCTCGAAACCGGCATGACGCAGTAAAGAGGCCGTCGCCTCGAGGATCGTTGCTCCGGAGGCGTTCTTCCAACGCTCGTCCGGCGGGAAATGGCGACCGAGATCGCCCATCGCTGCGGCTCCGAGGAGAGCGTCGGCGATCGCATGAGCAACCACGTCGGCATCCGAATGGCCCGTCAAGCCGCGGGGATGTTCGATCGTGACACCACCGAGGACTAGCGGCCGGCCCGGTACGAACGCATGGGCATCGAAACCGTGACCGATCCTCATCGGCTCCCCTCTCCGGCCCCTCGGCGGGACAGGTAAGCCTCGGCCAGATCGAGATCCTCCGGCCACGTCACTTTGATGTTGCTTCGTCGCCCCTCTACAACTGCAACCGAGTACCCGTAATGCTCTAGAAGTGCAGCGTCGTCCGTTGCAGAGAACCCGTCACTGAAAGCGCTTTCGTGACAGCGACGAAGAGTTTCGGTTCGGAAAGCCTGGGGGGTCTGGGACCTCCAGAGACCTGCGCGGTCGATGGTGGCGGACACGCGGGCTGCTTCGACCAGCTTCAGCGTCTCATCCACCGGGACGGCTAGAACAGCGCCGTCGCTCTTCTCGACCGCCGCCGTGACCTCCCTCACCATCGCGCCGTCGATCAAGGGACGGGCAGCATCGTGAACCACGACCACATCCGCCGTCACCTCTTCGAGCCCGCTGGCTATAGACGCCTGACGCGTATCTCCGCCGGTCGTGATGACGACGTCGTCATAGGAAGCGAGGAACGGTACTGGGTCTTGGTCGAGGTCGTGGGGAAGCACAACGATGAGTGGTGAGCACCCGGCGTCCAACAGAGCATCCAGGCTCCAATGGATCATCGGACGACCCGCGAGTTGGTGGAATTGCTTCGGGAGCTCGGAGGACCGCCCGGCACGCTCGCCGCGTCCTCCGGCGGCGACGATCGCCGCCCGCGTTGCTATCCGAGAACCTCGTCTAGCATCTGCTCGGCCTCGTCCTCGTTGCAGTCCTTCGCGAAAGTTAATTCGGAAACGAGGATCTGGCGAGCCTTCGTCAACATGCGCTTCTCGCCGGCGGCCAAGCCCTTCTCCTTGTCTCTCTGGTGGAGACTGCGGACGACATCGGCGACCTGATAGATGTCCCCGGAGCGGAGTTTCTCGACGTTGGCTTTGAAACGACGTGACCAGTTCGTGGTGTTCGTGGTGGGCTCGTTCTTCTTCAAGACCTTTAGCACCTTGGGAAGCTCTTTAGCGGGGGTGACCTCACGAAGACCGACCTCTTCCGTCGAGTCTGTCGGGACCATCAGGGTCAGCTCACCGTATGCCAGTTTCAGGATGAAGTAGTCCCTCTCTTCACCAAGGAGATCGCGCTTCTCAAGCTTCTCGATCACCGCCGCCCCATGATGCGGATATACGACCTTGTCGCCAACCTTAAAACTCACAGCCACAGAGAAACCTCCAAAAATTGCCCACGCAGCATCGGAAGAGATGCCTTCGAAAAGGGGACGAGATCACGTCCTGTCGGAGACCAAGGATACCACGGGCGTTCCTTCGTCGGCCTCTGCCGGAGACCGCGACGGACGCCCCTTCAATCGAAGCGTTGCGAAAGCATCACGGAGTTCGCCGATCTCGATGATCCGCATGCCTTTCGGACAGCGATCTACACCCGATGGCACCAGCGCGGTTCGGAATCCCAAGCGGTATGCCTCAGTAAGTCGCCGTTCGGATCCCGGAACGCGTCTTACCTCGCCGCCCAACCCGATCTCGCCGAAAGCGACGACACTCGGATCCATCGCACGCCCGCTCCATGCGGAGCATAGTGAGAGACACAGCGGCAGGTCGGCCGCCGGTTCACTTACCGACAAACCCCCTGCTGCGGCGACGAAGACGTCCTTTTTCCCGAAGTCGTTGTCGACACGCTGCGTCATCACTCCTAAAAGAAGCGCAAGCCTCCGCGGATCGATCCCCGTGCTGACTCGCCGGGGCTGGGGGATCGACGTGTCACACACCAGGGACTGCAGTTCCATCAACAACGGTCGCGTCCCCTCGAGTCCGGGAAAGACGATAGAGCCCTCGACGCCGGGGCGACGATCCGCGAGGAACATCGCAGAAGGATCCTCGACTGCCTCAAGCCCGTGCTCCGTCATCGTGAACACGCCCGTCTCCTCGCACGAGCCGAAACGGTTCTTCATAGCGCGGAGCAACCGGAATGCACCCGACCGCTCGCCTTCGATGGTGAGGACGGTGTCGACGACATGCTCGAGCACCTTGGGCCCGGCAACGTTGCCGTCCTTCGTCACGTGTCCCACCAGCAGGACACACGCACCGGTTCGTTTGGCGTATCGAACCAGGCCAGCGGCACACGAACGAACCTGCGTCACCGAGCCCGCCGGCTGCTCTTGATCAGGATCCTCGAGGGTCTGCACGGAATCGACCACGAGGACGTCCGGAGACCCGGCCTCGGCCGCCTTCAAAAGAACATGCAGAGAGGTAGACGCAAGGGCCGGCAATCCCTCGGCGTCGATGCCGAGTCGACGGGCGCGCAGAGCCACCTGTGCCAGAGATTCCTCCCCGGATACGAGCAAAGACGTTCTCGAACCACGCCTCAGTGCATCGAGGAGTTGAAGCATCAGTGTCGATTTCCCGATGCCGGGCTCACCAGCGAGGAGTATCACCGCACCGCGTACGAAACCACCTCCGGTGACACGGTCGACCTCCGGCAACCCAGTTGAAAAACGCGGAGCGTCTTCATGAGCGCTTCCAAGATCAACAGGACCGCCCTCACCCGCTGTCCCGACCGAGACGGTTTCAGTGGAGCTCCAGCCTCCGCAATCGGGGCACCTACCGAACCACCGCGGCGACGTGAACCCGCAATCGAGGCATGAGTGACCGTCGCGAGCTATTTTCTTTCCCATCTTCGGGATGCTAGTGACGACCTGCGACGGAAAGCGGCGGAGGCTACCGGCTCAAGCGATCCGGCGCACCGACTCTGTGACTCGATCACTGACGTCTTTCCACGCTCCATCGCTCGAAACCTCCGAGTTCCTGGAAAGGGTCGGGGCCCCGTTTCGGGGGCCCCGACTGCTTCGTGGCTAGTCTGCTTCCTCGGCGCCGTCTACGGCGGCACCGGCAAGCTCTACCGGTGGATGGTCCGGGGAGCGTTCGGCCTTGCGGAAGACGATCTCGTCCTCGCCGTTCTCGCCGGGCTGGGCATCCACGATGATCGTGTCGCCGGCTTCGTATTCCTTCCACAGGATCTTCTCGGAGATCGGGTCTTCGACCAGTCTCTGGATCGCTCGCCGCAACGGCCGCGCTCCCAGTGCCGGGTCGTACCCTCGAGCCGACAAGAGCTCCTTGCTCGCTTCCGTGAGCTCGATACCGACGTCCTGGCTGTCGAGCTGAGTAGCGACACGCCGGATGAGCAGATCGACGATCGAGAAGATCTCGTCCCGCCGCAGCTCGTGGAAAACGATGACCTCGTCGATGCGGTTCAGGAACTCGGGACGGAAGCTCTTCTTCAGCTCCTCGTTCACGCGCTCCTTCATCTTGTCGTAGGTCATCTCGCCGGTGGCCTGGCCGAAGCCCATAGATTGCTTGCGCAGGTCTCTCGTCCCAAGGTTCGACGTCATGATGATGACGGTGTTCTTGAAGTCGACCGTTTTCCCCTGAGCGTCTGTTAGACGACCGTCTTCGAGGATCTGCAACAGGGTGTTGAACACATCCGGATGCGCTTTCTCGATCTCGTCCAGGAGAACGACCGAGTAAGGACGCCGACGGACGGCCTCGGTGAGTTGTCCCCCCTCTTCGTATCCGACGTAACCGGGGGGCGACCCCATCAGACGACTCACGGTGTGCTTCTCCATGTACTCGGACATGTCGAGCTGGATCAGGGCGTCTTCATCACCGAACAAGAACTCGGCAAGGGTCTTGGCCGTCTCTGTCTTCCCAACGCCCGAAGGCCCCAGGAAGATGAACGAGCCAGCGGGACGTTTGGGATCTTTCAGTCCCGCCCTCGTACGCCGGATGGAGCGTGACACCGCTGCGATGGCGTCGTGCTGGCCGACGATCCGGTGGTGAAGCTCATCTTCCATGCGTAACAGCTTGGCGGTCTCTTCCTCGGTCAAGGACATGACCGGGATGCCGGTCCATGAGGAAAGCACCTCAGCGATCTCTTCCTCGTTGACCTCTGCGAATGCCTCGCCTTCAGCAGCGCGCCACTCTGTCTCTTTCTCGGAGCGTTCGGCCATCAAACGCTTCTCTTCGTCGCGGAATCCGGCGGCCTTCTCGAAGTCTTGTGCCTCGATGGCTTCTTCTTTCATGCGACGCGTGTCGGAGATCTTGTCCTCGAGCTCCCGGTAGTCGGGCGGCGCGCTCATACGACGGATACGAAGCCGTGAACCCGCTTCGTCGATGAGGTCGATCGCCTTGTCCGGAAGGAAGCGGTCGCTGATGTAACGGTCGGCGAGGTTCGCCGCCGCCACGAGTCCTTGATCGGTGATCGTCACCCGGTGGTGGGCCTCGTAGCGATCGCGCAGGCCTTTGAGGATGTCGATCGTGTGAGCGACCGATGGCTCGGGAACCTTGATCGGCTGGAAGCGTCGTTCCAGCGCCGCATCCTTCTCGAGGTGCTTGCGGTATTCATCGAGAGTGGTTGCACCGATGGTCTGGAGCTCTCCTCGAGCCAGCATCGGCTTGAGGATGCTGGCCGCGTCGATAGCGCCTTCGGCTGCACCGGCGCCGACCAACGTGTGGAGCTCGTCGATGAACAGGATGATGTCTCCGCGCGTCTTGATCTCTTTGAGGACCTTCTTCAGGCGCTCCTCGAAATCACCGCGGTAACGGGACCCTGCAACGAGAGCACCCAGATCGAGCGTGTAGAGCTGCTTGCCGGTGATCGTCTCGGGCACCTCGCCCTTCACGATCGCCTGCGCGAGCCCCTCGACGATAGCGGTTTTGCCTACGCCGGGCTCGCCGATCAGTACCGGGTTGTTCTTCGTGCGTCGAGAGAGAACCTGCATGACGCGCTCGATCTCGTTGGCCCGCCCGATGACCGGATCGAGCTTGTTCTCGCGCGCCAGTTGAGTCAGGTTGCGACCGAACTGATCAAGGACGAGAGAACCTTGTGGTTGCTCGCCACTGCCACCCGATGCCCCCGCGCCTTCCTTGGAACCGGAGTAACCCGAGAGAAGCTGGATAACCTGCTGGCGCACGCGGCCGAGGTCCGCCCCAAGCTTGACGAGCACCTGGGCGGCGACTCCTTCACCCTCGCGGATGAGTCCCAACAGGATGTGTTCTGTACCTATGTAGTTGTGGCCGAGCTGCAGTGCCTCACGCAGCGACAGCTCGAGCACCTTCTTTGCCCGGGGCGTGAAGGGGATGTGCCCCGAGGGCGGTGATTGGCCCGCTCCGATGATCTCTTCCACTTGCTGGCGGACCTTCTCTAGTGAGATCCCCAGTGATTCGAGAGCCTTGGCGGCGACTCCCTCGCCTTCATGGATCAGCCCGAGCAGGATGTGCTCGGTACCGATGTAGTTGTGGTTGAGAAGCCTCGCTTCTTCCTGCGCGAGGACGACGACCCTGCGGGCTCGGTCGGTAAATCGCTCAAACACCTAAGACCGTGCCTCCAATCTGTTCTCGTCCGGGCTTCTACCCGGTGGCGGTTCGAAAGCGGACCGCCGTGTGGCCATTATAGGTAGCGAGCGGTCGCTATCCCTGTACCCCCTTTAACGCCCGTGGCACCCGATACGTTCCCCGATCTCGGTGGACCGGCGAAAGGCGACCTCGCAGAGATTTCGACGCCGCAACAGCCCGATAGCGGCCGCGTCCCGCTTGCTTGTGGATCAGTGAACGGGGTCTCTCCTAGGAGTAGCGACCCCGAACCGAGCCGAGGTGACGCGAGGTCCCGGTCCCTCCGGCGGGGGCGGATCGTGGAAGAGAACCGCCCAATCACCTGGAGGGATGTCTGTAGTTCGTCCGTTTATCGAGAATCCCCGCGCCAACGGCACCCACGGGAACCCTTCCGGCAGATGCTCGCGATCGCGGTCTGCGACCCCGCGTTTGGGGATCACCCACAAGCCGACGGTGCTTGCATCGACGGTCGTGTGGTCGTCCGGCCCGAAGCTCACATCGAGCCCGCCGAAACGCCTGTCGCTCATCAGCTCCAGCGTTCGAGCGGGACCTTCATCCCCGGAGCTGCGACGCGCGGCCCACCCGATGAGGCGGGCTGCTTCGTACCCCCGCCGCTCCCAACCGATCGGAGGTGCTCCCTCCCACGCTTCAAACATCCGACGGAACTCTATGAAGGACGGGACCGGGAGATAGAAAACCCCGCGGGCGTAGCTGTCCGAGGCGACGGTCCCCTCGGGAAGTTCGCCCGTCTGCAGGGGATAGATCGCTTCGTCGAATGCCGCGATCTGAGGACGCCAGCCTCTGAAGGCCCTGGGGATCCTTCCTTGAGCATCGCGGGGCGCCGTAACGGTTCGAGCGTGAGCCGTCGTTCGATACAGCGCGCCCAACTGACCGAGTTGATGGCCGACCGCCAGAAGTGTGAGGTTGTCTCCCTCGATCACCACAGCCTCGATACGCTGTCTCTTCATCTTCCGCAGGATGCTCTTGAACTCCTCGCCGTCGGCGGGATAGCGGTGCACGAAAAGCCTGCGTCTCCCGGTGGCCTCGAAAGTGGCGCGCATGGAGCGCACGGCCGTTCTGCCCTGTAGCGACTTCGATGCAAGTAGTGCCACCCGCGCATAACGGCGATCCCCCAACAGATAGGAGTTCAACCGGCGCGCCTGCCACAGCAACGGAGGAGCAACCTGAAAGATGTTCTTGCGGAGGAGCTTGGCGCTGTAGAGATCTCCGTAAGTGGTTATCGCCGGGATCCCTGCTTGCTCGAGGGCGGCGGCAGCGGGGGGGAGCCCCTCTGCGGGACCCGCATAGATGACCCCGACCGCCCGCTCGTCTAAAGCAGCTTGCTCTACGAGCTCGGCGGCCAGGTCTGCATCCCCTCGATCGTCGAGCCCGATCAGCTCGAACGGGAATGCGTTCTGCCTAGCCTGTCGGTTCATCGTTTGGACGCCGACCACGGCGCCCTTGTAAGCGTCGTCGCCGCGCCGGCGGTCGTCCCCGGACATCGTTCCTACGAGATAGATCAGAGGGCCACGTTCCGTTGACGGTGACTCTCGCGGGCGGCGCGAAGGGAACGCCTCATCGGGTGCGCTCTCGCATGCCGCCAAAAGAAGGCATGCCGCCAGCAGGAACATCTTCCGCATCCCGAACATGGATGACATCCTCGCACCCTGTGGGCGCTATAGCGGAGTGACTACCCCGGACGCAACGTGGGGAATAGGATCACTTCACGGATCGAGGCCGCACCCGTCAGCAGTGTCAATAGGCGGTCCACCCCCAGCCCGAACCCGCCTGCGGGAGGCATCCCGTACGCCAATGCTTCCAGGAAGTCTTCGTCCGCGAGTTGCGCCTCATGGTCACCGGCGGCGCGCGCCGCTGCTTGCTGTTCGAAGCGCGTCCTCTGTTCCGCGGGATCGTTCAGCTCGGAATAGATAGGAGCGATCTCCAGACCGGCCATGACCAGATCCGCATGCTCGGTGAAACCTGGGATCGAGCGATGATCCTTAGCCAACGGTGAGACGTCCTTCGGGAACCCGACGACGAAGGTCGGTTCCCGCAGGTTCTTCTCCACCCGTTCCTCGTAAAGCTCCATGACGACGCGCCCGGGAGACCAAGTTTCCTGCGTTGCGATAGCGGCTTTCTCGGCGGCTGCATGAAGCGATCCGTAATCCTCGTTCCTCCATGCCTCCAACAGATCCTCCTGGATCGCCTCTGCGATCGCATCGAACATCGTCACTCTGCGGAAGGAGGCACCCAGATCGACGGGAGTCCCCGCCAGCTCCAGCTCGAGGGACCCGTTAACCGCGCGGGCAATCTCTTTCACCAGGTCTTCCACCAAAGCCATGGTGTCTTCGTAGTCGACATACGCCTCGTAACCCTCGAGCATCGTGAATTCAGGGTTGTGACGTGTAGATAGGCCTTCGTTGCGGAAGGAGCGGTTCAACTCGTAGACCTTCTCGGCACCACCGATCAGCAATCGCTTCAGATAGAGCTCCGGCGCGATACGCAAGAAAAGATCGATATCCAGAGCGTTGTGATGAGTGACGAATGGGCGAGCAACCGCGCCGCCGGCGATCGGTTGCAACAGAGGCGTCTCGACCTCGACGAAGCCCCTTGTTTCGAGATAGCGACGGATGGCAGCGTTCGCAGCAGCACGAGCGCCGATCATCTCCCGTGCGGCCGGGTTCGTGATCATGTCCAGATAGCGCTGCCTGTATCTCGCCTCGACATCGGTCATCCCATGCCATTTCTCCGGCATCGATCTGAGGCAGGGAGCCAGCACCGTTACATCGGTCACCTTGAGCGACAGTTCACCGCGGCGTGTCATGACGACCTCACCTGTAGCACCCACAATGTCGCCAACGCTGAGCGCCTTGAACCCCTGCATGCCCTCGTCGCCGAGGACCGCCTGTTGCGCGAACAGCTGCAGACGCCCGGAAGCATCCTCGAGATCGGCGAAGGCGATCTTGCCGTGCTCGCGCGTGGTGCGGATTCGCCCGGCGATCGCAGCAGTGGTTCCGCTCCCCTGGCCCGCTTCGAGATCCTCATGCCGGTCTCGGATGTCGCCCACGCTCGATGTCCGCTCGAAACGGTATGGATAGCCCTCGGTCACCGGCTCTCCTCGTTCCTGCCATAGATCAAACGCAGACCCGTCAATGTCAACAGCGGTTCGATCCTCTCGATGGTCCGACAATGTTTGACGACGCTCGACGCCAGACCCCCCGTGGCGACAACCTCCACGTCGCCGGTGAGCTCTTCGGACACGCGGTCCACGAGACCGTCCACCAAAGCGGCGGTCCCGTACATGATGCCGGACTGCACGCTCGTGACGGTCGTCTTGCCGATCGCGGATGGTGGAGCGGTGAGTTCGACCCTGCGGATCTGAGCGGTGGCAGAGAACAACGCCGTAGCGGAAGTATCGACACCCGGAGCGATCGAGCCGCCCAGATAGTCTCCGCTCGAGGAGATCGCATCGACCGTGATAGCCGTGCCGAAATCGACCACCACAACTGGGGAACCGGGGCAAAGCTCGTGAGCCGCAACCGCATTGGCGATGCGATCGGCGCCGACCTCGCGTGGGTTATCGGTCAGTACTGCGATCCCGGTTCGAGTTCCTGCTTCCACGACCACCGCGCGGAAACCGAAATAACGTAGCGACATCTCCCGCAATTCTTGGGTCGCCCGGGGAACCACCGAAGACACAGCCACCCCCGTCACGTTGTCTTCGAATCCGAGATCCTCCAGTGCAAGAAACTCTCCGAAGAGAAGCGCCAGCTCATCCGCCGTTCGCCGGGGATCCGTGGACGCTCTCCATTCATGAACCAACCTGTCCGCATCGAAGACCCCGATATGCATCTGGGTGTTCCCTACGTCGATCGCGAGCAGCATCAGTCTCTTTCCACGAGGAGATTGTCTATCAACCGGGTCGAGCCTAGGCGTGCCGCGACGAGAAGAAGAACGTCCTCGCCGGAACTCGGCACACCGAAGGTAACCGGGTCCACGATAGCTACGTACCCAACTTCGATCCCACCTCGCTCTTCGAGAACAGCCCTCATCGCGGCCTCGGCTCCGCCCAGATCCTCCCCAGCTTCGAGCGCGCTACGACCGGCGTTCAGCGAAAGCCACAGGGCCGTTGCTCTAACGCGGTCCTCCGCCGCGAGATAAACGTTCCGGCTGCTGAGAGCAAGGCCGTCTTCGGCTCGCACGATCGGAGCAACGATGATGGAGACGGGGATGTCGAGATCGGCCACCATCTTCTTGATCACGGCTACTTGCTGGGCGTCCTTCTGACCGAACACCGCCACGTCTGGAGTAACGATGTTGAAAAGTTTGACGACGACCGTGGCAACCCCGTCGAAATGCCCGGGACGAGCCGCGCCTTCGAGCTGGTCTCCTAAGCCTCCGACGTGAACCGTTGTGTCTGCGCCTTCCGGATACATCGTCTCGACCGATGGGGCGAAGACCACGTCAACCCCGCGTTCCTGCAACAGAGAGATGTCCCGCTCTTCGTCACGAGGGTACGAAGCGAGATCTTCGTTGGGCGCGAATTGCAAGGGGTTCACGAAGACACTCACGACGACGAGTTCCCCGGCGTCGCGCGCGATGTCGATCAACGAGAGATGCCCCTCGTGCAGCGACCCCATCGTCGGAACGAACGCAACCCTGCCGCGGCCCGCGATGGTGGCGCGCAATGCGGCGACAGACCTCTCGACGATCACCCCTTCAATGCCTCTTCGATACGGACGCCTTGGTGAGCCGTGATCCTTCCCCCTGCAACGGCCGCCATCAGGATGGCGCGGGCCACCAGGACGTAGTGAGCCCTCGCCGGTCCTCCGGCGGTCGACAGTGCATCCAAGTGACGCTCGATCGTCGACAGATCTCCTCGCACTATCGGGCCGGTGAGTGTCGCGGAGCCACCTCCGCCCTCGCGAGCGTTCTGGACGGTGCCGGCCGCCAGGGGTCCTAGGACCACGGCGTCCGGAGAGATCCCGGCCAGGCCGAGGAACGACTCGCCCAAGCCCATCACGGCTGCTATCCCGTTAGAGGTCATGACGCTGGCCGCGTGCCACAACGGTCGGGACTCCTCCGGAACCATCACCGGCGCGCCGCGCAGATCGTCCACGACGAGCCGGCGCGCCCAGTCCTCGAGCTCGGCGGAACAGGTGACGCCCCAACAAGAGCCCGGCAGACGCCTGATGGCGGTATCTATATCCGGACAAGCTTGAACGGGGTGAAGTGCCGCTACCCGGTTCCCTGTCGACTCTAGTGAGGACAACGGCTCCGTTCCGAAAACCCCGGCGAGATGGACCACGATCGCCTCACGTGGGACCCGACCCGAAAGATCGCGGGCCAACGGCTCGATCGCATCGTCGGGAACGCCAAGGAGATAGACGTCTGCTGACGGGAGCGCCGCATCGTCGATCCTGAAGACATGGGCACGGAGCCGGGCGGCAGCGGCTTGCGCCGACACATCAGTGCGCGACGCGACGGCTAACACAGCATGACCCGCTTGCTCCAAGAGATGAGCGACCGCGGTACCAACCTTGCCCGCGCCGATCAATGCGATGGATGCAGGGGAAGACGAGGGAGGTGCGTCCATGGCTTAGCGCTCCAGTCCACATCGGGTACCGGTCGGGCCGCGATGATAGTGCAGCCCTTCGGCCCGGGCCCGAGCCACCTGCCGCGAAGCCTAGGTCCTGGCCCTCAACAATCGAAGGTGCGCTTCAAACGGGTCCTTTGATCGTGAGCCGTGATGACGGCGATCAATCGACAACGCTTGTTCGAGGGCCGAGAGAACCTCTTCTTGAAGACGCTCCTCGTTTCGCCTGAACGCTCCAAGGACGTGAACTTCTTCGCGACCAACCGCCAGCGACCACCGGCACGGCGCTTCAACACGACCTTCACGGAGCCTTCACCCTGGGGCTCCAACCAGCCTGTCGCCACCAAGCGGTTCGAGAACCTCTTGGGGAACATGTGAGCGGTCATGGCGACCGGTCCGGGTTCCACGGGCTCGGGCGGCGGAGCGATCGTGGGAGACGGGTCTGCGGTCGGAGTGGGACTGGGCGACGGCTCCGGGGTCGGAGTCGGACTGGGAGTTGGCTCCGGGGTCGGAGTCGGGCTCGACGTTGGGGTCGGGGTGACGGTCGGGCTCGACGTTGGGGTCGGGGAAGGGGTGGCGCCCGACGGAACGAGTAGCTCCAAAGAGGCAGCGACGTTCAGATTCCCTCCGGAGACGAGCTTGTTTGCCGACGAGGGAGCGCTCGTGACGCCTCCCAAGAGGCTCTGCCTCACGTCGGCGACGGTTGCGCCAGGGGCGGCGCTCCACAGGAGGGCGGCTGCTCCCGCGACGAACGGGGTGGCCATCGAAGTTCCCGAGCCGTAAGCCCACTTCGTTGCCGGGATCGTGCTGAGGATGCTCGTGCCCGGGGCGGCGAGATCGACGGTCTGGTCTCCGAAGTTGCTGAAGCTGGCGAGCTGACCCAACTTGTCCGAGGCCGCCACGCAGACGACATTCTCGAGCGACAGGTTGCACGGATAAGACGAGAAGGAGTCGTTGTCGTCCCCGACGGAGTCCGCACCGCCGTTGCCGGCCGCCGTCACGAACAGGGTGCCCGGGGCCGCTGCTATCTCGTAAGCGATGGTCTGCGAGTAGCCACCGCCTCCTAGAGAAGCGTTGACGATCTTGGCTCCGTTGCTCGCCGCGTATCTGAACGCCAGCGCGATATCGAGAGAGGTTCCGATGCCCTCGTGGTCCAGTGCTCTGAGGGCCATCAACTTCGACTGCCAAGCCGTTCCCGCGATGCCCACGCCGTCATTGCCCCGAGCACCGGCGATGCCGGCGACGTGGGTGCCATGACCGTTGAGGTCCGTGGGATCGGCGTCGCCGCCGACCCAGTCCCATCCGAAAGAATCGTCAACGTGGCCGTTGAGGTCGTCGTCGAGCCCGTTACCCGGGATCTCCCCGCCGTTCTGCCACAGATTCGCCGACAGATCCGGGTGGCTCAGGTCTACGCCCGAATCGACCACCGCGATCGTGACGGACGAGGAGCCAGTGGTGCGGCCCCACGCCGTCGGCGCCCCGATGGCCGCGGACGACGTACCGAGACCCCACTGGTCGACATAGGCCGGGTCGTTCGGAGTGAGCGAGGAGGCGCTGTAAAGATAGTTCGGCTCGGCGTAGAGGACATCGGACCGAGCTTCGAGCTGCCGAACCGTGGCGGGGACATCCGAACGTCCGACCTCCAACACGGACACGCGCCGGAGTGCAGACGAGCGCATCCGCGCTCCTAGACCCTTCGCCAGATCTGAACGAGCCTGCTGCGAAACGCCCGCCCGGAAAGCCACGATGACCTCTCCGGGGACTGCCTCTGGAGGACCTGATTCAGAGGAACTAGATGCTCGGGCGGCAGGCATGCCCGGCAAGCACAGAAGCGCGACCAGCGGTAGGACGAGTTTGCGTAAGTGATGGTGATTGATGTCTGTCGCCCCTTCTATGCGTTGGATGCCGCCGTGGCTTGTCTCGAGGTGCGCGTGGTGGCGCTTCCTGCGTCTTACATTCAGATATCGGTAGCCCGTCGATTCGTCTTTAAGTCATCCGTCGAACTTCCGATAACATCACTAACCATCCCCATACGCAATGTCAGCAATTGGGGGGCCGGGGGGTTCAAAACCAGGGCATCTTCTGGCACAGTGGACAACCCCGCCAAAGATCCTCGAACCCAGGAGATCCGAGACCTATGAAGCGATCCCGCGCGCCGTTGCCTGTCGTTCTGGCGCTGGCATTGACCTTGGGAGCGATGCCTGCACAGGCGGGCCCCGGTGACACGATCGAGAAGCAGAGCGACCGGCGCGCGAACGAGGCGCCGGGGCGCATCCACGCTCGTCCCGATGCGCTTAGCCGCGCGCTGGAGCGGGCAGAGCTAACGCCGGCCCAGTACGCGCTGCAGAGGGCGCTATCACTCTTCCACCCCCGCCTCGTCGAGCGCAGGTTTGGCGACGTCTCGGCCCCCGATCCCCACATGGCCACGCTGGTGCTCCGGGACCTGGCTCTACAGCGTGGCCAACTGACAGGAGAAGACAGAGACGCGGCCGAGAGCCTCTTGGCTCGCCCCGATGACGAAGAGGGTGGAGCCTTCGGCGAGAGGTACACGACCAGCTCGGAGATCACCTGCCTCACGCCCCCGGTAAGGATCTGCGTGCACTGGGTCACTTCCGGGCCGGACGCAGCAACGCCGGAGCAGGTAGACGCCACGATCGCGACGATGGAGACGGTCTGGGACGTCGAGGTGACTCAGCTCGGGTTCAGGCCTCCTAAAGCCGACAAGAACTCGCAGAACCACGGACCCGACGGAAAGACCGATATCTACCTCGCCGACATCGGTAGCGACGGGTTTTACGGCTACTGCACCAGCGACGACCCCCGTGGTTACAGGCTTGGGTCGGCACGGTATCCGTACTATGACGTCTCGGCCTACTGCGTCATAGACAACGACTTCCTCGAGTTCCCGGACCAGACTCCGCTCGCCAACCTGCAGGTCACAGCCGCGCACGAGTTCTTCCACGCGATCCAGTTCGGGTACGACGCCTACGAGGACTTCTGGTTGCTCGAAGGCTCCGCCACCGCCATCGAGGACGTGGTCTTCAACGACATCAACGACAACTATCAGTTCTTGCTGCCGAGCCAGTTCACCGCTCCACATAAACCGCTCGATCTCACCTCGATAAATCCGGGTGGCGCGAACTTCGGGCGCAGGTACGGAGCTTGGATCTTCTTCAGATACATAACCGAAGTTTTTGGATTGCCCGGCGCGCCGGATGCAACCGCATTGAAGGGGATCTGGGACCGCGCCGACGGCAGCCCTCACCAGCAGTTCGGGGATATGCCGTCGATCAAGGCCGTGAAGAAGTACATCGCCTCGAAGGGCACGTTCTTCCCGAAGCTGTTCACAAACTTCGCGGTGCAACTGCGGATGCCGGAGCTCTTCCTTGAAGGAGTGGGATACCTGAGCTATCTGCAGAGCAAAGGAGCGGATCACGCTCCAATAACGAGAGACTTCCAACTGGGTGCCTCAGAGCCGACGAGCGGCAAGCGAACCCGCACCATCAATCATCTCGGTCACCGCTACTACCGGTTCACCCGCGCTGCCGACGCTGCCGGTGACGCGGGGTTGAAGTTCTTCCTCGACCTACCGAAGCGGTGGAAGAAGTCCAAGGCCACGATCTTGATCCACTCGAACGACGGATCGACGCGGATCAAGAGAGCCAAACTGCGGAAAGACGGGCGGGGATGGGCGAGAGCGCCCTTCGGTAGCGACGTGATCTCAGTTGTCCTGATACTTACGAACGCAAGCACGCGTTACACGAAGTGCGAGAAACGATACTTCATCTACAACACCTCTTGCGGTGAGCCGAAGAACGACAAGCTACCGTTCACTTTCAAAGCGAAAGTGGTCTAGAAAGGCTCCAGCACCTCGGCTTCCCCTTCAGCTTCTGGAAGGAAGGCTGCGTAGGGCTTGCCGGTCGGATCGGACACGCCGGGATCGATCTCCAACAGAGGGATCAGAGCGAAAGCTCTTTCGGTGAGGCGCGGATGGGGGATCTGAAGATCGGCCTCTGCGACGGTGACGCCATCGATCGCCAAGATGTCGAGGTCGACGATCCGGGGTCCCCACCTCATCTGGTCGGTCTCGCGACCCAACCGCTTCTCGATCGACTTGGCAAGCTCCAGAAGCTGCCGTGGGGTCGCGTCGGTCGATACCCCGACGACGAGGTTGATGAAAGACCTCTGGGGCGGTCCGCCGACGGGTGACGTCTCGTAGAGGCTGGATGCCGCATCTACCTGGACCACTCCGGAGTTTTTGAGCTCGTCCACGGCTTGGCGGCAGAAACCCGCCCTGTCACCCACGTTCGAACCGACTCCGATCCACGCGGTGCTCATCGAGCCGACCGCACGATCCGGACGCCCACGGCCTCAACCTCCTCCGGGATCGGTGCTCTCTCCTTGGCAACGGCCACCGTAACCCTCTCGATGCCCTCGAAGCCAAGCACACGATCGGCGATCACGCCCGCCAGGTGCTCCAAAAGCCGAGCGTCGGTGGCGGTGGCAACCCGCGCGATCTCACCGGTCAGCGTGCCGTAATCGAGAGTGTCGGTCAGGTCGTCGCTCAGGGACGCGCTGGCTAGATCCGTCTCGGCCTCGACATCGATCACGACGACCTGCGGCCTGGCTCGTTCCTCATCGGGCACCCCGATCCGACAGGACACACGCAGTCCCCGGACGAACAGCACATCCGACGTCACTCGGACGCTCCCAAGATGGCTTCGGCCATCCGAACCGCGCGAACGATCGGCTCGACATCATGGACCCTGAGAATGCGAACGCCTTTCATGCGAGCTATAACGCACGACGCTGCCGTCGCTTCCAACCGCTGATGCTCGGGCAGATCGAGGATGGCTCCGATGAAGGACTTGCGTGAGGTCCCGACCAACAAGGGGAAACCGAGATCCTGGAAGGTCTCGAGACGGGCGAGCAACTCCAGGTTTTGTGCCGCGGTCTTAGCGAACCCGATCCCCGGATCGAGAACGATGGCGTCCTCCTCGATCCCCAACGCAAGAAGATCCTCGGCGCGCCGGGCGAGGAAGCCGCGCACATCCACGACGACGTCGTCGTAGTCGGTCAAGGTCTTCATCGTCGCCGGGGTCCCCCGAGAGTGCATGATGACGATCCCCGCACCCGTCTCGGCGGCTACGCGGTCCATCTGACGGTCACTCGCCTCGCCGGCAGTGTCGTTGATCACATGTGCCCCGGCTTCGAGCGCCACCTTAGCTACCGCAGCCTTGCGCGTGTCCACCGAGATAACCGCCCCGCCGCCCGCAAGACCTTCGATCACCGGCAAGATCCGGCGTAGCTCTTCGTCCGCCGGAACCTCCGCCGCTCCAGGCCTGGTGGACTCACCGCCGACATCGATGATCGCAGCCCCTTGCTGCCCCATCTCGGCGGCGTGCTTGAGCGCGGCGGCCGGATCGAGCCACAGTCCCCCATCGGAGAAGGAGTCGGGGGTGACGTTGAGGATGCCCATGATGGCGGCGTCGTCAAGGTTGAGCCGGTGATCCTTCGCTGTGAATCGCATGCGCAGCGCCGGCCGCTCTAGCGGCTGATCAACGCCAGGACTTCTGCCCGGGTCGCATCATTGCTACGGAACAGACCGCGGACAGCCGAAGTCAATGTCTTGCTACCGGGAGTCCGGACGCCGCGCATGCTCATGCACAGATGTTCGGCTTCGACCATCACGAAGATGCCTCGTGGATCGAGTGACTTCTCCAAGGCATCGGCTATCTCGGTGGTCAGCCTCTCTTGAACCTGCGGTTTCTTCGCCACGACATCCACCAAACGTGCGATCTTCGACAAGCCCGTTATCTGACCGTTCTTGTTCGGGATGTATGCAACGTGAGCCTTGCCTACGAAAGGGATCAGATGGTGCTCGCAGACACTGTGCAAGGTGATATCTCGCACGAGGATCATCTCATCGTGGTTCGCCTCGAACACGACTCGCAACTCGTCGGCGGGGTCGCGCGATAGGCCGGAGAAAAGCTCGGCGTACATCTCGGCCACGCGGGCCGGCGTAGCGCGCAAGCCGTCCCTGTCGGGGTCCTCCCCTATCGCCTCGAGGATCGCACGCACGGCAGATTCGATCGCCGGCCTGTCTACAGGGCGACCGGCGGCACGCAGAGGACTGACGGAAGGTTCGGGTGTCATGGATGCAGCCTAACCATCACGGAACACGAGGGGGCATGCAATCCGTGCCCCCCGTGAAAAGGAGTGGCTAAGCCTCACCCAAACTGGGCTTCGGAGACGGGCGCGGCACGCGCTTCCGTTCCGTCTCAATGCTGCCCTCTGCAGCGGCAGCGGCAGCGTCATCGCGATTCTTGCGACGGAGCCTCGTGCGCTCCAGCGGGTTGGAGGGAGAGAGCTTGGCGACCTCGGCGAAGATCTCCTGTACCTCTTCCTTCTCTAGGTTCTCTTTCTCGAGCAACCGCTCGACCATCAGGTCGAGCTTGTCGCGGTGCTTCAGGACGATCTCGCGTGCCTCGTCATGAGCTTCCTCGATGAGCCTGTGCACCTCTTCGTCGATCTTGGCGGCGACGACGTCCGAGTAGTCTTTCGTATGGCCGAAGTCGCGGCCTAGGAACGGCTGGGACTCGTTCTGGCCCAAGGCGAGAGGTCCGAGCTCGGACATCCCGTATTCCGTGACCATCTGCCGTGCGATGCGGGTGCACCGCTGGATGTCATCTGAAGCTCCGGTAGTCGGCTCGTTGAAGACGATCTCTTCCGCAACACGACCACCCAGCAACATCGCAAGCTCGTCGATCATCTCCGAGCGCGTCACGAGGAACCTGTCTTCTGTAGGCAAGGTCAGCGTGTAACCGAGAGCGCGTCCGCGGGACACCACCGACACCTTGTGGACAGGGTCGGTGTTCGGCAATGCGTGCGACACAAGCGCGTGCCCGGCCTCGTGGTACGCGATCACCTTCTTCTCTTTGTCCGAGATGATGCGACTGCCTCGCTTCGGACCGGCCAGGACGCGATCGATCGCTTCCTCCAGCTCGAGCATGCCGATCTCGCTCTTGTCGAATCGAGCCGAGAGGAGCGCAGCCTCGTTCACGACATTGGCCAGGTCGGCGCCGGTGAATCCTGGGGTGCGACGAGCGAGAACCTCGATGTCGATGTTCTTCGCGAGAGGTTTGCCGCGGGTGTGAACCTTGAGGATCCCCGTACGACCGTTGAGATCGGGACGATCGACAACGATCTGGCGATCGAAGCGTCCGGGGCGAAGCAATGCCGGGTCGAGGATGTCGGGGCGGTTCGTCGCGGCGATAAGGATCACGCCGCCCTTCACGTCAAAACCGTCCATCTCGACGAGCAACTGGTTAAGCGTTTGCTCACGTTCGTCGTGACCTCCACCCATCCCCGCGCCCCGGTGACGGCCGACCGCGTCGATCTCGTCCATGAACACGATCGAGGGAGCGTTCGCTTTGGCCTGCTCGAAGAGGTCCCTCACGCGACTCGCCCCGACACCGACGAACATCTCCACGAAATCAGAGCCGGAGATGGAGAAATAGGGAACGCCTGCCTCGCCGGCGACGGCGCGAGCCAGGAGGGTCTTCCCGGTCCCCGGCGGTCCGAAGAGGAGCACGCCCTTGGGGATCTTGGCGCCCATCGCCTGGAACTTCTGAGGCGCCTCGAGGAACTCTTTGATCTCTTGGAGCTCTTCGATCGCCTCGTCCAAACCGGCCACATCAGAGAAGGTGATCTTCGGCTGGTCCTTGGTGACGAGTTTCGCCTTTGATTTACCGAAGGACATGACCCGGTTGCCTCCTCCTTGCATCTGTTGCATCAGGAAGAAGAACAGCCCGACGATCAGCAGGATGGGGAGGAACTGGAACAAGACCGACAGGAAGACGTTGCTCTGCTGTGGATTGGCGGAGACCGGGATGCCGCGCTGCCGGGTGAACTCGGCATATTCAGGAACCGTCCCGGTGGGAAGGGACACTTCGTACTTCCCCTGGTCGCCGGTCAGCTCGCCGACGATCTTCTCGTCGCGATTGAGGAACTCGGCGTTGGCGATCTCGTTGTCCTCGACCCTCTCCCGGTAGACGTTGACCGATTCCAGGACCTCGGGACTGTTGGCTCCGGCGTGGAAGAGCTGAAAGACCCAGATCACGGCGATGATCAGGACGAGATAGAAGATGGCAGACCGAAAGATGCGATTCATAGGCGCTCAGGGTAGCAGGGGGTGATTTCTAATAGCCCCCGGAAACCGCATCTTTCCCGGGAACGGACGGCGGCGAGGTACGGGAGTGGAGGTAACCCCCGCAAGACCGGACGGGACCGTCCAAGGCGGCTAGGTGGGTTCCTCGGTGGCGTACGCCTCGGGCTTCAGTACCCCGATGTACGGCAGGTTCCTGTACTTCTCTGCGTAGTCGAGCCCGTATCCCACGACGAACACGGGAGGGATCTCGAACCCGGGATATCTCACGTCCATCGTGACCGCCTGCTCCCCGCGCTTCCAGAACAACGAGCAGATCTCGAGCGATGCCGGCCCTCTAGCTTCGAGATAGCGGAGCAGATAAGAGATGGTCAGCCCGGAATCGATGATGTCTTCGACGAGCAATACGTGCCGTCCCGAGATCTCGTAATCGAGGTCCTTCAGGATGCGAACGACACCCGAGGACTTCGTAGCCGAGCCGTAGGACGAGACCGCCATGAAATCGAACTCAAGGGGGAGTCCGATCTGGCGAGCGAGATCCGCCATGAATACGAAGGCCCCTTTCAGAACCCCGACGAGCAAGAGATCCTTGCCCCGATAGTCCTCGCTGATCTGCTTTGCGAGAGTCGCGATCTTCTCCGCAATCTCCTCTTCGGAGATGAGGACCTCTTGGATGTCTTCGTGGATGACCTCGGGGACGTGGGGCACGTCGGGCATCCTAAATCGCCCCCTCGGACGGAGCCGTCACAACGATCCGGTCGCGGCCGATAGTGACGATGGTCCCGCCGGCGACGTCGAAGCGGGCATCGGGCTTACGGTCCTCCCTTTCGAGAGCATCGAGGACCTCGTCGATCGCCGCGCCCCGGTCACGGATCCTGCCGATCGCTCGTTCGAGAACCCTGCGGCGTAGCGCCCGAGGGAGCAACATCACATCGGCGAGCGTCAGGGTCGTGGAACCGTCGGGATCGGTCCGGGTCAGTCCCTCGTAGATGAGATCCGTCTGCGCGGCCAGCGCTTGCGCGTCCTCCCGGATCTTCTCGATCGAGCCCGCCATCGCGTGGATCGAACCCGGACCCCACCGCCCCTCGATGCGGGCGATGAGCAGGTCCCTGATGGAAGGCCGGTCGAAACGATGGTCGAGGTTGGCAGGGTCATCGACGAACGGCAGGCCCGCCTCGGTGCAGTAGGTACGAGTCTCCGAGCGGCGCAGCTCGATGAGTGGTCTCACGCGCGTCCCATGGATCGGAGGTAAACCGGCAAGACCTTCGGTACCCGCGCCGTGGATGAAGCGGGCTAGTGTGGTTTCCACCCTGTCGTCCAACGTGTGACCGGTGGCGACCAGAGTTGCGCCCTCCTGAGATGCGATGGACTGGAAGAACGAATATCTGAAGTCACGCGCCCGTTCGTGCAGGTTGGGCCCGCCGAGCCCTGCCGCCCGTGCTACATGCACATCGAAACCGGCTGCAGCCGCGGCTCGGGCTACCTCCTTGGAGATCCGCTCCGAGTCGGGCGCAAGACCGTGGTCCACATGAGCAACGACGAGAGTCAAGCCGGCGCGCAAACGTGCCAGCACGTCGAGGAGGCAAACGGAATCCGGTCCCCCAGAGACCCCTACGACGACCTTCTCGCCTCCGGAGAACATCCGGTAGCGAGCGACGGTGTCGGCCGCGCGCTCCGCCACTTTGTAGCCGGGTCCTCCTGATACGGTCCAGCGCGCCGTCGGGCTCATGCGTTATTCCACCTGCCGCGGCCTTGCGGCACTCATGCGACGCGGCGTAGCCACTTATCCGGCGACCTGAGTTCGTCCAAGGTCGGGAGATTGGCCGGATCCGACCACAGGTGGGCCAAGGCCGCGTGTCCTCCGGTTGCGACGACCATCTCGCAGAACCTCTGACCCATCTCGTACTGACGAAGCTTCATCTCCAGCCCGATCGCATAGTTGATCACTCGCTGCATGAGATTCGTTTGTTCGCGCCGCTTCTCGAAAAGATGACGCATGCGCTTGACCGACGGGATCACATCTTCGCTGACGGCGTCCATCACGAAGTTACCGTGGCCTTCCACCACCGCCATCAGCGCTTGCATCTCATCGAGGATCGCTCTCTGGTTCTCATCCGCGAGCAGATAGACGGGGCTCTTTTCGTCCTCCTCGAGAGACCGCGAAACGACCTTTCGGCCCGCCTGCGCCAAACGCCGAGCGAAGCCCTTCGCGTCCATCTGCACCGAATCGAGATAACGCTGAAGCAATCCGTAGAAACGGTCCCTCAACCATGGGACGCCTGCGAACTGGAACCGGTGAGTCACCTCGTGAACGGCGACCCACAGGCTGAAGTCCTCCGGGACGAAGTCCATCTTGCGCTGTAGCTCGGCCATGTTCGGCCCCACGAAATAAAGGGACGCTCCACCGGCCGGCAGTCGCGCCCGCTTCCAGGGAGACATCGCCGCGAGGTCCTCCTCAGGAACGAGTGCGTCGTACTGGCCGAGGACGCGACGGGAGATATAGCCGAGCATCGCTCCGACCTCAGCCGAGACGACGGTACGTTGCGCCAGCCGAGCGGGCAGAGGGAGGGAGTCCAGCCGGCTGCCCAACTTGCGCTCGAGCGGCGCTATCAGTCTCGACATGCCGGTGATGTTCACTTCGGCCCAGTCCCCGCGACCGACCATCGCCCATCGCACGGGAGGAGGAGCCGGGATACCGCTGATCTCGGCAACGAGCTCTTCGGCTCGCGGCACCGCCCGGGTCAGGTTCTCCTGCATCTCCTGGAGCCGGGAGGCATCCACCCCTCCGTCTCCGGACAGACGCCGGGCGACGAGCGAGGCGATGCGCGGATCGATCAGTCCAGCCATCGAGTTTCCTTACCCGTGTCGCGAGGCCCCAAAGGAGCGCTCCGAGACGGGGCTGGGTTCAGATGCCCGACTTGCGCCGCTGCGCCACGAAGTGGTGATAGGCCCGGGCTATAGCCAGTCCCATCAGCACCAGGAGCCCGATCGCGATCCAGGCCATCTGGTAGGTCCAGACGGGACCTTCCTCTACGGCCGCTTCTCCTTCTTGCCCCTCGTCCACGCCGGTCTCGGTGGCAGGATCGTCCTGCCCCTCTGGATCCTCGTCGGATTCCCCTCCGGAGCCCGTGCTCTCTTCGCTCTCGGTATCACCCGTATCGCTTTCCTCGCCGGTGTCTTGGGCGAGCACAGGACCGTCCGCCACGGCAGTCCCGGCCATGGAGAGCGAGATAGGTAGCGCGAGCACCAAAGCGAGCAACAGCGCAACCGATCTCCGCATCCGGACGTTCCTCCTCAGGCGTGGGTGTAGGGCGATGACGAGGATATATCCCTTCGAAGTCGCGGAAATAAAGCGCCCCCCGGGGTTCCCGGGGGGCGAATCTCAGCGTTCCGAACCTTAGGCGGAGCCGGTCGCCGGCTTACGGCCCCTGAGCCGAGGAACCTTCATCTCGGCGTGAGCCCAGCACTTGTCCCGCTTGTTGTAGGTCGATAGCCGGGTGTCGCACTCCGACTGGGCGCAAACCCTGCCCTGAGGTGCTTTCTTATTGGCCCGCGGGAGGGCCAGAGCCTTCGAACCCCTGATTGCGTCTTTCGTGCCCATCGGGTCTCCCTTCCTTCATCGGGTAAAACGCTGTCCTGCGCTCCTTTAGTCCCGGTGTCATCCTCTATTCGATAGGACGAACGTCTTTGGGTTGGGGTTCCCTCACGAAAGAATGTTTTTAGGGTTCCTTAAGGGTGCCCGGGCGACCGAGAAGGACCGATGAAAGACGACGGAGAGGGCCGCAGCGTGAGCGTCACGAGGTTGATCCGGTGGATCGGCCTGGCCGTCCGCGCCCTCCTGGGCACCCCTGCCAGGGCGGCCCGGGGCACCGCCCGGCTGGTCGCCGACCCAGCACGGCAGGTGGTCGATTACTTCGGCTCCGAGCGCCAGACGATCCGCCAGGGTTTCGTCGCCGTGAGCATCGCCTCGGCGACCTCACTGGCTGCCGGGCTCGTACTGGCCGGGATGGAGAAGCGGATCGGAGAGGTCGCCGGTCTGCTTGTTCTGATCCCCGTGTCCATCGGGATGAGGGGAGCGATCTTCGGCGCCTTCACGGCCCGTCTAGGAACCTCGATCCATTCGGGACTCTTCACCGTCTCACGGGATAGGGATGGGGTCCTCTTCCAGAACATCTACGCCGCAACGCTCCTCACGCTGGCGACGGCCACGACCATGGGGATCCTCGCCCGGGCGATAGCGGGATTGCTCAACGTCGATACCGTCTCGGTTTGGGACTTCATCGTGATCGCACTGGTGGGAGGACTGTTGTCCTCGACCGTCGTCCTGGCCGTGGCCATCGTGCTGTCGATCCAGTCCTTCGCCCGCGGGTGGGACCTCGACTCGGTCGGCGCGCCGTTGATCACAGCCATCGGGGACGTAGTCACACTTCCCTGTCTCTTCCTCGCGTCGTTCCTGATCAACATCGACATGGTGACGGTGACCATCGGAGTGCTCGGGGTGCTCGCGGGATTGATATCGCTCTTCAAGGGCTGGACCACATCCAGGTTGATCACGCGAAAGATCGTGCGCGAAGGCTTCCCCGTCCTCGTTATCGCGATCGTCCTCGACGTGCTCGCCGGGGCTGTCGTGGAGCCGCGTTTCGGCGCGACGTTCAATCCCTATCCGGCCTTCCTGATCATCCTGCCGGGGTTCCTCGAGAACACCGGGGCACTCGGCTCTGTTCTCGCCGGACGTTTGGGATCGAAGCTCCACCTAGGTGCCGTGACACCCACGACGAAACCAGAAGCGGCGGCGCTACTCGACGGCGCCATAGTCCTGGTTCTCGGGATAACCGTTTACTCGCTTACCGGCGTCGGCACATTGATACTGGCCGAGCTGATCGGAGCGTCCTACCCAGGAGTGGTCACCTTCCTAGGTGTCACCCTTTTCGGTGGGATATTGGCAACCCTCGTCGCTGCAGTCATCGGCTACTACGCCGCGATCACCACCTTCAGGTTCGGGTTCGATCCCGACAATCACACCATCCCTCTGGTCACGAGCGGGATGGATCTGCTGGGCGTCATATGTCTCGTGGTAGCGCTCGTTGTCTTCGGAGTAGCCTGATGAAGCTCTTCGGAGCTCGAAGAAGGGGGAAGTAAAAGTGGATAAAGGAGACGGTCCGAGTACCGTCAAGGGCTTCTTGGCCGAGATCAAGGACATCTCCGAGTTGATGGTCGACCTCGCGTACGCGGCGATCTTCTATTCGGATCCGAAACTCGCCAAAGAGGTCCAAAGGCTCGAAGAGACGATGTTCGAGCACCTGCGTCATCTGCGCCGCCTCGCCATCCTTGCAGCTCGCAGTCCTGAAGACGCCGAGCACATGGCGGGTGTGCTCGAGATCGCAGCCGCCATCGAGAAGATCGCCGACGCCGCAGAGGACATCGCTCGGGTAGCGGCCGAGAACCTCGGCATCCTCGACGACCTGCGCGCCGACCTCCGCCACGCCGACGAGGTCGTCACGCGCGTGAAGGTCAGGGATGGAGCGCCGGCACTAGGTCAGTCCCTGCGCGAGCTCGCCCTGCCGGTCGAGATCGGGATGTGGGTGATGGCGATCCGACGAGGCGGCGAGTGGGACCTCGATCCCGGGCCGGACTACGTGGTGTCGTCCCACGACGCGCTCTTGATGAAAGGTCCGGAAGACGGCATAGCCCTAGCGCGCGAGCAGATGGGCGCGCCGCCGATGCCGGAGCCGCCCGAGCTCCCGGAGGTCCCACTGTCGGAGCTCGACCGGGCGGTCGACATGCTCATCGAGATGAAGAACTCTGCAGAGGTTGCCGTGGGACTCGCGTACTCCGCGCTGCTCTTCAACGACCAAGCCCTGGCTGCAGAAGTGTCGAGCCTCGAAGCACGCTCCGACGTCCTCACCGACGAGCTCGAGTCATGGGTGTTGCGTAGCGCGCAGGAGGCGCGCAACCCCGACGACCTGCGCGGGCTCATCAGGCTTGCGCAGGCATCCGAGACGATCTTCGACTCGGCCCGCGAGATGACGCGGCTCGTCGAGTCCGGGGAAGACCTGCATCCGGTGATCGCGGCCGCGCTCGTCGAGTCCGACGAGGTGGGTCACGAAACCGTGGTCGGTCCCGGCTCCACGGCAGACGGTCACTCGATCAAGGAGTTAACGATCGAGACCGAGACCGGGATGTTCATCCTGGCGGTGCAACGCGGGCGCCGCTGGACATATCGCCCCAAGCCACGCTTCGTCCTCGAGGCGGGTGATCGCATCATCGCCATCGGTCCTGCAGAGGGCGGGGAGGAGCTCGACCGGCTGGTGGGTATGGAACGCGAGTTGGCCGACGTATGAACCGAGCCAGACGTGGGGATAGTTGTGTGAAGACGAACCCTCAGGAGGACAGATGAACGAAGCAGATCCGGCAGGTGACATCCAGCAAAAGCCTTCTATGGTCCAGACGCTGGGCGCCGCCGCAGCCGGCATCATCGCCGTCAAGCTCGTCACCTATGTCTGTACGACCGTCTGGAGGCTTGCGACGAAGGAAGACCCCCCTCAGATCGACCAGGACGTTCCGAGAAACAAGAAGATCGCCTGGATCGCCCTGATCGGCGCGGCAACCGGAGCGGCTCGCCAGGCAGCGCGTGACAAGATCAAGCCGCCGATGTCCGGAGTTGCCTAGTTCCAGGAACTCGAAGCCCCCAACGCTCGAACCCACTCGCCCCTTCACAACGCGCCAAAGGCAAGACCAAACCGAAGCGGCACACGGGGGTCATCAGAGGCCTTCTGCCCGTGTAGGTTGAACGATCTTCGGTCGGGCTGCTAGGACACCCACAACAGACATCCGGTAGTCAAAACGACATAGCCAACGTTGTGACATGCAAACAGGGAATCAATAGCGCTAGGGCTAATCCGAATGGTCCGGGGGTTTACCGTGGATCGGGTACCACTTTGAAGTCCGCGTAGTGCCACACAATGCGCTCCTCCACGGGCTTCCGTCCGCCCTTCAAGGTGTAGGTGGCGATCCGATAGTTTCCCGGCTCGAGCTCCTCTGGTATCCGTGCGTCGATCGAGTAGATGCCCCCGATGCCGACGTCATCGATGCCTCCACCCGGATCGATCGGGGGCAGGTCGAAGTAGGACTTGCGTCCAGGGCCTCCCACGAAGAGACCCCGCCACATCCACAGCCCGGTGTCTTCGAGCCGATAGAGATCCCACCTGAGACCCGAGATCTGCCGACCGGGCGAGAAATGTATCTCGGCGCGCTGACCGGCTTTCAGTCGCGTCGGGCGAATGGTCGCTTTGTTCTCTTCCGCAGGAGCGTCTGTCGCAAGTGCGTACCCCGGAGGCCCTTCTTCCACGTCGCCCCATTCGCCGCACGGTGGTCCAACGGCAAAGGTGCCCCTGTCGAGGTCGTTCCTATCGAGGCGCGTCGGAATCACTTCGACCATCCCGACGCGTACTCGCAGTGGGATGCGTGACATCCTTTCGCGGCCTTCGAGCTCATGGCCGACTCTGTCATACACGTCTCCGTGTTGATTCTCGAAGAGGTTCGACTGGGTGCAGTAGAGCATCCGGCGAGGTTCACCGCCGTCTTCTTCTGCAGGGGTCCACGCGGACAAGGCGATGAAACCTTCCGGCACGGGAGACATCGTCGAAACGAATAGTTCATGTTCCGGTACGTAGAGCACGTCCCGCTCGACCTCTTCCACGGACGCAACGGTGACCCACTCCTCAGCGGGTGGGACCGGCATATCGGATCCGGGACGTTCGAGGGCGAATGTAGCCACAGCGGCGAGGGCCACGGCCAGTGCCGCCAGCAGCCAAACCATTCGATGCGAACGATTCATCATGCAACCTTCGCCGCTTGTCGCCGGTTTCGCCAGCGCAGACAGAAGATTTCGTCAGTATTCAGAGGTTGGCACCTAAGGGCTTCCGTTCAGTTATGACGTTGATCAAAGAGACCTCGCTGAACCTTGGCGCTGGCTGTGCTCATCACCATTTTTCCGGACCATCTCGAACTAACGATCGATGGGGCACCCGAAGCTCAACGTGACACTTCGGAGGTCGGACTCCTCGGAGTCGCACATTCTGGGAGCCGGGGAGGGGAATCGAACCCCTGACCTATTCATTACGAGTGAATCGCTCTACCGACTGAGCTACCCCGGCTGGGAAAAGGGGAGTCTACCTGCGGGTTTGCATTTGGTCTCTTAGCCAAACCTTAAGCACAAGGGTTCCAGAGCGATTCACTATGGCCTAGCGTTGTGATGGTTGTTCGGCCGAACTCCGTACTTCTTAGAGAAGGCGCACAAAGATGCGCCTCTTATGCGGAGGAGGCTATCCATGGGAGTTCTTTTGCAGTTCCCCGACGATGAGGAACGCTCCCGGCGTGCACCACAGTTCAAGCGATCTGCCGCGCCGAGAAAAGTCGGTGAGCCGACGCTCTGTGAGTTGGCCAAGAGTTGGAACGTCTATCTCGATGACGTTGTGAGTCCGAAAACGACCAAGCTCTACCTCGGGGCAGTTCAGGAGCTTGAAGCTTCATGACGAAGACCGCCGGGGTCGTCCCGGTGTTGAGCAACGTGGACACGGTTTTGATCCTGCGGTGCCTGAAGGACCTCGGCATCCGCACCAGTACTTCCACAGCCGACACACGCCGCCGCGGGCTGGTGCAGTTCTTCCGTTGGCTTGTGCAGGAGAAGAACATGTCCAGCGGTGACAACCCGATGTCCGGTGTCAAGCCACGCAAGGTCGTAGAGAGGGTCATACCTCCGTTGTCCGAGGAGATCATCAACGACCTCCTTGAAGACACGAACGACCGGAAGGAGAGACCGGTGTACTTCCCAGAATGAGCGACGCTTCTTGCCGCTGGGCTCGCAGCCCGAAGGACCGCATGCCAACTAGCTCGTGCTGAACGGTTGGCTCACCCGAGTAGTTAGCATGCGGCTATGGCAGGGACCTGGGTGACTCGTACGGTTCGACCTCTGGACGGATCCGCCAAGTAACGGGCTGTTGATTTTTGGGCGGAAAGATCGCAACCCGCGGGGGCCGACTGTGCAACCTTTCGGGTGCCTCGGTGCGTTAGAGAAGTGTGATGGGAACGAGGAATGACCCGCCTAAGGAGCTATCCGAGTTCTGCATCGAAGAGCATGAGAGGCTGGTTCGCATCCTCAGCCTCTATTGCGGATCCCCTGCTCTCGCCGAAGAGGTCGCTCAGGAGGCTCTGATCAAAGCCTGCCGGAAGTGGTCCACCGTTCAGCGCATGGAGCATCCAAGGGCGTGGCTACATCGCGTCGGGATGAACATCGCCAACTCCCACTTCAGGCGAAAGACTGCCGAAAGACGCGCTAACGAACGCGCCGATGTCGCAGCGATAAGAGACTTTCCCGATCACTCCGAAGCGGTCGCCATCCGGGCGGCGGTCACCGCTCTCCCGAAGCGCCAACGGGCCGTGGTCCTCCTCCACTACTTCGACGGCCTCACCTATGGCGAGATCGCTCAGCTCCTGGAGTGCCCCGAGAACACCGTCAAGTCGCTCGCGCGCCGTGCCCGAGAAAGCCTGCGCAGGTCCGAACAGATAGATCAACCAGAGGAGATACGACATGCCTTCTGACATCGGCTCACGGCTCGAAGCAGCTTCGGCCGGTCCATCACAACCCCTGGACGTTGCAACCGTGTGGAAGACGGCGCGTAGACGAAAGCTGATTGCTCGGGCTGTGACGTCGGCAGCATTGGTGGTTGCGATCTCGGCACCTGCGGGGATCCTCAAGGTCGGAGGTAATCAAAATCGGCCTGTGGCTCCGGCGGATGCCGAGCGCGAACCCTCGCCTCCCGAGAGATCCGACACGATCCTAATTTGCAACAGCACCAAGGGACAGACTTCCACAAGCTCCAGTCCGAACAAAGCGGGCGTGGAGTGCACGCCGTACGACATGAGTTTCGCTCGCTATCAGGTGGTGGTGCCCCGGCAGGATGCGGCTTCCGCAAACGATGAAGTCGTCAGCGGAATGGTTGAGTTATCTCCTGAGTACGGCTCCGCGTGCCTAACCCTCTCAGGACTCTCGTTCTCTCAGGCATCTCTTACGAACGAGCGGACCGTGATCACCTTTTCCTCAGCTAACGCTAAGGGAGGGAACATCTGTGTGAATGCGATATCAAGGGATCTCGGATTCATTAACGGAAGCTTTGATAGCTTCCATCTCGAGGTGCGATTAGATGATGGGAGTCTCGTCAAGGTCCCACTCCAATATCTCGACCAATCTGGCGACACCCACCAGGGCCAAGAAGTACCGACTGAATGGGGATACAGCCCGCCGCGTTTCGCTCGACTAGAAGGATGGTTCTCTTCATCCTCCGGAAAGATGACCGACGGACGCAGCCCAAGTGCATGGGCAGCCACGCTCGATCTCGGAGGGAGGTTCAGTTACTCGGAGCTACCTCAGATGAACCCAGCCGACATCGTGATCTACGCCCAACTCGTTACCCCTGCCGATTACGTGAATTACCCCCTGAAGCAATTCCCCCGTCGAGACCTGCCGCTGGACCTCGAAGACGCCGAGATCCATGAGTCGTTCTCAGGACAGTGGGATGAGGAGATCCCGGAGAGGCTGCTGCGGGCACACGTGGGAGGACATCGGCTCATAGTGTGGACTTGGTTCGGTACGGCGAAGCCGGATGCTTCCATGCTGGATCGAGCGCAAGAGCAGTTGACCAGATTGCGCCTACCAGAGCCCTGGAAGGGATAAGAGGTCCCTGAGAACGCTAGCCTGAACTGGCTCCACCCCACGCCGTAGAACGATCCGGATCGCGGTGGGGCCACTGCTAGTTGACGTTCTCACGCGTCCCCTTAAGGTTCGGGCCGGGCACCTCGTTCCGCCTCGGGAAGCCGTCGCCACCGCACGAGCTCTCGGTTCCAGGCGGCCCACGACTTCTCAGATTGAACTCCCCGGGCGATTTAATAGTTTGTTCTGATGGATGCACGCACAAACTCTGCGATGACTTGTCGGTCCGTTTCGTCCAACGTACCTTCCAAGACATCGGTCAGAAAGATGTAGAGATTATGTGTAGTCCACGCGACTCGCGTACCGTCACCAAACACGTCGATTCCGTCAATACTGAAAAAGTAGCGGTAACCTTCAGTTTCCAGAGTCTGTTCAAATGAGGGCTCAGTCTCTTGAAAGGCCCATAAGTGGAGCTCATTCTGCCCGTTAGCCCCGGTAATCGCGCTTCCTGTGTCTCCGGTGACACTGTACCCAGCAGCCCTAACGACCTCCCGAGCCCAGTCTGCTTCAGGGCAGTGATCCGCCCACGGGCCCGTCTGGCAGCTTGCTGTGGAGGCCGGCGTTGAGGGCGAACTGGCGGTTGGGCCTGCTTCAGTCCGACGCTGCGTCTCCGGAAGGATCTGTGTCACTGCCCATCCCACACCAATTGCTGAGGCTGCTACGGCGAGACCGGAAGTCAGCAAAGCTAATCGGCGTCTCCTCCTGATTCTGAACACCGTTGATGGGGCGAGTTCTACAACGATAATTCGATCGAGCCTCTCGTGAAGTTTCTCGCGAATAGCCTTCTCGATTCGAGGGACCTTATCCATAGAGATCTTCCTCCCTCAGTACCCGTCGCATGGACTTTAGAGCTCGATAGGTGCGTGATTTCACCGAACTTGTCGAACATTCAAGTATCCGTGCAGTTTCGAAGAGCGATAAGTCTTCATAAAAGCGAAAGAAGATGACAGCCCGCTGTCTCTCTGGTAGCGCCATCAAACATTCCCAAAGCAGATCCTTCTCAGGTATCTCCCCAGAGCCGGACGTGAGTTCAGCACGATCAAGGCGCTGTATCTTCTCCCTTTCGCGCTGGCGTCTCCGAGTGTTCCCCTTTGCGAGATTCAAGATTGATTTGTTGAGGTAGGCGCGGAAGTTGTTCGGTTGGGATGTCCTGCCAAAACGGCTGGCGACCCGGACAAATGCTTCTTGAACGACATCTTCCGCAAGGTCTCTGTCAGATGTCAGGAAGTATGCGAAGCGGATGGCGCTGCTGGCATGCTCGTCGAACAAGACCTCGAGAGTCGCGGTCCTTTTTCCGCTTCGCCCCTTTTGAGTCATTTGCCCGAACATTCGCACACTTCCCCGAGTCGCCATACTGTATAGACGCGGGAACCCCAACGATGGTCGCGGTGATTTTTTGTATGGACAGTCGATCCCTCTTGCTTTGACTCTGGACTTAGCTGCCTGTTATCGCCAAATCTCTACGAGAGCGCGGGGGCGAAAACCCAGTAAGCACAAGGGATAGCGCCATTTACTTACGAGTGAATCGCTCTACCGACTGAGCTACCCCGGCTGGTCCTGCAGCGCCCAACTTTACGCAAACAAGAGCCACTCCCGTACCGAAGCTCCAACCAGGCCCGAAGGCCACGACTTCCCATCCCTAGTGCCGACGACCCGTGGGGCGGCCTGTCCCGCTCTGCCTTGCCTCCGGAGCGAAGACCGGGGATGCTGGAGTCCGGCATCCTAAGAGGGGAGGAAACCATGGACGTCCTTCAGTGTCCTATCTGTGAACTTCGTTTCACGTCGAGGTCGGAGCTAGAACAACACAAGGCGTTCGATCATCCCGGTATCGATACCGATGAGAAGGAAGGATCGGGCGGGTCGGAGGGAAGTTAGCGATTCACCCCACGCGCTCGTTTGCCGGGGGGTTGATCCTCGAGGCGATCGCTACGAAGGTCGCTTCGATCGCCAGGAGAGCGTTGGCGTTCTGTTCGAACGTTCCTCTGGTCTCGACGCAGTTCTCTATCGCGGCGATGAGGTCGATGTCGCCGACCGGGGAGGCAGCCCAGACGCCGAGCTCGGACAGGAGGTCGATGTTCGACACCGCCTCCTCGCCCCCATTGCGGAGCGCGACGACGTCCCGATAGAACGAGGCCAGTGACGCGAGGGCTTCGCCCAGCACCTCGGCCTCGAGGCGGCGAACCTCACGTTTGTGCCGCTTCGCGAGGGCATTGCGGGCGTTCGCCGTGCCGCGACCCTCACCCATCGCGTCGGCGAGCTCTTTGACCTCTTGCTTCTGGGCTTTCTCACGTTCCTTGACCGCTTCCTTGGTGATGCCGATCACTTCGGCCGCCGCGTCCATCGCATCGATAGGCGAGGTGAGACGATGCGGGAAGCGGGTCCAACTGGCGCGGCGCGCCAGCACACTTTCGTCCTCCGCCAACAACCGCGCTCGCTCGAAGTCTCCCTCCGACAGACGCGCAGCGAGCATCGCCAATTCCTCCGCGGCCCCGTCGTCCTCGAGCATCTCGATGATGCGCGCCTCCGAGACCGGATCCAAGCGGATGATGCGGCAACGCGACCTGATCGTCTCTAGGACCTCCTCCTCGTTATCCGAGATCAGCACGAACGTCGTGTCGGGGTGGGGTTCCTCGAGTGTCTTCAGGATTGCGTTCTGAGCCGGCTCGTTCATGCGGTCCGCTTCTTCGATGATGAAGATCTTGCGGCGCGCCTCGAAAGGTGAACGTGATGCTTCAGGGATGACTATCTCTCTGATCACGTCCACAGGGATCAACGGACCTTCGGGAACGACGTGGTGAACGTCGGGATGGCGATGGCGCATTATCCGCGCACACGCCGAGCACGTCCCACAGCCGACACCCGGCTCGATCGGGCAGTTCATCGCTGCCGCCATCGCTACCGCAGCCAAGCGTTTCCCCGAGCCACGCGGTCCGAGTAGCAACCACGAGTGTGGGATGTCGCCGGAGAGGATCTGACGCGCCAGCCCCTCGATCACCCGGGAGCCGTCGAGCTTGCTCCAGACGTTCATCGGGGCATAGGACCGGGTGGTGGGACCTCGTGGCTCAGCGAGAGTTGGATGCCTGCCTGCTTGCTGCGTTCCTGGAACACCTTCACGATCTCCTTGTGGACCTCGGTCGGCGGCCGCGACGCGTCCACGATCGCGAACCTGTCCGGGTAGCGCTCGGCGATCTGAACGTATGCATCGGCGACCCGCTCGTGGAACCCGGCCTCCTCTCGCTCGATCCGATCGTGGCTCCCGTCCAGTCGGTCCATCCCCGTCTCGACATCGACCTTCAGATAGAAGACGAGGTCGGGCAACAAACCGGATGTAGCCCACTGGCTGATCTCGGCGATCTTCTCGATCCCCAGATCGCGCCCAAGACCCTGATAGGCGAGTGACGAGTCGATGAAGCGATCGGAGACGACCACCTTGCCTTCGTTTAGTGCGGGGCGTATGACCTCTGCCACGTGCTGGGCGCGGTCTGCGGCATAGAGAAGGGCCTCGGTGCGGGCATCCATGTCGGCTGAAGAAGGATCGAGCAGCACGGCCCGTATCCGCTCGCCGATGGCCGTTCCTCCCGGCTCCCGCGTCGCGAGCACCGCGTCGCCCCGCGCTTCGAGCCATGTCACGAAAGCAGAGATCTGAGTGCTCTTACCAGCGCCTTCGCCGCCCTCGAAAGCAACGAAGTAACCGGACCGCGCGGTTGTGCCCGCCCCGTTCCAGCGTTCTTTGATCGCGCGCATCGACAGGAATCCGCCGCCGATCGCGAACAGCCCTGCCAGCATCAAAGTGGAGCGGGTGCCCGGCATGTAGAAGTCAAACGTCGCGATACGCACCATGTAGTTCCCGATCGCTCCCGCTATCAGCGGGAAGAGGCCTAACCCCAGCAGCGTGCCGATCCGGATGGCCGTGTAAGCCGCGCTGAAGGTCCTGCCGCGCAGCTCATCCTCGGTGTTCTCGTGCATCAAGGAATAACCGGCCGAATACGCAGCCCCACCGAAGAACCCGAGGGCGCTGGCGATGGGGATGGCCGCGTCGAGACTGCTCATGGCGGCGAGAGCTATCAGTCCACCACCCAGCAACAGGATGGAAGACGAGAACAGAACGTCTTTCTGCATCCGTTTCGCGATCTGCCCGACCGCCAGTAGTCCGATGATCATGCCGGTCGCCAGGAATCCGACCAGGAAGACGAACCCGCGGTCGTCGGAGCCTAAAACGTCGTGAGCGAACCCAACGCCCAAAGAGAAGACGCCACCGGCGGCGGTGAAGGTGAACGCGATGCCGATGATCCAGGGCCGGACCTTCTTGTGCTGCACGACGAAACGCAGACCTTCGACGAGATCTCGCCACACGTCGGCGAGCTCGAACTTCCCGCCCCGGTGCCTAGAGCTCGGGATGCTCAACGTAGCGATCATCACCGCCGAGAAAACGAAGGTCCCAGAATCGAGCCACAACGCCAGAGCCTCAGGGGTTTCGGCCAACCCCGACAGGGCCGGGACCCTGGCGGCCACGAAGACGCTGAGGGTGGCCAACAACGCATACACAACCGAAGCGACAGGCCACGGACCGTAGACGCCGAGCAGCGAGAGCGAGTTGGCATGGGTGAGGTGGTGGGTGGGCACCAGGTGTGGGAGTGACGCGTCCTTCGCCGGCCCCCAGATCAACGTCAAGCTCTCGAGAGCGGCCGACGCGAAGAGGAGGTAGATCAGGTTCGGGAACAGCGGCAGAGAGAAGATGATGACCGCCCTGATGACGTCGGCGATGACCATCGTCCGCCTCCGGTCCCAGCGGTCGGCTATCACGCCGGCGAGCGGTCCGACGAAGAATCCGGGTAAGACCCTTGCGGTCATGACGACGCCGACGCCGGTGGGGCCGCCGATCCTCTCGGCCAGAACGATGATGGCCAACACGCCGATCCAGTCCCCGAGGCTCGAGACCATCTGAGCGAAGAACAACCGCCTGAAATTGCGGTTCTTGAGCAGGATGGCGTAGGTGACCTGCTCGTCGTTCGGAGCAGGCAGGACGGTGAGGTCCGGGCGGTGCTGCGGAGCTTGTTGGATGAGGCCTCCCCGTCGACGGTGTCGGGACCATCCTAGTAAGGCGGGGAACGGGACGTAAGGACCGGTTTCTAGTCTTCTGCCGGCCTGGTCCGCTTGGCAGCCGTTTTCTTGGCCGCGGTCTTCTTCTTGGCGGTCTTCTTCTTGGCCGTCTTCTTGGACGATCTCTTGCGGGTCGTCTTCTTCCGCTTCTTCGGAGGGCCTGCCGCTCGCTTCTCGGCGAGCATCTCAGAGGCCTTCTCGAGGGTGATGGACTCGGGAGTGAGTCCCCGAGGAACGGATGCGTTGTATTCGCCGTCGGTGACGTAGGGACCGAAGCGCCCGTCCTTGATCACCAACGGGAGCTTCGTCTCGGGATCTGTCCCCAATTCCTTCAGCGGAGGGGCGGCGCCCCTCCGACCTCGCTGCTTGGGCTGCGCAAGCAGAGCCAAGGCTTCCTCGAGGGTGATGGTGAAGATCTGCTCCTCGCTGGTCAGGGAACGGGTATCGCTCCCCTTCTTGATGTACGGCCCGTAACGGCCGTTCAGGGCCTCGATCGGCTCACCAACGTCCGGATGCTTACCGATCTCGCGCGGGATCGTCAGCAGTTTGAGCGCATCCTCGAGAGTCACCGAAGTGATGTCCATCGACTTGAACAGCGAAGCGGTGCGGGGCTTGTCCTTGGACCCTTCCTCGATCTCGCCTAGTTGCACGTACGGCCCGTAACGTCCCGACTTCACGATCACATCGAGACCGGTCTCGGGGTCCTTGCCGAGGGTCCGGTCTTCGCTCGGGGCTTCGAGCAACTCGGTAGCACGCTCTATCGACAACTCGTCGGGCGCGACGTCCTCTGGTATCGAGGCGCGATCCTCATCACGCTGCAGGTATGGGCCGTAGCGACCCACACGGATGACGATCTCGCGACCCTGGTCGTCCTTGCCGAGCGGTATCGAGTTGACCGCGCGCGCGTCGATGTCTTCCAGACGCTCGGCCACCATCCGTTTCAAACCGGACTGCCCGTTCCCAAAGTAGAACTTGCTCAGCCACGGGATGGCTTCCTTGTCGCCTGCTGCGATGTCGTCGAGGTCATCCTCCATGCGCGCCGTGAAGTCGTAATCGACCAGACGCTCGAAGTTGTCTTTGAGGAGGTTCACCACTGCGAAGGCGACGAAAGAAGGGACCAGAGCCGAACCCTTCTTCCACACGTATCCACGGTTCTGGATCGTGCCGATGATGCTCGCGTAGGTAGAAGGCCGGCCGACGCCGAGGTCCTCGAGCTTCTTGACGAGACTGGCTTCCGTATAACGCGCCGGCGGTTGTGTCTCGTGCCCCTTCGCCTCCATCCCTGAGGAAGTGACGGTCGCTCCTTCAGCCAGACGAGGCAAGTGCACCTCCCTGTCCTCGAGCACGGCATCGGGATCGTCCGTTCCTTCCACATAGGCCCGCAGGAATCCGGGGAACGTGATCACCTTCCCCGAGGCAGCGAACTCTGCATCCTCTCCGGAAGTCGCGGACGCACCCAGCCGGATGGAGACGCTCTGACCGCGCGCGTCTGCCATCTGGGAGGCAACCGTGCGTTTCCAGATCAGGTCGTAAAGGCGCTGTTCGTCGGCGTTCAGCTCGCGGGCGACGTCGGCCGGCTTCCGGAAGCGATCGCCCGCCGGCCGGACCGCTTCGTGTGCTTCCTGGGCATTCTTCACCTTTCCCTTGTAGCGGCGAGGTTGGTCCGGGACGTAGTCGGCGCCGTAGAGCTCGCGTGCTTGACGGCGCGCCGCGTCGAGAGCTGTTGCCGAGAGCGTGATGCTGTCGGTTCGCATATAGGTGATGTAACCGTTCTCGTATAAGCGCTGCGCCACCTGCATCGTTCGCTGAGAAGAAAAGCGCAGTTTGCGGCCGGCCTCTTGCTGCAACGTAGACGTGATGAAGGGCGGCGCCGGAGATCTCTTATAGGGACTCTCTTTGACGGAACGGACTGCGAAGGAAGCATCGTCCAGAGCGTCTGCCAGCGCAGCAGCGCGGGCCCCGTCCAGGACCACCACGTCGGAACCTTTGAGATGGCCGGAGTCGTTGAAGTCCTTACCGGTCGCCAGGCGCTTGCCGTCAAGTGTCACGAGCGTGGCCGTGAACCGCCTGGTGTCTCCGGCCTCTTGACCCGCATCGAAGTTGCCCTCGATATCCCAATAGCCCGCGGGAGTGAATCGCATCCGCTCGAGCTCTCTCTCGACGATGATCCGCGTAGCGACAGACTGGACACGGCCTGCGGACAATCGGGGAAGGACCTTGCGCCACAGGACGGGAGAGACCTCGTAGCCGTACAACCGATCGAGGATGCGGCGCGCTTCTTGAGCATCGACCAACCGGCGATCGAGCTCTCTCGGGTTCTCGGCGGCTCTCATCACGGCCTCTTTCGTGATCTCGTGGAAGACCATCCGCTTGACGGGGATCGTCGGCGCCAGGACCTCGAGGAGGTGCCACGCGATCGACTCTCCCTCACGGTCCTCGTCCGTCGCGAGGTACAGCTGATCCGCGTTCTTCATCAGGTCTTTGAGGCGCTTGACCTGTTGCTTCTTCTTCGAGGACACGACGTAAAGCGGCTTGAAGTCGTTGTCTACGTCGACGCCCAGACGAGCCCATGCCTCTCCCTTATAAGCGGCAGGGATCTCGGTCGCGTTCCCCGGCAGGTCGCGGATATGCCCGATCGAAGACTCGACCAAGAACTCGCGGCCGAGTATGCCGGCGATGGTCTTGGCCTTCGCCGGCGACTCGACGATCACAAGTGCTTTACCCATGTAACTCCTCTATCGGGAACGTCCGTGGTCTATAAGCATCGGCCAATAACTATGCCGAGGGTATGGGACGGGAGAGCCAGCCACTCAGACTAGGTCGATTTCCGGGGCAATCTCTTGGATCCCGGTGATCGAAACGGCGATGAAATCGTCCATCGGAACACCGATCCCCTCCTCGACATTCCGGATCTCATCGCGCTCCACACCCGGAGCGAAGCTCTTCTCCTTGAGCTTCTTCTTCACCGAACTGACCTTCATCCCCTGAGCCTTTTCCGGACGAACCAGAGCGCACGCCACCAGTAAGCCGGCCACCGCATCGGCGTGAACGATCGCTTTCGCCAGCAGGTCGGTGCGGTATTCCTCGAACCGGTGGGCGAGGATCGCATTTAGAACGCCCTCGTCTTGGAAACCTTCTGCCTTCAGCCACTCGACCGTGAGGTGAGCGTGGTGGCCGAGGTCCCCATCCTCAGAAGCCGTGACATCGTAGTCGAGGTCGTGGAAGAGGCCCGTCCATCCCCACCGGTCCTCGTCTTCTCCGAGATGACGGGCGAGTGACCGCATCACCCCTTCGACCGAGATGAGATGCCGGTAGGTGATCTCTTTGGTCGTGTACTCGCGCACCAACTCGAGCGCAGCGGCTCTATCCATCACTCACCGATCAACGCGCGCTGAAGGTCCTGTTCACCCTGGGAAGTAGCGAGCGCGAGAACCTCGTCCCCGGCGTGCAGTGGCGTCTCCGGCTTGGGAGTGATCACATGCCGGTCACGCACGATGGCCACCAGCGTGGAATCTGCCGGGATATCGAGCTCTGCGATCGTCTTGCCTTGCGCCGGTGAGTCCTCGGCGAGCGTGACCTCCAGCAGAGTCACTTTTCCTTGTTCGAGTTGCAGCAACCGGACGAGGTCCCCTACCGAGACGGCTTCTTCGACGAGAGAGGTCAAGAGATGAGGGGTCGACACAGAAACGTCTACTCCCCACGTCTCATTGAAGAGCCAATCGTTGTCGGGGTAGTTGACCCGTGCGACCACCCGAGGAACGGCGAACTCCTGCTTCGCAAGGAGGGAGATGACGAGGTTGTCCTCGTCGTCACCGGTGGCTGCAACCATGACGTCGCAGGAGGACAGCACCGCGGCATCGAGGACATCTAATTCACACGCATCACCGCCGATCCAGTTGGCGTCGATCGTGTCCTTGAGAGCGCGCAGCTTGCCCTTGTCCTCTTCGATGAGCACGATCTCGTGACCCTTGGAGACGAGATCTCGAGCTACGTAGCGACCGACCTTCCCGGCTCCGGCGACGGCGATGCGGATCCTCTTACTAGTCATTCCGGTCGCCCTACTTTCTTCAGCTCCTCGGTGAGGTTCGCGGCCGCCGCTCGCACGGAGGATACATAGAGGATGTCGCCGTCCTGCACAGCCAGATCTTTGTCGGGGATCCTCGGCACACCGAACCGGCTCAACGCGACCACGCGGCGCAGACCTTCCAGATCCATGTCTATTACCTTCTTCCCGACGAGCTCCGGGGTGGCGGGCACCGATGTGATCACTACCTCGCCGTTGTCCACCGTGTAAGCAACAGGCACGTCATCGGGGAGCAAAAACCGCAGGATCTGGTCCGTCGTCCACCGGACCGTAGCTACCGTCTGGATCCCGAGGCGTTGATAGATCTGAGCTCGACGCGGATCGTAGATCCGGGCGACCACATACGGAACCCGGTAATGCTCTTTCGCCACGCGCGCCGACACGATGTTCGAGTTGTCGCCGCTCGTGACTGAGGTGAACGCGTTGGCTTCTTCGATACCGGCTTCAGAGAGAACGGTCCGATCGAAGGCGAAGCCGACGATCCGTTTTCCACCGAATCCCGGCTTCAAGCGCTCGAAAGCAGACTCCTCGCGGTCGATGACCACGACGGAGTGGCCCAGCCGCTCGAGGTTCGACGCCAGCTCGGACCCCACCCGACCGCAGCCGCCGATGATCACATGCACTCTCTACGCCACTCCTTAGTCATTCCATGCCGAGCTACCGGATACTGCCATACTTCCCAATCGTGACTCGGGTCAAGAAGGTAGGTACGGGGATCACCCGATCCCCCGAGGACATCAGAGCTGAGAATCTCCGGGATTGGGCGGAGACCATCCCCGGGACGACGCGCATCTCCCAGATCCGGCCGCGTGAGCGATCCAAGGTCGTCGGAGTCATCGACAAGATACGCATCGACCCTCGCGAAGGCAGCACGTCCATCGAAGCAACCTTCTCGGACGGCACAGGTCAGATGGTGGCGAAGTGGTTACGCGGGAAGGTCGAAGGCATCAGATTGGGCAGAGGCCTGATCGTCACCGGCGCTATCGGAGGGACCTCGGAGGAGGGGTTCTCGATCCTCAATCCTGAGTATGACCTGATCGACGGGCCCCACCATGGTTAAGGCGCGGTGACGCGTGCCTAAGATCCAACAGGCAGTCAAGCGGATCTTCCTCGGCCGCCCGATGAGCTCAGGGGAACTCGAACACACACTGCTACCCAAGAAGATCGCCTTGCCGGTCTTCTCCTCGGACCCACTCTCCTCCAATGCCTACGCGACGCAGGAAGCGCTGATCGTTCTGGCGGCCGCGGGCGCCGTTGGGATGTCGCTCATCCTGCCCATCGCGCTCGCAGTAGCCGGCCTTCTGTGGATCGTCGTCACCTCGTACCGGCAGACGGTACGCGCGTATCCCGCGGGCGGCGGTGCATACAGGGTGTCGCGCGAGAACCTCGGTACCAAGGCCGGGCTGTTCGCCGGATCAGCTTTACTGATCGACTACTGCATGACCGTAGCCGTGTCTATAACCGCCGGTGTCGAGGCGCTCAGCTCTCTCTCTGAAGGTCTCTACGAGCACAGGGTCCCACTCGCGTTGTCCTTCGTAGTCCTGGTCACGATCGTGAACCTCCGGGGAGCCAAAGAATCGGGGACCCTCTTCGCGATCCCCACATACGGGTTCGTCATCTCGATCTATCTGATGATCGGAACGGGGCTGGTGAAGTGCCTCGGCGGATGCCCGCAGGCCGAAACGGCTACTCAACATCTGGAAGTCACCGCGACGCTGTCCTTCTTCCTGATCCTGAGGGCCTTCGCTGCCGGAACCACGGCGCTCACCGGGGTTGAGGCGATCGCCGACGGTGTACCCGCCTTCCGCTATCCCCAGTCGAAGAACGCAGCCATGACCCTGACGATCATGGCCACGCTCTCCTCCACGATGTTCATCGGCATCTCGTGGCTGGCGGATCACACCAACGTCGTCTATCTGGAGGACGCAGAGGGCCAACGCTCGGTACTGGCACAGGTAGCCGACACGGTATTCAACGGAGGCCCGATGTTCCTCGTCATCCAGCTGATGTCGGCAGCGATTCTCATCCTGGCGGCGAACACCGCCTATCAGGACTTCCCGCGCCTCGCATCGATCCTGGCTACCGACCGTTTCCTGCCCGGACAGTTCCGCAACCGCGGCGACAGACTCGTCTTCTCGAACGGGGTCATCATCCTCGCGATCGCCGCCTCTACGGTGATCTACATATTCGATGCGAACCTCACCCGGCTGATCCAGCTCTATCTAGTGGGTTGCTTCATCTCGTTCACGCTCTCGCAATCGGGGATGTTCATAAGGACGAGGAAACTGAAAGAGCCGGGATGGCAGAGGCGCTCCACCATCAGCGGGTTCGGAGCGATAGTCACGGGAACGGTGTTGGTAGTGATCGCCGGTTCCAAGTTCACACACGGCGCGTGGATCGTGCTCACAGCCATACCTCTGCTCATGACCGCTATGCACGCGATCTACAAGCACTACAAGACCGTGCAGGACGAGCTTGGCCATCCCGAGCGATATCCCCAGCCGCGGCGCGCCGGACAACACCACATGGTGATCTACGTCGAACAGCTGGATGCGGCCGCCGCAAGGGCCGTGGGGTACGCACGGTCGGTGCGGCCGAGCTCGATCACTGCCGTTACTCGCAACAAAACCAGAGCTGCAGCTTGGATGCGACTCGCCCCCGAGGTCCCCATCACGACGCTAGAAGGGTCGGGCAATACACCGGCCTTGTTGCGCGGCTATCTGCGCGCACGGAGAGTGGACATGAATCCCGAGGACTTTCTGACCATCCTCGTCCCGGAGATACTCCAATCAACCGGTCTCTTCGAGATCATCCGGCGTCCGCGACTGCACAATCTCAAGAGGAACCTGATCCGCGAGCCGGGTGTGCAGGTGCTGGACGTGCCGATCGTCGCAGGACAGATAGACCCGACTGCCGATGAAGCCCACGAGCCGGGGCGGAACATCGCCGTCGTACTGGTAGGGACGGTTAACAACGCGGCGCGCCAGGCCATCTACTACGCCGAGACGCTGAGACCCACCGACATCAAGGCACTCTCATTCGGGCTCGAAGCCGACCCCGAGCACGACCTCGCGTCCGAATGGGTGGACTCGGGTATCGATCATCCCCTCGAGCTGCAGGATTCGCCCTTCCGAGATATCGCGACATCCCTTACGACCTACGTCCGCCGACTGGCCCCAGATGGAGTGAACAAGATCGTTACCGTCGTCTTACCTGAGTTCGTGGTCGAGAAGAACCGCCATCAGATCCTGCACAACCAGACAGCGTTGTTGATCAAACGGCAGATGCTCTTCGAGACCGGAGTGGTTGTAGCGAGCGTGCCGTACCACCTCTACAGCACGTAGAGCACCGGCAAACAGACCGGGCCCTAGATCCCTACCCTCAGCCGTGCGACGTGCCCGTCCGGTTGCTCGATGACCGAATAGTCGTCGACGAGGCTCCGGAGGAGATCTTCCGACATGCGGACGCGAGTGGATATCCCCTGCGTGTCCTCCATGCGCTCACCGGGCGCCGGGGCGGGGGCTCCCGAGATATCGATCGTCACGACGGACTCTTCGGCGACCCAGACGACGCGTACGGGTCGCTCGTCACCTGCTTCGGCCTGAGCCATAACGGAGTTCGTGCACGCTTCCGATACTGCGATCTTCAGCTCGTCGAGTTTCTCCTCGTCGAGTTTCGCTCCGCGCGCGAGTGCAGCGAGAGCAAGACGAACGACGCCGACGAACTCGGGACGAGCGGGTATCCGGATCTCAACCGGGCGCAAATCAGCCCTCTGCGCCGGATACAGCTGCGTCCACAGAGTCGTGGATCGGGAACACCTTGGTGAGGCCGGTGATCTTGAAGATCTTGAGGATCTTGTCCTGCGTACACACGAGCGCCAGGTTCCCATCGTGAGCCTTCACCCGCTTCAGGGCTCCGACCAGCACGCCGAGTCCGGTCGAGTCGAGGAAGTCCACGCCCTCGAGGTTGACCACGACGTTGTAGGAGCCTTCCGAGACGAGCTCGATCAGCTTCTCTCGCAGCTTGGGCGCCGTGTAAACGTCGATCTCGCCCTTGACGTCGACGACCGAATGATCGCCGACGGAGCTGACATCCAAACCAAGTTCCATGACCACGCGCCTCCTCTGAGAGAATCGTTGTGCAAGCCTCGAAGCGCCCAGGTCGAGACGGGCGCCACGGGCCAGGCAACAGAATCCTAGCCGCGACCCCCGCGGTTGGATTGCCGTTACCCAACTGCCGCCCTTAGTTAACTTGAGTGGGAGCGGTCGGACCGCAGCCCAGGGAGTACAACATGAGCGTAGTGATGCCTTTTCATAGAAAGACCCGTTTCGCCTTAGGCGCGGCCGCCGTCCTAGGGAGCCTTTGCGTGGTCATCCTGGCCCTGCAAAAGACCGGAACACTGTCCGTTTCAACCCTTGGAGGAAACGACCGGGGACCCGTTGAGGTGGTCGACCAAGCGGCCGAGCAGGCACCGTGGCGGGTACGGGTGTTCCCGGCCGGGACCGGAGGACGAGCCGCTCCCGCGCAGACGAAAGCCGTGAGCAAACAACGCGATGCCGTCGAGGAGACGGTCACCTCGGTGTACGACGCCTTGTTACTCCAGCCGGCAGCGATCGAAACCATGGGCGGGAAAGAGCTAGGACCGGGCGTGGGGGCGGCGCTCGAGCGCTCCAAGCTATCGCCTTCCGCGGAGATCTCCGACCTCCAGACCACCAGGCGACATGCCCGGATAGGGATCCAAGCAGACGGGGGCAGGCATGCTGCCGCCCGCCTCAAGATCACCGCGAAGGCTCAGGTAGATGGGGACCCGATCCGGTTCCGACAAGAGATCACCATGTGGCTGGAGCGCACCGGGAAGCGATGGAAAGTGGTCGCTTTCGAAGGCTCTCAGAGGCAGCTCCGATGAAGCTCCGAACCATCGCACTCATGCTCACGATCGGATCGATCGTCGCCCTCTGGCCGGTACTTGGGCCAACACCCCGAACGGCCGCGGCCCCGATCAAGCTCGGCAAGGTCCACGAGGGTTACCAACCCCTCAAAGGAAAGATCTTCGTTCTCTTGATAGGGCATGACGCGCGCCCCGGCGAGACACGGGCCCGGGCCGACGGCATCCACATCGCCGGGATAAACACGGAGACGATGACAGGAGGGATCCTGAATTTCCCCCGGGACTCGTGGGTGAACATCCCGGGGTGGGGATCGGCTCGCATCAACGATGCGCTTTACATCGGAGGACCGGAACGGCTGGCCGAGACCCTCGAGGACCTCACCGGAATCACGATCGACTACTGGGTCATGGCCGGTTTCGAGCAGTTCCAATCGTTGGTCGAGGACCTCGGTGGGATCCGTATGAACGTTCCTACCGCCGTGTACGACCGTGGGGGGTCGGGCGCGCAGCTGGACGCGGGGATGCAGAAACTGAAGGGCTATGAAGCACTCGCCTATGCCCGGGCGAGGAAACCCTTCTCGGATGGAGATGTCGTCCGCACCACGAACCAGGCTCGCATCTTCATCGCCGCCCTGAAAAAACTGCGGCAAGAGGTGGGAAACAATCCTGCGGCCTTACTGAGGTGGATGTCCGTGATCAGAGAGCACGCGGAGCTGGATATGTCCGCCAGCGACACCTTCAGGCTCGGGGTCGTGCTATCTCAACTCTCTGCCAAGAAGGTCGGGAACGTCACGATCCCGGTGAACATCGGTATGGCCGGAAGCGCAAGTGTCGTCTTCATCTCACCGCAAGCGCGCCCGATCTATGCCCGCTTCAAGCGAACCGGGAGTTTGTAAGAAGTGGGCGGCCGCCGCGGACCGCTCTGGACTACCTGAAGTCGACGAAGGCGGCGAAATCCTCCACCGACAAGGGTTTCCCGGTGGCCTGCTCGATCAGCGCGTCCCATCGCATGGAGTTCCCCGGTTTGAAGAGCCGCTCGACCAAGAACTCGCCTGCATCCTGCGACCCGACGAGGCCGCCATAATCCCGCTCGGCGGTTGCATGAAGCTGCGACGCCAGCACGTCTCCGAGAAGATAGTTGTGGTAGTAGACGGGGGCGCAGCCGATGTGGATCTTCGACGCCCAACCTCCGAGCGGGACGTCTTGCGGCGGAACCGTGAGCTGGAAACGCTCGACCAACTCCCACCAGAGCCCATCGAGATCTGCTTCGGGGTCCGAATACAACTCGCGCTCGAAGAAAGACATGACGAGGATCCATCTCGTTGCCAGTAAGCCCTGCGCTGCGGTGGCCCTCTGTAGATCTGCAGCGACGGCGGTTACGTCCTCGGCGCTGGCGCCGGCGACCTCGGTCAACCACACCTGGTCCCGAACGAGGCGTCCGCAAAGGAGTGCCATCGCCTCGGTTACGAATGTGTGAGCCGGTTCTCTCAGCAAGAAAGGAAGGCGCCGCTCTATAGAAACGTCGTAGGCAGCGTGACCGCACTCGTGCAACATCACCTCGATCCAACGTTCGCCGGGGACGATGTTGGCGAGGATCCGGACATCGTCCAAACGGTCCACGCTGAGACAGAAGGCATGCTGACATTTCTTTTCTCGTGGATACAGATCGCTGTTGGCCAGGACCGAACTTAGATCTATCCCCCAGGCATCGAACGTCTGTAGGGCGAGCGCCGCCGCGTCCTTGCCCTGTAGCGGGCCATCGAGGCTGATGCCCCCGTCCGGGGGAAGGTTCTGGAAGAAGGGATCGGCGTAGTGCCATGGATAGAGCTGCTCGGTCGCGAAGCGGCGCCGGAGATCCTCGTCGAGCTCGCTCTTCCACGCCGCATACGGATCGCGCGTGGCGTCATCCAGATCTCCGAGCAGACCGAATAGCCACCCCTCGTCGATCTCTTGTAGCTCGAGCTCCATCCGGTAGAAATCGGGATATCCCAGAGCTCGAGCCGCGGCGTTACGAACGCGGGCGAGCTCGCGGACGCGCTCGGCCACACGCACGCCGATCTCCTTCGAGGCCCGCCACGTTTGCTCACGCAGTTCGGCATCGTTCGAAGTCTTGAGGATGGCTTCGACGTCGTTCTCGGTGAGCTCTCGTCCATCTACCTGGGGCCGGAAGACCGAGAATTCGCTTTCCACGGAGGTGGACAGCCGGACGATCTCCTCGCGTTGAGCCTCGGGCATCTGCTCGCCCGTCATGGCGCGATGAAGGATCTGCAGCTGGCGCTTACCGACCTCGTCGTGCAGGTCCTCCCCCAAGCCGTCATTGACCTGCTGCAACAGCGCGGGGTCGCCCATGAAGCGACGGAGCGCGAGCTCTAGCTCGGCCCTCGTGGCGTCTTTGTCTTCGGTCGCCTCGATCTGCGAATCCCACCACGCCAAGAAGAAAGACTTCTCGAGCTCTGCTATGCGCGTGTTGAGATTGTCGAGCAACCGGTGTGTACGCTCCGGCATCGCCGGTCAGGATAACGGTTACCCCCCTCTTTCTTAACGGGTGCCCAAGAGCTCGAAGTGCCACGGCTCGTGGCTCAGCGGACGATGCAACGGAAGTCCGAGCCGGGTCACCAGCCGAGCCGCCAGGTCGAGGTCGCCCCCGAGGTCCACGGCCAGGCCTCTCTCGTGCATCGAGGATCCCGGCCGAGCCACCCAATCGTCGGCGCTCTCGGCGGTGCCGTAACGGGCCAGAGCTCGCACCCACAAGGCAGCTTGCACGTCAGAGGTGCGGAAACCTGATCGCACTACGACACGCCCTGCGGCAGCTTCGACCAGGCGATCGACCGCGGCCTTTAGCTGTGGGTGCAATCCGGCTGCCCGCGTCGACGCGATCAAGGGAGCGAACATCCGAGGATCGATGATCGACCTAGCGCGCGCAGTGGCTCCGTCGATACCTACGGTGACCTCCATGGAGGTGGCGCCCCCTTCACAGCGGCACCCAAGGAGTTCTGCTCCGTTCGCCTCCGCGTAGCGACGCGCAACCTGAGTCGGGATCCCCCGGCCGTACGGAGCAGACTCTGCGACGGCTGCCAAAGCCGCAGCATCGGCGGCCAGTTGGACACGGGCATCCAGATCCGACGCCGAACCGACCGCGGCGATGAGCGTGCCGACGCCGAGCGAAAGAGCGGCCACACACGCACACAAGAGAAGGGTCATGGACGCTCGATCCGCATCACGGCGCGCGCCTCCATCTCGACCCTTCGGAAGATCGCGCCCAACAACGGCACCCTCCCCGGAGGGTTGTAGGCGACGTGGACCTCGAGTGGAGCGCCCTGAACCCTGCTCTCGGGAGCGGGCGAGACCGCCACGCGCACATCTTCCAGGCCGCCTGCCTCGGCGGCCTCGATCACCCGGTCCAAGTCATGCTCCACGACCGCCACCCGGGCTGCTTCTCGCGCCGCGTGTACTAGACGCCCCTGGTCCATGGCGAACATCCCGAGCTCGAAGAGAAGCCCGAGGACAAGAGCGACGAACGGAAGACATAGCGCCAGCTCGACGGTGGTCTGACCGGCGTTACCCCGAGCGCCGCTCACCCTCCGGCGCGCTCGAGCAGGCCGGACACGATCGTTTCGAACATCCCCGTCAGCACACCCGTCTTGATGAACGCCGCAAGGGTTCCAACCACCAGGCCCACCACCAGCAGCACCAAGGCATACTCAGCGGTGGTCTGGCCTCCTTCCGAACGGCCTACGAACTTGAGAGCTCGAGCCACGTCGCACCTCCTGACATAGGACCGGCGGTTCGCCGGCGTCTTCCGCCATCGGAGCGCGCGTGGAGAAGGCGCGTTGTGACCACAGTCACGCGTCAATCGTTGAAGAGTTTGTTCCTCTCGTTGTGCACGATGTGGATGTCGTCGCCCTGCTCGATGCCCCATTCGGCGAACTCCCCCTGCTCGACCTCGAGCGCGCCGAAGTACGAGACCCCGGGGTCGTACGACTCGCAAGGATCGGCCTCACACGGATCCATGTCGAGGATCTCGAGGATCGTGCCTTCCTTGTCGAAGAACGCGATGGACAGTGGCGTGAGCGTGTCTTTCATCCAGAAGCCACCGCTGTTCCCCTCGAAGAATATGAAAGCCATCCCCTCTCGATGGCCCAGACAGGTCCGGTGCATCAACCCCTGAGCTTGTTGCTCGGGAGTTTCGGCGATCTCGAGGTCGAGAAGTACCGATCCTTCATCTCCCTTGAGGATGGCGCGCCCCGTATAGAAATCAGGGTCCGGAGCGGGAACGGTCGCCTTGGCATCGCAGTCGTCGGCGGGCGCGGCTGCATCGTCCGAACCGCCACAGGCGGTCGCGAGCAGCAGGGCGACACAAAGAGCCGGCAATCGAGTCATGGATGACCACTTTCTCACCCCGAGCCGGTAATGCTTCGCAGGAAGGGTCCGAGCCCGAGCAGCACGCAGGCCGGCAGGATGCAGAGCGTCAAGGGCAACGCCATGCGAACGGGCGCCTTTCGGAGGTCCATCTCGAAGCGAGAACGCTCGCGCTGCTCCACCGTCGTCGCGAACCGGCGGAGGAATGTCTCGGCCGGCAATCCCCGTTCCGTGAGTGAACGCACCAGGGAGCCGAACGCCCTGAGATCCGGGTCCTCGCACGCACCCAGAGCTTCCCGCCACGGCGCGCCGAGACGAGAACGGGCACGGGCCCGGAGCAACTCTGGATGGCGCGACGCTCCGGCCGCCGTGTCCAACGCCGATCGCATACCGGCGCCACAGCGGATCTCGGTGGCGACGACCTCGGCAAGGTGAGCGACCGGATGGCGCGCCGGAAGGCACGGGACCAGCCGGGACATCCAGCGCGCCCCCGCGAGCGAAAGACCGATGCCCGCCACGGCGAGGAAGCCATCCATCCCGGCCACCTCGAGTGAACCGGAACCGGCCACCAGCGGGATGGTTCCGAGCGGCATCAACCCGACGATGCGTGCCGATAGGCGCATGCCCGACACGTGGGCGGCGATCGACCGTTGCTCTTCATCGCGACGGCGCAAGCGGTTCGCTTCGTCGAGCAGAGCCGATCCGATCGCCATCGCGCTTCGGTGATGGATGTGCGCCACACTTGGAGCCAGGGACGGCTCGGCTTCGAGCGCGGGCTGCACCGGCGCGCCGAGGCATACACGGCGCGCCACCCTCTCGCATGCGAACCGCAGGCTCAGCGGGACATGATCCGGCCACTCGACAACGGCGCGCCGCAACGACCGATGGTCCAAGAGACCGGCCAAGGCCTCGAGCGCCGCGGCGACCTCTAGCAGTGGAGCCCGTGCGTAGACGGGTCGTCGCACGGCCCACCGTGACGGTGCGGCCCTCCACCACCGGAGCGGACTACAGAGAAGCTGGCGCATCGTCGATCGCAACGACGCGCCGAACGCCCTCGACCCGTTCGAGCTGGACGATCAAGTCAAAGGCGTCGACGATTTGAGCACGCAACGAGTCCTCCGACGCGCCCGAGCGTGCCGTCAGAGCGAGGTCCGTCAAGCGGCGCAGAGCGCCCTGAGGGGAATGGGCATGGATGCTCACCATCGAACCCCTATGACCTGTCGCGAAAGCCATGCACGCGTCGAACGCCTCCGCGCCGCGCACCTCGCCGATCACGATGCGGTCCGGACGCATCCGTAGGGCGGCTCTGACCAGAACGTGCATCGGCACGGCGCCCCTGCCTTCGAGGTTGGGTCGGCGAGCGAGCAGCGATACAACGTGCGCATCAGCTCTGAGCTCGGGCGTCTCCTCGATAGTCACGACCCGTTCGTGCTCCGGAACGATGGCGAGTAGCGCGCTCAGAAGCGTGGTCTTCCCCGTGCCGGTCGCACCCGACAGAGCGATCGATCGGCCGGCCGTCACGGCCTCGCGCAGGATCCGGTCCTGGTCCTCGGTGATCATGCTTCGGGCACGGAGCGAACCTAGATCGAGTGGTCGCCGCGAGAAGCGGCGGATCGACACCAATGGACCATCGGGTGCAACGGGCGCGACAACCGCGTGGATCCGCGATCCGTCTAACAAGCGCGCGTCGGCTATCGGATGTGCGGCATCGATACGCTCGCCGGCGTCTCCGATCCACCGCTCGACAAAGTCCTCGAGCTCGGTCCGTGATCCGAATCGGGCGCAAGCACGCCTCAAAACGCCGTCTCTTTCGATCCACACGTCATCCGGTCCGTTGACGAGGATGTCGGTAACCGCATCGTCGGCCATATGGACGGTGAGGGGCCCGAATCCGTCGATATCGTCGTGAATCTCGTTGAGGATCGTTCCGTCACCGCCGACGAGACTCTTCAATCGCAGCCTGCGCTCGGCGGCATCGAGAAGAGCCAGATCTTCATGAGCGAGGACGATCTCGCGCGCGAGCGCCCTCATGCGCGTTCGATCCCTTGCGCAACGCGAGTCATCCTGCGCACCCATCTGGTCCATGGACCCGTCAGCAGGCCGAACCCATCCTCCACATCCCGAAGCAACGGCGTGCACGGCAGCTCGGCCATCACGCGGCGCTCCAAGAGAGCTTCCACGCCTCGGCGCGTGATCGATCCACCGCTGCCGGTCCGGTTGATCACGACCCCCCAACGCACATCCGTTCGTCGCAGGCGTCGCTCGGCGGCGGCGCATCCCGGGCGCGTCGGCGGAACCACCAGCAAGGCGGCGCGCGGACCGAAAGACATCGCGCCGCGCCCTACGTCGACGACCACCACGTCGAAGAGACGCGCCGCCCGCCGGACCACCTCATCGGGCACGCGGTCACCGCCCTCCGGTGCGAGCAACGACCGAAAACCTCCCCGTACGGGAAGGCTCGCCAGCATCAGGTCCTCGTCGGTCTCGCCGGCGTCCCCCCAGGTCTTGGATCCGTCGCCTATATCGAAGCGCGCCCTGAAGAACGGTTCTGGACCTGCCTCTGCCAGGCAGACCTTGTTCATGCGACCGAGTCGCTCGGCGAGGTGGAGAGCGATGGTGCTGCACCCCGCGCCGCCGCTCGCGCCGACGACCGCCACCACCTTGCCGCTGCATCTCTGCGCCAACGCGGCTCGCACGGCATCAACGCAATCCACCGGGTGGTCCGGGTCGAAGCAGATGTCATCCGTGCTGGCGTCGCCGAGATCGATGCCTCGCACCACCACTGCGGTGCCGTCCGGGGTCTCCCTGTGCAGGGAGAACGCCCACCCGGGCTCGTCCTCGAAGGCCTTCACCGCCGCCAGGCGCACCGCCGGATCGTTCGAGACCATCGCCACTTCAGGTCTACCCACCGCGCGAGCATCCGCCGCCGCCCCGGGACCCCCTGTGGCGCGCATCACCCGAAGAGGTGACACTAGGTTCATGGAAGCGGCGTTCTTCGATCTCGACAAAACGATCATCGCCAGGTCGAGCCCTCTCGCGCTCGGCCGCTCCTTCTTCCGCGAAGGGCTGATCGGGCGCACCTTCCTCCTCAAGTCTCTCTACGCACAACTCGTCTTCTATCTGATGGGTGCGGACGACGAGAAGATGGAACGGATGCGTCTCGAAGCGGCGCGTCTCACTGCCGGATGGGAGCAAGAGCGCGTTAAACAGGTCGTCACCGAAGTCTTGGAAGAGGTCATCTCCCCGCTCATCTACGCGGAAGCTCTCGAGCTGATGCACGACCATCGCGAAGCCGGCCGGCTGGTCTGCATCGTCTCCTCGTCGCCGACGGAGATCGTCGAGCCGCTGGCCGACCTACTGAGGGTCGACCGTTTCATCGCGACGAGGCCCACGGTCGAGGAGGGCAAGTACACGGGCGAGCTGGACTTCTATGCCTACGGCCCCTTCAAGGCCGACGCGATCAAGGAGCTCGCGGCCGAGATGGATATCGATCTCGAGGGATCGTTCGCTTACACGGATTCGGTTACAGACCTTCCGCTGCTCGAGCTCGTGGGGAACCCTGTGTGCGTCAACCCGGACAAAGAGCTACGGAGATTGGCCACCGAACGCAACTGGCAGGTCGAGTTCTTCCGCGCCCCGGTCCCTTTGCGAGGGCGGTTGCCCCATCTCAAACGCCCCGACATCCTAGAGACCGGCGGAAGGGTGTTCGCCGCAGTGGGCCTCGCCGGGATGGCAGCGACTATCTGGTGGATCGCCGCCCATAAGAGGACGCGTTCGGCAAAGGACCGCAGTCGGTAAACCCGTGGTCCGCGGAGTCAGCCGGTGGGTGAGGCTGCCTTAGAGAGCTGAGGCTCTTCGGTCACATCGATGTCTGGGGACGGCGCGCCGCCCGGTTCTCCGGTCTTGAGGCGTGCGGCGCGCTGGGCCACCACCGACTCGATCCGCACGATCGCGGCGACCGATGCGACGATGATCGAGGCGCCGACGATGATCAGCGGAGTAACCGTCTCGGAAAGGATCAGCCAGCCGAGTGCGATCGCGACGACCGGATTGACATAGGCGTAGGTGGCTACCTTCGAGATCGGTGCGTTCTTCAACAACCACACGTAAGCGGTGAACGCGAGGAGAGAACCGGCAACGACCAGATAGACGAAGGCCCACAGTGAGGCGGCCGAGAAAGAACTGGGATCCAGCCCGTTCAACTCACCGCGCGCGATACCGACCAGGGACATGAGAGCTCCACCCGCCAGCATCTGCGCCATGGTCGAGACGAAGGGATCATCGGGCAAAGGAAGCTTCTTGGAGAAGAAAGATCCACTAGCCCACGACACCGACGCGAGCACGACCAGCAACATCATCGCGAGGCTGGCTCCGTCGCTACCTTCGCTTCCGGGGGAGACGAGGATCGCAACGCCGACGAATCCTGCCCCCACACCGAGCAGCGTCGCGCGAGGCACCGGCTCGCGGAACAGCTTGCGCAGCACCACGACCCACAGCGGAACCGAGGCGATGATCAGCGCGGTAAGTCCAGACGGCACGTACTGCTCTGCGATCGACACCATCCCGTTACCACCGAGCAGCAGCGCGGCTCCGACGATCGCCGCTGCGTAGAGACCTCTGCCGGTCACCCGCACGGACCCGCGTCCGCGCTTCAGTCTCAGGAATACGAGAGTTATCGCCCCCGCGGCCATGAACCTGACCCCCGCCGTGAGCAGCGGCGGCATCGTCTCGACCGTGACCCGGATGGCGAGATAGGTGGATCCCCACACTATGTAGACGATCCAGAGGGCGATCCAGATCATCCAGCCCGGCGGCGGATTCCTGTCGGTTGTGGGGGTCATACCCTCGCCAACTAGAACCTTACGAGAGGTATTCCGGCGCGCCGCAAAGTTCGAAGAATCAAAAGCTCCGCCGGGCGCGCCGGCCCTCGATGCCGAACATACCTAAGCGGGCGGTCAGATCAGAGGGTCCCGAACGAGCCCGTCCGACGGCCCTCAGCTTCGAAGAAACGGAACAGTCCATAAGCAACCACCGCATAGATCGCGCCGATCATCGCCTCGGTCGCGACCATCGAAGAGACCTCGCGCCATGTGGCCCCTCCGGCGATGGCGCGCGCCGCCTCGATACCGTGGGTCAGCGGAACGCTCCGTCCGATCCCCTGGATCCATCCGGGCAGAGCCTCGAGAGGAACGTTCACGCCACAGATCAGCAGCATCAAGAAATAGGCGAGGTTCGATGCGAAGAACACATCGCGGGCTCTCAGACCCACCGACCCGATCGTCATCCCCAGCGCGGTGCAAGAGAACACCGTCACGATCACCGTCCCTACCAGTGCCGGGATGCCGGATGCAGGCATCGAGAAGTCGAGCAGCGTTGCCCCTACGAGGAACCCGAACGCCGACACCAAGAGCCCGTTGGCCAGCGACGGCAACGCCCGGCCCAAGAAGAGGGCCACCCGGTTCGCGGGTGACGCCAGCAGCGGCATCAGTGTTCCGAAGTAACGCTCGTTGGCGATCGTCATAGTCATCCCATAGATCGCCGACATCGAGCACACCTGCACGGCGTTGCCAACGACAAAGAACGTGTCGTCCCGCAAGCCGCTGTAGCGGCCGATGTAGGAGAAGAACAGGATCTGGAAGACGGGGCTCCCGAGCATGGTCGGGATATAGATCGAGGGCTTCAGCCAGTTGAAGAGCGCCCGGTACGAGATCAGCCCACCTATGAAGAAGATCCTCAACCAGGTGCGGATCGGGCGTGCCGTTCCGTTCGCGACAGTGGCCCCGGCGAGACTCATGTCAGCGCGAGCGTGGCTCGTTCGCGCGCCAGCCGCTCGAAATAGCGCAGCGTGAGTGATCCGATGATGAGGTACAGAACACCGAGCACGAGAGTGGTCAGGACGTAAGGAGCAGGATGGGCACCTCCCAGCGCCGCCGTCCTGATCGCCCTCATCCCCCAGGTCGGCGCCAGCACCCACGAGATCGGCGCCGCCCAGCCCGGCAGCAGCGCTACCGGGACCAACAGACCGGTCACCAACCACACCGGGTACTCGAGCAGGTTCGAGAGCGCGTTCGCGTGCCGGTACAGCACGAATGTCGAGGCCAACACGAGTCCCAGCAGACCCAAGGACAGGATCGTGACCGGAACCGCCACAATGAACCACCATGGGTGCGCGAGGTCGAGGGGGATGTCGAAGAAGAGCTTTCCCCAGAGAAGGGTCGAGCCAAGCGAATAGATGCCGATGGTCGAGTTGGCGAGCGTGGCGGGGATGAGTACGAGCACGAAGGGCGCCGGCGCGGCCATGAGTATCTCGAGGGTTCCCTGGTAGCGCTCCCATTGGATCAGACCGCCGGAACCGAACAGCGTGGACGACCAGATACCCATCAACCCTGCGCCGAGCGCGACGTACAACAGGCTCCCGGGGCGCTGACCGGCCTGGAACATGAAGAATGCGATGGTCGCGAAGATCACCGGCTGTATAAGTGACACCAGGATGAAGAAACCGGAGTGCGTGAGGGTCTTGAGCGTGAATAGCCAACCTCTCGCGATCAATCTGAACATCGCGCGCGGCGGTGGAAGCCGGTCGGTCACGATTCCTCGACCATCGCTACGTAAGCGTCTTCGAGGGTCGGCTCTCTTGACGTGACCCGGCCTACTCTCACGTCACCAAGACGGGCAAGAAGCGCAGAGGTCAGCTCTTCCCCGCGCGCCGACTGCACCAGCATGACCTGCGCATGGTCCCGATCCTCGACCGCGATCGATTGGACCCCCGGCACCTCGCGCAACCGTTCGACGGTGCTATCGGTCACGCCGAACACCTCGATCTCGACGACCGTGCGGTCGACGACCCCCGCTTTGAGCTCCTTCGGTGTGCCTTCGCCAACGATCTGCCCGTTGGCGATCACCGCTATGCGATCGCACAGGGCGTCGGCCTCGAACATGTAATGCGTCGTTAGCAGCACGGTCTTGCCCGCCTCGATCAGGCCCGCCATCATCGCGCGGAGCTCCCGCGCTCCTACCGGATCGACCCCGATCGTCGGCTCGTCGAGGAAGACCACCGCCGGATCGTGGATGAGGCCGCGAGCTATGTGAAGGCGCTGGCGCATCCCTCGTGAGTACCCCTCGACTCGCTCCTTCTCGCGGCCCGTGAGGCCTACGAGCTCGAACAGGTACTCGATCCGCTTCTTCTGGGACCGCGGGTCTACGCCGTACAGCTCAGCGAAGTAACGCATGTTGTCGAGTGCCGAGAGCCGCTCGTACAGGCCGCGGTCACCGCCGAAGACATAACCGATCCGCTCCCTGACCTTCTGGGCGTCCGCCACCACGTCGAGTCCCAGCACCCGGGCAGTCCCCGAGGTGGGGATGAGCAGGGTGATCAACATCTTGATCGTCGTGGTCTTGCCGGCGCCGTTGGGACCGAGGAGGCCAAACATCTCCCCGTCACGGACCTCGAAACTGACTCCGGACACCGCCTCGACGTCGAGAGCCTTGCGCTTCACCACGCCGGTATTCGTCCGGTAGACGCGCCGGAGCCGGTCTACCTCGATCACTGCCATCCGACGCCCCCCATTGTCAAAGGATGCTCACGCGCACCCAGACCGAGAACCGCTTTAGCCGGAACGGGCGGCATAATGGAAGCATGAACAAGAACAATCTCAAAACAGCCGTCCTCCTAGCCGCTCTCGGCGGCCTCATCATGGTCATCAGCGAGGTCATATTCGGAGGGATGCAGGGCCTCACCATCGGGCTTGTCATCGCGTTCGTGATGACCTTCTTCTCCTACTGGTTCAGCGACAAGCTCGCGATCAAGGCGTCCCGGGCCCAACCCGTAACCGAGAGCGAGGCGCCGCAGCTCTACCGGCTGACCCGTGAGCTCACCACGCAAGCGAACCTCCCGATGCCGCGGCTGTACGTGATCCCTTCCGAGCAACCGAACGCCTTCGCCACCGGACGGAACCCGCAACACTCTGCCGTCGCCGTCACCCAGGGGATAGTTCAGATCCTCGATGAGGACGAACTCAAAGGCGTCCTCGCCCACGAGTTGATGCACATCAAGAACCGGGACATCCTTATCTCGTCGGTCGCCGCTGCCGTTGCCATGGGCATCATGTTCACCGCTCGTATGGCGATGTGGGGAGCGATGTTCGGCGGAGGCCGAGGCAACGACCGGGGTGGTGGCAACATCATCGGCATGCTGGCGATGATGATCCTCGCTCCGCTCGCCGCCGGGATGATCCAGATGGCACTGTCACGCTCACGTGAATTCGAAGCCGACCACGACGCCGCCTTCTTGATCGGGCAAGGTGACCCCTTGGCCCGGGCGCTCGAGAAGCTCCAGAGCACCGCCGAGCGCGTTCCGGCCCAGGTTCATCCCGCCCAAGCGCCGATGTACATCGTGAACCCGCTGTCGGGCCGTAAGGCCAACTTCGCAGCGCTGTTCTCGACGCACCCGCCGACGGAGGAGAGGACCGCTCGGCTGCGAGCGATCAATCCGCACGTCCGCTAAACCACGTTCTTGCCGGGACTCGGCCATCTTGCCGCGCAGGATCTAGAGCAAAGACATCTGGGGCCGCTCGCCCCGGGGGGGACGGCCGGAGGCACTCAGGACAGGTTGGTCCGGACCGCCGTTTCAGAGGTCGCCGGCTCCATGTGAGGGTCCGTCGCCACCGTTCCCTCTGGGAGCGGGCGCACCCGGCGGAGGTAGGGGAACAGTTCGACCACCACGATGGCCAGCAGGATCAACCCCGCTCCCACCCATGCGATCGGCGTCAGCACCTCGTGCACCAGCAGATAGCCGAACAAAGCCGCGAAAGCCGCCTCGCTGGCAAGGATCAGAGCGGTGCGGGCCGGAGGAGCATTGCGCTGCGCCCACGTCTGGATGAAGAACCCCAGCGCGCTGGCGAACAGAGAAGTGACGATCAAGGCGCTCCAGACCGTCCCCGATCTCGGGATCATCAGGTCCCCCATCACCGCGGCGACGATCAGCGTGAACGAACCGCACACCCCCAGCTGAACCGTGAGCAGCGCTCCGGTCGAGTGATCCCTCACCGCTACATCGGTCACGAGGATGTGGCCGGCGAACGAACATGCGCACAGGAAGACAAGTGCATCGCCCAAGAGATGGACCTCACCAGAGGCGCCGGTGAGCAGGAAGAGGCCGACTGCCGACATCGCTGCGGCGATCCACACCGGGGGGCCTGCGAGATGTTTCAGCAACAGCGCTCCGAACACCGGGGTGAGCACCACGTAGAGGCCGGTGATGAAACCGACGTTGGAGACGGTGGTTCGCTCGAGCCCGAGTGTCTGAAAGATGTACCCGCCGGTAAGGAACGCACCCATCAGCCCGGCGCGCCGCATTCCCCGCGCGCCGAGTCCCGACAGCTCCTTGCGAAAGATCACCCCGACCAACAGCGACGCGGGGATGAACCTGAACGCGAGGAACGTCATCACGGGCACGACCGCGACCGCGTCCTGGACCATCACGAACGTGAGGCCCCACACCGCTGCTACCGAGAGGAGGGCCGCTTCGGCTACGGGCAGGCGAGAACGCATACCCGAACGCTACCCACCGTATGGGAGTTCCGGTTCCCACCCGGCCCCGCGTAGTCGTTGCCTAGGCGACCTTCTCGAGGAGGTCCGACTTCATATCCCCCGCGAGCAGGTCCAGGACCGCCTCCTCGACGATAGCGAGCGAGCCTTCCGACATCGCGTCGTGTTCCGCTATCTGCTCGACGATCCCGGTGATCACCACACCTGAATCGAAACGATCGATCACGCGGGGGTCTATGTAGGAGCGACGGCAGACCACCGGCGTGTTGCCGAGATAGTGAGCCACCTCCTTCACGGCGCGAGTCACGGCGCGTTTCCGTGCAGTCTTGGACGACGCTGCCGCGTAGCTGACGGCCAATGCGAGTGTGCAATGGACGGTCGCATGCCAGGTTCGGAAATCCTTCGCCGAGTAGTCGTCGTCGGCCACGTCCTTGAGGTAATCGTTGATGTCGCTCGACCGGACATCGCGCCATCCGGTCGCATCCTTGTATGCCAGCAGCTCCGCTCCTCCGCCGCGACGGCGTTTCATCTGGGCGACCGCATCGAAGACGAGGGGATCGACTACCGATTGGATGCGCTCCTTGCCGCTCTTGGCCACATACTCGAAGATCACTTCCTTGCCTTTGAGGGTGACGTGCTCCTTGCGCATCGTCGCCAGCCCGTAGGACCGGTTCTTCTCTGCGTAAGCCTCTCCGCCTACTCGGAAAAAACCGCGATCCAGAAGTCGCACCGCGCACGCGAGAGCGCGCTCCCGCGGCATCCCTGGAAGCGCCAAGTGCTCTCCCGTCATCGACCGGATCTCGGGCAGCGATCGTGCGAACTCGACCATGTTGTCGAACTTCTGCTGGTCACGACGGCGATGCCATGCTTCGTGATAGATGTACTGCTTCCGGCCTGCGGCATCGGTCCCTACGGCTTGCAGATGGCCCCGGGGATCCGCACAGATCCACACGTCCTTCCACGCGGGCGGTATGCCGAGAGCCCGGATGCGGGCGATCGTTTCGGCATCGTCGACCCGCTTACCTCTCACGTCCAGATACTCGAACCCGCGGCCTCGCCTACGGCGCGAGATACCCGGCGCTCCGCAATTCACCTTCCTGTACGGGATGGGCATCTCTTCTCCGATTCGTTCCTTACCGCCAGCCTAAGGCCGGAGTGATACCCACGGTTCCTTCCGCCGACACCTCGTGCTTGCCTCGCTAGGCTTGCGAAAGCTCGCGATGGGTATGTATCCAGGGTCGAGATAACCGATAAACGAGGGAGGCAACATGTCCGTCATAGAGCAGTCATGTGAAGTCAACGTTCCGGTGAGAACCGCTTACAACCAGTGGACCCAGTTCGAGGACTTCCCGCAGTTCATGGAAGGCGTCGAGACCGTCACGCAGCTAGACGACAAGCGTCTCCACTGGGTAACCGAGATCGCTGGCATCAAACGTAAGTTCGACGCGACGATCACCGAGCAGACCCCGGACGAGCGGATCGCCTGGCGCGCCGACGGTGACACCACGCAAGCCGGTGTCGTGACCTTCCACCGCCTCGATAAGGACAAGACCAAAGTGATGCTCCAGATGGAGATCGAGCCGAGCGACTTCGTCGAAAAGGCCGGAGACGCTCTCGGGATCATCGAGCGCCGCACCAAGAACGACCTCGACAACTTCAAGAAGTTCATCGAGAGCCGCGGCACCGAGACCGGTGCCTGGAGAGGCGACATCGACCAGAGCGCAACGAAGTAACACCCACCACCGAGACATTCCAGCAGGGCCCGCCACTACGGCGGGCCCTGCTCGCGTCTTGTCCTCTCTTTAGGTCCCTGTAAGTCCTCCGGGCGGACCGAGCAGTTGCCCTAGCTTCGGCCACGACCACTGGCTACAGGTAGCCGTAGAGAAAAAAGCGGGCAGAATCCGGCGCGCCGGGAGCGCCGCGTGATTGCCTCAGGCACATGGCGGCACGGACGGAACCCAGCCCCACCAACGGGACGGTCGCACGGATCGTCCTGATCGTGGCTGCCGTCTCCGTAGGGCTCTACATCGTCTATTCGCTGCGCAACGTCTTGATACTGATCGTCGTAGCAGGATTCCTCGCGATCGGACTCGATCCCGGGGTGCGCAAGCTCGAAGGACTCGGGATGAAAAGAGGTCAGGCCGTCGCGGCCATCTTCGTGACCGCGATACTGTTCATCGCCGCCTTCACAGCCGCGGTTATCCCGCCTCTCGTGAGTCAGGTCGCCACGTTCGCGACCAACCTGCCGGGCTACGTCGAGGACCTCGCCGAGAGCAACCCGCGGATCGAGGAGTGGGTCAAGGAGAACGACGTCGCCGAGCAGCTGAAGAGCGCTGCCGGCAATGTCCCCAAGGTGATCGGCAGCTCTTTCGGCGATGCGCTCGGGATCGCCGGGTCAGTTGCGGGCGCCCTCTTCAACGGGCTCACCATCCTCGTGCTGACGATCTATTTCTCACTCAGCTTGTCTCGCATCCGCGAGGGCTCGATGAAACTGGTGCCCAAGAGCAAACGTTCAGAGGTGAAGCGGTTCATGGACCCCGTCCTCGAGAAGATCGGGGGCTACATCGCCGGACAGGTTTCCGTCGCGCTCCTCGCTGGCGTGCTGGCACTGATATTCCTCGCCGTCGCAGGAGTGCCTTTCCCGGTTGCCCTCGCGCTGTGGGTCAGCCTCTCCGCGCTTATCCCTCTGGTTGGAGCGACGCTCGGCGCGATACCCGCGGCGATCGTCGCGTTCTTCACTTCGGTTCCTCTGGGTATCGCCACTTTCGTTTACTTCCTCGTCTATCAACAGGTGGAGAACTACATCATCGCTCCGCGCATCATGACGAAAGCGGTGGACATCTCCCCTGCCGCGGTCCTGTTAGCGGCGTTGATCGGAGGCAACCTCCTCGGGTTCGTCGGCGCGCTGATGGCGATCCCCGCAGCAGCGTCGATAAAGCTGTTCGCACAAGAGATCTTCGTCCCGAAGGCGGAAACCGCCTAGCTGCGCCGTTGCTTCACCGTACGCACGGTCCCCCCGCGTTTTGATCGATTCTGACCACGTATTTGGTGGTCGCTACCGATCAAAACGTGCACGGGTGACACCGAGCGCCGTGACACCGAGCGCCGTGACACCGAGCGCCGCGATGCCCAGCACCCACAGCCACGGCGCGCCGGTTGCTCCGGTGGAAGCCACGGGTGCGGAAGCTGCAGCAGGTTGTATCTCCGGCTCGGCTTCGGCTTTCGTATCCGACCCGAGCAGCATCTCGACGTCGGTCTCGACCGGTGCTGCGGCAGCTTTGGAGTCGGCCGGATCACCTACGACGACCGCTCCGACCATCGATGGGTGCAGCAAGCAGTAGTACGGAAAGACTCCTTCGTTCTTGAAGACGTGGGTGACGTGATCACCGTCTGTCAGGTGCTCCTCGGTACCCCACGCCAGACTCGCGCCGGACACGGTGTGAGCGACGGGATCTTTGTTGATCCACGTGACGCTGGTACCGGGATCGACGTAGAGAACGGTGGGGGTGAACATGCACTCGTCGATCGGGACACTAGGTCCCTTAAACCCGCGACCGGAGGTCGGTTCACCGTCTGCGTAACATCCTCCGCCCCCGGCCGCAGGCGCGGACAGCAGAACTCCTCCTAAGACTGTGACGGCGGTGAGCATCGCTACTCGGCGCATCGTTCGCTCCCTTTCGGTAGGCGTTTCCCTTGTTACACCGCGGGTCGTCGGGCGGTTCCCTCCTCTTACTTGAGGGACTCCCGACGCGCCGCTAACGTTGCCAACGTTCTTCCGCTGGATCTGATCTGTGCGCGTCGGAGCCCTCGGCGTGCCGAACCTGTGTCGGGACCTGGTCGTGGACAGCCGCCTCGCGGCACGGGAGATGGCTAACGGGTGGAGCGGGCTACCTCTAGGGCTGCGGCAAAGGTGAGCTCGGATTCCAGGCGGAAGGTGATCCTCTCGAGCTCCCACAACAACACGTTGCCGGCGAAGCGTGAGGTCCCCGTCAGGAGATCGCCCTCAGCATCGGTCAGACCTACTTTATGCGGTTCCCCCGCGATCCAGTAAGCCGGCGCGCCGTTGACCTCCGCGACGCGCACCTTCCCACCGGCGCCGCTGATCTTCTTGATCGAGCCGGCGACGAACTCAGCGTCGAACTGGGTGAGGATCGCGCCGGTGCCGGTGAGGCTCGACGGCGGGATGCCGTCCCCGGGTTCATACAGGAACGAAACCCGCACACCGGTGCCCGAGCGTTCGAGGAATACCGCATCGGGATCGGCGAACGAGCGCGCGGCTGGGACCTTCACCTCGAACGGGGCGAGGCGTGTGGCGGCCTCCAGGGTCGACCGTTCACCGAGATCGAGTTCGGATTCTCCGTCGGGTGCTCTCGGCGTCGCGCTGGTATCCACCTCGATACGCACGCCTGCAACTCCCAGCCATTCTGCGACGGCGCGCCGGGCGCTCGGAGCGAACGAGAAGAACAGTCCGAGTGCGATCGCAAGCGCGGCAACCGCATACGACGGACGCGTCCAGGACGCCGGGGACAACCAGCGCGCCGCGGGTTGCGCCGCGGAGCCGAGGCGCGCCGCCGTCCCCGCTGCGATGTCGGGCGTGTCGGGGAACTCGACGCTCGACCCGAGATCGGCGAGCACCATCTCGAGGCGCGCAACGCGAGGACCGGTCTCAGGCATCGGCCACCTCTTCGCTCATACGTGCCCGGAGTCGCGCGGTGGCACGAGCTAGACGCGACTTAACGGTCCCCGGGCGACAACGAAGGATTTCGCTCATCTCTTTCTCCGTCAGCTCCATCCAGTAACGGAGCGCTATCACCAGACGGTCGTTCGGCTCGAGTTCGTTGACCGCCGCGAGAACCGAGGCGCGCTCTTCCGCGGTGATGGCCGCGGCCTCGGGAGATGGGGCCTCATCCCCGGGACCACGGCCGCTCGTCACCGAGGCGCGCAGCTGCAGGCCTTCCCGGCGCGCCGCGGAGCGCAGACGGTTGCGCGCCTCGTTGACCACGATCGCGAGGAGCCAGGGACGGAACGAAGCTCCCTCCCGGAACCTCCCAAGTGCCCGGTAAGCCTTCAAGAACGCCTCCTGGGCCGCGTCCTCCGCGTCACCCGTGGTGCCTGCAACGACATAGGCGGTGCGGAACGCGACGTCCTGGTGCATCTTCACCAGCGCCGAATAAGCGGCCGAGTCACCGCTCTTCGCACGCTCGATCAGTTCGCCTTCTTCCAGTGGTCGGCCCTCCACTGCCTGTGTCCCTCTTACACCGCCGTGACCCACGAGGTTCCCCCCCGAAAACCCGGCGCGTTTTGATCGATTCTGACCACGTATTTGGTGGTCGCTACCGATCAAAACCTGCACGGGTTAAGGCTCGGCGGATCTCTTCGACCTGGCTTTCATCCAGCCACCGGGCAATGCCTCCGGCTACGGAGTCTGGGGTTACCTCCTTGCCCGAGCGCTTGAGGGCGAGGATGGTCTTGAAGACGAAGCCCCGATAGGCGCCGGGGATCGACAGACCCTCGACCTCTCCGGTGCGCTGCCACTCCTCCTCCACCGCAGCCATCTCGGGATCCTCCCACCAGGCGCGCCCCTCACCCTTGACGGTCGGTGGGCGCAGTGGAACCACGTTCACCGGCTTGGAGCCGGCGCGCCGCCACTCCGGCGCGTCGAGGTAATCCGGCTCGAACGCCAGGCGCTTGCTCTCGAGGCTCGCTAGAGCCTGTTCGCTCTCGGCGTGCAGCACCAGCCGGAGCGTCCTTTCGCGTTCGTCGGGAATGTTGCCGGCGTTGCGATAAGCAAGTGCTTCTTCGATGGTGAGCGCCTCGACATGGGCCCCGCCGGGACCCTCGCCGGTCCGGAATCGTGTGAGCTCGCGCTGCAGGTCCGCGAGATTCATCAGGTACCAGCCCTCTACGATCACATCACAGAGGGTAGAGCGGCCCCAGATCCGTGCCTCCAAGTAGTCGTGGGCGAACCGTCGTCCGACAGGAGGTGCAACTATGCGGTGGCCACTCTCCCGCGTGGATCCCTACCAGCGTTGGCGTACGACTTTGGTCGCGACGCGGGTACGCAAGCGGTAGGCCGCGGCTCCTACGGTCATGGCGGCCGCAGAGAGATAGAGGAGCGCGAGTGCCGGATCGGGCGCCCGCCCGCGCGAGTGGTAGGTGGAGAAAGCAAACTCCTGCTCCTCCGCCTCGTTCGGATCGAACGCGGCCACCGTGGCAACCTGAGACTGCTGCTGTTCCTGTTGCGCGGCCGCACCTTGGAGATGCGGGTTGGGCTGAGGCTGCGTGTTGCTGACGGGGGCCGGTGGGGGAGGAGGCGGGGGCACGGGGACGGCGGCTACCAAAGGTAGCGGCTGTAGCAGCGTCGTGACCGGCGGAAGCTCCTCGGGATCTTCGACGGCCTGCCCGAGTGGGCCGCAGACGACGGTTGCAGTGGCACCGGCTATGCCGGTCCCGCGCAGGGTAGCGACCAGCTCGACGTCCTCGCGCGTCACCTTGGCAAGAGACGGGCATTCATAGGTAACTTCGAATCCCAACTCCTGCGTTTCGGTCACATCGATCGATGGATAGCCGGCCGGAGCGATGCTCGCGATAGATCCGTTACCCGAGGTCGCGACCAGCTCGACCGAAGCCTCGTCCGTGATGGCAGCCAAAGCCGCCAGGATCGGGCCGGCCAATGCTGAAACACCGTCGCTCTCTTGGTCGAGGATGTCGCATACGAGCGGCTCGCCCGGCGCGATGTCGTCGCGCCCGTCACCGTCACAGTCCACACCGCCGGCCGGGGCCAGAGTGTCGGTAGCCTGGGCCATGCGCTCGAGATCCACGCGCGCTTCCTTTAGACCGAACGGTCCGAATACGGCCAGCCCGACCTGCAAGACACCTTGATCCTTGAGGGCGTTGGCAACGAGCGCGAAAGGAGGACCGGGATGCTGAGCACTGTCCTCGAACCCTGCGTCTGTGATGTTGATCATGACCTTGTAGGCGTCGGGTCGGAACTGTGCCTGCTGCCCGGGAGCCACACAAGCGCTCGACGGCGTCACACACCCCGGCTCGCCGACACCGGTAGCAGCTTGGTAAAGGGCGGTGAGTTGGGACTCCTCTTTCACCACACCGCCACCGCTCGCCTGCATCCGCTCGATGGCTGAGTTCAAGGAAGGGTCGACCGGCCCGACCGCGCGGCTCAGCCGATAGGGGAAGTCGCCGGCGGTCGGGTCCCCGTAACCCGCGATCGGGTAGTCCTTGTACTCGCCGAGGCCGAACTGCACGTCGATCTTCGCGTCGGCAAGCTCCTGGGCGATGCGGTGCAGACCATGTTGCAGGCCCTTGATCGATGAGCTCATGGAGTGGGTCGTGTCCATCAGGAAGAAGACATCGAGGGGCGTCGGTTGTGGAGGCAGTCCCAAGCGATAGCGAACGGTTTTGGACTCCCCCGGTCCCAGCCTGATCTTGGTGTTACCGGGCTCTAGCGAAACGTCTGTCTTGACCACCGGAGCCTGAGGAACGAGGGGCGGAAGAGATACGGACAACCCGGCGTAGCGCATGATCGCGTCGGGGGTAAGGCCGAACGCAGACGGCTTCGCCGACCTGTCGATCTGGACGTCAACGACATTCGGCGCGTCTTCAGGTTGCTTGACACCATCGATCAGCCCCGGCGTTATCTCTATCCAGTGGTACGGCGCCTGGAAACGGAAGACCGCTCCGCCGTTGATCGACATCACCATGTCCTCAGCACCGCCTCCATATGCAACCGAGAGCGTATGGAGTGACGGCGAAGCGACACTCGGCCATGTCTTCCCGCCATCCTTGGTCATGAAGAACGTCCCGCCATCCGGGTCGAACGCGGTGAGCTGATAGGGATCTCCGGGGCCACGGAAAGTGTCCGCCAGGGAGATCGCCGGGACGTATTCGATCGAGACGAAATCACGACCGCCGTTGGTCGAGAAGCGCAGGGGGCCACCCCAAGCCCATACGGTTTGCGGATCGAGGTCGTCCACCTGGAAGTCACTCATCGGCGCTTGGCTCCGCAACTCCCAGCTGTCGCCGCCGTTGCTACTGGCGTAAAGACCACCCGAAGGACCTCCGATGAGGAGATAGAGGTTCGACGGATCGCTCGGCGCGACACGGAGCCGCAACGCATTGCCTGCCGTGGTTGGGCCCGGGCTGACTTCCCGCCAGGTGCTCCCGTCATCCGAGCTCTTGATGACCCGCGCTCGGAACGAGACCGCCGGTGGTTTCGAACCCGTCTGTTCCTCGACCAGCTCCTCGACGACTTTAGGCGGGAGCTTCTCCTGTACGACAAGGTAGACGGTGTCGCTGCCGCCGGTCGCTTCGGGGATGACGATCTGCTGGACGGATGCGGTCGTTGAGGAGATGGGTTGATCCAAGGTGGGGAGTACCTCGAGCGAGAACCTCTCGCTCCAGGAGCAACCACCGTCGGTGGAGCCCATCACCGAGATGCCGTTGGTGGCCCACAGCTCGGTGGGGCGATTGTGATTCACCGCATAGGCCGCCAGCCTCGGCGCGCCCGAGGTGAAGTCTGGGGCAGGGATCGTGGCCCACTCGCCCTCTACGGTTACCCGCTCGCAAGGCGCTGCCTCGGCTCCCGGAGACGCGAACGGACCAAGCACGAGCACCGCCACGAGGCAGCCGACAACGGGCCTGATCCAGGTCATTCAATTGGTATTCGCCGCCTAGGGGTCATTCCCTCAAGCGGACCCGGGATATCGCACCCTAGGGGGCGCCGGAACGCCCCTGACGCCCAGCGACGCGGCCGGATCATTGGGAAAGGATCGAAGCAGAGGAAGGAACTCCCCGCAGGTGGCCTGATGCGCGGGAAAACAAGCACGCGAAACGGAACATTGAGGCCTCTCGACTGTGCCCTAAATAGGCCCTACTGTTGCTGGGTGAGACGACGCGCAGGAGACCTGCTGCCGTTGGAGCGCCGCATCCTTGAGATCGCAGCGGGGGCTCACGGTGAGATTCACGGCTTCGCACTCGCGCGGGAATTGGCACCGGACGACGACGAGAACCGTCTTGTCGGTCACGGGACCCTCTACAAGGCGCTCGACCGGATGCGCGAACAAGGCCTGCTAGACGCGCGTTGGGAGGATGCCGACGTCGCCGAGCGACAGCGCCGCCCGAGACGGCGCCTGTACCAGATCACCTACGCGGGCCGGGTGGCGATCACGACGACGTTGTCGCGCGCGGCTGCGATGCGTGTCGCTACCACGGGCACGACGCCATGACCCGTCTCGGTGTTCCAGAAGCACTCATCCGGCGATGGGTCCAGCTCTATACATTCGCACTACCGCGCGACGTCGCCGAGGAGCGATGGAACGAGATCTGGTCGGATCTCTGGGAGCAACGTTCCGCGGCATCCCGGGACGGAGCGATCCTCCGGCGAGCACTTGCTGGGGCGCCTGCCGACCTCGGGTGGCGCGTGACCAAGGGACTCCTTCCTCCGTGGCTCCGCGTCGCCACCCGGTTATCCGCTGCGGCAGCCGGGTGCTTCATCCTGTCGAACACCCAACACCAGACCGAACACCACACCTTGATCGGAAATGCGACGTACGGGTTTTACTTCGTGTTCGCTTTCGGAGCTCTCGTTGCGGCAGTGACCGGTGCTTGGCAGAGGTCCAGGGGGTAGCCTCACCGGCCCCTTTGCTATAGGAAGGTACCTTCCTATAGACTCCGTGCCGGGATGGAAGACGGCAATCACGCTCGCGACCTGAGACCGCTGTGGAGGGGCGCCCTAGTGACGACCCTCAGCGTCGGGCTGTTCCCACGGCTGAACGCGGTCATCAATGAGGACGTCCCCATCTGGCACCTTGATCCCGAGGCGCGCGTCCTGTTCCCTCTCATCCTTATCTTGAGCATGCTGCTCTTCTTCTTCCTCGGCAGATGGGCGTGGCGCACGGATCGCGGCAACAGGCCTGCCAAGGTAGGCCTAGTTTGCGGGATCCTCAGCATTGTGGGCGCGGTCGCGTTCTTCCTCTCGCTTCCGATCATGCTGGGCGGGTTCGCCACCACGGTCGGGCTCGAGGGCCGCAGAAGAGCTGCGACTCACGGCCGCAGCGGTCAAGCCAACGCCGCGGTAGCGCTCGGTGTATTCGGATTCGTGATCGGCGCCGCGATCTGGTTGCTCGCCGGGTCGATCTGACATCCGCTCGACCCCCCAAGGCCGATTCACCCGGGTCGAGCCCGTCGAGTCAGGACATCTCACCTTCTAGGCGCGCCCCGATGGAAGCGGAGGCGGACGGGAATCGAACCCGCCAAGGGAGCCACGAAGTGGCGAGGCGGGTGAAGATGGCTCCGGGCACCTGGGCGGGTCCGCCGAGACCCACAACCGGGGAGGCCATAGATCACTCTCGTCCGCAGGATCGATCGTGAGTTCGCCCGCGGCCGGAACCGTTTATAGGTGGCCGGGTTGTTGCGGCGATGACTTCGTTTGCGTCAGTTTCGACTCCGGTGGGAGTGCCGCGATCGGGTACCTGAGCAACCGCGCGGTCAGCGGCACCCGAATTTCGGGCAGGTCACGGATCGGTACGGTCGCATGGCCGCATGCTTCGAACGGGGACTACGCACACATCCATGTCCAAGTGCATCAGGGACCGAACTGTACGGAAGGTAGCGAACCGGTCGCTTTCGATGTCGCTCACGGCTTCAAGTGGCGATGCACCCCGGATCTGCCCTATTCGGGATCGGTGAACCAGTACTCAGGTCTGGCTGTTGATCGATGTGGGTCGCCGATAGCGGATGAAACGACGATATCCATGAACCAGTTGAATGGGGGACTGGGAGAAGCGTCCTGGTTGACGGTGCTGGTTTCTCGATTGATCCGGGTCGTAGGAAGCTTCATGGCCGGCTCGACTGACTCCGCGACGACCTACGCAGGGTCTATCTGACGACTACGGTCCCAACCATCCCCGTGCCATCCGGAAGGCCGTGTACGCGGCAGTAGTAGGTGAATTCTCCGGGTTCATCGAAGGCATAGCTGAAGGTGTCGCCCATACCCAGGCACTTGTCCGAATCGATGGGCCCGCACTTGGGGCTGGAATCGAAGGAGCCATCGGCGGCAGTGACTGAATGAGGTTGGTCCCCGGTCTGCTCCCAGTTCACCGTTGCGCCTGCTTCAACGGTAATGGTGCGTGGGATGAAGTTCGTATCGATGACCTTGGCGGAGGCATCGGTCGTGTTCTTGCGGGACGTGTCCTCCACAGTGGGTGGTGCTGTTCGAGGACGTCCAGGTTCCTCCGAAGCTGGACGTCCAGGTTCTTCCGAACCGCACCCGCTCAAGAGAAGGACGCACGCCGTGGCAAGGGCGACGGTGAGGTAACGAAGTCTCATAACAGACATTCGACGCCAACCGATGCGATGGATGGGTCTTTGCTTGCTTCGTTCTCGCTATCCCATACACCGGCCAGAGAAGCTTGACAGGCTCTAATACATTAAGAAACCCACCGAAAAAGGGGTAAAGAGACCCATCCCGCGGCGGGTCGCGCTCCGAATACAAGGCATGAAGCTGCCAAGAAGTGTGCAGGCGTTCGGTGCCGTGTCGGTCATGGTAATCCCGGCCCTGATGGCCATCTTCCTCACCCGTTCGGAGGCAATTGATCGGGTGCCGGCGGTAACCCAGGTCCTTCAAGCCGTTTCCGATGGGAAACGATCCCAGGCCGCGCTGGATTCTCCGGTGGCGGAGGCGGTCCAGGGCGGCAAGAACATCGCGATCGACTTCGAGCGAGGCCGCCGGACGTCGCTGGGTCAGATGAAGATCCCGGCGATCGGGCTGAAGACCAAGTTCTACGACGGCGTCGTCGACGAAGCGGTGAAACTCGGCCCAGGACATTGGCCGGGGACCCCATGGCCCGGGCAGCGTGGTAACAGCGTATTTGCGGGGCATCGGACGACACATACGCGCCCGTTCGGTGATCTCGACCTGCTTCAACCGGGCGACCGCATCCATATCGGTATGCGAAATGCCAGTCCGACGACGTATCGCGTCGTGAGGACACTCATCGTTCCCGAGGCGGAGTACGCAAAAGCCGTACTGAAGCAACCTCGCCACAAACGCGTACGCCTGATCACTCTGTTCGCATGCACTCCCAAGGGTTCCCTCAGCCACCGCATCATCGTGCAGGCGAAGGCCGACCCCGAAGGCGGGAGCAAGAAGCGGGGAAGCAAGGAGGTCGAGCGATGAGACCTTTGTGAGGCGACTTTCGTTCTCGTTCTTCACTATCAAGGAGGTGTAGCAAGAATGACCAACAAAGAGATATTCAATGGAGAGGCGGTCATGTCGTTCGACAACGAGCATGACCGACGTAACTTCCTCAAGTGGGCAGGCGTCGTCGGAGTCGGCAGCACGCTTGCCGTCGCCGGATTCAGCCGTGGAACGGTCTCCGCTCAGGCGGAAGGCGGCGATCTAGACATCCTGAACTACGCCCTGACGCTCGAGTACCTGGAAGCGGACTTCTATGCCCAGGGAGTCGACGCTGGGGTTCTGTCCGGACGAGAGCTCGCGCTCGTCACTCCGATCCGTGACCACGAGGCTGCACACGTCACAGCCCTCACGTCTACGATCAACGACCTTGGCGGGACACCCGTCAAGTCCCCGAAGTTCAAGTATCCGGAAGGGACCTTTACCAAGAAGGCGGCGTTCCTCGAGACCGCATCGGTGTTCGAGGAGCTCGGTGTCACCGCTTATCACGGTCAGGTCACTCTCATCAAGAACGTCGACATCCTCGCCGCGGCAGCTGCGATCGCTGGGGTCGAGTCACGTCACGCCGCGATCCTCGCGGACCTAACCGGTGGCGATCCTTTCCCTGCACCGGTAGAGGAGACGGCAACGATGAAGCAGGTCCTCAAGGCCGCAAAACCATTCATCAAGAGTTAAGGAGGCGACAACAATGGATAGACGCATTTTCTTGAAAGGTTCGGCTGCCGTCATTCCGGCGTCGGTCGGCCTGCAGATGCTGACGACGCGCTTCGCGTATGCACAGAGCGCAGACTTCGGGAGTGACGAGGACGTGCTCAACTACGCACTGACGCTCGAGTTCCTGGAATCCGAGTTCTACCGTCAGGGCAACGGTGCAGGGCTCCTGTCGGGCAAGGACGCGGAGTATGCCAAGACGATCGGTGCCGATGAGGACGCGCACGTGGCGGCCATCACCGACACGATCATGAAGATCGGCGGCACGCCGATAGAAGCACCTGCGGTCGATTTCGGCAAGGCATTCGCCAGCAGGAAGAGCTTCCTCGAAACGGCTCACGTGTTCGAGAACCTCGGTGTGAGTGCTTACCTCGGGGCTGCAGGGTTCATCCAGAACAAGGACATCCTGCAGGCCGCGGCCGGGATCTTCGGGGTCGAAGCTCGGCACGCTGCCGTCATCGGCAACATGCTCGGGCTAGAGCCTGAAGGTGGGGTCTACATGGGCGTGACCGAGACTCCGCAGGACAAGGCGGCGGTGCTGAAAGCCGCTGCGCCGTTCCTCGCGGGCGCCGGGGCCATGACCGGAGGAGCTGCCGCGACGCTCTGATGCACGACTCGGCCGAGGGCGGGAGTGTGTGCCCGTTCCTCGGCCGGTTCCCGGACGCTCAGGCGAGCGTTCACCTATCTAGTTACTGAAGGAGTACCCGAATGAGTTTGCCAGGTGGTGCCGAACTGCTGCTGATACTTGCGGTGGTCATGCTCCTCTTCGGAGCCAAGAAGCTGCCCGAGCTTGCCCGATCGATGGGCCGAGCGGGCAAAGAGTTCAAGGCCGGGGTCAATGAAGGCGCAGTGGAGAGCCCTGTCGAAGGGCCTTGCCCGTTCTGCGAGGTTCCGGTCCCCGCTGAGGCGAGGTTCTGCCCCGGTTGCGCGCGCAGTGCGGACGACATCGTTGCCGCGCGACCCGTTCCACTTACCAAGGCTTCGTAAGATGCCTCAGATCGGACCACTCGAGATCCTCGTCGTTGGAGTGTTGGCGCTGCTCGTATTCGGCCCCGAGAAACTGCCTGAGATGGGCCGTTCTCTCGGTAAAGGCCTTACTCAGTTGAAGAGGATGGCTTCCGACGTCAAGTCGGAGTTCGATATGAGCCTCGACGACGGTGAAGACGAGAGGACCTCGACCCCCAAGGTGCCCGCAGATCGCAAAGCGGAAGCCGTTCCCGAAGTGCCGACGCCCGCTTCGGAACAGGACGTCGTCAAGTCCCACACGAGACGGTGAGCATCGCCGCAGGTCTCCGCCGGACGCGGTGGACTCCCTGGCGGCGACGCGGCGGCGCGCCCCCGACCATGAACCTCATCGGCCACCTGCGCGAGTTGAGGCGTCGGATCGTCTTCTCGATCATCGCGTTCGTGGTGGTGTCGATCGCGGCATTCTTCTTCTATCCGGTGCTCCTCGAGGTGATCCGGGGACCACTCTGTTCGCTTGATCCGCGATACCTGGGCCCCCAGGGATGCGACCTCATCTTCACGAAAGTGGGCGCGGGTTTCATGTTCCGACTGAAGGTCACCGCACTTGCCGGGATCTTCCTTACCTCGCCGGTGTGGCTGTATCAGATGTGGGCGTTCGTGACCCCGGGTCTCACTTCAAGGGAAAGGAAGTACGCCCTTCCGTTCGTGCTTACCTCGGTGACTCTGTTCATCGGCGGGGGCATACTCGCGTACCTCGCCCTTCCTCAAGGGTTGCGCCTTCTTCTCACGATCGGTGGCGAGGGTCTCGTCGCATTCCTCGATGCGGAGAAGTACCTCTCGTTCGTCGGATTCATGGTGCTTGGTTTCGGGGTGATGTTCGAGCTACCGATCTTCTTGTTCTTCCTCGGCCTGGTTGGGGTCGTGTCTGTCGCACAACTCCGGAAGCAGCGCAAGGGGGCATCCGTCGGGATAGTCGCGCTTGCTGCAGTCGTCACGCCGAGCCAGGATCCCTACACCCTCGTCGCGTTGGCGGTGCCGCTGTACCTCATGTATGAGACAACCATCCTGCTGCTTCGCCTCGTCGAGCGGAAGCGGGCAAAGAGGAATAGCAATGAGGAACTTGCTCTGTAGTCGAACACGGTCAGAGTCGGGGAAATGTGTCTGGGGCCGAACCGAGGCTGGCTGTCTCGAGTCGCACACCGTGATCTTCCTGCGCGATCTGCTCGCGAGCAAGGGGTCCGCGTTCGAGCCCCCCATCACGGCGTTCCTCTCCTGAAGCGCAGCTGCTAGACGCGATTGACTTTCGAGGGGGCCGCTGCGCGTCGGGTGGACGAGGGGGCTGTTATTGCGATTGAAGGATCGGATCGGTTGTCGGTGCTTGTGAGCCTCCCGCTGGTTCCAGAGTTACTTGGGCTTGATCGTAGGAGGCCAGCGGCCGCGCGAGAGAGAGATCTGCGATGCCGTCGACCAGGTCGAATGTCTTGCTCCCAACTACCTCTCCATCCCTCAAGAGCCACAGCTGGTAGGTCTTTCCCTCTGGGGCTTCGGGAAGATCTCTTGCCACCAGGATCGGCCCTCGCTCCGTAGTCACGACTTGAGCCTGGGGACCGGAGGTACTGCCGACGAGTTGGATGGCGTCGGCGTCTTTGTCTAATACGGCGCGTAGCGCATCGGCCACGGCTGTGGCCTCGCGTCGTGAGTCGGCGAGCTGGAAGCCCATCACAACGAGACCGGCCAATAGGAGGCCGATGAGAACCGGGACGAGCATGCGCGCGGTGGGGGACGAACGGGTGGGGGACGAACGGGTGGGGGACGGCGGATGCCCCTGTTGAACGCGATCAAGGACCGCTTCCTCGAAGCCTTCGGGTAACCGTAGCTCCGCTAGATCTCGTTCAGCCGAATCGATGATCTCTTGGGCCGAGGTTGTGATCTTCCCTTTCAAGTCTTCAGAGCGTCTTCGCAGGACCTCCAGAGCTTCGTCCGCCGTACGGAACTCTTTTTCCATCAGGATGCCTTGGGCTTTGCCGATCAATTGCTGTACCGAGAGCGCCCCTTCTAACTCGTGTTGTAGTCGGGCATCCTTCTCGTGGGTCTGCGCGTTCGCTAGTGCGATCGCTGCGTGAGCCGCGTATATGGCCCCAGCCTCACGGTCCTGTTCTGTAAACGAGCCCGGGCGTCGCGCGTAGAGGTTGAGTGCCCCCAAAGTATCGTCGTCGACTCTTAGGGTGAAAGCGAGCAGACTCTCGTAGCCCTTTCCGACGGCTCGTTTCGTGAACGCCGGCCACACGTTGTCTTCGCTCATCGAGTCGATCTGGAACCACATTGCGTCCTTACCAACCGCGTCGAGGCAGGGACCCTGTCCGACTTCGTATTGGAAGGCGTCCAGCTCCTGTGCGACCTCATCGCTCGAGCCGAGTGTGGAGATCGTCCCTCCCTTGACCAGCGAGACGGACGCCACGTCACATCCACTGATCGTCTGGACCGCAAGGTCCGCGATCACGTCGAGTGTGGATCCGACCGTTTCGCCAGACAGCAAGAGCTTGGAGAGTTCGGCGAAACTCTCTAGGAGGTAATCGGGGTACTCCTCAGGGGTCATTCCGCTTCACCCATGTTTGTCTTTTTCGACCAAGGGAGCCGGCGATCGCCCTGTCGGGGATGGTTGATTAGCGGTCAGCTACTCGTGACTCGACCAGGATTGCCCTCATCTTGATCAGGGCATCGCGTATCCGGGTCTTGGCCGTCGCTTCCGGGATCTGGAGGTTGACCGCCACCTCGCGGTAAGTCATCCCCTTGAAGTAGGCCAGGAAGATCGCCTCTCTCTTGGAGCGAGGCAGCTCTGATAATGCGCCTCGAAGCTCTAGGCCGTCGTCTACCCGCTGTTCCGGGGTAGTCCCGGTCCACTGCTCGAATTCGGTTGCGAGAGGCTCTCTCGAGTGGACTGACTGTTCGTGGCGAACGAGGTCAATGGCCTTGTTGCGCGCCACTCCGATGAGGAACGCTCGCAGGTTGCCCTTAGAGATGTCGAAGCGATCAGGTTGTTGCCACAGCGCTAGGAAAGTGTCTTGGGCGATCTCTTCAGCGAAAACGGGTTCCCTTGCGATCCGAACGGCCTTGCCGTAGACGTACGTCCCGTAGGCCCTGATCACCAGGAGCAGAGCCTGCTCGTCCCGGTCCCGGATCCCACGAATAAGGACTCGGTCGTGGTGGTTTGGGTCTGAAGGCAAGCGCCCGCTTGTCCCCTCGTGCCTATCGGTGGCCAGGACGACCAACCCTCTCCAATTGGGCTCCATCTGCTTGAAGCCAGTGTCTCACCGTACTCCCCCTGACCACGCTCATCTAAACCTCTCCGCGCCCAGGAGACCCAGGTAGGTAAGGAAGTCGAGCAAGCGTTCAGGGAACTAAATGCGGCACTTGTACGTTGTCACTTATACGCGCACCGGACGTACCTAGAGATAGATCCTGGAGGGTGAGCGGAGGCGGACGGGAATCGAACCCGCCGAACGGTTTAGGGCCGTTCCACCGGTTTTGAAGACCGGGAGGGACACCAGTCCCCATTCGCCTCCAGAAGATCGATAGTAGGGCTACTCAGAGTGAAGGGTTTTCTACGCACGGTCACGAAGTAGTTACTTGTAAGGCGCAGAAACCACCCGAACGAGTCATTGTTCGGGTCAAATCGGGCAAATACCCTGTAGGTCAAAGGTAGAAGTCCGATACCGATAGAAGCGGTACCGGTCTAAGCGTCGGGGAAGGGACCAAGAGAATGAAGATGGTCGCTCAGGAGCAGCTAGAACTTCACGAGCTCGAGGACAACGAGCTCGTAACCATCGTGCGCTCCGGTGACGATCGCTCTCTCGAAGTTCTGCTCAACCGCTACCGCAACTTCGCTCGCTCCAAGGCCCGCTCTTACTTCCTGGCCGGCTCCGACAAGGAAGATGTCGTTCAGGAAGGCATGATCGGCCTCTACAAAGCGATCAGGGACTTCGACCTGGATCAGGACACGCCCTTCCGGGCCTTCGCAGAGCTGTGTATCTCCCGTCAGATCCTTACTGCGATCAAGACGGCGAACCGTCAGAAGCACCAGCCTCTCAACTCTTCTGTCTCATTGGACGCTCCCGTCTACGGTGAGGACACCGGTGAGCGCACTGTCGGTGACAACATCCCGTCCTCGGCGCTGGAAGATCCGATCGAGATGGTCATCTCTTCGCAACAGATCGAGGCGCTGCGTGACTCGATGAGGACCAACCTCACCGAGCTCGAAGGCGACGTCCTCCGTCTCTACATGGACGGCAAGTCCTACGAACAGATCGCAGGGGCGCTCGGCAACCACGTGAAGTCGATCGACAACGCCCTCCAAAGGATCAAGCGCAAGCTGCAGCGCCACATCGAGCAGCGCGACTCGATCACCTCTTAACCCTGCTGCTTTCCTCCCCTCTTCTCCTTCTCGAGCCTTTTCGTCGTGGGCGATGCCCACGGTTTCTCGCGCTCTGAGGAGCGATGAACCCTCGTGCGGCGGTAAGTTTGGACGATGAGCGATGACGAGCTAAAGGAGCTTCAGGAGAGACAGCGGGAGGATCGGAAACTCATCCAGAAGGCGGCCGATGTTCTCGCCGAGATCAGTCGCGGACCGGGGCTCGAGGATCACCAAGCCGAGGTGCTCGCAGCGCTGAGGATCCGTCTCGAGGGCAAGCCGCGCGGCTCGCTCGAAGACCTGTTGTCGGCGGCGGGAGACCTGTCGGGCAAAGGCGATCTGGCGGAAGCTCTCGGGGGTGCCGAGAAGAAAGACGTTTCCGATTGGCCCGAGATCGAAGAGAAGAAACGGGACTGGCCGGGCCTCTAAGAGGCCGTGCTTGGGATGCGATCCTCAGGAGTCGCGACCCCGAAGGAACTCTTCTAGCTCGGCGGCGAGGGACTCACCGGTTGGAAGGTCGCCGGTATCTATCTCCTCTTGCTCGCGTTCGTCGGCGCGCTCCTCGAGGAGGTTCACGTAGCTCTGGACGTCCTCGTCACTTGCGACGATCTCTGCCACGCGTTCCTCGTAAGCGTGCGTGGCGCGCTCGAGCCCATCTACCTCAGCGGATATCTCGGTGACCCGAACGGCTCTATCCACCAGTGCCAGAGCCGCTTTTGGGTTTGGAGTGACGGCCAGATAGTGAGGAACCGCAGCCCAGAGACTCGCCGACGGGATCCCTACTTCTGCGAATGCGTCGTGAAGAACACCGACGATCCCTGTGGGTCCCTCGTAGCGCGAGCGCTGCAGGTCCAGCTTCGAGATGAGATCACTGTCTGCAGCGGTGCCGGAGATATGGGTGGGCCGCGAGTGCGGAACGTCGGCGAGCAATGACCCCAGGGTCACCACCATGGAGACCTCATGAGTGTGCGCGACGTCGATGACCAGCGACGAGAAGGTGCGCCATCTGTGACTCGGCTCGGTGCCGACCATGATGAGCACGTCGTTCGGCGCGCCGGGCATCTTCGCGGCGAAGAACTCATTCGAGGGCCACGTGATCTTTCGCGTCATGCCGTCTTCGAGTTCGACCTGAGGACGGACGGCTTGGAAGTCGAAGAACTCTTCGGGGTCGATCGTGGCGAATCGCTCGGCGCCCCACACCCGCGCCAGGTGCGAGGCCGCGAAGGTCGCCGCGTCGCCGGCGTCGTTCCATCCCTTGAAGGCAGCGATCATCACCGGGTCGCGCAGAGTTACCTCTCGCTCGAATCGCATGGGCTCCAGAGTCATAGCTTCAGGCTAAACCGGGACTGTGACTAAGTCCCAAGAAAACGCCCGGCGACCGTATCCCGGGATGAGGTATGGCCGTCCGGGATGGTATCCCGGGATGAGATATGGCCGTCCGGGACGGTATCCCGGCACGAAAGTTGATCGGGTTACTTGAACCGGACCCTCTGGTTCTGAGGGTTCATCTCGCCCTTGAAGTAGTGCACGTCCTTGGGGCCGAGGCCCTCCATCTCGTACACGCTGACGCCACGGTTGGCGCCGTTTTTTTCGTTCCCTCGGTTTTAATCGATTCTGACCACGTATTTCGTGGCCGCAATCGATCAAAACCGCTGTTGTCGATTTTTTAGGGGAGTTTGTCTAGGACGTGGGTCGCGTAGTAGGCGGCCTTGAAGGTGTTCTCGGTGCCCTCTTCGAGGATGTCGCGCCCGCCGGCCACGAGCTCCATGAAGTCGACCGTGTCCCACGGCTGGTGATAGCCCGGATAGTCGGCTGCCGTGCGCATGCCGGTCCAGCGCATCGTGAACCAACCTTCCGCTGCGAACGAGGACTCGTCCGAGTTCCGGATGTTGGGACCGCAGCTGCACACGTGCCCTTCGGTTCCGAGCGGCCACTTCTCGGTGGCAGCCGGGCCACCGTCGCCCTCGGGATATTTCAAGAAATCGAAGTGGACGTAGTCAATGATCGGCTCGGCGAGCGGAGCATCGAGAGGCCCGTGGTACACGCAGATGCAGTAGCGCGCCGGGTAACCGATGCCGACCATGTCGAAGCCCATGCCGGCGTGGATCTTGATCTTGCCCTCCTCTTTCAGCTCCTTGGCGTAACGCTTGGAGGCGAGGAGACCGGTCTCTTCGGCGTCGAACCACAAGAGAGCGATCGACCGATCGGTCTTGACCTTCGAGAAGGCCTTACCGAAGTAGCGCAGCATGTTGGTACCGCTGCCGTCGTCGTAGGCGCCCTCGATCGTGACTCCTCCGCCGGCGACGTTGTCGTAATGGGCGATGAAGGCGATCCACTCGTTCGGCTTCTTGGTGCCCTTCTTCACTGCCTCGACCACCCGGATGTCTTTCCCTGCCTGGCCGGCGCCCTCATAGATGATCGTGCGGACCTTGAAGCCGTGCTTCTTGGCTTCCTCGGCGAGGAACTCCGACGCCGGGATCCCGTCACCGACGGGGGTGTCGGAGAGGACGCTGTGGCGCAGTGGATACGCCGCGACGAACTCCTCGAGCCCTTCGATGATCTCCGCGCCGGTGATCTTGGGCTTGGGGACTTTCTTGAGGTCGGTGAACCGCTGCTTGGGTTTCGCCTCGGCGCGCTGAGGCGAGACGCCGGTGGCGCTGCCGAAGACGGGTAGAGCAAGCATGACTGCCAGAGCAGCCATCGAGAGCCGGCGCAGCTTCGAAGACATCAGATGAGCCCCTTGATTTGTAGAGAGGGTGTACATATCGGTCATTCGCCGCCGGGCGGCCCACTCCTGCGCACGCTGCGGGACGACGGCAAGCTGCCAGCCTCCACCTGACCGCCTGTGCTCGTGCCGATGGCGGTACCGGAGCCGCCGCCTTCCTGTCTCGATGCTGGACCTCGGGGGAACATCTGTGTGAACGAAAGGCACGTCGCGCCGTGCCCGCACCGGCACGACGGAACACGAGCAGGATGGAGACGTCTTCCGTCGAATCATCGCGACTAGAGGGACAAATAGGACCCGATCCAATAGGGAGCAATCGAGATGAAACTGAAAGCAAGCATTGCGCTCGCGCTGTCGGCGATGATCGCCGCTTCGCTCGTCGGCGCGCCGGGCGTTGCGTCGGCCGCCAAGAAGAAGAAAGCTCCTAAGGGGCCCGTCGTACTCGGGACCGATCCCGCCGGCGACTGGGCGTACGAGGGTGACGACTCGGTCAACCCGATCGGCGACGCCATGGGGCAGGATCTCACCGAGGCGGCCATCGAGCTCGTCGACGGCGACACTCTGAACTTCATCATCACGGTCAACTCACTGCCGGCCATCGGCGGGATTCCGGAAGTCACCCGCTACGGCTGGGACATGCTGGTGGACGGCGAGAACGTCCAACTCGACGGGAAATTCACCAACTACTCCCGCGGCGCGTGCGACCCCACCTCGGGCCAATGCCCACCTCCTCGTGACCCCGGCAGCGCTCCGTTCATGGTGAGGGGCAACTGCGAGGTCACCGGAAACCTGAACCTGTGCGAAGAGCTCGGCATCGTCGAGGCAGCCTTCGACCCTGCCGAAGGGACGATCACGATCCCGGTGCCTCTCGAGATGATCAACGCCAAGAAAGGCACCAAGATCACTCCGGCTGTCAGTGCCGTGTTCGGAGGGACGATCGAGGTTGCGCCGTCCGCGTTCTTCACCTACGGCGCTTTCCCGCATGACGCAATGATCCTGACGAAGACCTACAAAGTCCCAAAGAAGTAGAGCCCAACTCCAAGGAAGGAAACAGACATGAAGAGCAAGACTCTCATCGCATTATCACTGGCAGCCCTTTTGGCTCTGTCGGTGGTCGGTCCCGCCGCTGCAGTAGCGAAGAAAAAGAAGAAGGCCCCGAAGGGCCCCGTCGTGATGGGCACCGACGACGCGGGTGACTGGGGCGAAAACAACGCGGCCGGCGAAGACATCTCCGCCCTCGGCAACGAGCTCGGGATGGATCTGATCGAAGCCTCCATCGAGATGGCAGACAAGGAGACCGTCAACTTCGTGATCACGGTCGACAACCTGCCGGCAACGGGTGGGATACCCGAGATCCCCCGCTACATCTGGAGCGTCGACGTCGACGGCGAGTACGCCGAACTAGACGGGAAATTCACGAACTACTCCCGCGGAGTCTGCGACCCCACCGCCGGAACATGTCCACCGCCGCGCGACCCGGGTCAGCAACCGTTCGCCGTTCGAGGTAACTGCACGACCGACGCGACCGCGAACCTCACGACGTGTCAAGAGCTCGGGATCGTCCAGGCCGCTTTCGACCCGGCCGAGGGAACCATCACCATCCCGGTGCCCCTCGAGGTGATCGGCGCCAAGAAGGGCTCCAAGATCAAGAACGGCAGCTCAAGCTTCACCGCCGGAGCGGGCGGGGCGATCATCGCGATCCCCTCTGCCTTCCTGTCCCGCACGGACATGCCTCTCGACGCCATGATCGACGGGGGCAAGACCTTCGTCGTGCCGAAGAAGTAATCAAGCTGAGGAGAGCAACACCATGAAAGCAAGAACTCTCGTAGCACTCGCACTCGCGTTGGTCCTCGCGGTATCCGTGATGGGACCGGCGACGGCCGGTAAGAAAAAGAAGAAGGGGCCTAAAGCCGGGCCGCTGGTCGTCGGCACAGATGAGGCCGGTGACTGGGGAGCGGACGGCGATCCCACGCTCAACCCGATCGGCGACGCGCTGGGGCAGGACCTCGTAGAGGCCGTGATAGCTCCAGGCGAGGAGAAAGACACGATCGACTTCGTCATCAAAGTGAACTCGTTGCCTCCGACCGGTGGCGTGCCCGAAGTCTCTCGCTACGTATGGGACATGTTCGTAGACGGCGAATTCGTCGAGCTCGACGGCAAATTCACGAACTACAGCCGGGGGGCATGCGACCCCACCTCGGGCCAGTGTCCGCCGCCGCGTGACCCCGGTATGCAGCCCTTCTCGGTACGAGGTGACTGCGCGCCGAACGACGCGAACGTCACGATCTGCGTCGAGAAGGGCATCGTGCAAGGGGTGTTCGATAGCGCAGAAGCAACGATCACCATCCCGGTGTCGTACGAGCTGCTCGGAGCCAAGCCCGGATCGAAGATCGAACCGGCGCCGAACATCTTCGGTGGCTCCGTCAGCGCCAATCCCTCCGCCTTCTTCTCGGTCAGTCTCGCTCCGCTCGACGCGATGACGCTGACCGAGACCTACGTCATACCGAAGAAGAAGAAATAGGCCCAGAGCCTCCTTAAGGCTCGGCCCTCAGGGGTTCTGTTTTTCCCGAAGCGACAGGAACGGAGCCTTTGGGGGCGAATACCAGACACATAAGACCAAGAGAAGCGTTTCCGATGCAGCAAGAAAGGGAGTCAACGATGAAGATTTTCAGAAGGTCAGTTGCGGCCACCGCGGTGGCCGGCCTTCTTCTGACGGGGGGGCTCCTCGCTCCGGCACCCGCCGCCCCTCTGAAGGGTGAAGGCAAGAACCTCAAGATCATCGCGAACATCGACTACCGCGGCGGTACCGACATGGAGTTCGTCACCATCAAGGGCCGCGACTACGCGATCGCCGCCAACGGCGTTGCGCCGGCAGACGAGAAGCGCGCCGGGCTACACGTGATCGACATCACCAACCCCGAGAAGCCCAAAGAGGTCGGTTTCGCCGGCTGTCGCATGAACCAGGGTGACATCCAGATCTCGCACGACAAGAAGTACGCCTACATGGCGGCAGACAGTGCACCCGGTCCCGAGGGTTGCCTCTCCGTAGGCAAGCGCGGTTTCCAGGTCTTCGACATCCGCAACCCCAAGAAGCCGAAGCCCGTTGGTGTAGCAGACACGGGCAACGTCGGATCGCACAACATGACCGCGCATCCCACCAAGCCCTACGTTTACAACTCGAGTTCTTCACTAGCCGGCGTCGGCAGCATCCAGATCTGGAACGTGAAGAACCCCAAGAAGCCGGAGATGGTCAAGACCTTCCCGAGCCTTCCTCACGCACCGCACGACATCTCGTTCAACTCCGACGGTACGAAGATCGTGACCGCGGCGATCAGCCACATCGACATCTTCGACACCACCGACGTCGAGAGCCCGAGCCTCATGATCTCCACCCAGTGCCCCGGGTGCTCGATCACCCACGACGCCAAGTTCACGCCTGACGACAGCGGCCTGATCGTCGGCGACGAGGGCGGCGGCGGCGGCACCTACCCCTGCCCCGGTGGTGCGCTGTACTTCTACCAACTCCAAGGTGGGTTCGTTCCGGTACTGACCGGGATCTACGAGCCGGACCGGGTCGTATTCCCCCGTGAGGGACAGCAGGCGGCCGGTGCTTGCACCAGCCACGTGTTCGACATCTCGGATGACGGCAAAGAGGTTGCGATCTCCTGGTACTCCGCAGGGACCCGCCACCTGAACGTCGAGGCCATGACCGGACTCGCCTTCGGTGAGAACGCCGCCGGGGGAGTTGAAGAGCTCGGCTGGTTCCAGCCGGACGGTGGATCGAGCTGGTCTTCCAAGTTCTACAAAGGCACCAAGTACATCTACTCCAACGACATCCAGCGAGGCTTCGACGTCTTCAAGGTAGTCACGGACTAGGCGACAACCAAGCAGTAACTAGGCGGGACTACAAGCCCCGGGCCACCCCTTCGGTCCGGGGCTTTCGCCTGCCCGGGAACCCCCTCTGTCGTTTTTGATCGATAGAGACCACGTATTTGGTGGCCGCAATCGATTAAAACGCGTTGGGGGTGGTTAGTAGGGTGCGTGGCATGGTCGGCGCGGTTTTGGTTTCCTCCTCGTTCCTACCGGGGCGGGGAGGGATCGAGAGCTACCTCGGCGAGCTGTGCGACGAGCTAGCGCCGCGCCTCGCGGTCGTCGCCGCGGCGGAGCGAGATGGGCGGGCGCTGCCCCACGACCTCCCGTATCCCGTATATCCGTTCGACGGCCGTCTGCTGTGGCCGGGGCGCGCCGCCCTGCAAGCGGTCGTCGCCGCGGCGCGCGCCGAAGGGACCGACAAGGTCGTCTTCGGCACCCCGTGGCCGCTCGTCCTGATGGGTCCTCGCCTGCGCAGCCACGGCCTGAGGTACTCGGTGATCGTGCACGGAGCAGAGATGCTCGTGCCCTCGGCGATCCCGGTAGTGCGCCGAGGGCTCGCTGCCGCTCTCGCCGGCGCCGACCTGCTGCTGCCGGTGAGCCTGTACACCGCCGACATGCTGAATGCCTTCCTCGCCCGGCGCGCCGGAAAGGTCCCGCCGATGGAGCTGTTGCGCGCCCGGGTCGACCTGCAGCGCTTCTCGCCGGAGGTCGATGATGCGCCGGCGCGCCGGGCCTACGGCATCGGACCGAGCGAGCGCGTCGTGCTCTGCTTCGGCCGCCTCGTCCCGCGCAAGGGCGTCGACCGGCTGATCGACGCGCTCCCCGCCATCGTCCGGCGCGCCGGGAGCACCACGGTGGTGATCGCAGGAACGGGACCGGAAGAGAAGAAGCTGCGGCGCGGCGCGGCGCGCACCGAGGGGGTCGCCGTGAGCTCGGGGCCCGACACCGGCTCCGGCCCAGAGACGGGAGTGGCACTCCCGCAAGAACCGGGCGCAGCGGAAGGCCGCTCCCGGACCGCTCCCCCGGGCGGCGGGCGCGTCGTCTTCACCGGACGGGTGCCCGAGGACCTGACGCCGGCGGTCTATGCGATGGCCGACGTGTTCGCCTTGCCCGTGGTCGACCGCTGGTTCGGGCTCGAGATCGAGGGCCTTGGGGTCGTGCTCCTCGAAGCCGCCGCCACCGGGGTGCCGTGCGTCACCGGACGCTCTGGAGGGACCCCGGAGGCCGTGATCGACGGGGTCACCGGTTACGTCGTCGACGCCGGGGAACCCAGCGCCCTCGCGGGACGGATCGCCCACCTGCTCGAGCATCCAGAGCAAGCCCGCTCCATGGGCCTAGCGGGCCGCACGCACGTACAGGAGAACTTCTCCGAGCGCGCCGTTCCGGCGGCCCTGGTGGAGTGGCTGAGCTGAGCTGAGCTGAGCGGGACGCGGCGCGCCGGGTGACCGGGTGAGGTTGTTGGGTAAGGGGACTACCATCGAACTCAACGACGTCTAATGACGGAGGTAAGGGATGAAGATCTCCATCGCATCTCCAGGTCACGACCTGAGCGCCGAGGAAACCGCTTCCATCGAGCGGGATCTCGAGAAGATCGCCCGGCGGCTGGAGAAGATAGGCGATGACGCGATCGCGAACGTCCGGATCAACAACGGACAAGCCACCAAGATATTCACCGTCGTCCTCGAGGTGTCGTACCGGCGCAATCACGTAACGGCCAAAGCCGAGGACTCGGACATGGGAACCGCACTGCGCCACGCTCGCGAAGAGGCACTGCGCCAGATCAACGACCGCGGGCGCGGCGGACACAGTTCTTACGCGAAGCACGCTTAGCCAACGTGACCTCTAAGGAACACGACGGGTTCCCACCGCTCGAAAGCGTGCCGCAAGACGGCAGGCAGGCCGCCAAGCAAAACGCGAAGCGAGATCGCCGCGAAGACATCATGCAGGCGACGCTCCATCTATTCGCGGAGCGCGGATTCCACGGGACGTCGATGCGCGACATCGCTCGCGCAGCAGACATCACCGAAGGGCTCATCTACCACTACTTCGCGTCAAAGCGAGATCTCTTCCGGGCGATCATCGAAGAGCACTCGTTCCTGCCGTTGTTGCGAACGTTGCCGGAGCTCGCCGCGCAGCTCGACCTACGTGGGTTGCTGCTGGTCCTGGCGCGCGGTTTCTACGATGTGTTGCGCAACAACACCGACCTCGTGCGCATCCTGTTGCAAGAGGTGCAGGTCTTCCCCGAAGAGAAAGAGGCCTTCTTCACCGATGCCGTGAACGAATCGATCACCGCACTGGGGAGCATCCTCGACGACCGCATGAACGAGAAGGTTCGCTCGCAGCTCGATCCGCAGGTTTCGGCGCGCATCTTCTTCAACTCGTTGCTGGCGCTGTTCGTCGAGCAGGAGATACTCGGCGGCAAGCAGGTGCTCCCTGCCGACGAGAACACCTACATCGAGCAGCTCGTAGACATGTTCGTCAAGCGTCTGGGCGCCGGGCGACCCCGCGCCGTCTGATCCTTTTCTGCTTTGCGGCTCTCCGGAGCCGCTGCTCGGAAGCGCTACTCGCCCGGCAGCGGGACCGCCAGCAGCTCGTCGATCCGGTCGATGATCGGGGCTCGGTTCTCGTTGGCGACCTCGTAATCACGGATCTCTCGGAGCTGCGGTTTGGTGAGGCCGTTCAGAGCGTCGAGGATCGCCGGCATCTTGAGATGGGTGTAGGTCGGCAGCGGCAACGAGACCAGCTCCGCGCCTCTCGTGACAGCCGACTGCCCTGTGGACCGCTTGGCCGGAGACTTCTTGGCCGGAGTCTTTTTCGCCGCGGTCTTCTTCGCGGGAGTTCCGCTGGTGCTCCGTGGCTTGGCAGGGGAAGGAGCGGCAGTGGTGTCCACGGATGAGCCCGATGTCTCTCGGTCCGGCCCGGTCGTGGCGCCGAAGGGCGGATGACCGTCGTCCCGATCCTCGCTGCGTGAAGAGCCGTGCCCGTCCTCGCGGCCGCCCAGTCCCGGGATCCAGCCGAGCACCGGCCTGGCGAGCGGCTCGACCAACTTCATGGCCCCGCCGACGAGACGCCCCGGAGACGTGTCGCCCGCAGCCTCGGCGGTGGAGCGCACCTTCTCGTAGAGAGGGATGGCCACCCCGATCGCCATCAACCCGGCTCCGAGAACCTTTCTCTTCATCTCGTCCATGTCCATGTCTCCTCCAGATCGCTCCAAGTGTCTCCCGGTCTTACCGCGCTCGGTACCGCGCCTAAACAGCGGGGCAGGAGCCGGCAACGCACTTCTGGCTGGAACGGTTCCTCCACCGCCGTCCCGATCAGTCGAGCTGGGCCAGAACCCCGCCCACCAAGCCGATCAGAGCATCCTTCTCGGGACCGTCGGCGAACCGCTCCAACGAAGCTTCGGCGCGCCGGGCTGCATCGCGCGCCGCGGACATCGCGTCGTCGAACGCACCGGAGGATTCGAGGGCAGGCAATAGCTCGCCGAGCTCACGGTCGCCCGACACCAGCAGGTCGGCGAAGGCATCGTCCCGCTGCGCCGCGAGCAACGGCGCCATCGTGAAGACACCTTCCTTGAGATCGGTGCCGAGCTCCTTACCGGTGACGGCCGGGTCACCGACGAGGTCCAACAGGTCGTCGACCATCTGGAAGGCGCGCCCTAAGTGCTCGCCGTATGCGAGCAACGCGTCGCGCTCGGGAGCATCGAGGGCCGATGTCGACGCACCCAATTCGCAAGCCGCGCGGAACAACGCGCCGGTCTTGAGGCTGATCGTCTCCAGATAATCCTCGACGGCGCGCCGGGGATCGTGCAGCGCCGCGGTCTCGATGATCTGACCCTCACACACGTCGGCGATCGCCTGCGCCAGGATGCCGGGGACCTCGCCACCCGCGGCCGCACCCAGGGCAGAACCGCACGCGAAGAGATAGTCGCCGGCGAGCACCGCTATCTCCGTGCCCCACTTCGTGTGTGCGGTCGGCACGCCGCGCCGCACGTCCGTCTCGTCCATGACGTCGTCGTGATACAGCGTGGCGAGATGGACCAGCTCTACGGCCGCGGCCGCGAGGTCCGTCGATGCGCTCGGCGCGCCGAAGCGCGACGTGAGCAGCACCAACGCGGGACGGAGTCGTTTCCCTCCGGCCTTAATCAGATGCGTCGCAGGTTCCGCGACCAACGGATGAGCCGACGCGCCCGCGCGCGTCAACAAGATGTCCTCGATGCGCGCCATGTCGCCGGTCAACCACTCGGGGACCACCGTCGAAGGTGCAGCCTTCACGAGCGAACTCCGCGCGGCCCGAACGAGAGAAAGGCGGTGGCTGAAGCCACCATCGTCACTCCCCGAGGACCTGGATGCAGTAGCGGCGGAGACGGGACGAACAAAGCTCGATGAAATAGACGCGTTGCTCGGCGCCCAGCGCCAGCGACCCGCCGACCACGGGGATCACTTCGCTCGTTCGGCCCGCGAACACGTTGACCAGGTGAGCGGGAGCATTCTCGGGCTCGTCCTCCACGAGGTTCTCGGTGCGGATCTCGAAGTCGTCGTGCTCGTAATAGCCGTCGGCAGGCTCGAGCAGCCTCATGGCCTTCTCGAGCGCCCCCACCATCGAACGGTCCCCGTTGGCGACGAGCACGCAACAGGTGGTGTGCGGGGAGAAGACCAGTGCGCTGCCGTGGCTGATCCCCGAGGCGGCCACCATCTCGCCGACCTCTTCGGTCACGTCGAGCGCGTCGAGCCGGCCTCCGGTCTTGGTCTCGTATTCCTCGTAAGTAATCATCTCCGGGCCATTGTCCCGTAACTGGAGCGTTGTGCGATTGGACGAGCGTTAGGCCCATCTGAACGGCCGTTCAAGGCGCCGGGCCGAGAGCGCGAACTTTTTTGGGCCACACGTCGTAACGCGAACGGGAACGGCAAGGTTCGAGTCGCTCGAGGAGCTCGTTGTGATGCTCTGCTGGCGATCGACCTTCGAATTCACCGGACCGCCGCCGCACGACTACATTCAGCGATACTTGACGAACATCCGTCATTCCGAATTATTCGCGCAGCTGGAGCGAGAGGCGCGAGAGACAGATCGAGGTCTGTGGTCATCGGATTCGTGTAGTGGGAGGCCGTCCTGAACAACGCCTACTTCGTCCGAGGATCGCCCGCGGACTTCGATGGATGCGGAGGCCGGGGAATATCGGATGGGATCCGATCAGGAATCTCACCGACGTAGCGATAAACGCGATGGCATGATCGTGCTATATTCGTGCCATGGGTAGGGCACGGATCAGCACTACTGTTGACGAGCGCCTGTTGAAGATGGCCCGCCGGATTCGACGAGGCGCATCCGACTCCGTCCTCGTCGAAGAGGCTCTTGCCGCGCTGGTGGCTCGCAACCGCAGCGCCGAGATCGACGCCGCGTACGCGGTCTATGACGGCAAACCCCTCTCGATCGAAGATGAGTGGGGCGATCTGGCTGCGTTCCGTGAAGCGGCCGCACGGTCCTAATGGCGAGCCCTGCTCGTGGAGAGGTGTGGTGGTGCGAGCTTCCCGGGGCAGGTCGGCGTCCGGTGGTCCTTCTGTCGAGAGACGTCGCGATCCCACGGCTCGGCCGCGCGCTGATCGGACCCTGCACGACGACCATACGCGGCCTCCCTAGTGAGGTGCTGCTCGAACCGGGCGAAGACCCCGTCCCGCTTCCGTCGGCCGTGAACCTCGATTCCGTCGAAAGCGTATCGGTGGGGACTTTGGTGGAGCGCTTGGGGCGACTAAGTGATTCCCGCATGCACGAGGTTTGCCGCGCTCTCGCGGTCGCCGTCGCGTGCGAAGCCTGAGCTCGTCCCGCGGCACAGCACGAGGCACGGCTACATCTAGCGATACTTAACGAACCTGCGCCACGCCGATCTTTTCGTGCAGCTAGAACGTGAGGCGCGGGAACGACCGGGGTCTCTGGTCGCCAGAACCGGTAACGGCGAAGAAAGGTAGAGGTCGTATCTGCCCGTAGGTTCCGTTTCGAACCGGTGTCCTATGGGCTAGGAATCTCATTGAGAACGGAGATACCGAGGCCTGGTCTAGCGGTTTGCATCGGGGCCGGGAGCCGGTGCCACGAGGGCGGGGCTCGGCGCCTCTTCGACCCGACCGGTCCCACTGCCCGTTAGGGCTCCTACGTACACCGCCGCTGCCACCAGAGCCCCACCGGCCACGATCTCGGCGGTCAGCTCTTCGTCGGCGATGAGTATCCCGAGGGTTACCGCGACGACCGGCATCAGGGTGAGCGCGTAGGTGGTCGCCGACGCCGTCCATCTCAGCACAACGAATAGGAACAACATGAACAGGCCGACCGAGCCCAGCACCACGAGCCAGGCGAGAACGAGCCAGGTTCGGCCGGCACGCGGAAGGACCCACTCCTCTCCGGCGACCAGCGAGGCAGCCGCCAAGAACACGCTGCCGGCCAACATGCCGACGGCATTCGTCGTGATGGGATCGGCGCGGGGGAACACCTTGACTATCACGCTCGACTCGGCGATCACCACAGCGCCCATGAACGCGGCCATCAGATAGACGGGTGTGAGCTCTCCGCCGAAGGTGCCTCTGGAAAGAACAGCGATGCCTGCGATCGCCATCAACCCTCCGGTCAACCCTCGCGCCGTGAGCCGTTCCTGCCGGTGCATCGCGGCAAGCAAGAGTGTGAGTAATGGCACCGAAGCAAGGATCACCGAGGTGGCTCCGGCGTCCAGCTCGGTGAGTGCGAAGTAAAGGAATGCATAGGCCAGCCCGAAACCGAGCAGTCCGTACAGCGCCGCACCTACGGCCGCCGCGCCGTACGGCATCGGCAACCGCCGGATCCGCATGAGAAGGAAGAACAGCAGGGTCCCGGGAACGAAGCGCAGAGTCGCGCCGAATAGAGGGTCGAGCTCTTCGTTGCTGAACTTCACGGCGACGAAGTTTGCGCCACCGATCAGCACGGCACCGAAGAAAGCGGCACTAGTGGTGCGGTCGGGTATGCCGGAATGAACCTCGACGACCTCCCCCTGACTTTTGTAGAAGCAGACCAAGCGTACTCGTAGCCCGGCTACGCCGGAGGACGAGCCAGGGAGACGCAGTGGACGTGTTGCTTTTCTCGACGGTTGGACTACTTGACCGATTTGTCCAAGGTCTCGTTCGGCGCGGCGGAGTTTGACCCGGCGCTCTAGCTGCGGCTCCCGGAGGGGCTGTTCCCCTCGGCCTGGAAATAGTTACTAGTGACTATTCCCTACCGATATGCCCGCATCTTCAAATAGAGGGCCAGACGCCTGACGTGTTCGCGCGGGCAACTTCTGTTCGATCGGAGTGTCGAAGACGGAAAAGCACCTGAAGGGATGGCCGCCGGGGAGCCTGGCGGTTGGCGACCGCTTCAAGATCCTCGATCAGATGAGGTCGGGCGCCGACGTCAATACCTTCTCGGGCGAAGATCGCCTCTCGGGCGAGAAGGTAGTGATCAAGAAGATCGCGCCCGGCAACGTCTCGGCTACCGCGGTGGCGCACCTCGAGCATGAAGCGCATGTCCTGAGCCGGATGAGCAGCCCCTACCTGGCTCCGGTGACGGACGTCGGCCAGGATCACGACGGCGCGGTCTATCTGGTCATGCCGCTCATCACGGGGTTCACGCTCAAGGAGCGCCTCTTGTTGGGCCCGCTCGACGTCTCCGAGGTGACGAACGTGGGGATCTGCCTCATGGATGCGCTGCAAACGATTCACGACCTTGGGATCTTGCACCGAGACGTCAAATCATCGAACGTCGAGCTGCGGTCCGGCGAGAAGGTCGAGAGCGCGGTGCTCGTCAACTTCGGCTTGTCCCGAAGCGTCCACCTGCACGCCTCGATGCATGATCGCGTGGTCGGGACGGTTCGATATATGTCACCGGAGACGGCCGGCACGATCGACCACGAGGTCGATGAGCGCTCGGATCTCTACTCGGCGGGCGTAGTGTTCTTCGAAGCTCTCACCGGCCGACCCCCGTTCGAGGCCGAGTCGGGGGAAAAAGTACTTAGTCAACATCTCAGCGCGCCGCCGCCGGCGGCGCGCAGTTTGCGACCCGAGGCACCGCGTGCCCTCGAGGAGGTCATCGAGCGACTCCTGCGTAAGGACCCGTCCGACCGCTACCAGACCGCGGAGGCTGTGCGGGCGGACCTGCAAGAGATCAAGAACGCCATCAGCAGCGGGAACCCCGATCCCCACATGGTGGTCGGTCTGCACGACCGTCGTAAGAGCCTCGCGGAACCATCGTTCGTTGGCCGCAAGCACGAACTCAACTCACTGAAGGAGCTGCTCGACGTTGCCGGCAAGGGAGCACCATGCCTAGCGTTTGTATCGTCGGAGTCGGGCGGCGGCAAGACGCGTTTGATTAACGAGTTCGCAAAGGAGGTCGCCCAGGCTGGGGTTTCGACCTTCAGGGGACAAGGACTCGATCTGGCGGCCCAACGACCCTTCCAGCTCCTCTCCGGCGTGGCCCTAGACGTGCTCCAAACCGTGGAGCAGGACCCGGGGCTGGTCGACTCTCTGAAGGAGCGATTGGCCGAGGGAGCCGAATCGGTCGCGGTTGCGCTTCCGGAGCTGGGTCCGGTCCTAGACGTGCCGGACAAGGCTGTCGGCCCCGAAGAGCACGGAGAGTTCCGTAGCGTTCGCGCCCTGGCGAAGCTGCTCGACTCCCTCGGCGCGCCGAACCGACCGGCGGTGGTGATCCTCGACGACTGCCAGTGGGCGGACGAGCTCACGCTCAAGACGTTGCAACGCTGGTCGCAGGGAGCGGACCGGAACGGTGCGGAATCGCACACCTTCATCGTCGCAGCGTTCAGGTCAGAGGAAGTGCCCATGGATCACCCGCTGCGCAAGGTCGTCGCGACCGGCGACCTTGCGCTCAAGGGACTGAACGACGAGGAACTGCGCGCGCTGGCCGAATCGATGGCGGGCCCCCTTCCAACTCCGGCCCTGGAGGCCGTGACGCGGTTGTCCGAGGGAAGCCCGTTCATGGCTTCGGCTGTTCTGCGCGGCATGGTCGAAGCGGGCGCGCTGCATCCCGAAGATGACGGCTGGCAGGTGGACGAAGACGCCATGGAGGGTGTCAGGTCGTCGCGCCGCGCCGCAGCCTTCTTGGCCCAGCGGCTGTCCCTGCTGTCCGAGGCAACGACCGAGGTGCTGGCGACGGCCGCGGTGCTGGGCAAGGAGTTCGAACTCGGGCTGGTAGCAGACCTGTGGGGTAAGCCGCTGCAGGAGGTCGTCTCGACGGTCCACGAGGCGCGGCAGCGCCATATCGTCTGGGTGGACGAGACGAGCGGGCGGTCCGCCTTCGTTCACGACAAGCTGCGCGAGGCCATCTTGGACTCGGTGGACCCCGAGAACAAAAGGGTTCTCCACCTCAAGGCAGGTGAGCATCTGGAGCGATCCCATCCGGAGCGCGTTTTCGACATCGCCTACCACTACGACGCCGCAGGGGAACCCGTCAAAGCCCTGCCGTACGCGCTCGAGGCCGCGCAGCAGGCGCGCGGACAACATGCGCAAGCCATCGCCGAAGAGCAGTATCGGATCGCGGAGCGCGCCGTTGGTCCGGATGACCTGGAGGCGAGAAGACTCATATCGGAGGGGTTGGGAGACACCCTGATGCTGCGCGGCCACTATCAGGACGCCGAGCCCTACTTCACCCAGGCGCTGGGCCTGGCGACCACCGATGAGGCACGTTCGATGATCTTGGGCAAGGTCGGCGAACTTGCTTTCAAGCGGGGGGACGTGGAGTCCGCCGAGAAGGCCAACGAAGAGGCGCTGCGAACGCTTGGCAAGAGGGTTCCGAGATCGATAGTCGGGTTCGCGCTGATGGCGCTGTGGGAAGTCCTCGTGCAGGTGATGCACACGCTGTTCCCCAAGCTGTTGCTCGGTCGCAAGAAGCTCGAGAGTGCCGAGCGCGAGTTCATCGCCCTTCGGCTCTACAGCCGAGCCACACACAACTACTGGTTCGGGCGCGGCACGATCCCGTGCGGATGGGCGCATTTCCGTGAGATGAACCTCGCCGAGCGATATCCCCCCACGCCCGAATTGGCGCAGGCCTACTCCGAACATGCCCCGGTCATGACACTGGTGACCAAGTATCGGCGAGGGATGGACTACGCGAAGAGATCGCTCGCTATCCGCCAGTCACTGAACGACACCTGGGGCCAAGGACAGTCGATGCACTTCTACGGCGTCGTCACTTATGGCGCTTCTCGATACGAGGAGTGCATCGATAGCTGTCGTCGCGCGATCCGCTTCCTAGAACGAACGGGTGATCGGTGGGAGGTCAATACAGCCACGTGGCACATCGCGTTGTCGCAATACAGGCTGGGCGATCTCGCCGGGGCGGTAGACACGGCGCGCCGTTGCTACCAGTCGGGGGCCGAGATCGGCGACTCCCAGGCGCGCGGCATCAGCCTCGGCGCCTGGGCCAAGGCCACCGGCGGCCGGGTCCCCGAGGACCTGCTCGCAGCGGAGGCGGCCGCGATCGGCCGCGATGTGCATACCTCGGCTGAGGTCATGCAGGCCGAGGGCCTGGTGCTTCTTCGTCGTAAGGAGTACGAGCATGCCGAGCAGAAGTTCCGTGAGGCCAAACGGATGATCTTGCGCGCGGGCGTTATGCAGGAGTACGTCGCTCCCATCTTCCCGTGGCTGGTTACGGCGATGCGGCTGCAGATAGAGGCGCTTCCGCCGTGGGCGCCGGCGCACAGAGCCAAACTGCTGCGCAGGGCGCGCCGGGCATCCTTCTGGGCCCGGCTCGTGGCGAGCCGCTACCGCAATAACCGCCCCCATGCCCTCAGGGAAGCCGCTCTCTTGGCGGCCGCGAGCGGCCGCGCCGGGCGCGCTCGGCGTTTGTTCGATCGGAGCCGGGCCATCGCCGACGAGCAAGGGGCTCGATACGAGAGCGCCCGGACCCTCGTCGAGCGGGGCCGCGTGGGGCTCGCTCTCGGTTGGAGAGCGGCTGCAGAAGACGCTGTTGCCGGGGAGGCGCTGATCGCGAGGATGACCGTCCCGGAGGAGGACTCCGGGCACGAAGAGACCACCGAAGACCCGTCGATCACCCCGGCGCTCGTGGACCGCTTCGACGGTCTGCTCGAGGTGGGCCGGCAGATCGCCGGTTCCTTGAGTCGTGATGCCGTTCAGGCCAACCTTCATGCTTCGGCACTGGCACTTCTGCGCGGCGAGGAATGTCTCATCCTCGAGGTCGACGGAGACGAGAACCAGCCCCGGGTGCTTTACGGACAAGGGGACGCGCTGCCGAGTAGCGCTCTGGTTCGCAGCGCGGTAGCCAGCGGCCGTCCGGTGATCCTGGCGGACGATCTTCCGGAGGACGCTAGCGAGAGCCTCGAGCTTGCGGGGATCCGTTCGGCCCTATGCGCTCCTATCCACGTCCGCGGACGGATAACGGCGTGCTTCGTGATAACCCACCATGAGATGGGGGAGCTGTACGGCGAGGATGAGCAGCGCATCGCAGAGTTCCTGGCCACCATCGCCGGGGCCGCGATCGAGAACGCGGACGGCTTCGCCGAGGTCAGGGACCTCTCCCGCTCGCTTGAACATCGGGTCGCCGAACGCACCTCCGAGTTGCGCGAGGCGAACGTGCAGCTCAAGCGAGCCAACGATGCGATGCGCGATTTCGTCTCGGCCGCGTCACACGATCTGAGGACCCCTCTCACCGCGGTGGTCGGTCATGCCTCACTCATGAGCCGGAACTGGGCCCAGATGGAAGAGGATCAGAAACTGTGGAGCGTCGATGTAATCTCTCGCGCGTCCAATCGTCTCACTCAGTTGGTCGACGACCTGCTGACGATCTCGAACATCGAAGGCGGTGTCATCGACACGCATCCCGAAGTGGTTCAAGTCAGCGAGGTGATCTCGGAGGTGACCGCTTTCACGGGACGCGCCGACGAGATCAAGGTGACCTGCCCCCCGGACGCGCGGGTCCTTGCTGACGCGAGCCACGTCCAGCGCATGTTCACGAACTACATCACGAATGCTTTGAAATACGGTGCTACCCCGTACGAGGTGACCGTTTCACTTACCGAGGACGATGTCGAGGTGCGGGTCCTAGACGGCGGCACCGGGGTCCCCGAAGACTTCGCCTTCACGCGACTCTTCGAGAAGTTCGCGCGCGCCAAGACCGAAGCCACGCGCAAGGAAGCAGGCACGGGATTGGGGCTCTCGATCGTGAGAGGCCTCGCCGAAGCCAATGGGGGGAAAGCCTGGTATCAGCCGAACGAGCCCAACGGTTCCTGTTTCGTTTTCACTTTGCCCCGCGCCTATGACACCCGAGCCCATAGGATGCTCGGATGAAAGTATCGATGGTGGTCGAAGACGAGCCCGACATGAGGGATCTGATCAAGATGACGCTCATGGAAGACCCCAGGTTCGAGATCGTTGTCGAGGCCGCGTCCGCCGAGGATGCCATCGGTTTAGCCGACACCCATGAGCCCGGGTTAGTGGTGCTCGATCACTCCCTCGATGGAGAGTTGACCGGCCTGGATGCCGCTCCGAAGATCAAGGCGGTCGCGCCCGAGTGCAAGATCATCCTGTTCACTGCCGATGCAAGTTTGCGCTCGCGAGCCGATGCGGAACCATCCGTCGATGCCTTCCTGGTGAAGACCGACCTCCTCAAGCTCTTGTCTCTGGCTCAGCGCTTTATGGGACTCGGCCCGATACCCACCTGATCCTCGCTTCAGAAAGACCCTCGAGCGTCAACAGTCGAAGGGGGTGATCGCTGAGAGCGCGAACCTTTTTTGACCCTTCAAGACCACATATTTCGTGGCCGCAATCGATCAAAACGCGCCGGGGTGGGTAAGGGTTGGGGGGTTGGACAGAGATAAGAGAGATTGTCGGACAATGAGGAGGAGTCTCCTATGAGTGGATTCTGGAAGAAAGCCGCGGCGGTCGTAGCCGTGAAGAAGATCGCCGACCGGGTGCAGGAAGCACGGCAACCGAAGCGCTCGTTCATCTCGAGGATGTCGCCGCTCGTGCTCGTGGCGGGCATCGGTGGCGCCGCTTTCTGGGCCTACCGCAACGGCAAGCTCGACCCCGTGGTCGAGCAGGCCAAGAACCTCACCGGCGGCAGCGAGGGCAACGGTTCGTACCCGACCGCTCCCGCATCCGCCACCGGCGCAACCACCACTGGAGCCACCAGCACCGCGTCCACGATCTAGCACGAACCCAACCAAGCACTGCGAGGGGCTCCTGCTGGCAGGCCCCGGAGCCCTTCGCTGCTTCCTGCCTTCAGGTCCGGAGCCCCTCGCTGCTTCCTGCCTTCAGGGGCAGAACACCGCTGCTTCCTGCCTTCAGGGGGCAGAACACCGCCGGAGTGCCTGTTCTGCTTGAGATTACTGATCCACAACTACGCCGTGGGAGGCAGGAAATCGCACGTCGTGGGCGTACATCTTCATCAATGGCCGACACAGGCAACGATCCCGCCGGCAGGTCCGACAAGGACCTCACCGTCGCCTTCCAGCACGGGGACGACGGCGCGTTCGACGCCATCTACAGCCGCCATCACGACCGGGTAAGAGCGACCTGCCACAAATTGCTCCGCAACGCTTCCGAGGCAGAGGAAGCCACCCAGGAAACCTTCCTACGCTGTTACCGCAGCCTCGGGCGCTTCAACGGGCAATATCAACTCGGCGCATGGATGGCCCGCATCGCCACGAATGTCAGCCTGGATCTGCTGAGAGCCCGCTCCAGGGCAATCGCACTTTCGGGGGTCCCCGTCGAGGAGATCGAACTCGAGCACGCCGGCAAAGCCGTGGACGACACGGTCGAGGACACCATGCAGGTGACCCAGGCCCTCGGAGGCATCCAGCCCCTGCACGCCGAAGCCCTCTATCTCAGAGCCATCGAGGGCCTCTCTCACGAAGAGATGGCCGGACGGCTGGCCATGAGCCCCCAACAGGTGAAGTCGCTGCTGCACCGCTCTCGTAGCTCTTTCCGCCGGGTGTGGGACACGGCGTCGGGGTGGGCACTGGCTCCGCTCGTTGGCTTCCGCTCGATGCTCACGGCCCGCAGCCGGGACACCGCGGCAGCCGGACAAGGCCTCGTGCTCGCCGGATCTCCGGGTTCCGCTCTCCTGGCCGAGAAGGTCGCGGCCAGCGCGGTTGCGTTCGCGGTTGTCTTGAGCGGCGCGCCGGCGACCGAGCGAGCGACACCCGATACACCTCGCTCGGCCACACCCCGGATCGCGCACGAGCTCCCCCACGAGCCGAGAACGAACATCAAGAGGACTTCCCCAGCGGACATCGATCACGATGCACCCGCCGCCGCTCGTCCGGCATCGAAGGTCGCCGCGGTACTCGACGAAGTAGCCAAGACCGGACGCAAGCTCAAGCGTCAGGCGCAGGAGAACCAGCCCGACGAGCCCGAGCACGATGACGACATCCCCAGCGGTGGGCCAAGCGTCGGCGCGGCCAACAAAGAAGTGCGCAAGGTCGCTCGGGAGGTCAAGGAGACAATCGGCGATCTCCCGTAAGGGACGCCCGCTTCTCGAACTCGTAATATCTCTGCATGTCTGATCACGGCGTACCGTCCCCGCCGGAGCCACCTCCTTCTTTCCTCGGAGGGGACCGCTTCGCGATCCTGAGTGAGATCGAGCCTTCGCGTCGTCCCGACATCGACCGGGTCCGCCGTCAGATCGATGTGCTGAAACCGGTGTGCGACGCCTTCCTGGTCCCCGACAACCACCTCGGACGAGCCACAGTCTCGAGCGTTTCGGTAGCGCACGAGGTCGCTTACATGGGCGGCCGCTCGATCGCGTGTCTCAACGCCCGCGACCGGAACCTGCTGGGCTTCAGACGTGACCTCCTCACCGCGGCGGCATACGGGGTCGATCACTTCCTCTTCGTCTACGGCGATGCTCCGCGCGAAGGAAGACGGACCGAAGATCTAACGGTGAGAGGCATGATCGACGAGGTGCGTTCGTTCGGAACGGGAGCACTGTTCGAGGGTTACTCCGACTTCAAGATCGGCACCGTTTCGAAACCCGGGCGCGACCTTGCATGGCGAGTGCGCGCCGATTTCGTGTTCGTGCAGATCACCTATTCACTGGACAGGCTGATGCGCTGGCGAGAACAGCTCGACTTCACCGGGAAGATGTACGCGGGCGTATTGGTGCTGGCATCGTCCCGGATGGCGCGCCGCATCAACGCGGCGATACCCGACATCCGCATCCCCGAGGCGATCATCGACAAGCTCGACGACGATCCCTCGGTCGGGGTCGACCTCGCCTGTCAGCAGATCGCCGACATCAAGGAGTCCGGCGCCTTCGACGGCGTCCATCTCGTACCGGTGGGTCGCTACCGGGAGATGGCCGCCCGATTGCAAGCCATCAACGGCCGGGCCACCTAGCCACGCCCAAGACCACCTACGACGACCGGTTGATCCGCCCCGCCGCCGACGGACGCCAGATCACCCGTGAAAGAAAAAGGGACCGGGCACGAAGCCCGGTCCCCGTCGTTCCTAGCGCTTGACGTTAGGCACGATCTTCGCAGCTGAAGTAGCGGTTGTTACCGGCGCCGCCGAAGCAGGCGTCCGATCCACCGCCGCCGCGCAACGTGTCGTTCCCACGCCCACCGCGAAGGAGGTCATCGTCCTTCCCGCCGCGGATCTCATCGTGACCGCCTCCACCGGCGAGGGTGTCCATACCGCGGCCACCCCGGATGTCGTCCCTGCCCGTGTGGCCTCGGATCGTGTCCCTGCCGCGCCCGCCGCGGATGGTGTCGTGACCCTTACCACCGCGGATGACGTCGAAGCCTCTGGACCCGATCAGGAGGTCGTTGCCGGCATTACCGATGATGACGTCGTTCTGGAGACCACCATCGATGGTGTCGTCGCCATCGCCGCCCATGATGCTGTCCTTGCCGTCTCCACCGTCGATGTCGTCGTTGCCGGTGCCGCCGTCGATGTCGTCGTCGCCGTTGCCACCCTCGATGTCGTCGTCGCCGGCGTCACCATTGATGGTGTCGTCGCCATCGCCGCCGAGAAGGAGGTCGTTACCGCCGAGACCATTGATCTGGTCGTTGCCTCCGAGACCGCAGATGACGTCGCCGCCCTCCGTGCCGCTCAGCTGGTCGTCATCCGGCGTACCGACCACGTGGTTGCGCGGATCGGACTCGTGACCCGGACACTTCTCGCCGGAGGGAGTCGTGGTCTGGGTCGGCGTCGGTGTTGTGGTCTGGGTTGGCGTCGGTGTTGTGGTCTGGGTCGGCGTCGGAGTGAACTGCGGTTGCGGACAATCGCTGTTCTCCGGATCCACACCGGTCACGGCGCCGGGGTCTTGGCCCCACCCGATCGCCCCGCTAGCGTCCGGCTCGAAGGTGCAGTGCTGGTCGTTGTCATCGAGATCGGCCCACACCGTGAACTGGGTCTCGCCCGCATCGAGGGAGCGGAGCTGGAAGCTAAAATCTCCCGTCTGGTTGGTTCCCCCCACGACGGTTGCCGTGCTGGGGACCGTCTCGATGTGCTTGATGTCGGGCGTGCCCGGCGGACGGTCGTGCGAGCCCTGCTGGTTCGCGCTCGTGAATGCCGGCGGCTCTCCCTCGCAGTTCATCCCCGGCTCGGCGCGGTGCGCGTTCTGGTCGGGTGCCTGCGTGCGGCTGGTGTTGTCGCCCGAGGTGTCGGAATCGTCGAAGAAGAGGTTGTCGGTGGGACCCGTCGCGTGCACGTCGGTATTCACCCCGAAGACGGGCTGGCCGTGCTGGTCGAGCACGCGCGCGGTGATCACCTGGCTGCAGGGGAATACACCCGCGGGGTTGAGGTCCTGACGCTGGGTCTGTTGCTCCGGCCGCAGAGCGACGGCAGTGGGGACCTGCTCGTACCCCGTTGCCGCATGAGCATCACCCGCATCGATCCCATCATCCAGCGGATCGAGGAGCCCGAGGTCCGCCTCCCTCGCCACCGCAGCGACGGCGGTCACCGCGGTCGCTACACCGTCAGAGCCCAAAGTGCAGACGACGAAGAACTGATTGACGTCGGCCGGCTTGTTAGCGCTTCCACAAGACGTCCACACGGGTTCGGTACCCACGGCGCTCATCGTGTAAAAGACGCGAACACTCCGGGTGCCAGCGCTGGTGCTCACGTTCAGCACCGCCCTGGTCCTCTGCGCATCGCCGGTGCCGGAGGAGTAGAAACCGACCCGGCCACCGTTGACCGGCGTAAGGAGCTCGACGGTCTGAGCCTGCGGCTCGGCGTCAATCGGAAGCGTGCGAGATTCTCCCTGGTTGTTGACCTCTATCTCGATCTGGTCCTGGCCTACCAGCGTCGTCCCGCTATAGAGGAGCGCTTCGAGCACGTAGTCGCCGTCGTCCGGAGGCGTGGTCCAGAAAAGCTCCCACGTGTCGGTACCCGGCACGCGGGTCGCCGCGCCGAGGGAGACGATGTTGGTGCCGTCGACATACCTGAACTCAACGAGGGGGCTGGCCGGAACGTCGTTCACCCACGCGACCAGATGGTAGGCGGCGTCGACGCCGTCGCCCCTCATCGAGATCTCGGTGCTGGTCTCCTCGTGTGGGTTGACCCACTCGATCGGCGAGGGAGGCGTCGTCGGGGAGGGGGAGGCTGTGGGGGAGGTCGTCTCCGTCGGTGTGGGCGAGGCGGTCTGGGCCGTGACCACGGCGGTCAGCGGACCCCCAATAGGGGTGGACGCGACCAGGAAGGCCAGGAGACCCAGGACTATGCCCAAGGCACCGCGTGCGGCCGATCGTTGGATATCGCGGGAGCTGTTTCTCTTTCTCACTACGCACCTCCGGAGAGCGGTTGCTTGCGGGGCGGCCGACACATCGAACAACTCATCGGTGAACCGACGGGCTCTCGCCCCCTCTACCTATAGCAACGTAGCAGAGGGTCGCGGGTTAGCCCGCAGGATGGCCATACCCACATGAAAGGGCCCAAACACCAAGAAACGGCGCCGAAGCGCCGTTCCTCGTGTCGCGCTGGATGATCCTAGGAGGCCCTGCGGGCCCGGGCGCGCCGGCGCTTGAGCGAGGCGCGCTCCTTGGCCGTCAGGCCGCCCCAGATCCCATACTTCTGGTTGGTCTCCATGGCGAACTCGAGGCACGGCTCGAGCACCGGGCAGGTCTTGCAGATCGCCTTGGCCCGGGTCTCACGACCCTGCTTCTCGAGCTCACTCTCGCCCTCGTCACCGAAGAAAACGATGTTGTCGTAACCGCGGCAGAGGCCTTGCTCCTGCCACTCCTCGATGCTGCCGAAGGTGTCCATCAGGGACACTGTCATCACTCCTCGTCAAGGCGCTCTCAGGCGCCGCTAGCGGTCCTGGCTCTATCTCTGTCCCCCCGCTTGCTATTGCAAACGGCCCGAGCGAGATGGATATTCCACCTCGACGGGCGCCGCCGTCCGCTGTCCGAACGGGCGAAGGGCTCGCTAGGTTGCCAGGGATCGAGAGAATTTTCAAGAGAGCAAGCAAGATCGGTCCCGGGAATCGCGGAAACAGCTTTCTTCGGCAGACCGTGCCGGCGGCAAGAGCCTTAAGGCGCCAGCGTCCAGGTCCGCTCGAGAAGCGCCTCCCTCAGGGGACAAGGCTCCTCCGATGCGGCGAGCTCGATAGACGTCTCGGTCAGGCTGTAGCGATAGACCGCGGCGGCATCACCTTCCCCGGTCAACCGCTCCTCGGCGTCGTTGAAGCAGTTGAAGGCCCCGGCCGGTGCGGGGGTGGCGCTGATCCGCAGGCCCTCGTCGGCCACATCGAAAGCCTCGGTGAAGCGGAAGTCCTCGTGGCTGAGGGTGTAACTACCGGCATCCATCTCGAGCCTCCACGTCCCCGCCCAATACGGCGGCACATTATCGAGCTCCCGGAGCTCCTGCTTGGAGATCTTGCCGGTGAAGGTGCCGGTGATCTCGACCGGCGTGGGCGAGACAGCGTCCGGCGCCGGGTCCTCCGAGCAACCCGCGGACACCAGGAGCACGACGAGGATGGCAAGCAACCAGCGCGCGATCGGAAAGTTCATCGCCAGATGCTCTCACGGCATCGCAACATGCACGTGACGCTATCGCTCAGTCCGAGACCTCGACCGTCTTCGTGCCGCTCGTGCCCGGCCGGTGGTCTTCGTCGAGCGTGGAGGTCATGCGCGCCCGCACCTCCCAGAAGCCGCGCTCCGGCAGGGTGAAGCTCCCCCCGTAGGTCCCATCGGGCTCAAGAGTCACCTCGGCTCCGAGCAACCACTCGCTCCGAGCCGGACGGCGATACTCGAGAACGATCGGCGCGCCGGCATGTACCGGCGTCACGGTTCCGGTCACCTCGATGTCGTCGCCGAGCGCAACCTGCTCGGCCACGTCGATCGCGACGAGCGGCTTCACGGCGTTGAACCGGGACGCGGTCGTCGCAGCCGGAAGCAACGGATCGACGAGTTTCGCCACGTAGGACGCCGACTCCTCAGGTGACAACGAGATCGACCACCTGCCCTCGTCGTCGGTAACGAGCGAGTGCGTGGTCGTCGAACCGTCCGTCAAGGTCTCGGCCAGCTCGACCCGTGCGAAGGGAGCGGGACGGCCGGCGCAAGATGCCGTTCCCTGCACCCGGATCGATGTGCCGAACTCGACGCTCGATGGGACCGACGACGTGACGTCCGCGTTCCAGGCGTGGCTTCGCATCAACGAATAGGCGATCGTCGCCGGCTCTGAGAGCGAGGTGTTACCGAGTGCCACGATCAGCCGCGGCACCGTCCGTCGCGAGAACGCGACGTCGGCCTGCGCCACACCGTCGGAGCCGAAGACCAACGGCGTAATCCGCTCAGGCTCGCCGCGGGGCTTGACCGAGACGAAGCCGGTGGCTCCTGCGGGACCCGTCGCGGTGAGCGTCGCCTCGTGCGGACCGCGCCGCGTCGGCTTCAGGCGGGCGTACGCGCTGCCGAAGGGCGTCAGGTTCCCCCCGCCGGCCACCAAGCGGCAGGTCTGGCGCGACACCTTGGTGTCGGTGGGGTAGGCCGGCCACGGCTCCGTCACCGCGGCGCGGTACGCATCGCCTTCGGAGAAATGTCCCAGCCGGAGCCGCCACAGCATGAACTCGTTCCAGGACTCGGACAAGGTGAACCCACGCCCTTGTAGCCACGACTCGACGGCGGCCATCGAAGAGACCTCGGATCCCGTTCCCGACGCCCACCCGGCGGCCATCTGCTCCCACAGCGCCCGCACTACGTCGGGGCGGCCGGCGTCGTAGCGCTCGCTCAGGAACTCGAGGAACAGGAACGCCCCGTACTCCCCGACGCCGGGCAACGACGTGAAGCCCTGTTCGGGATGGGGGACGAAATCGTTCAACGTGAAGAGAGGCGTGTTCGCGGCGTCGTCGAGACGCTCCTCGATCCACGCCGAGCTCGCTTCCGTGAACCAGTAGTCGGCCCGGTAGTCGTAGCCGTACTGCACGGCATGGAAATACTCGTGTACCGCGAGCGCCGCTATCGCGACATCGGGAGCGGTGCTGGCGAGACGCTCGGGTGGGATCACCATGTACGACGAGCGCGAGCGCGAATCCCCCGGAGCCACCCGCACGAACCCTTGGCCGAACGCCCGCGCTATGTAAACGGGATAGAGACCCTCGTTCGGGGGAGGCTTGTATCCCAGCTCGCCCACGATCAGCGCGCGCCCTCGCTCGAGAGCTGCACCGAGGCGCTCCACCGAGTCCGGCACGCCGTCGAGGTCCGCGTCGGTCTGCTCGGGGGCGTCGGGGTCGTTCGCGTCGCGACTGAAAGTGATCGAGAAGTGCTCGGTCTCGTAGGAAGCGTCCTCGGCCGAGGCGCGCTCGGACGGCACGACGAGGGCCCCCGCGGTCAGCAGAGCGACCGCGATCAGAAGACGGGCTAAGGACGACGCTTTAGGGCTGGACGTACACACTCCGGGACCCCCTCCAGGATCAGACGTATCCAAAGAATCCTAGACAAAGAACGCTCCGGCGGGAAGGGCAGATCACTTTCTAGATCAGAACCAGCCGAAAGAGGGGGCCGGTCTCTCGACCGGCCCCTCTGCAATGCTCCTTGTGTGACCCTCATGGAGAGGGCAGGAGGCTACCTTCTTTCGCAGTTCTTGACGGTGTCGTTGCCTCTACCCGGACGACAGGTGTCGGTACCTGCCCCGCCGTTCAAGAGGTCGTCACCGGTGAAGCCCCTCAGCGTGTCGTGACCACGACCACCCCGGAGGATGTCATTGCCGCGGCCGCCCTGAAGGGTGTCCTTGCCGCGACCACCACGGATGGTGTCCCAGCCGGAGTTGCCGCGCAGCGTGTCGTTGCCGCCGCCACCGATGATGACGTCGTTCTTGTTGCCACCATCGATCGTGTCGTCGTCGGCGCCACCACGCAGGGTGTCCTTGCCGCCACCACCATCGATGATGTCGTCGCCCTGATTACCGACCACTAGGTCCTTGCCGGCTCCGGCAGTAATGACGTCATTTCCGCCGAGACCACAGATGATGTCGTCGCCATCGGTCCCGATGAGGACGTCGTTACCGGGCGAACCGACGATGACCTGTCCACCCACGGCGTTGTTGGTGCGGGTGTTAAAGCCGAAGCCCTGACACGGGCCACCGGTGGGACCACCCGGGTCCGGGTCCGGGTTCGGGCTCTCGGTGGGATCGGTCGGCGATTCGCAACCCGGGTCGTCCGGGTGGTCGATCAACCCGTCGCCATCGTTGTCGATGCCGTCCTGGCACTGTGCGGGCGGAGGTGGTGCACCGGGCTCGACCCAGTTCTTCAGAACCGTCTCGGCACAGTTACCGGCAGGATCGCCAGCCTGGGGCTGGTCGGCAGGCTCCTGACATTCACCGGTCGTCTGGTTGCCCGGGGTGCCCTGGTTCTCATCCGTGATCGTTCCGGTGATCTCCTGGGTGCCCTCTTCGTTCTGCTGGGCGGTCGCCGTAGCGGTCGCCTGACCGGTGCCGTCGGTCACGTCGGTGGTCGTCGACTGGTTGTTCTGGAAACGACCGGGACCGGTCTCGGTGAAGGTCACGGTGGTACCGGAGACGGGGTTGCCCTCGCGGTCGGTGACCGTGCACGTCACCAGGTGATTCTCGTCACCGGGGTCGTTGGTCGCGGTCTTCGGCGTGCAGTCGATGTTACGGGCACCGAACGTCCACGCTTTCTGGATCTCGTCCTGAGGCTCGCCCGCATCGGGATCGTTGTCGGCGTCCTGGTCCACGAAGGCCACGATCGTGTCGGTGCCGACCTCGTCGAACTCGAGGTCGTCGCCCTCGTCGTAGGAACACTCGACCTCACCGATGGTGCCGGCGGGTGCGGTGCCGGTCTCGCCGGTGGTGGTCGTCCCACAGTTACCGGTCACGGGCTGGTTGCCCGGAATCAAGGAGTTGTCCGCGTTCGGACCGGCAGTGACCTCGAACTGCACTGCCACGTCACCGACGGGGTCGCCGGCTGCGTTGGTCGCCGTGCACATGAACGTGTGGGTCGTGTCGCCCGCATCGAGGTTGTTCGACGCGAACTCAGGCTCGCAGTCGAGAACAGCGACGCCTGCGGCGCCACCTGCGGTCCAGGTCTTCAGCACGTCATCCTGAGGCTCGCAGTTGTCCGGCAGGTTGTTGGTGTTCTCTGCAGGCGTACATGCGGGATTCTGAGCTTCCGCGTATGCAGTTACAACCATCGTGCCGGCTGTGTCCGAGCGGATACCGAAGATGACTTCACCTTCGGCGTCGGCGACGAACTCACCGTGGAGCGTGGCGCAGTCCTGGTTGGGATTGGCGAGGTTCGCATCGGTGGGGCACTCGTCACCCTGAGCGGCAACGGCTCCGCCGGGAACCGGGTTCGAAGGCTCCTGGCCCGTTGTCGGCTCACAGAACTCGAGCGTGGGGTCGTTCGCCGGCACCGCATCTTCCGCGAACACCTGCTCGGCGAGAACGTCGATCGTCTCTCCCTCGGCGGGATCGACGTCGTCGTCGGTCAAGGTCACGATGAACGCGTTACACGTCCCGGTCGCGGCTTGATCCTGCTCGGGCTCGAGATCGACCACAGCTACGGGCTCGGCTCCATGCGTTGCGAAGGCGGCTCCTGCCAGAGGTACTGCCAGGGCCAACATCACCATCAGCGCCGTTAGAAAGGCTAATGGGCTAGTGAATCTATTTTTCAAAACTTACCTCCTGGTAAACGATCGTTCATGGATAGATCTGACGGAATGTGACGGCGTCCGCCCGTCGTTCCTACGGTTAGCGCAATGCTCGGCTCAAGTCTCCGAGACCCCTCCTTTCGAGCTTTCCCCTCCGATAGTCGCCGGGGCGCAACTCCGGCTCCATAGTGACTAACGCCCATAGGCATCATTAGTTGCTTGACTTGTGCCACGGACCCTTGACTTCCGGTCGAGATTGTGGCAAAGAAGCGCGACGTGGACATCTGCGACCCGACCGAGGACCCACGTGTCTCAGCGACCCTAGACCACTTTCGCGGTGCCGCGAACGACAGAACCACGTAGGAGCGGTCCCAGCGTCAGCGTTCGTCTACCCCCACGACGCGGATGTTGGTCTGCCACTCGAGCAGGGATACGCACTTGTCCGGCGCTTCGATCCGGCAGAAAGACGCCTGAAGCTGCAGTTCGTCGCGATCGACCCTCGTGAGAACCACTCCCTGGTCATCCGGCCCCCAGAAGACCTCGCCCACGACCTCGTCCTCGTTGAACGGCTCGATCGAACGTGACTCGGTATCGACGATGAACAGACGGGGAGGATCCTCGTCGAAGGTGGCAACCACGGCCGCTCGTGACGAATCCGAGGCCCAGTCGACGAAGGTCACCGTGTCGTCGTTGTCGCCCAAAGGCGAGCGATCGATCCCATCGGCGATGCGCACCAGCTCGGGGCCGCTCTGTTTTGAAGAGATGACCCATTCGCCGTCGGGAGAGACCGACTTGATGTCGCCGAAAGCGATGCGGAGGCGCCGGGTATCCCCCTCAGCATCGACGATCGAGGACCGAGACTTGTTCTTGGCATCGCCGACGATCAGCTCGTCACCCGCCCAGCCGACGATCGACCAGCGACCTTGATCGAGCCACAGCTTGCTCTCGCCGCTGCCGGTATCGAACACGACTACCTGGACCGGCACCTCGCAGTCGGTCTCGCTGCAGGAGCCGAGCCTCGTCGGGCTGAGGTAGGCGAAGCGCTGGCCAGCCTCGTCCCACACCGGAGCCGTACCACTGATCGTCTCCTTCTCGTCGGCGGCGCGGTCGTAGAGCTGGATGACCGGCTGATCTCCCGAGCCGAACTCCACCCACGTCACGTAAGTCGCTTGGTCGGCGCCGGTGACGTAGGGAGAGAGCCCCTCGCGCACGATCTCGCCTTCGTCATCGCGCGCTCCGATCGACTTCAGAGCGTCCCCCTCGACGTAGTAGACGAGCGGAGCGCTGTCGAGGACCTCGTCCTCGGTGAGATCCCGAGCGACTTCATCCCCGTCGCCACCCACCCCGCTGGGGTCGGAGTCGTTCGTCGTGAACCAATAGGCGCCGGCGGCAACGGCCAGAACGAGTGCTGCGAGCAAGACGAGCGTGATCGGTCTCTTCATATCCATAGCCTCCAACATAAGAGAGAGGGGCCGGTCGGTTGACCGGCCCCTCTCGAAGCTCCTTGTCTAACCCTCTTCCGAGGGCAGGAGACTACCTAGCTTTTTACCTTTCGCAGTTCTTCACGATGTCGTTCCCTGGACCCGGGATACAGGTGTCTGTACCTGCGCCACCGTTCAGGAGGTCGTCACCGGTGAAGCCCTTCAGCGTGTCGTGGCCACGACCACCCCGGAGGATGTCGTTGCCCTTACCACCCTGGAGGGTGTCCTTGCCGCGACCACCTCGGATGGTGTCCCAGCCGGAGTTACCTCGCAGCGTGTCGTCGCCGCCGCCACCGATGATGACGTCGTTCTTGTCGCCACCTTCGATCGTGTCGTCGTCGGCGCCACCACGCAGGGTGTCCTTGCCGGCACCACCATCGATGGTGTCGTTACCGGCGTTGCCGACCACTTGGTCGCTGCCAGCTCCGGCAGTAATGATGTCATCTCCGCCGAGACCACAGATGATGTCGTCGCCATCGGTCCCGATGAGGATGTCGTTACCCGGCGAACCGACGATGATCTGTCCGCCCACTGCGTTGTTGGTGCGGGTGTTAAAGCCGAAGCCCTGACACGGGCCACCGGTGGGACCCGGATCAGTTCCAGGGCCCTCGGTGGGATCGGTCGGCGATTCGCAACCCGGGTCATCCGGGAAGTCGATCAGCCCATCGCCGTCGTTGTCCACGCCGTCCTGGCATTGTGCGGGAGGTGGCGGGGTGGTGCCCTGAGTCACTCGCTTCTGCACCAAATCGCAGTCGCTACCGGCGTTGCCACCCGGGTCGTTCCGGAGGCAGACCTCGATGAGGTCGTTGCCGGCTCGGAATGCCTCGATCGTTGCGATGGCGGATCCGTCCGCTCCGGTCTCGTTCGGAGGTGGAGGGTTGAACCTCGTAGCGGTCAGTTCCCCACCACCAGAAGGGAAGATGAACCACTGCAGACGACCGTTGTCCGCGGGCATGGTGCTCACGAAGTTACCCGCTGCATCGAACGTGCAGGCGATCAGCGTGTCGGTATCGCCAACGACGTTCTCCTTGAACTTGTCACCGGTGAGACAGACCTCCTGTGCGTCGAAGGTGCCCTCCGGAGCGAAGACAAGCTCGATGTTCCGAGGGGCGGTGACCCAGTGCTTGGTCACACTCGCCTTGACGGTCTCGTCGGCGCAGCCGTGACCGACGGGCGGAGCAGCCGGAGGAGCGGCACCCGGGCTCTGCTGGTCGGAACACGCCGTGACGACTTGGTCACCAGGCGTCGCATCCTGGAAAGTATCGCTGGTGTTGTTGATCGTTGCCCGCGCGGTTCCATCTGTGCCGGTCGTCGTGTGGCAGTGCTCGGAACGACCATCAGCATCGTGGTCGTGGAGCGTGCCGCCTGAACAGGCAGTGAAGCCCGAACCCTCGGGACCGGTCGACTCGAATGTCACCGGACCGCTGAAGGGGTTGCCGAACTGGTCGGTCACGCAGAAGCGCACGAACTCAGAGTCACCGAGCTGGTTGGTCTCATCGGTGTCTGCCGGGGTGCACTTACCGGCTGCCGGCACTGGACCGCCCGGCGGCGTCGGGTCACCAGGAGCAGGGTTGAGGAAGGTTATGCCTGCGGTGGTCGCCTCGGGCTCGCTCGAAACCACGTAGTGGGTATCGAACAGACAGTCGAAGCCGTCGCAGTAGCCAGAACCGTCGGCGTTGATGTTGTGGAGGAAGAACGCCATCTCGGCGTTGTCCGGGTACGTGATGGAGAACTCGTACGTCTTGAACGCGGCCGCGGCCGAGCCGCCCGAGGAATCCGAGAAGGCGCAGGTATTCGGAGCGTTCTGCGCGTCGGCGTTGAGGTCTACACACAGCGTCAGGGTGCTGATGCCGTCGTCGGAACTGGTCGCCCGAACGATGACATCTCCTCCGGGGTACTGAGTGGTCAGGTTCGGGAGCGCCTCGGGGTGGTCGAACGACTGTCGCGCGGTGTCTCCGACATCATCGCAGTCGCCGTCGGCGTTGGCATCGACGCACCAGTCGAGGAGCTCCGCTGCGGTGGTCGTCTGCGAACCGCTCTGACCGTTGTCGATGAAGACGTTGGGCTCGACCTCGAGCAGGCAATTGCCGCCCGGCTCGTTGCCGGTCGCCGTGCCCTTGCAGTAGTAAACGCCGACCGAGCGCGTGATCTGGTCGAAGGTGCTCGGGATGTCCCAGAAGAACTCGAAGCCGAGATCACCCCCGAATCCGGGAACTGGCTCGCCCTGGGTGTCGGTGCCGATGACCTGACAGGTGGGAGGCGGGATCGGATTGTCCAGCGGCGGAACGACGTCCGGCATTGGGAAGCCCGATGGGTCCGGGCATACCACCCAGGTCGCCGAAGTGGTGTCGGTCGTAGCGACGCCGGTCAGGTGTGCCAAGGAGTCGACGCCGTCAAACTTGTCGCTGAGAACGAGCCTGTCGATGCCGTCGGCGCCGAGGAGCGAATCCTGGGGATTGAAGTTCTGCGCCGCGAACGGTGGAGCCGCCTGTGCGGACGGTGCTGCGATAGCTAGGAGCGAGGCCACCATGGCCAGTCCTAGCAAAGTACAGAATCTCTTTTTCAACCTTTACCTCCTGGTAATCGGTTTCACTTCGGATGAAACGGGTAGCGACGGAGATCTGACGGCGTCCGCCCGCCGGTGCTGCATCTACTGCGATCCTCGGACTTCTTCCTCCGAGACCCCTCCTTTCATGCCGTCCCTCTCCAGCATTACTCCGGGCCTGAGCCCGGCTCTATTGCGTCCAACGACAAAGCGCACAGAAAGTTACACGCTAAGTAGCTATTGGCAGAAAATCGGCACGGATCAGGACTTTGTCGGTCCAAATCACTACGAACGGTCCGTTTCCCCTTACGTAGTGTGGGTTGCGGCAAGGCCGGTGTCAAGGTCTGAGCACTCTTGTTGGTGCTGAGCCCCAGGGGATGCCCTGTCTAAGACCGCCCCCGGCTGAGCTGGATTTCGATCTTCAGCTGAGCTTGCCCAGGCGAGGTCCTAGCCGGACTCGGTGAGCCTGATGGCTGTCGAGAGGATCTTCTGCTGGGTGTGGGAGTAGGTGACTTCGGCCTGGTAGGTGCCTCGCTCCGGCACCATCTCCGAGCGGGTGGGGCGGGATCCGAGCTGGTAGCGGCCGCTGAACTCGTAGGTCCAGCCGCCCCAGTCGGTAGAGGTCCGGCGCACCCAGGAGCCGGTGGCGGTGTAATGATAGGTGCCTTGCTCGGTTCGCAGCACGAACGTCATCGTGTGATTGGAGATGTCACGACTCTCGTGCCGCAGCGTCACGCCGAAGGGGGCTCCTCCATAGACGGTCCCCCGCAGATCCTCGTAGAAAGAGCTCATCCCGGTCCGCGAACCGGTCGCACCCGAAGCGACGACCTGTTTCTCGTAACCGCAGCCCTGGCAGGACCCGCTGCCGACGCCGGTTGCGAAGGTGAAGGAGTGGCCCCGCGGCTCGGGGGGGGTGGTCGGCTCACTAGACGTGGGGCTCTGAGCCGGGGTGGGGGATTCCACCACAGCGGGTGCGGGTGAAGGGGATGCGGCCGGTTCGGTAGCGGTCGCAGGAGCGGTAGCGGGTGCCGGAGGCGAAGGTGTGGGGGTGGGCTGGGGCGCGGGATCCTCTTCTAACGGAGCCCGCTTCTCGGCCAACTCAGCAGTCGTGTCGGATGCTACCGATCCGTTCTCGGTCACATCATCATCCTGGCCCGCAGCGGCGACCGTGGACCCGCTGGTCGATGGCGTGGGCTGGAAGACGTCGTCGGCCGAGGTCGGGGCGACCGCCACCGTCATCGCCGCGGCCCCCACCACCATCGCGGTCACCACGGAGGCAGCCTTGTCCACGAATACCGACCCGCACTGCTGCAGCGCCCCGGTGCAAGTGGCGGCGAAGCTCGGCGCCGAGGAGGCCACCATGTGGGTAACCCCTGCGGCCTGCTCCCGGAGAGGGGTGTCCGGGATCCGGAACTTGTTGAAGAGGCTGGTCGGCAGGAAGACCGAGGCGGCCGAGGCGGCCCAGTTGCGCTTGAAGCCCTGGCGCGCCCGGTGGATCAGGGCTTTCACCTGGCACTCGGTTACCCCGAGGGCGGCGGCCACCTCTTCGTAGGAGAGGCCCTCGAAGTCGCGCAGGACGATCGCCGCCTTGTGCAGCGGCGGGAGCGCGTCGAGCACGCGCCGCAGGCGGCGGCTCTCGGACCTCTTTATCTGTACGTTCTCGGGCTCATAGTCTTTCGAAGCCTCCCCCTGGAGCAGCTGGAGCTCGTCGAAGGGGGTCAGATCGGCGGGGTGGCGGCCGTTGGAGCGCAGCTGGTCGAGGCAGACGTTGGTCGCGATGCGGGTGATCCACGCCCCGAGCTGGTAGGTGCCGTTGAAGCGAGGAAGCGCCCGAAAGACCCGCAGGAACGTCTCTTGCACGGCCTCTTCGGCGTCGTTGGGCTGGCGGAGCATCCGCCGGCACACGCTGTGCACCCGGGGGGAGTACTGGACGAAGATGCGCTCGTAGGCGCGCTCGTCGCCCGCCTTGAACGCCAAGACGAGTTGCTTGTCCTCACTGTCGTGCAGAACGGTTACCCCTTCGGGTACCTCTGGCGTCATCGCAACATCCTCAGGGCGCGGCCTCCTGCTAGACCCTTCATTCCGTCAGAGCAGTGTCGCATGCTCGCGCGTCATTGGATAGCCTCCGATGTCGACATCACAAGCAACAAACCAAGCCCGTCGAAAGGCCTCTAAAGGGATAACGCCGGGCAGACGGTGAAGTTACGCCTCGATGTTCCGACTTCTTCTAGCCGAAAGCGTTCAGTCGGCGAGGCCGCCGTAATGAGGCTCGTGTCCGTCGTTGAAGTCCTGGGTCTCGCGCGCCGTCGGCGCGTAACCGGAGTCAGTGCGCGGAGCAGGTCCCTCCTGGGCAGTCTCGCCGTAACAAGGCTTGCCGTCGTCAGCGAGATCGCGACCCTTAGCGTCGCGCTCCGGCCACCACCAGAACTGAGCTTGCGGAAGCTGGTCGTTGTCGAGCCTCAGATCGAGATGGTTGTGGGACAGCGACGAGTAGCAGGAGATGCCGTGGAACTGCGTCCCCTTGGCGGTGTCGCGCGACGTGCGGTTGGTGACATTGGCGACCTTCATGTCTACGGCGGTGCCGTACATGTGCTGGGAGAGGCTCGCACCTCCGATGCATGCGTTGTAAGCAACGCTGCGGAACGCTGAGTTGATACCGATCGGGTTGTCCCCACCTTTGGCGCGCAGCGCCTCGAGACGCCACATCATGCGGCGCACGTTCTCGCGCACCTGGATGCGGCCGACCTTGCCACCCTTGAACGTGCGTGCGTACTTGTTCGCCTCGCCCGAACACCTCGAGTTGTAGTTCTGTTTGAACTCTTTCCACGCGAAGTTCAACGTGGAGCCGTTGTCCATCTCGAGCGAGTTCAAGACATCGAACACGCTGGGTCCGGCGATGCCGTCCACCGTGAGCCCGTAGTGGCGTTGGAAGGCCTTGACCGAGTTGGTGGTCTTGCGGTTGAAGATGCCGTTGAGCCGGAGGCGACGTTGATCGGCGCGCGGGAGCCAACCGGCGACGCGCACCTGCAGCTCGACGACGTCCTCACCCGAGTCACCCTCCTGCAGCGTGCGGTTGAAGTCGTACGCGAACGCGGGCGCGGCGGTAAGCAGCACGCAGGCGGCGACGAAGGCCGCGATGAAGAAGGTCTTGTGAAACATCTGTTGCCCCATGTTCACTAGTGTCGGCTTTGCCCCCACACCGTCTTGAATTACAAATCTCGGTGCGTGCAAAGCAGGTCGAGCCTAAGCACTTTGCGCAGCGCACGCCGTGGCGACCGCGCCCGCCGCTTGAAAGATGGAAGAACCTCTCAAGGATCTCGGAGCAAGCCCCGAAGGTGCGAACATGACACTTCCAAGAAATACCTCATGTCACCTGCTTCGCCTCTGTCTCGCGGTCGCGCTGATCGGAGCATCACTCACGTTCGGACCTCTTCTGTCGCCTGCTTCCGCCGCGACCAAAGCACCGAAGCTCAAAAAGGTGAAGATGATGGACCGGGACAAGGACGGACGCGCCGACGCCATGAAGTTGATCTACACGCGCAAGATCAAGCACCGCGTCGACAAGGACGGCACCTACCCGTTCGACGTCGAGGGGTACCAGATCAAGAAGGTCGGTCGCGCTAAGGTCAACAAGCTCGTCATCGTGTTGCACGAGAAGCAAGACTCCGACTGGACCGCCGCTCCGCGCGTCACCTACACCCGCACCAAGTTCGATCCGGTCAAAGGCAAGAATCGCAGACAAGCCGCCAACCAGACTTTCCGCAAGACCCTTTCCCTGGAGAAGGTCACAGGCAAGTACCTGTTGACGCTGACTTCTACCGGCAACGGCACGCTCAGGTCGGCAGATGGTGAGACCGTCTGCGCCACCAGATGTGCGATCCGCTACGAGCCCGGAGCGATCGCAGCGTTCGTAGCGATACCCGACACCGGCTCGATCTTCGCCGGATGGGGAGACGCATGCGCCACCACAGGCTTGGTCGTCGCCTGCGGCATCATGATGGACTCGACCAAAACGGCATCGGCGAACTTCATCCCTGCAGAGGAGACCCAGGAACTCCTCTTGGTCACCACGCTCGGCAACGGTCTCGTTACGTCGGAGCCTGCAGGTGTGTCATGCCCGGATGTATGCAGTGAACTGTTCGACCTGGGTTCTGCGGTGACGTTGACCGCCGTACCGGCTGCCGGAGAGACGTTCACCGGCTGGGCGGGTGCCTGCACCGGAGCCGACCCCACCTGTGTGGTGACGCTCGATGCCGCGCAGTTCGTGGTCGCGCTGTTCACCGCCGAGGGAGAAACCGTTCCTCTGCCGGATCTCATCCCGCTGCCGCCGCTCGATCCGTCGCTGCCTCCCCTCGATCCGTCGCTGCCTCCCCTCGAACCAGACCCGATCCTCGATCCCATCCTTGACCCGATCCTCGATCCGGTACTGGATCCGGACCCGATCCTCGATCCCGTCCTCGACCCGATCCTCGATCCCGTTCTAGGACTGCTGTCTCAGTAACTCCGCCCTAGCTCCGCATGGAACTACCCTAGAACCGTCATGCGGATGAAGGTGGGTCTCGTCGCGTTGTCGCTGGTCGCCGGATCGCTCGGCGCGCCCGACATAAGCACCGCCGCGGGATACGAGCCACAGGTGGTGCTGACACCAGCCAAGAACCGATCTTCGGTGACCGCGCTGGGCAAGGTCTACGGAGCGCGGGCCAAGGAACGGCTGCGGATCAAGCTCTTCAAGTACTTCCCGTCAAGCGACACCCACAAGTTGAAAGCCAAGACGGTGGCGCGAACACGCTGGACGTCGCTCGGTTACCGAACCTACAGAGTCTCGTTCCAGCGCCCGAAGAAGGGCACCTGCGAGCTGCGCGTCAAAGTCGTCGGGATGCCCTCCACCGAACAGAAGCATCGCCTGCCGTGCAGACCGCAACGATTCGGTGAAGGAACGGCAACCTTGTCAAACGGGGCGACCGCCAAGACCATCGAGGTGCTGATCGCGGACGACGAGCGCGAGCGGCAACACGGTCTGATGTACCGCGAGCGGCTCCCGGCGGACAAGGGCATGGTTTTCGTCTTCCCCGGCGACGCCAGTGGTGGCTTCTGGATGAAGAACACGCTCATCCCGTTGTCGATCGCGTTCTTCTCTGCCGACGGAGAGATCCTGCGCATCCTCGATATGGAGCCATGCGAAGTCGACCCGTGCCCAACCTACAACCCCGGCGTGACCTACAGCGGGGCTCTCGAGGTGAACATGGGCAGATTCGAGGAATGGGGGATCGGCGAAGGCGACCGCATCGAGGTACACCCGAACGACGGCTGAGTCGTACTCGGCACGCGTGACGAGCTGCCAAGCTAGACAGACGGCAGCCCGCCTATCATCTCCCTATGAGCACATCAGAGGACGCGGGCACGGCCGAGCCGATCCGGGTCGTACTGGTCGATGACCACGATCTATTGCGGCGCGGGATCAAAACGATGCTCGAGGCCGACGGCGACATCGAAGTTGTCGGCGAAGCCTCCGATGGGATGAAGGTCGTCGAGCTGGTCGAAGAGGTGCTGCCCGACGTCGTACTGATCGACGTGGTGATGCCCAATAAGGACGGCATCGTCTCGACCGCCGAGATCAAGGAGGCGTTCCCCAACGTCGGCGTGGTCGTGCTGTCGGGCCACGACGAGCAGCGGTTCGTCTTCGACGCCCTGAAAGCAGGCGCCTCGGGCTATCTGCTGAAGACGGCCGACCTCGAGGAGGTCCTCGACACCGTGCGCGCCGTCGCGAGCGGCCGGGCCAAGATCGATCCAGAGGTTGCAGCGCGCTTGCTGAAAGAGTTCCAGAGCCATCAGAAGGAAGAAGTAGCCGACGTGTATCAACCACTCACGCCGCGCGAGCGCGAAACGCTCGAGCTGATGAGCACGGGATTGCCGAACAAGACGATCGCGGCGCGCCTCAAGATCTCGGAGCGCACGGTCACGACGCACGTGGCGAACATCTACGCGAAGCTGCAAGTGAACAACCGCGTGTCCGCGATCCAAGAAGCGGTACGACGACGCATCCTCGACCCGGGCATCTGATGCAGGGGCGCGCCGGTCGATCGCGCAGCGACGATCTGTCGGCGCGCTTAGGTGGAGGCGTTCGCGATGAGTGAGCCGAATGCCCAGCTGCGCAAGCTGCCTGCGGTCGACCGCATCACCACCGAGCTGTCGGGTCCACACAACGCAGTGGTCGCCGCGGCGCGCCGCGCGATCGACGATGCCCGCAAAGAGGTGCGCGCCGGGGCTCTCGCTCCGGGGTTCGATGCACTGGTCGCGACCGCGCGCTCGATGCTCGTCGAACGGCAGCGCAAACTACTCACGCCGGTGATCAACGCCACCGGAGTGCTGATCCATACGAACCTCGGCCGAGTACCCCTCGGCGCACAGCAGCTGGATGCGGTACGCCGGGTCGCGGCCGGCTACTCGAACCTCGAGTACGACCTCGACGCCGGGGCGCGCGGCTCGCGCTACGAGCACGCACAGACGCTGGTGAACGAGCTCACGGGTTCGGACGCCGCGCTCGTCGTGAACAACAACGCGGCGGCGGTGTTGCTTGTCCTGGCCAGCCTCGCTCGCGGCAAAGAGGTAATCATCAGTCGAGGCGAGCTGGTCGAGATCGGCGGAGAGTTCCGCATCCCCGAGGTCATGGCCGCCGCCGGAGTGAAGCTCGTCGAGATCGGTACCACCAATCGCACGCACCTGTCCGACTACGAGCGCGCCATCACGCCCGACACCGCGGCGATCCTGAAGGTGCATCCATCTAACTACCGTGTCGTCGGGTTCGTGAGCGAGGTAGCAGCGCGCGACGTCGCCCGGGTGGCGCTGGCGCGCAAGGTGTGTTTCATCCACGACCTCGGCTCGGGACTGTTCGGTGAACCGCCGGGCGGGACCGGAGACGAACCTGCGGTCGATGTCGCGTTGGAGGAAGGTGCAGACGTCGTCACGTTCTCGGGCGACAAGCTGCTCGGCGGCCCGCAAGCCGGGATCATCGCCGGGCGGGCTCACCTGATCGCCAAGATGTCGAAGAACGCGCTGCTGCGGGCTTTGCGCGTGGACAAGATGACACTTGCCGCGCTCGAAGCGACTCTGCAGCTCTACCTCGAAGGGCGGCGCGATGAGTTGCCGTTCTGGGCGATGGCCGGTGCATCGTCCGAAGAGCTGGAGCGGCGCGCCGCGCGCATCGCCGCGCAGCTCCAGGACCTCCCGGCTAAGGTGGAAGCCGTGGCACTTGCAGCCATGACCGGCGGCGGGTCGATGCCCGGAGTCGAGCTGGGCTCCTGGGGCCTCGCGATCACACCCGAACACGCAACGGTCGACGAGATAGAGCGCACGCTGCGCGCAGGAAACCCGCCGGTGATAGCCCGAGTGGAAGATGAGCGAGTGCTACTAGACGTCCGCACGGTCGCAGAGGAACAGGATCCGGAGCTCGTCCGAGCTCTCAGGGCGAGCCTGGTCTCACCGTCGGCTTAACTGTCGCAAGCTCTGGCTATCGTCGTGCCGGCCGGTCCAACCAGGACCAACGAAGCTCTCAGGAGTCCGGTAGGCGATGCCGAAGAAAAAGAGACGACCACGGCACCCCAAGAAAGACCTAGAGCGCAACCTCAGGGAAATCGAGTCCGGGGGTTGGGAGGTCACGAAGTGGCCAGGTGGCTATTTCAAACTAAAGTGCCCTTGCGGGGACCATATGAAGACGATGCCGCTGACGCCCTCGAATCCGAACAAGGGTAAGGAGACAGTCAGGTGGTGCAGAAAGACATGCTGGAGACCGAGCGATGAATAGCTATGAGATGGTCGGAGGATTCAAGGTTTCGAACAAAGCCGTCGAGCGTCTTCCGGTTAAGGAACGAAACCGTCTAATTGAGGCTCACCTCGACGATGTCATGGTGGAACTACTGCAGATGCAAGAGGCAGCCGACCCGATGATCGAGACCACGTTCAGTAAGGGTGAGGTCAGAATCTCAGTGACGGTGAAAGCAAGGAGTGAAAAGAAAGCTGCCGAGAAAGCAGACGCCTTGGTCCGCTCGGCGGTTCACACAGCAGGAGGATTCACCGGCGGATGGGATATCGAGTGGCCGGACCAACCGTACTCACGCCAGGAGAGATTAGTAGAAGCCTGATGTCCCTCCGGCACGTACCTCCCGAAACAGTTTGGAGCCCCCTCATGGCAACCGTCAGTTTCTGTACCTCGTGTGGTCGCAACGTCTATCTAGAGACCGGGGCGGACCTCACCTGTCCGGTGTGCTCGTCGCCGTTGATCCCGAGCGAGACGGTCACCGAGTCCCAGGCCGAACGCGTCGGCGGTAACGAAGCCTGGTTCCGAGACGTGAACGAGCGGGTCGTCAAGGAAGGCGTGTGGTCGGACCAGGCCGTGGTGTGCGAATGCGGTCGCAAGGAGTGCTCGGAGTTCATCGATATCGGCCGGGATGCCTACGACGAGGTCAGGCGCTTCCGGGACCGCTTCATCATCAAGCCGGGTCACGAGATCCCCGGCGCCGAGATCATCGTCGAGAAACAACCGGCCTACTACGTCGCCGAGAAGATCGGTCCGGGCAAGCGGATCGCCGAGGAGACCGACCCGCGCTCCGAAGGATAGCGAGCCGCTCCGACGGAACCGGTTCTGTGCCGGAATGCGGTTGTGGGGGAGCCGATTCCCGGCGCGAAAAGACGGTGGGGCGTGGCGCGGTCACAATCTCTTGCATGCATGTGATCGGGACCGCGGGCCATGTCGACCACGGGAAGTCCTCGTTAGTCGAGAGACTGACCGGGATCGACCCGGACCGCTTCGCCGAGGAGAAGCGGCGGGGACTGACGATCGATCTGGGGTTCGCCTGGCTTCCCTTGCCGTCCGGCAACGAGATCGGGATCATCGACGTTCCCGGGCACGAGCGTTTCATCAAGAACATGCTCGCCGGAGCGGGGGGCGTTTCGGTCTGTCTGTTCGTGGTCGCCGCCAATGAAGGATGGAAGCCGCAATCCGAGGAGCACCTCGCGATCCTCGACGTGCTGCAGGTGCGGCACGGTGTCATCGCCCTGACCAAGGTGGATCTCGTCGATGCGGAGCGCGTGGCCGAGGTGACCTCCGAAGTGTCGGAGCGTTTCGGCGCGACCACGCTGGCCGGCGCGCCGGTGGTGCCGTGCTCGTCGGTGACCGGCGCCGGCATAGAGCGCTTGCTCGGCGAACTGGACCGGGTCGTCGCCGCGGCTCCCGCTCTGCCGGACCACGGCCGCCCTCGCCTGTGGGTGGACCGGGTGTTCACGATCGCGGGAGCCGGAACGGTGACGACGGGAACGCTGGTGGGTGGGAGCTTCGCCACGAACGACGAGGTAGGCCTCCTGCACGGCGGAGAGGAACGGCGCGCCCGCATCAGGCGGATACAGAGCCACAAGAAAGAGCTTCCGTCGATCGGTCCGGGGAACCGCGTCGCGTTGAACCTCGTGGGACTCGAGCGCGAGGGTGCCGAGCGCGGCGACCTGATCGGCGCGCCGGAGCTGTGGCGTCCGACGTCACGGGTGGATGCGTGGGTGACCGTGCTGCCGGAGTCGGTCGTCGGGCGCGGGCAAGAGTTGACCGAGAAAGGCGCGCACCTCTTGTATGTCGGTTCGGCCGAGACGCCGGTGCGGGTCAGGTTGCTGGAGGGGGACTCGCTGGCGCCCGGGACCGAGGGACCCGTGCAGCTATATCTGCGCGATCCGCTCCCCCTGGTGCGAGGCGACCGCTTCGTGTTGCGCGATGCAGGCCGGGTGTTGACCCTCGGCGGCGGGGTCGTGGTGGATCCGCTGGCGCCGGTGGCGCGGCGGCGCGATCCGGAACGGGCGCGGCTCGTGGACGAACTACGGAACGCCACGCCGTTCGAGGCACTCGTGGCGTTGGTGGAAGCAGCGGGGACGCTCGCTCGATCGGAGGCGCTGTACCGCAGCGGCGCTGTGACTGCCGACCTGGATAGGGCCGCTGAGCGAGTCGTCGCTCTCGGGCACGACCTCGTGTCGCGCGCGCAGATGAACCTGTCGCGCGCCGCGCTGTTGGCGGCGCTCGAGCAGCACCACCAGGCTCGTCCGCTGGAGAAAGGAGCGGCGCGCGAACAAGTGCGCGCGGGACTGGCTCTGGAGGCCGATGCGCTGAACGATCTGGTCGCGGCAGCGCCGGATGTCGTCGAAGAAGGTGCTCTTCTGAGACTTGCTTCTCACGGAGTGAGCATGACGCCGCAGCAGCAAGAGCAACGCGACCGGTTGGTCGCGACGATCGAGGCGCAGGGGTTCGCTCCTCCGCTCGTCAAAGAGCTCGGCGCGCCGCAAGAATTGCTGCGCTCACTCATGCAGTCGGGCGAGTTGGTGAAGATCGGAGACTTCTTCCTCACGCGCGCCCAAGCAGACGACGCGCGCGCTCGGGTGCGCGCGTCTATCGAAGCGTCGGGCCCCATGACCGTGGCGCAGATCAGGGACCTGCTCGAAACGACTCGCAAGTACGCGGTGCCACTGTGCGAATGGCTCGACTCCACCGGCGCGACGAAACGCCACGGCGACATGCGCGCACTCGGCCCAAACCCCTAAGACCCCCCGATTCCGTGCCGGAATAGGGCCGTACAGCGACCCTTTCGACGCGCAGAAATCAGAGCCGGTTTTCCATGTCTTTAAAGGGCCGTACAGCGGCCCGGATTCGGCACAGAATTGGTTATTCGCCGTGGAGGGGGCTGCCGTGGACGACGCCGCCGCCGGGGAGACGGCTGTCGAGCGGGGTCACTCCACTCTTGAGCTCCTCCACCAGCGAGTCGACCACCGCCGACAGGTCGTGGGTGCGCTCGTAGACCTCGCGCTGGCGCGTGGCAGAGGTGCCGCGTTCGAGGATGTCCATGACCCGCAGCAGATCTTGCTGACAGCCGAGTTTCTCCGCGGTCGGCAGCAGTTGCTCGACGAGATCGCTGATGGAGCGGCGGAGCGACAGCAGGTTGCCCTCCTCGTCGCGGATGATCTCGGCGTCGAGGCCGTAGCGGGCGGCGCGCCACTTGTTCTCTCGGATCGTCCACGCCTTGTGGTCGGGAAGATCGAGGCCCGCGTTGTAACGCTCACCGAGCCACACGACGAGCGACTGGCTGAGCGCCACTATCGCGCAGAGCTCATCCATCGTCGGGATCCCATCGCAGATGCGCAGCTCGATCGTGCCGAAGCCCGGGTGCGGGCGGATGTCCCACCACACCTCACGGATGCTGCGGATCGTTCCCGCGCCGATCAACGTGCGCATGAAGCGCTGAAACTGCCCCCAGTTGTTCATCTGGTACGGCAGACCTGCGGTCGGGAGCGACTCGAAGATCTTCGAGCGGATCGACGCGAGACCGCTGTCGCGTCCTTGCCAGAAAGGACTGGACGACGACAGCGCGAGGAAGTGCGGGATGTAGGTGCCGAGACTGTTGCCGATCGCGATAGCTTCCTCGCCGGAGCCGACACCGACGTGAGTGTGGACCCCGAAGATCAGCAGCCGGCGCGCCGTCCACTGACAGTTCTCGATCAAGCGGTGGTAACGAGGATCCGGCGACACGGTCTGGTCCACCCATGCCGAGAACGGATGCGTGCCCGTGCACTGGATCCGGTAGCCGAGTCCCTCTGCCGTGTCGATCAGGTGGGTGAGTTTTTCGCCGATCTCTTGGCGTACCGCGCCGACGTTGGGGCACACGTCGGTTATGACCTCGACGGTGCACTCGAGGAGCTCGTGCTTGAACCACTTGTCGTCACCGAGCTCGGACAGGATCTTGGTCGCGGCGGTGTCGGTCGCGAGGGCTCCGGCCTCATCGACGACCTGGACCTCGATCTCGACTCCCAGAGACGGAGTGTCAGAACCGTTGAAGACGATGTTCATGTAGCCCCCTTGCCCCGTTAGGAATGTGGGTGGAGCCTACCGAAGGCAGGCCAAGCGCAAACCCGCTCAGGTGGCGGCTCGTTTGCGGCCCAGCACGAAGATGATGCCGACCGCGTTCGCTATCACCCCCACCGCGACCGCCCCGGCCGCTGCAGGTATCGCCACGAGCACCGGGATCAACCCGCCGAAAACCCACGCGAGCTGGAGTATCGACTCGAACCGGGCGAAGGCCCAACCACGTCCGCCTTCGGGGGTCCGTGTCTGCACGATGGCGTCGAAGGCAACCTTGAGCGCTCCCGCGGCGACGCCGAACACGAACACCAGCACTCCCGCCATCACGGGTGTGAACCAACGGCCGACGAGGAAGCTCGTCATGCCGGCCATCACCAGAGACACAACGATGATCCCCTCTTCACGCAGCACCTTTCGGAGACTGGGAGCGACCAGCGCGCCGACCAACCCGCCGGCCGCGGCGGCACCGACGAGGACGCCGAGTCCCAACGAGCCGAAGTCGGCGCGCCGAAGTGAGAAGGCGAGGTGGAACACCAAAAAACCGACGAGGAAGCGCATACCGGCCGCGGCGAAGATCGCTTGGCGCACCACGATGGTGCGCGCTTGGGCCTGCGCGCCGGCGCGCTCGGCCTCTTGGATACGACCCTTCACGCTCGGCATGAGGAGCGCAGGGAGAACGCCGACGTAGTAGATCGCGGCGGCGAACAGCAGCTCGGTCTTGACACCCGGCCAGCGGACGAGAGCCAGCCCGATCGGCAACACCAGCATGCCGGCGAGCGCACTGATGCGAGAGAGCGCCGCGTTCGCTCTGACCAGCGTCTCGCCTGGAGGCACGAGAGCCGGCAGGGCCGCGCCGCGCACGATCAGAGCGGCGCGGGACAACAGCAGGATGCCGAAGGCGACCGGGAAGAGATAGAGGCTCTGCAACCGGGTGGCGAGCATCCACGCGAGCGTGGCACGCCCGGCGGCGGAGATGACCATCGCCCACCTGAGGCTGCCGCGGTGGCGATCGAGGATCCGGGCGAGGACCGGCGATACGACCGCGAAGGGCGCCACCGTGAGCGCCAGGTAAAGGGCCACCCGGCCGCGCGCGGTCGTCTCGGGCACGGAGAAGAACAGGGTGCCGGCGAGAGCCAGGGCGAGGAGGGCGTCGCCTGCGGCTCCCGTAGCTTGATAGAGGAGGAGACGGCCGAACTCGGGGGTCTTGGCGTCCTTGCGGAGCTTGTTGACGGCGCGGCGCGCCACTATAGAGACGAACCTATGCTCGGGCGGCTCCCGCGGGACGCTCCTCTCGATCTCATCCACGGCCCCAATGTAGTGGCGACGAAAGGTCCTCTCCACAGCGCCATCGGAACGCTTAGTCCGCAGCGCCTCTCCAGCTCTACCTCCCGCCGCCGAGGCAGCCTGGCTCTAGGGATGCGCCCGGGGTGCAAAAGAAGGGCGAAAAGCCTACAGATGGGTATAAGTCATCCGAGGCGGATATCCGACCCTGGAGATGGCTGCCGGAGAGCCTCGATCCGGGCCGAAAGGCGGGTTGGGGCGCAGGAGTCGCCGGGGCCGGGGAGAACCCTCAAGGACGGACTTCGGTCCGGGAAACAACCAAAGGCTTGCCCGGTTACGAACAGATAGGGACCAACCGGACAAAGCGAACTGCGAGGGGACCGATGATGCGACACACCAAGCTGGCCGCACTACTCGCTACGAGCCTTCTCGGCTCGCTGTTGAGTGTGGCCGCCCCCGCTACCGCTAAGCCCTACTCGACCGTGACCGAGTCCCAGTCGATCGAGACCGACCACGGTCACATCTACGTCGAGGTCACCCGTCCGGTGGAGGGTGATAAGGCGGTCAGGGGGCCCGCGGTCCTCACCTACTCCCCCTACTCGGCACTCGGGCGCACCAACGTGGCCCACGAATGGGTCGAGGACGGCTACATCGCGGTCTTCGCGGACGTGGTCGGCACCGGCAACTCCGGAGGCTGCTACGACTACGGCGGCCAGCGCGAGAAAGAGACCGCCGCCGCGGTGGTCGAGTGGATCGCCGAGCAGCCGTGGTCGACCGGCAAGGTCGGGATGATCGGCGGCTCTTACAACGGGACCACCGCCAACGCCGCAGCCGTGATGGCTCCCAAGCATCTAACGACGATCGTCCCCGAGCTCGCCATCAGCCGCTGGTACGGCTACTCATACTCGGGCGGCATCCGCTACACGCTCAACAACGAGGTTCCCCAGGATCAGGGCTTCGACACGCCGCTCGCGTTCGACTTCGGCCTCGCGATCCCGCCTCCGGTGGATGTCACCGACCCCAACTGGGCCGACAAGGTCGCCTCGACGATCGTCCCGTGTGACGAGATTGCTCACACCGAGCACGGCTACGACGACACCCCCGACTACGACGACTTCTGGATCGAGCGCGACTACCTGCGTGATGCCAAGAAGGTCAAGGTCCCCGTGCTGGTCGCCGGCAACTGGGGCGACTGGAACGTCAAGCAGGAAGAGTCCTACAACTGGTTCAAGGCGCTCAGCAAGCGCGGCAAGTCCCCCAAGACCAAGACCGTGCTGTACATGGGCGGGCGCTACAAGGGCCACGAGGCGATCGGCGGCGACTACGACAAGTTCGTCCGTCAGTGGATGGACCACTACCTGATGGGCAAGCGCAACGGCATCGACAAGGCGCCGGCCGTGATCAGCGAGCAGTCCAACTTCTTCGGCCACACCAGGTGGTACAAGGGCGGCATCCCCAAGACCAAGAACCACACCCTTTACGCGCAGATGTCGTCGCCGATGTTCGTTGGGGACAATCCCTGGAAGCTGATGGCGCATAAGTACCGCCCGGGCTTCCTTCCTCCCAGCGAGGCGGCGTGGCCGATCGACGCCCCCAACGCAGAGAGCCATGCGAACCACCACGCTCGGTCCAACCACGAGTGGTGGTACTTCGAGAGCCCGGCTATGGCCAAAGACACGCGGGTCTTCGGCGAGATCAAGGTGCAGATGTACTCGAAGGTCTTCCGTGAGTGGGTCACGATGATGCCGGCGGTCCTCGACGTGAAGCACGAGTGCCACCAGATGGTCGGCAATCAGCACGTCACCACCCCTGAATGCACCACCAGCACCGAGCCGCGGCCCGGACGGATCGTGCAGTCCACTACGCGCGGGTTCCTCGACTCCCGCTACCGCAACGGGTTGGACAAGCAGGTCATGGTCGAGCCCGGCAAGCCATTCGCCTCGACGGTCACCACCAAGCCGCTCGACTACACCTTCAAGAAGGGTCACTCGATCGGGCTGAACCTATTCACGAGCAACACCGAATGGGCACTGCACAAGCTGCCTGATCCGTCGGCCGTACAAGCGGCAGCCGACGGGGAGTGCTCGGGCCAGGAGTGCCTCAAGTTCTACGTCGAGTGGGAGTCGAACAAGATTCGACTGATCGTCCCGATCGTCGGCGGGCCTAAGAACACCAACGGTCTGTTCGACCTGGGGCACCAGCACTAGACTGGGTAAGATTAGTTCAGATGGGGGAAGGCGACACAGTATGAGAACGGTAAGGCGGAGTTCCAGCATTATCCTGGCGGCCGGTCTCACGGCCACCCTCCTCGCGCCGTCCGTTTCATCTGCTGCGCCGGCGTCGCTCCCCTGCGCGGGGCGCGCCTCGAAGACGAACGAGAGCTACCTACGCCACAACGGCAGCATGGAGCAGATCACGGTCAAGACCCTCCACATCGTGGCCGAGGCGCCGAAGCAGTCCGTCGCCATCAAGAAGATGGCGTCCATCAAGGTCAATGTCACCCGACCCGCCGAAGAAGACCCTCTGGGGCAAGGCATCCCGATGGACCGCCCCTACGTCATGGCGGCCGAGGAAGTGAACGTCGGTGTAGGTCTGCTCATCGGAGACGTCTTCCTCCCCGGTTTCGCGATCACGGACGCGAACGGTGACGCAACGATCAAGATCAAGATCGAGCGTTACGTGAAGCCCGGTCCGGTCGATGCCGCGTTCTACGCGTGGGAGACGACAGCCGAGACTCCCTGCGCCACGGTTCAGGAGAACGGCTTCCGTCCCTACCAGAACTTCTTCAGGGTCACCCGCTAACAAACATCCCGAAGCAGTTAGGTCCTCCTTGCCGCGCCACAACCGCGTTCCAGCGCGGCTCTGACTTGGCGATCGCCTTCCGGGGGCGCCCCCACTCGCTCCGCTCACCACACCAACACCCAGGCCTCGCTCCGGGGTGGGGACCGCCCGCTGGGCGCACGTGTTCCTTCACTTAGGAGGGAGCCACCTACATATGCGATCCGCCCGCCCGCCCGAAAGCTTCAACCAGGGCGTACAGCAACCGGCGTGGCTCCGGGGCGAGAGTTTGCCGAACGGACCCCCTTTAGGTCGGGGGTTGGTCGTCTAGGACCTCGAAGGCCGCCACGTCGCCGTCTGTTGATTGGCCGTCGAAGGCCGCCTTGAATCCCTTGAAGAGCTCTACCGGGATCGGGATCACCAGGGTCGAGTTCTTCTCGGCCGACACGTCGGTCACCGTCTGCAGGTAACGGAGCTGATAAGCGAGCGGGTGGCGAGCCATGATCTCGGCAGCCTCGGCGAGACGTTGTGACGCCTGGAATTCACCCTCCGCGTTGATGACTTTGGCGCGCCGCTCGCGCTCGGCTTCGGCCTGCTTGGCCATAGCGCGCTGCATCTCGACAGGCAGGTCCACATCTTTGATCTCGACGAGAGCAACCTTGATACCCCAGGGATCGGTGAGGTCGTCGATAAGACGAGCCAGATCGCTGTTGAGACGATCGCGCTCGGTGAGGATGTCATCGAGATCGACCTTCGAAAGAACGGCGCGCAATGTCGTCTGCGCGATCTGCGAAGTCGCGTAGAGGTAGTTCTGGATCTCGACGATCGCCTTGACCGGCTGGAACACCTGGAAGTAGCAGACGGCGTTGACGCGCACCGTTACGTTGTCACGTGTGATGACGTCCTGAGGGGGGATGTCGAGCGTCACGATCTGGAGGTTCACCTTCACCATGCGATCGATGATCGGGATGATGAAGAAGAGCCCGGGACCTTTGGCACCGGCGATGACGCGCCCGAGGCGGAAGATGACCCCTCGCTCGTACTCCTGCACGATCTTGATCGCCGAAGCGAGAAGGATCAGAACCAGTACGAGAACAACACCTGCGATGATCAAGCCCATCTCAAACTCCCGTCTAGGAACCCACCGGTAAACCTTGTTCCGAGACTAGACGACCCGCCCCCGCGGGTTTTGAGGACCGCAGACCCCCCCACCAACCAAATCTTCAAATCCCCCCACCGCCCCGGTGGGCGGATTTGAAGATTTGGGGGTTAGTGGGGGGTTTCGGCGGGATGGGAGTCGGTCTCGTCGTGGTGAGGCTCTACCAGCAGGACCAGGCCCTCGGTGGCCTTCACCTCGACCTTGTCGCCGGCGGCGATACCCATCTCCATGGTGCGGGCCTTCCACAGCATCCCCTTGGACATCACGGTGCCCTCGGGCGCGATATCGGTCTTCGCCACCCCGATCGTCCCGACGATCGATTCCTCTCCGGTGACCGGCCGTCGCAACCTGACGCGCAGGGCGGCGGTCATGATCGAAACGAAGAACAAGAGCGAAGCGACGACCGCAGAGATGATCGCCCACGGAGAGACGGTCACCTCATCCACGCCGGAGAACAGCAGGAGACCGCCCGCGACGAGCGCGACGATCCCACCCACGGTCCAGACACCGAATCCCGCGATCTGCAGGTCCACAATGAAGAACACGACGGCGAGCACGATCAGGATCACGCCGACCCAGTTCGTCGGCAGCACCGAGAGACCGTAGAAGCCGAGCAGAAGGCAGACCGCACCGAGGATCCCGGCAAGGCCGATGCCGGGGTTGTAGAGCTCGAAGAGGATGCCGTAGAAGCCGATCAGCATCAACAGGTAAGCGATCTCGGGGCCGGTCACCGCATGCAGCAGACGTTGCATCACGTTCATCTGCTGGAAGCGGATCGTCACCGAAGGCGTGCCGCGCGCCTCGTCCCAAGTGTCGATCGTCACCGCACCTTCGGTAGTCGTGACTCGCTCGCCGTCCATCGCCTCCATCAGATCTCGCAACGACGACGCGATGCCGTTGACGACGTTGCGCTCCGCCGCTTCGGTCGCGCCGATGGACGCCCCCTCGCGCACCGCGGCTTCTGCGAACTCGGGATCGCGTCCGCTGTTGATCGCAAGCTCGGTGATGAATGCGGCCGCGTCGTTGGTGACCTTGCGCGACAGGTCGGTCCCGCTGAGGTCGATCGGAGTTGCAGCTCCGAGCTCGGTAGCTTCGGCCATGTAGGCGAGATGAGCCGCATACGAGATGAAGGTTCCGGCCGATGCAGCCCGTGCACCGCGCGGCGCGATCCATACGACCACCGGCACACGAGAGTCGAGGATCTGCTGGATGATGTCGCGCATCGACGCGTCGAGCCCACCCGGGGTGTCTATCTGGATGACCGCCGCAGCAACTCCATCTTCGTTGGCTTGGGCGATCGTCGAGCGGAGATAGTCAGAGGTCGGCGGGTCGATGATCCCCTTGACATGGATGACATCGATGGTGCGCGTGGGATCGGGTGGCGGATCGGAGTCGGCCTGAGCCATCGCCGGCCCGACCAATGACAACACGATGCCGGTCAGAAGAGAAGTCAGCCAGACGATCGTGAAGGCGGGACGTAGCCTGTGGGCGGTGGGCCGGATGGATCGCATAGGGCCATGGTAGTTAGCCGGGAGGGTAACGATTAACGGGCCTCAGCCGCTGATGCCGTAAGGCGAACACCATTCTGTCCGCGATTTCAGCACTCTGGGAACCCCAAAGAGGGGAAAAAGCGGCGGGCGGGGTTGATGCGCCCGGCCCGCCGCTGTGGCGTCGTTCTACTTCACGCCGATCCCGATGTTGACCGGGTTCGTCAGGACGGCAACACCGTTCCCTTGAGCTCGCTCGCGCAGCATCCCCTCGAGGACACCCCGCACCTCGGAGGACTGGTCGTCATTCAGACCGGCCACTAAACTCGCGCCGATCGGATTGCTGTTCGTGACCCAGTTCCACATCTCGTCGGCCGAGCCGAACTCGAGTGTCTCGGTCGTCGACTCGACCTGAACGTCTTTGAGTCCGGCGTCGGCCAGCGCTGCCTGCAGCTTGGCCGGGTGCGCGATCTGGAACTCGGGTGGCGGCGGGTCCGTGGGGAGTCCGGTGAACCCCGGGATCGCGGCCTTCATGGCCCCCAGGAAGAAACCCAGGAACTCGATCTCTGCCGGCGAACCGAAGGCGGTCACCAGTACCCGTCCTCCGGGCTTGACTACACGCGCCATCTCGCCGAGCGCCCGCGGCAGGTCGGGGAACAACATCACTCCGAACTGGGAACCCGCAACGTCGAACGTGTCGTCTTCGAAGTCCAGAGCGTGTCCGTCCATGACGCGCCCCGTGACGTTATCAAGACCTTCTGCCTCGGCCCGGGCCTGCAGACGCTCGACCATGACGGGAGCTATGTCGGTGGCTACGACCTCCGCCCCGAGCCGCGCCGCGGGGATGCTGAGGGCCCCGGTTCCGGCCGCGACGTCGAGGAAGCGATCGCCTCGCCGGAGGCCCGAGCGCGCGATCCCCTCGTTGCTCACCTCCAGGTGGGTCGGGGTCACGAACTCGTCGTATCCCGTCGCGATGCGGTTCCACGCACCTGTGGGATCCAGCTGCTGTGTGCTCATGCTCGTTCCTCCTATCGCTCGGCCTTCGTTTCCTTGGTGCCGCTTGCTATTTTTCGAGAATGGCGTTCCATGCCTGCATGAAGGCGGCGGGCTGCTCTACCACCGGGTCGTCGAGCCAGTCGAGCACCCGGTCGGGATCGAGGGGACCGTTCACCTCAGAGGCGCCATGGCCCGGCAGATCGGGGACGATCACCCGATTGATCGCGACCAGGTCCGGGATGACCCTCGTCCACGTCGCCGCGAACTCACCGGGGCCGTGCAACAAGACTAATGGAGGCCCGTCTCCCCCTTCCAGAACGGCGGTAGAGATACCTGCCGCCTGGATGCGGCGATCCTGCAGGGGGATCGGGGCCAAGATTCTTTCGCGGAGCGAAGCGCTGTTCGAGGCCTTCTTGTTCGATGTGGTCGTTTGAGCCATGGGGACCATCCCTTCTCATCTCGATCGATACCTCTCGAGACCAACCTAGGGATGGCCGGGGCAGATCGCATCGAAAGAAACATCCAAATGGGCGAGAAGCGCTTATGGGTAATCCTGTGTAGGCGCTCTATACGAGGCTGTGCTCGTAGGCGTAGGCAGTGGCGGCTGCTCTCGACCCCACGTCTAACTTCATGAAGATGTTGCTTACGTGACGAGCGACGGTCTTCTCGCTGATGTAGAGCTGCTCGGCGATGACGCGATTCGTGCTGCCTGTGGCGAGCAGCTGGAGGACCTCTTGCTCCCGAGGAGTGAGCCCCTCCGCCGAGCCGGTCTTCGCTCCCGTCGCGGCCAGATCCTGCTGCACGCGCCCGGCATCGAACTTCGCTCCCAGGCGTTCGAGATCGGCCCTTGCTCGCTGAAGCTCCATCACAGCACTGTCCTCGTCCTTGAGACAGCGGCAGACAAGGCCGAGCAGATGGCGCGTCCGAGCCATCTCATATGGCGCATCGATCGCGCGCCACTCCTTCAAAGAGCGTCGCAACTCCTCTAGTGCAGGAGCGAACGAACCGGCTGCCAGAAGTGTTGCGCCGCGTGCATGCGCCGCGACCGCGCCGAGCCACGGAGTTTCCATCTCACGTGCAAGAGCCGCGAGCTCTTCCGCCGCTGAAGACGCTTCATCGACGTCACCCGACGCCAGCATGATCTCGACGTGCGCAGCAAGGAGCCTCACTCTCATGGATCTGTCCGTCGCTTCCATCAGGGCCCGGCGACTTGATGCGGCCGCCGCATCAACACGCCCTTGAGCCAATCTCAGTAAGGCAAGTCCGGGCTCTGGATCCCGCCCGTGCGCGTTGGCTTGTACGTATGCATCCTCGGCTTCGGCGAGCTTGCCGCGCAACCGATTGAGCTCGCCGAGCTGGTAGTAAGCCATGCCGATCGCAGGTTGTCCGGGCGGATATAAGAACCGTTCGCGCGCCTTCTGAGCCTCTGCGAGAGCTTCCTCCCAGTTCCCCCGCAACTGCATCAGTTGAGAGCGATGCACGAGGCATTGACCCCGGTACGGAGCAAGGTCCGGCTGCGACTCGCACCACCTCGTCAACGCGTCCGTCCACTCTTGTGCTCGTCCCAGATCGAAAATGTCATGACAAGCTTCGATCACCGCGCAATAGACGATCCCCGCGGTGATCGGCGAGACCTCGTCCGAAGTCACCGACACCATCACCTCGTCGAGCTCTGCGATCCCTTCCTGTGTCTGCCCCAGTCCTATGAGGCATTGTCCGTGACCGAGGTGCCCAAAGGTGGTCAGATCGGGGTCGCCGAAACGCTGAGCGAGGTCGGCGAGCTCGATGAAGATCGCCTGAGCGTCCGGCCACTTCCTTTGCCCCATGACTTGCAACGCGGCCGGAAGGAGGAGATAACCGCGCTCTACGCAGTCGACGTTCGAGTCGTCCAGCACCCGTTGCGCCCGCGCGAACCATCCTTGAGCTTGTGCGTGCTCGCCTCTATTGACCAGACCGAAGGCGAGCCAGAAGGCGCAGCGAATCGCTCCCCGCGGATCCCCCCGCTCCAAGAACCCGTGGTACGCCCGCTTCCACGCTTCGCCGCTATCGGTTTCTGCTCCGATCAGGTAGGCCGCGACGGCGAGACACTCTTGATCCTCGGGAGCGAGAGGGGAAGATCCCTCCGCCGCACTGAAAGCCCTGAATGATTCCGCCCACTGTTGCCGTGCGAAGGAGGCTCGCGCCGTTTCCACTTCGGAGGCAGCCATCTACTTGATTGTCGATGAAGCACCGGCGCGGCACAACCCCGGCGCTCCGCCCCCGAGGGCGCGGACGGCACCGTGCAAAGTCCGTTACGGGCTGATCGCGCCGCGCTGCTTCGGGAGGCTTGGGCGGTCGTGACTTGGATCTAGTCCGACTCGCCGGCCTCGTCCGAGTCCTGGCCGGAGGGGTTACCGGAGTCGCCGCGGCCATCCTCTGGGTCCTGGCTGGCTAGGGCTCCGGTTCTGAGGTGGGGGTGGGCTCGGGCGAAGGAGTCGACTCGGGGGTCGGTGAGGGTTTGGGCTCCTCCGGCTCCTTGTCCTTGCCCTTGCCCTTGTCGTCCTTGTCGTCCTTGTCCTTGTCCTCGTCCGTCTCTTTAGGCTCGTCCTGCTCTTTAGGCTCGTCTTTCTTGGGCTCGTCCTGCTCTTTAGGCTCGTCTTTCTTAGGCTCGTCCTTCTTAGGCTCGTCTTTCTTAGGCTCGTCTTTCTTAGGCTCGTCTTTCGAAGGCGACCCGGACGAGGGAGGGTTGCTTCCTCCTCCGGAGCCGTCGTTACCGTTCGGGGGACTCGCGGGCGTCCCCGGGGAGGATGGATCACCATTGTCGGGCGCCGGGGCGTTCCCGGGCTGTGCCGGATCCTTCGACTGCGTGGGTTTCTTGGGACCATTGCCGGTAGCGGATGTCGGAACGAAAGACGCGCCGGGGCCTTTCAGTGCGAAACCGTCGAATATCAGACGCTCCTCGAGCGTGCCGGATCGAGCCCCTTTTGACGAACCTGCATCGGCGAGATTGTCGGGATCAACGACTCCAGCCGGGTTCACGAGAGGATCGGAGCTCGAGGCCGCGGATCTGGGGGAAACGTTCCCGCTCTCGGAGGCGAACAAGGTGCGCACGACCCCGGCCATGCCAGCGGCGACTCCCGCTGCCAGCACGGCGAATGCGACTGCGATCGCTAGGGGTCGCCAGCCCCTCGTGATGCTCTCCACCTTCAGCCTCTTTCATCGCCTCGAAGAACCTCTGACTAGTCATTTGTCGTCATTCCTGGCCTAGTTCTTTAGGGCGCAGAGGCCTTTTTTTCCCAAAAAACCCCAAAAAGTGCCGTTCGGGGGTGGGTTTCGCGACCGGCGGCGGTGGGTTAGTAACTCCGGGTGGATATCGACGAGCTTCTTGCTCCGAAGGTGCTGATCGTCTCCGGCAAAGGCGGGGTTGGTAAGACGACGGTTGCGGCCGCCCTCGCGCTGGTAGCGGCGCGCCGGGGGCGGAGGGTCTGCATCGCCGAGGTCGACCAGAAAGGGAGCCTCCCCAATCTGTTCGGGGGCTCGGATCTCACCTACGTCCCGAAGGAGATGCTTCCCGGCATCTATGGGATGAACATCGTTCCGGATGAAGCCCTGGCGGAATACCTCGACGTCCAGTACCACATGAAGCGCATCGCCCGGATCTTCTCTTCGAGCCACTTCGTCGACTACATCACCGCGTCCGCGCCGGGGTTGAAAGACATCCTCGTGCTGGGAAAGGTCTGGTATCTCGAGCAAGGCCGCGCCAAAGGTGGGGTCCAATTCGACACGATCATCGTCGACGCTCCGGCCGCCGGACACATGCTGCAGTTCCTGTCCGCGCCCTCGGGACTGTCCGAAGCGGTGCGCGTGGGTCCGGTGCAACGACAGGCGGAGTGGTTACGGCAGATGCTGAGCGATCCGAAGCGCACGCGCGTCCATCTCGTGGCTTTGCCCGAAGAGATGCCGGTCAGCGAAACGATCGAGACGTCTCAAGCACTGGCCGAGCGTGTCAAAGTGCAACACGGCGCGGTCTTTGCCAACGCGGTGTATCCGCCGCTCTTGACCGACGGAGAATGCGACGAGCTCGACGCGGTGATGTCCGACGGGGACCCCGACGAACTACGAGCAGCCGCAGAAACGGTCGGATTGAAGCTCGACCGTGAGGACCTCGACGCCCTCGTCGGTTACGCGCACTTCTTGCGGGCGCGCCGTGGCATCCAGGCCAAGCATCTGCGGGCCCTGCGCAAAGGAGTCGATCAACCGGTGGTGGAGCTGCCGTTCGTGTTCTCGAGCGACCTGTCGCTTCCTGCGCTCGAGGGCTTGGCCGACGCGATCGAAGAAGGCGTGGCCAGATCGTGAACCCCATCGAGGAGATCATCGCCACGAAGCAGATCGTGGTCTGTGCAGGCTCCGGCGGCGTCGGCAAGACAACGGCGGCCGCGGCACTCGCGTTGCAAGCTGCGCTCGAGGGCAAGAAGGCCGCCGTGCTCACGATCGATCCGGCGCGCCGTCTGGCTTCGTCCCTCGGGTTGAAAGAGTTGTCGAACGAGCCGACCAAGGTGCACAAACGGAAGTTCACGAGCGCGGGCCTTGATCCCAAGGGGGAGCTCTGGGCGATGATGCTCGACACGAAGACCACCTTCGATGAGGTCGTGCTGCAGTACGCGCCGTCCCCCGAACAGGCCCAACGGATCATCAACAATCGCTTCTATCGCAGCATCTCGAGCAGGCTGTCGGGCACGCAGGAATACATGGCGATGGAGAAGCTCTACGAGCTACACGGCAGCGGCGAATACGACCTGATCGTTATCGACACGCCTCCCACACGTCACGCCCTGGACTTCCTCGACGCGCCGAAGCGACTGACTGATTTCTTCGAGAGTCGCGTGCTGCGTTGGTTCTTGATCCCGTACATGAAGGCAGGAGGCGGGATATTCAAGGTCGCGAACGTGGCGGCGATGACGTTCCTCAAACTGGTGAAACGCATCGTGGGCACCGAGGTCCTCGAGGACACCGCCGAGTTCTTCGGCAACCTAGAGGGCATGTACGACGGCTTCAAACAACGCGCCCGCGACGTTGCCCATCTGCTGCAATCGAAGGAGACCGCTTTCGTCGTCATCACGTCGCCGGCGAGCGAATCTGTCACCGAAGCGACCTTCTTCG
>JBPCNH010000024.1:0-38342 GCA_051001455.1 Actinomycetota bacterium
GGGTCCCGCGGCGGGGTACCCCGGGCGACTTCCCCGGGCGAGGGGAGCGGGGGACCGGGGTCGCAGACCCGGCCGCTCGGTCTGAACCATGTCACCGCACCCGAGGATGAAAGCGTCACGCTCCAACCGAACTCGTGCACCAGCGTGTGATGGGTCGAGCACAACGCCAGCAGGTTGTCGAGCTCGGTCGGTCCGCCACGGATCCAGTGGACGATGTGGTGGGCGTGCAGGAACCGCGTGGCTCCGCACCCGGGGAACTGACAGGTGTGGTCATCGCGCTTCATCAACCTGCGCCGCAGCCACCGGGGGATCACCCGCGTCGCCGAAGTCGATCCCACGGTGCGACCCTGCCCGTCGAGGCTCGCGACCTCGAGGCGGCAGTCACACGACAGCCGCTGGGCGGTCAGAGCGTGAAGAGAGGGACCGAGGTCGAGCTCAGCGTGCTCCCGGTCGAGGCTCCAGCCACCGAAGGCGGTCTCCCCACCACCGGTTCCGCCCCCGCGTCGTTCACCGGACACGTTCTCTTCGGAGTCATCTCCGTCGCTCAGCAGCGCGGCGAGCGGCACGTTCACCACCACGGTGGCGATATCGGGATCGTGGTCCGAGGCGAGGCGCGCCGTCGCTAGGGACACCAAGGCATCGGCGCGGCGCTGGTAGATCGTGTACTCACGCTCGACCGGCAGCTTGCCCTCGTCGGCAGGCAGATCCGGCAGCGTCTCCGCGATCCGGTCGACCGCCGCGGTAACCAGCGCTCCTTGCTCGACCGGAAGTATCGCTTCGAGATGCAGTGTGTGTCCGTCGAGCGTGTGGCTCCACGACACCGAGCGCGCCGCGAAGACCTCTTTGACCTCTTCGATCTTCTTGGCGGCGAGCTTGTCCGCCCGGTCGCGGATGCCTCCTGGGGTTACCCGGCGCGCCCATGCGACCAATCGACGCTCGGTGTCCGGCTCGGCGAAGCGGGTCAGCTCGAGCACCTTGTCGAGCGACAACGAACCGTTGGCGAGACAGGCCGAGATGTAGGGGAGGTTGTCGAGGCCGCGGCCCGAGTGGATCATCCGGTATGCCTTCCAGGAAGAGACTCCGAGCTCACGAGCGAGCCATTCGCCGGTGCTCTTGGCGCCGTCCTCGCGCCACACCTCGGCGTTGTCACACGCCACCGCCCAGCGCAGCTGCTCGAGATGAAGCGCCCCGAGCGCCGCCTGGCCGGCACGCAGCCCATCAGTCAGCTCGATCCGATCGGACCGGAAACTCTCTCTGATGTCGGCCAGTGAAGGCTGTGCCATGTCGGCTCCTAGGTGCGAGGCGGGACCTTTCAGATACCAGCTATCCTATACGAACATATGTTCGTTAGTCAACCCTAGAACCGCAGATCCCCGGCCTTTTTTCATCCTGTCTCACCCCCTCTATAGCGTTCCGGTCACGCCCCACATCGACCCAGGAGACGGCACATGAGGATCGAATGCTCGAGCTGCGAGATGTACCAGTCCCATCACTGCGATGACTGCCTCGTCACGGCGCTTCTGCATCCACCCAGCGACACGGTGGATATCGACGAGGAGCTGGATCCCTCACTCGATGCCCTCAGCTCGGCCGGGTTGATCCCGGTCTTGCGCTTCAGGCCGCGCCCCCCGCAGGACCCTGAAGAGGCGCAGGAAGAAAGCGCGCCGCCGGTAGCGGATGCCGGGTAGTCAACGCTAGGCCACTACGCTTGGCGCGTGACTGCGCTGAAGCTGGTGGTGATTGCCGGGACGTTGTCGTTACTCGCGGCCGGCAGCGTCGCGTTGTTGTCGCGCACCCCAGCTGCGATCCGAGAGAACAAGCCGGACGCGTCGGCAACAGATCCTTCTCTCGGAGCGTCTTTCACGGAGCAGCAGGTGAAGCGCGCTGGCTCGTACCGGGGTCCGGGTTATCTCGCCTACCTCTTCAACCTCATATTGCCGGTGGTCTTGCTGCTCCTCTTCGCACGCGGCCCGTTCGTGCGCCTCGTCGACCGCGTGACGTCGCTCCCCGGCGGATGGCCGGTCCACGCTGTCGTTCTGGCGGTGGCGCTAACGGTGGCGCTCGCTCTCGTGACGCTTCCTCTCGGCTACGTCCGCGGCTACGCGATGGCGCATGCGTGGGGACTGTCGACGCAAGACGTCGGGGGATGGCTATCCGATCAGCTGCGCGGCGTTCTGGTCTCAGGTGTTATCGCCGCGGTGGCGGCCGTTGCTTACTTCGGTGCGCTGCGGTGGGTCCCGGACAGATGGTGGCTATGGGGGTGGGGGTCATTCACCGTTCTGACCATCCTGCTGACGTTCCTCTTCCCCCTGTTGATCGCCCCGCTGTTCTTCAAGTTCACCCCGCTCCCCGAGGGCGAGCTTCGGACGCGGGTGCTCCAACTGGCGAGCGAGGCCGGGATCGCGCTCGACGAGGTGCAGGTAGCGGATGCCAGCCGGCGGACGACGGCTGAGAACGCTTACGTCGCCGGGATAGGAGCCTCCAAGCAGCTTGTCCTCTACGACACGCTGCTCGAGGCCGGCAGTGGTGACGAAACCGCGTTCGTCGTCGCGCACGAACTCGGACACAAGGTCAAGAACCACATCTGGAAGGGGATCGCGGCGTCCTCGCTGGCTCTCTTCGCGGCCTTTGCTGCTCTCTATTGGCTATCCCACCGCCCAGAGCTATGGGCCTGGGGCGGCGCCGAAGGACCCGGAGACCTCCGTGCGCTCCCGTTGTTGCTGTTGTTCGTGCTCGCAGCCTCCGTGATCACGACCCCCCTCGAGTCATCTTTATCCCGGCATCACGAGAGGGAAGCCGATGCCGCCGCCATCGAGCTGACGGGCGACCCGGACACAGCCGTGCGGTCCTTCCGGCGCCTGGCTTTCTCTAACCTGGCCGACCTCGATCCTCCGAAAACGATCGTCTGGCTGCTGTTCTCGCATCCGCCGATCCCCGAACGGATCGAGGCCGCTTTAGCAGGGCAACCGCAGCAGCCTTAGACTTGGTAGAACGAGCAAGTCGATACCGACCTCAAGGGGGAGAGGCAATGCCTGCCCAGACCATCATCGATCGCTTCCACGAGCGGGTCCGGAGCCATCCCGACAAGGTAGCTCTGCGCTACAAGTCCGGTGGTTCGTGGCAAGGCGTCACCTGGAAGGGTTACGGCGACGCGGTGCGCCGGGTGGGGAAGGCTCTGATGGCCCTCGGGCTCGGCGACGGCGACAAGATGTCGCTGCTGTCCCTCAACCGGCCGGAGTGGCACTACGCCGACATCGGCTGCATGTCGATCGGTGCCGCCACTGCCCCGATCTACGTCACCAACTCCCCCGACCAGGTCCGGCACGTGATAGCCGACAGCGATTCCAAGGTCGCGGTCGTTGAGAACACCGATCAGCTCGAGAAGGTCCTAAAGGTCCGCGACGAGCTTTCGCATCTCGAGAAAGTCGTTGTCATCGACGGCTACAAGGGCGACGCAGACCCGGATTGGGTCATGTCGTGGGATGACTTCCTGAAGCACGGCGATTCGATCGACGATGCGAAGTACGACGAGGTGACCAAGAACGTCTCTCCCGACAACCTCGCGACCTTCGTCTACACCTCCGGCACGACCGGCAACCCCAAGGGCGTCATGCTCAGCCACGGCAACATCTGGTGGACCGCACAAGCCTCCGAGAAGCAGATCCCGATCGGGGACACTTCGAACATGGTCGAGCCGAACCAAGGACGCGCGCTGAGTTACCTGCCGTTGTCGCACATCGCCGAGCGCATGATCAGTCACCTGCTGCAGATCTATTACGGCACCGAGACCTGGTTCGCCGAGTCGCTCGAAACTTTGTTGCGCGACCTGAGTGAGTGCAAGCCGACCTACTTCTTTGGCGTTCCGCGCGTGTGGGAGAAGTTCTACGCCGGCGTTACCGCCAAGATGGCTGCCGCCGATCCGAACGACCGCAAGGCCAAGCTGGCCAAGAAGGCCATCGAGGTCGGCAAGCAGGTGACGAAGCTCGAGCAAGAAGCGGTCGCGCGCGGCGGCAAGATGACCGATGCCAAGGTCCCCTTCGGCCTTAAGCTGCAGCACGCCGCTCTCGACAAACTCGTACTGCACAAGATCCGCGGTGCCTTCGGCCTCGACGAATGCGAGCTTGCTCTATCGGCTGCCGCTCCGCTCAGTCCCGATCTGATCTGGTTCTTCCACTCCATCGGGCTCAAGATCGCCGAGGGATACGGGCAGTCCGAGGACAACGGCCCGACCACGTGGAACCCGCCCGACGCCGTGCTCATCGGGACGGTCGGCAAGCCGCTTCCGGGCCTCGAGGTCAAGATCGCTCCCGACGGCGAGATCCTCGTTCGCGGTGGCAACCTCATGACCGGCTACTACAAGAATGACGAGGCCACGAAAGAGACGATCGACGAAGACGGATGGCTGCACTCCGGGGACGTCGGTGAGTTCAACGAGCACAACTACCTGAAGATCACCGACCGCAAGAAGGACCTCATCATTACTGCAGGTGGCAAGAACATCGCCCCGCAGGAGATCGAGAACAAGGTCAAGCATGCTCATCCGCTGATCTCCCAGGTCGTAGTCATCGGGGACACGCGCCCGTTCTTGTCTGCCTTGATCACCCTGGATGAGGAGAAGACCCCCGGATGGGCTCAGGAGCAGGGGATCGAGGGTGGCATCGCCGGAGCGGCGAACCACGAGCGCACCTTGAAGGAGATCGAAGGCGCCATCAACGAGGTCAACAACTCCATGGCCAAGGTCGAGGGGATCAAGAAGTTCCGGGTCCTCGAGCGTGACTTCCTGCAGGAGGAGAACGAGATCACGCCGACCATGAAGGTCAAGCGCAAGCAGATCAATGACGTCTACGCCGACGTGATCGAGGACATGTACGACAGGGAATCGGCCACCTCGGCCGGAGCGAAAGCCCCCGTCAGGACCTGACCAAGCAAGTCTGCAGAGGAAAGGGCCGCCTTCGGGCGGCCCTTCTTTTTTGGGAGATCCGGAAGGGCACAGGAGTGATAGCGCGTTCGTATCCGGTTCTCTCCTTTAGAGGGTGCCCGAAGAAGAGAACGCTTCCGCGCCCGAGGAGGGAGAGAAGGAACGGGGTGCTCGCCGTCGAAGTCTGCGAGGGAACCGACCTTTGCAGTGCCCGGCCATCGTTTGGGGGAGATCCATGAGAAAGAGACTTCTATCCACCGTTCTCGCCGTCGTGATGGCAGCGGGTGTGCTCGCCGCTCTGCCGGCGACAGCTCAGGAGGCCGAGCGGGCGCCGGATCAAGATCCGTTCGCGTGCGGAGAGCTCTACACCGACCCGGCGGGGGACGTAGACGAGGAGAACCTAGATCTCCTTCGCGGCGGGGTCGCGGCTCAAGACGATTCGAGCTTCACCGCTTCTATTCAGGTGCAGAACCTCACCACTGACGTGCCCCTAGACGCGACAAGTCTCGTCTGGTACTTCAGGTGGACATCCGGAGACGTCAACTACTTCGCTAGCGCTCGATACAGCATGTGGACCGATGCAGTCACCTACAACCTTGGCACCCAGACTGACACCGGCTTCAGCACGATCGGCCCCACCGAGGGGACCTTCACGGAGGGGGAAGAAGGCACCATCACCATCCTTGTTCCCTTTGAGGAGGTTGGAGCGCCTGCCTCCGGTGATGCATTGACACAAACTTTCGCGGAGAGCCGCGTGGGTCTGTCGGGCCCGGCCGGGCCCGGATTTGTTTCGGCGATCGATCGGGCTCCCGACGGGACGGCTTTCGGCACCGACATCACGGTTGCACCTTGCGCGCCCGGCGACGGCGAGGCCGGACCTGACGAGTCGGAGAAGCCCAAGAAAGAGAAGTGCAAGAAGTACAAGAAGAAGAAGAAGCGCAAGGCATGCAAGAAGCGCAACAAGAAGGCGCAGCAGGGCTCTGAAGATCCCGGAAGCCCTGAAGATCCCGAGACGCCCGAAGAGCCTTCCGGGGATGTGTGCCCTGCTTACGAGCCGGGCGAGAGCGGGGCAGGAGCGGAGACCTCGGTGGTGACCGATGAAGCCACTGCCGAAGCTCCCCTCGAGATCATCGTTCCGACCGAAGCGGGTTTGCCGGTCGCGCCCACAGAGGTTTTCCAGAACATACAGGTGGACACCGAGAACGAGAATGCCGGGCTGTACGTGCGGATCGAGTTCTTCGACGACGAGGACCTGGATCTGTATCTAAAGTACCCGGACGACAGCGTTGCGGCTCAGGCAGCCGGATTCAACCCCGTCTCATTCATCCCGACCAATCCGGTCTTCAACACGAACGGCGAGGGTAAGGGTGGACATTCCGAGATGGGTGCCGAGCAGGTCGACGGCGTTCTCACCCCGGACTGTGGTGGATACACCGCCCAGTTCGACGAGTATCAGGGCTTCGGCGGCGAGCGGGTTGTAAAGCTCTGGCTCGGAGACGCCACCTGGGACCCGGAAGCTCAGGCGCCGATCGAATAAGCGGTCGAGACATCAAGAAGAAAAGGCCCTCCGGGGTCTTTTCTCATGCAGCAGGAATTCCTGTATCCGTACCGAAGTCTTCGGTACGAGATTCCTACACAGATAGCCAAGCCGTCGCGAGGGCCACGTGGTCTTCAGACAAAAGGGGAGCTGAGATGAAGAAGAACTGGTCCATCCTCATAGCAGGAGCGCTGATCGCCTCCATTTTTGCTATCGCCCCGGCGAGCGCCGCACCAGAGGTGCCTGCTGAGCCTTTGATCGTCGACCCCGTTGGTGATGCGAACTACATCAATGACGGGCAGTTCGTGCCGATCGGGAAAGACCACGTCACGCCCGCCGATGCCGGATCCGTAAGCGACCTTATGGCTGTGTGGATGTCTGACGATGCAGACAATATCTACGCGCATTTTCAGACACAGGCTCCCGGCCCGGCCGCGACCGCTCTTTTCTACAGACTGCGAGTGGACCCCGGCGTCGGTGCTACCTGCCTATGGATCCAAGGTTTGGCTCCAGGCGCGGGCAATCCCGCTGCCGATCCCGCTGGCAGTGTCCGTACGATCGGGGACTGCGGCCTGGAAACGCTGAGCGAAGGCGCTGAATTCATCCAGGAGGAGGGCCCCGACGGGACCGGCATCCACACGGTCAAGATCCCTCGCGCGCTGAATGCTGCGTTCACCGACGGGAACACGTTGAGAGGTCCGTGGGTCGACGTTACGAACTACCTAGGCGCAGTAACTGCTCCGACCGTCGACAACACCGAGGTCGGGTCGGATTACGTGATCGGATCCGGGGGAACAAGCGAGCCTCCGATGGCCGAGCCTCCTAGCGATGAAGATCCTCCGGGACAGGGCAACCAGAAGTGCTCGAAGATCAAGGACAAGAAGAAGAAGAAGGCTTGCAAGAAGAACAACAAGGGCGGTAAGGGCAAGGGCAAGAAGAAGCCTGCCGGGTGTGCCCCTTATGCTCCAGGTGAGCAAGGCGCCGAGGCCGAGACCTTCAAGATCACCGACGCGGCCACCGAGGATGCCCCTCTCGAGATCACCATCGAGCAAGCGATGGGTCAAGGCGGAGACCTTGGTGTCGGCGTTTATGACGGCAGCGCTCATACCTTCCGCAATCTGCAGGTTGACTCGAAGGGGAAGGAAGCGGGTCTCTACATCCGCTATGAGTTCCCGGTGTACGAGGACCATGATCTCTACGTCAACTACGCCGATGGCAGCGAAGCCGCTCACGTGGGTGGGTTCAACCTCGTCCCGGTCGAAATCTTCGACGGCACCGGCGCGGGCGGCCACTCCGAGCAAGGCGCAGAGCAGATCGACGGCCTCCGTACCACCGACTGTGCCGGCTACACGGTCGACTTCTCGAACTATCTCGGAGGGGGCGGCGAATATGCGGTCAAGGTGTGGCTGGGTGAGATCCAGAACGACCCAGCTCCTCCTGCTGCTCGCTAGGCCTGCACCGGGTCTTTTCTGCCCGTGGGAGGTATGAGCGGAAAAGAGGCGAATCTAGGGACAGTTAGCCACGACGTACCGTGGAACGACCCATAAGGGGGAGCAGTATGAACAGGAAGACCCTCATCACGATCTTGGTCGGCGCGCTCGTCGCGTCGGCGTTCATGGTCGGCCCTGCCGACGCCAAGAAGAAAAAGAAGAAGAAGCCAAAGCCGGCAGTGTGTGCGGAATACGTTCCCGGCGACATGGGCGCCGAGGCCGAGTCCTTCAAGATTACGGACGAGGCTACTGAAGAGGCTCCGCTCGAGATCCCCATCACGCTCGAGATGAGCGTTGCCAACTTCGTTCCAGTAGAGGATCCGACTGAATACGCTGTGAATGTCCAGGTCGACAGTGTGGCCAAGGAGGTCGGGCTGTACGTGCTGTTTGAGTTCGACCAGCGGCGTGACTACGACATCTACCTCTACTACCCGACGGGTGAAGAGGCTGCTTCTTCTCATGCTTTCAACACGTTGGTCGAGACCGAGAACTCCCCCGCAGACATCTCGGGGGAGGCAGGGAACGGCGAAGAGAGCACAGCTGGTTCCGAGAAGATCCTCGGTGTCAAGACGGCTGATTGCCAAGGATGGACCCTCAATACCGTCAACTGGTTCGGTGAGGGCGGCGACATGACCGTCAAGGCCTGGCTGGGCGAGGCGCAGACCGATCCGGTGCCTCCGGGCGAAGGCGGCTAGCGACCCCGATCGATCGAGCAGATAAAAGGCCGCCCTTCGGGGCGGCCTTTCTGTTGGAATCCTGTGTCGTTTGCGAAGGTTCTAGGGGATGACCGGCGTATCCTTGCCGGGAGAGTAGCGGCTACCTCGAAGGAGTCGACTTATGGCAGTCACCGTGCGCGATATCCGCGCCTTCAAAGAGCGCGGCGAGCGCTTCACCATGATCACCGCTTACGACGCGCATTCGGCGCGCCTGCTGGACGAAGCGGGCATCCCTCTCATCCTCGTAGGCGACACCCTTGCGATGGTGATGCTCGGACACGACACCACGTTGCCGGTGACGATGGACGAGATGTTGCATCACACCCGCGCCGTCGTACGTGGTCGTAAGGAAGCATTCGTCGTCGGCGATATGCCGTTCATGAGTTACCAGGGCTCGATCGACGAGGGCATCCATAACGCCGGGCGGTTCTTGAAAGAGGCGGGCGCGCACGCGGTCAAGCTGGAAGGCGGCGGCAGGGTCCTGGAGCTGGTCGGCCGGCTCACCGATGCCGGCATCCCCGTTATGGGTCATCTCGGTCTCACGCCACAATCGGTCAACCAGTTCGGCGGCTACCGGGTGCAAGGCCGGGGTGACGAGGCTTATCACCAGGTCGTGAAGGACGCCAAAGGTCTCGAAGCCGCGGGAGCCTTCGCTCTGGTGCTCGAGGCCGTGCCGGCCGAACTCGGCGCCGAGGTCACACGCTCGCTCGAGATCCCCACGATCGGGATCGGCGCGGGCCCCGGGACCGACGGGCAGGTGTTGGTGTGGCATGACTTCCTGGGGATCACCGACGGCAAGCTCCCTCGTTTCGTGAAGCGCTACGCGAACCTGGGCGAGCAGATCAAGGACGCGGCGGCTACGTTCGCCTCCGAAGTTGCCGACGGAACCTATCCGGGTCCCGAGCACACCTACGAGTAGTTCTCGGCGAGGGTCCTTGAGGACTCCCTCCTCCGGGCCGATAGTTTGAGGGCGCCGCCTTGTTAGAGCGGCTACGTCGAAAATTGGCCCCGGGAGTAGAGCAGGTCTTGAGCATCGAACAGCAAGGAGCGACCCGGCAGAAGCGCTGCCCGGACTGCGGCGCGTCGAATCCTTCGGGCGCGAAGTGGTGTGGCCAGTGCCTGAAGAGGTTCGCGGCGCCCCCGCCTCCACCACCCCCACCTCCTGCCGCACCGGGGGCCCCTCCGGGACCCCGCCCACAGAAGCCGCTCCCAGTCGGTCAGCAGCGGGGGGCCTTCCGGGTGACGGAGTCCGGAGTCATGTGGCGCTGCTTATTGTGCGAGACCGAGAACCCGATGGACCGCGAGTTCTGCTCTGGCTGCGACGCGCCGCTCGCGAGCACGCTCCGCCCGCCGGAGTCGAAGCGGCCGCAGCGGGATCCCAACATGACCGCGCTCATCTCACTGTTCATGCCGGGGGCGGGACATGCCTATCTCGGGATGTGGGGACAAGCCGTGGCGCGCGCCGTCATCAGCATCTGGGTCGTTTTCACCGCGCTGGTCGGCGCGATCCAAGGCTCGCCGATGCTGGGGGTCGTGTTCGGTGTCGCCGCGGTAGGACTGTGGGCGGTCGCGGCTCACGATGCCTACCGCGAGGCGTCGGGCATGTCGGATGCCGTCCTATTGAAGGGCAGGATCTTCCTCTACGTGGTTCTCGGCCTATTGGTGCTGCTGATGGTGATGCTGTTCGCCGGCGCGATGCAGGCTCGATCGGTCTAAGGGATATTCGTGGCCGCGATGCGTCCGCCGGGACCTTCGACGAGCCACGAGCCTCCTCGGTAGGCGGCGCCCATGACTCCCTTGTGGTCCAACGCAAGGATCCCTGCGGCGGTGCGTTCCCTCGCGCCGAGGAGCTCGACGACCCTCTCGCACGCTTTCTGGGGGTCCATACCCTCCTCGATCAGCCGTCCCGTCTGAGCGCACGCCAGCGTCTGGAGGAAGAGCTCTCCTACCCCCGTTCCGATCACCGCGGCGCGCCGGGACGCATAGATGCCCGCACCGAAGACGGGGGCGTCTCCGACTCTGCCTCGCATCTTCCCGAAGACGCCTCCGGTAGACGATGCCGCAGCCAGCCGGCCGGACCCGTCGAGCGCCACGGCACCGACGGTGTCTACATGCTCCGGAGAGCCGTAACGGTTCAGGTCGAGGCTTCCTTCTTCCTTCGCCTGCTGCCAGCGAGCGTGTTGTTCGTCGGTGCTCGCGGTGAGTTGCTCCATCGCCGAGCCGAAGTTCTGCGCGCCTTCTCCCGTGAGCAGGGCATGCGGGGTCTCTTCGAGGACCTTTCGCGCCAGCGTGATCGGATGCCGGACGGTGACCCCGGCCACTGCACCGACGGATCCGCTGTAGCCGTCCACGATCCCGGCATCGAGCTCGAGGCATCCGTCGCGGTCGAGAACGGCTCCGTATCCGGCGTTGAGCTCGGGGTGGTCCTCCAGCACGCGGGTGGCTTCCTCCACCAGATCGAGGGCCGAGGGATGCTCGGGGGGAGCGGCCGTCGGGGGTTGTCCTCCAGTGGCTTGGCCCAAGAGGCCGAAAGCCTCTGCCAGCGACGGGGGATCCACCTTCTCGAGGCCCGAGACACCGCCGTGGACGTAGAGGGATGCCATGGCGCAACCGTAACGGTCGCCCGGCCTCCCCGGAGCAGCGGGGGACCGGCGGTGAACCCCTCAAATACGATGGGGTGATGTCGATCTACGTGGTGTCGGATATGCACGGCGCGCCGGACGCGCTCGGCAAGGCCGTCCCCGAAGGCGCCACTCTCCTGCTCTTGGGGGATCTCTTGAACGTCATCGACTACGCCGAGATGAGCGGCATCCTCGTCGAGATCTTCTCGGCGGACGCGGTCGGGCAGGTGGTGCAACTCCGTAAGGACGGCGACCTGGCCGAAGCTATGCGCGTCATGCAAGACCGGGCCGTGGGCCGGGAGGAGGAGATCAGGGCGGAGTTCGCCCGCCTGGCGGGGATCCAGTACGAGGCGATCTTCTCGGTGTTGCCCGACCCCACCTACCTGATCCTCGGCAACGTGGATATCCCTCCGATGGCTTCGGCTTTCGCGGCGCAGTCGGGGGGTGGTGTGATCGAGGCGAACGGTCAGGCCATCACTTTAGGAGGCGAGAGGTTCGGGTTCGTGGGCGGAGCGTTGCCGACTCCGCTCAAGGTCGCCGGTGAGGTGACCGTCGAGGAGATGAGGTCCAAGCTAGACGCCGTCGGAGAGGTGGACGTGCTCTGTACGCATATCCCTCCTGCCGTGCCCGAGCTCTGCTACGACACGCTGGCGGAAAAACCGGAGACCGGAAGTGAAGACATCCTGGCTTACATTCAGGATGTCCAGCCCCGGATCCACTATTTCGGTCACGTGCATCAACCTCTCGTATCGTCGATGCATATCGGCCGGACGCTATGCATCAACGTCGGGTACTTCCGGGCGACCCAGCGCGCCTGGCGCCACGCGAGCGCATGAGGAAGCGATGACAGACAGGGTCAAGGATTCGATCGACGTAACGGCCTCCGCGGAGGATCTCTTCGAGGTGGCTACCAATTTCGCTACCTATCCGGAGTGGAACCCGAACATCAAAGAAACAGAGGTCCGAGCTACCAACGACGACGGACTCGCTACCGAGGTGTGGTTCAAGATCGACGCCAAGATCAAGGTCCTGTCGTACACGCTCGGATACGACTACTCCAACGCTCCAGAGTCGTTCTCCTGGGATCTGGTCGAGGGGGACGTGAAGAAGCTCTCCGGCTCGTACACCTTCGACGAGTTCGAGGACGTGACCGAGGTCTTTTACGAGATGGAGATAGACCCCGGTTTCCCGGTCCCTGGTTTCCTGAAGAAGCAGGCCGAGAAGCAGATCGTTCGCTCTGCGCTAGAGGATCTGAAGAAGAGAGCTGAATCGCGCTGATGCGCGTCATCCTGTTCACGGGCAAGGGTGGCGTCGGTAAGACAACGGTTGCTTCCGCCACCGCGACCCGCATGGCTGCGGCCGGCAGGAAGACACTGATCATGTCCACCGATCCGGCCCATTCCCTGGCCGATGCCTTCGGACGCGACCTCGGCCCCGAGCCGGTGGAGGTCGCCGGCAACCTGTGGGCCGAGCAGATCGATCCGCAGCAGCGTCTCGAAGAGAACTGGCGCGAGATACAGCAGCATGCGATGGCGGTGATGAACTGGGCTGGTCTGGCCGAGGTCCAGGCCGAGGAGCTAAGCGTCATCCCGGGGTTAGACGAGCTGTTCTCGCTCGCTGACGTCAAGCGCCATCACGACGAGGATCCATACGACGTCCTTGTCGTGGACTGCGCGCCGACGGGGGAGACCCTGCGGTTGTTATCGCTGCCGGACATCATCCAGCGGTACATGGAGCGCATCTTTCCGATCGAACGACGCGTTATGGGGGCGCTGCGACCCGTCGCTAAGCGGATGACGAGCTTGCCTCTTCCCGACGCTGGTGTGTACGACGCGGTCAAGCGCTTCTACGACAAGCTCGACGGCGTACAGAAGGTGCTGACCGATGTCGGGACGACCTCGGTGCGGCTTGTCGTGAACCCCGAGCGCATGGTCATCGCCGAGGCGCAGCGGACCTTCACGTACCTCAATCTGTTCGGCTACCGCGTGGATGCGATCATCGCCAACCGGCTGTTGCCCCCAGAGGTCAGCGACCCTTACTTCGCGCGGTGGAAGCAGCTGCAGCGCGGGCACATGGACACGATCGAGACGAGCTTCGCTCCGGTGCCGATCTTGAAGGCGCGCCTCCGCGACCGCGAGGTCGCCGGTGGGGACCTGCTCGGGGAACTGGGCGAGGAGCTCTACGGTCACCTCGATCCCGCGGCCGTGCTCCACAGCGACGACCCCATGACGATCGCGAAGGACGGGGACCGCTATCTGCTGACGTTGAGGCTGCCTTTCGTGGAGAAGTCCGACCTCGAGCTGTCGACCAAAGCCGACGAGTTGTTCGTGAAGGTCGGTTCCTACCGGAGGACGATCATGCTCCCGAAGATGCTTCTGGCGCGCCGGATAACAGGAGCCGACCTGCGGGGTGAGAGACTAGTGATCGTGTTCGAGAGGACGGAAACTTGATAAGCGAAGAAGATGCCAGGGGAGCCCGCTACAGCGACCTCTTCGGCGCCGGACGCCACGAGCACACTTCCGACTGCGCTTATTGCCCGATCTGCGCCACGATCGCGGTGGTGCGCAACACCAAGCCCGAGCTACTCGAGCACCTGGCGGCCGCCGCCCGCGAGCTGATGCTCGCGGCGGGCATCCTCCTCGATGAAGCCGGCGATGTGATCGGCAAGGAAGGCGGCGCGTCCAAGCCCGCCGAAGACGGCAAGGTCCGCCGGATAGACATCAGCTGAGCAGTTTGGCTATGGGCAAACGTTGTGTCATCGGTATCGATATAGGCGGAACCGGCTGCAAAGGGGCTCTCGTCGACGAGGGCGCACAGGTCCTCGACCGTTACCAGCAGCCCACCGACATCACCGCAGGAACCAAGAGCATCATCTCGGTCGCCGAGGAGCTGGCCCGGCGCGCCGCGACGATGGGCGCGGAGTTATCCGGGATCGGCATAGGCGCGGCGGGGTTCATAAACGCGGTCACCGGTTCGGTGGTCTTCTCTCCGAACCTCTCCTACGACGATCCCCAGATCGCCGCGGCGGTGTCCGCTCGCTTCGACCTTCCAGTGACCGTTGACAACGACGCCAATGCCGCCGCGTGGGGCGAGCGGGTATTCGGGACCGCACAGGGCTTCGATCACGTGGCGTTGCTGACGCTCGGAACCGGTATCGGCAGTGGTTTCATCGTGGATGGGCGCCTGTTGCGCGGCGCGACGGGGGCGGCGGCCGAGGTCGGGCACACCATCGTCGATATCGACGGGCCTCCTTGTCCCTGCGGGCTGAGAGGTTGCCTCGAGTCACTCGCGTCTGGGCGCGCCATCGCGGCGGCGGCACGCGCGGCGGTAGCAGACGAGCCCTCTTCTGCAGTGTTGGAACTGGCGGGCTCGATCGACGCCATCACCGCTCGTCATGTGGCGCGGGCCGCTACGGACCATGATGAGGTGGCGCGCACGGTGCTCCGGCGCGCCGGAAGAGCTCTCGGTATCGGGCTCAGCAACGTCGTGAACCTGTTCGACCCGCAGGTGATCGTGCTCGGCGGAGGGGTCGTGGCGGCCGGAGAGCCTTACCTCGGAGCGGCCCGGGACGAGCTCGCCGCCTGCCTCGTGGAGCAGCGCCGGCGGCCTGTACGTCTAGATGTGACTACTTTGGGGCAAGACGGCGGCATCATCGGTGCGGCGGCGTTGGCAATGGCCCGTGTCTGATGCCTAATAAGGAAGGGAATGACATGACTGACGACCTATCGATCGACGTGACGGACGAAAGCTCGGGCCGCGAGGTTGAGCAGGCTGCCCTGACGGAGTACCTCTTCCTGGCGCCGCGTCTCGCTCGCCTGGTGTGGCGCCTGGCTCGCGACCCGAGGGTGCCGGCACGCGTGAAGGCCGTCATCTTCATCGTCGCCGGGTATCTCGTTTCCCCCCTCGACATCGTCCCAGACTTCATCCCCGGACTGGGGCAGGCCGACGACCTCTTCATCGCCGTCTTCGCTCTCGATCAGATCTTGAATCGTGTCCCGGATGAAGTCGTGCGCGAGCACTGGGACGGAGACGAGGACATCCTCCAGGTCGTACGGGAGGTTCTCGATATCTCGACCGCATTCGTCCCGGGCTGGCTGAAGAACCGACTCGGGAGCAAGTGACCCGTCCAACAAGCAAGTGACAGGCGCCGGAGCTGTACTTGCTCTCGTATTGATCGAATGGACCGCAGGTTGGGTTGGAGCTGCGGCATGGACGCAGTCCTGGGACGTGGTCAGGCGCGGTCATTTCAGGATCACCGCTTACGCCGTTACGGCTCTCGCGGTAGCGAGTGTGTTCGCCGCCAACGAAGCGATCCCCAGTGGTGAACCCGCACGCACGTGGCCCTACGTCATGGCCGGATTCTGCCTCGCGTACGTGGTTGCTCAATACCTCGAGAGCAATCTCATTGCCGTAGTAACGGGTGGGCTGGCCGCCGTGACTGGCCTGGTGGCGTTGTTCCTCGTGTCGTCGCTCATCTCCGGCTGGCCCATGTTGCTCGCTACCGTGACCCTCCTCGCGGGGAGCGTCTTCGTCGGAGCGGTCACCAACGGCATGATGCTCGGTCACTGGTATCTGAACCAACCGGGATTGAAGCCGTGGGCGCTGGCTCGCCTCACCCAGCTCGCGATCGGAGGCGTGATCGCTTCGGGCGTTCTGGGTCTCGTCGCGGTCGGGAAGCTCACCGCAGCGCAGACGGAAGGCGCTGTGTTGGGACTCCCGGGTTTCGGCGAGAGCTTCGGGCTCGCTTTCTACGCGATCTGGTTGGTGCTGCTGGTCTTTTCCGCCGTCGTGGTGCTGGCGGCGCGCCGATGTATCAAGATCCGTTCGATCCAATCGGCCACCGGTCTCTACTACGTAGCCATCTTGACCGCCGGCGTGGCCGAATTCCTGGTTCGCTACTTGATGGTCAATGCTGCGACGGACGTGATCACGTGAGCTCGGTCAAGCTGGGCGTAACACTTCCTCAGTTCAGCGACGATCCGGCTCGTCTCACCGACGCCGTGCAGGCGATCGAAGGAATGGATCTCGATTCGGTGTGGGTCTTCGATCACCTGTGGCCGCTCTCGGGAGGGAAGGAGCGTCCGATCTTCGAAGCGTGGACCACTCTCGCGTGGCTCGCTTCGATCACCGAGCGGGTCTCGGTGGGAACGCTGGTCTCGCGTTCGTCGCTCCGGCATCCGGCCTTGCTCGCCAAGATGGCGGCCACGGTGGCTTCGATCGCGCCCGATCGGGTGATCGTAGGGATCGGCAGCGGTGACGACCTCAGCAGAGACGAGAACGAGGCGTTCGGGATCCAGTACTTCGAGTCCGACGACCGGATCGATCAGCTTCGTTCCGTGGTCGAAGCGGTGGTGAACCACCTGCGTCTCGACAAGGTCACGCTCGAGGACGATTTCGTGCACCTCAACGGTTTACCCACCAGCCCGATGCCGGCGATACCACCGCCGGTCTGGGTCGGAGGGCGCAGCGACGACACCCTCGAGATCGCCGCAACCCTGGCCGACGGCTGGAACGGTTGGGGAGGGACCGCCTCCCGCTTCGCCGAGGACGCCGGCACGGTCGTGGAGATGGCGGGGGAGCGTCCTCTCGAGCTGTCGTGGGGCGGCCAGCTGGTCCTCAGGCAGACCCAGGGAGCCGCCGAGGAAGCACTGGGGAAGCACGATCCGGACCAGCACGTCACCGGGGACCCCGAGAGCGTCGGCGCCCGTCTCAACGGGTACATCGATGCGGGAGCGACGCACCTGATCCTGACCCCGGCGGGCCGTTGGGACCTCGACACGGTGGAGCTGTTGGCCGCCGAAGTCCGGCCCCTGCTGCACCCGCCTAAGCGTTCCGATTTCCGCAGTTGAGCGGAATCGCCCGATACGCGTTTTGCATGCCATCCCATCCTGGTGCCGCAAGGCATCGGAACTGATAGCAGCGCATCGGCTAGATGGCCGGTTCAATTGAGATTTACAAATGGGGCGAACGTTCCTCCGATTACCGAACGGTGTCAAAAGGAGCTGCAGTCCGCGAAGATTTCTTAAGAGCAGGAACTAGCGATGATTCCGTAGCCGATCTCCGCGACTTCGGTGTCGGAATCCGTCAACTGGCGACCGAGGACCTCGCCCGAAGCCGTCGCCGGTGCTCCAGGACCGAGCCCGAGTCCTTGACCAGATGGACAGGTATCTTGCCACTGGCCGACAAAAGGTAGCGAACCCTGCCTGGTCCAGTTGACTTCGTGTCGGGCTCCGCCAACCTGCATCGTGAGTTGGCCCGAAGAGGAGTCGTCCGCGATCGTGAGGCTCCCCTTCCTGAAAGTGATCTCCTTACGAAGTCGGCACTTCTCATCCTCGGTCTGGGTCGACTCTCTCGGGCATGAAAGCACCCGAATTGTTCCTTTGAGATGTGAATCGCCCATGATGTCCTGACTCTGCTCAGCCCAGACCACCAGGAATCTCGAACGACTCTCGTTCTTGCTCGGCATTTGCCAAGCTGCGTAACCAACGGAGTCGCGCCGTAGGGCCTGAGCCTCCGCGGTTGCGGGAAGGAGATACAGGAGCAAGATGGTTAGGAACGTCGCAGTCTTCTTCACTCTTGGAGGGTTCCACCTCGGCTACGCCTCTCCTTTAGGTCCAACGGCCCATTCCATGTCCTTGGAACGCTGCTGCACCCGCCCGGCGGTAGACAGATACCCCCTGGGGGTATATGATGCGGCCTTCATGAAAACACAGCGCGAGCAGCGCGAGCACCAGGAGCACAGCGGCGACGGGGACCTCCGGCACCTGATCTTCGATATCGAGGGGATGACGTGCGCGTCGTGCGCCCGCCGCGTGGAGAAGACGCTCGCCGGCCAGCCCGGCGTCACCGATGCAGGGGTGAACTTCGCCGTAGAGAGAGCGACCGTGGAGGTCGAGCCCGACGTAGACCCGGAGCGATTGGTCGCTGCGGTAGACAGCGCGGGCTACAAGCTCGTACCTCGTGAGGTTCCGGGGTCTCAACCGGCAACATCACACGCCGGTCACGACGAGCACGATCACGGCATCGCGATCGGCCACGAGGACGAGCGCACGCAACTCGCGTGGCGGAGGTTCCTGTTCGCGGCGGTCTTCACAGTGCCGGCTTTGCTGCTGGCGATGTTCGGTCCCATGGAGCGGTGGTCGGCCTGGACCCAGCTGTTTCTCGTCACTCCGGTTCAGTTCTGGGCCGGCTACCCATTCCTCGTGAGTGCGTGGAAGCAAGCGCGCCACCTGTCCTCGAACATGGACACCCTCATCGCGATCGGGACCCTCGCGGCTTACGGCTACAGCATCTATTCGCTGCTCTTCACGGCCCACGGCGAGGTCTATTTCGAGACCGCCGGGGTGATCATCACCTTCCTGTTGCTGGGGAAGTATTTCGAGCACCGTTCCAAGAGCCGCGCTTCGTCTGCGATCAAACGGTTGATGGAGCTCGAGGCCAAAGAGGCTCGCGTTGTTCGAGACGGGGTCGAGGTATCCGTCCCGATCGAGGACGTTGAGGTCGGAGACGTGATGCGTATCCGGCCGGGAGAGAAGGTCCCCACGGACGGCGTCGTGATCGAAGGAACGTCGTCGATCGACGAGTCCATGCTGACCGGCGAACCCGTCCCGGTAGACAAGTCCGACGGGGACACGGTTTACGGAGCGACGATCAACGCCTCGGGCGCGTTGCTGGTGAAGGCAACGGCGATCGGGTCCGACACCGCTCTCGCACGTATTGCAAAGCTGGTCGAGGATGCCCAGGGGCGCAAAGCTCCCATCGAGCATCTCGTCGACCGGGTCGCGTCGATCTTCGTCCCGATCGTGATCCTCATCTCTGCGGGAACGTTCATCACCTGGTTACTGCTCGGATACCCGCTCAGAGACGCCATCATCGCAGCGGTGGCCGTTCTGATCATCGCTTGCCCGTGTGCGATGGGTCTTGCCACTCCGGCAGCGGTCATGGTCGGAACCGGGCGCGGCGCGCAACTCGGCATCCTGATCAAGGGTGGAGACGTGCTCGAGCGAGCGGGCGATCTAGACGTGCTGGTGCTCGACAAGACCGGCACGATCACCCGGGGTGAGATGTCTCTGACCGACGTGGTGGCTCTCGAGGGCATCGAAGACATCGAGCTGCTATCACTGGCCGCCTCGGTAGAGGACATGTCCGAGCATCCGGTCGCCCGGGCGGTTGTGGAAGGAGCGCGGGAGCGCGGCGCCGACGTTCGGCCGGTCGAGGGCTTCTCCTCGACCACGGGCATGGGCGTCGAGGGAAGCGTGAGCGCCAAGCGGGTCACCGTCGGGCGCGCCGGATGGACCTCCGACGATGTCGATCCGTCCGTCGCCGCCACCGTGACCGAGCTGCAGCGTGCCGGCAAGACCGCCATCCTGGTAGCAGTCGACGGAGCCCCGCGCGGCATCCTGGCAGTGGCCGACACCCTCAAGCCTTCTGCCGGTGAGGCCATCTCAGCGGCGCGCCGGCTCGGCTTGGAGACGGTGATGATCACGGGCGACAACCGGGCCACCGCCGAGGCGATCGCGGCCGAGGTCGGCATCGACCGGGTGCTGGCCGAGGTGCTGCCCGAGGACAAGGTGGCCGAGGTGCGGCGACTGCAAGAGGATGGACTCAAGGTCGCCATGGTCGGTGACGGGATCAACGACGCGCCGGCACTCGCCCAGGCCGACCTCGGCATCGCGATCGGGACGGGGACAGATGTCGCCATCGAAGCTGCGGATCTCACCCTGATGGGTGGCGACCCGCTTCTCTCCGCCGCTGCCATCGACCTGTCGCGTCGCACGCTCCGCACGATCAAGCAGAATCTCGTGTGGGCGTTCGGTTACAACGTGCTGGCGATCCCGCTGGCGGCGGTGGGGCTGTTGAATCCGATGATCGCCGCCGCAGCCATGGCGTTCTCGTCGGTGTCCGTGGTGATGAACGCCCTGCGGCTCAGGAGATTCACGCCTGATCACTAGGTGACCCGAATGACCCGGGGCACTTGCGGTAAGAATGGCCCGATGACCACCATCTACCTCGTGCGGCACGGCGCGACCGAGTGGAACCACAGCAAGCGAGCGCAAGGCCAAGCTGACATCGAGCTCAACGACGACGGAAGACTTCAGGCTTTCCACGCCGCCCAAGACTTCTCCCGGATAAGGCTCGACGGCGTTTACTCGAGCGACCTGAAGCGGGCCGTCGATACCGCGCGGCCCATCGCCGAGGCGCATTCGCTCGAGGTCGTCCTCGATCCGGCTCTGCGGGAGATCGACCAGGGGGAATGGGAAGGCCTCCACGTGGACGAGATCCGCAGGCGGTGGCCGGACCTGTGGGGACCGGCGCGCCATTACAGCGCGCGTCCCGGAGGTGAGACCCCTCAGGAGGTGCGAACACGCGCCCTGCAAGCCGTCGCGCGCATCGTGCCGGCGCATCCCGATGGATGTGCCTTACTCGTGAGCCATGGAGGCACGATCCGGTGGATAGCTGCCGAGGCGCTCGGTTACGACGACCGGCGTTCGGCGCGCATTCGCGGCCTCGGCAACGGACAGGCCGTGTCTATCGGAGCGAGCTTGGAGAACGGTTCTCTCAAGCTGGGCGGGCTCAAACGCCTTGACGGCAACACTCCCGACCTGGATGACCCCAACGACTGACGAGGGTGGTTTAGCTTTGGCGGGTGGAATTCCGACGGATCGAGCGCTTCCCACCCTATGTGTTCTCCATCGTCAATGAACTGAAGATGGAGGCCCGGCGCGCCGGGGAGGACATCATCGATCTCGGGATGGGCAACCCGGACATCCCGACCCCCGAGCCGATCGTCGAGAAGCTGAAGGAAGCGGCGGACAACTCCCGGAACCACCGCTACTCGGCGTCCAAGGGCATCCCCAAGCTGAGGCGCGCCATCTGCGACCTGTACGAGAGGTCGTGGGGCGTGACGCTCGATCCCAACACCGAGGCCATCGCCACGATCGGCGCGAAGGAGGGTCTCAGCCATCTCGCCTGGGTGTTGCTAGGCCCGGGCGACTCGGTGCTGGTCCCCGAACCCACCTATCCGATCCATACCTACGCCATGATCCTGGCCGGGGCCAACTTGACGAGCGTGCCGCTGACGCACGACTCGGACTTCTTCACCGACCTGGTGCAGGCCTACGAGCGGTCCGAGCCGAAGCCACGGGTGGTGCTGTGCTCGTTCCCGCACAATCCCACCACCGCGATAGTGGGGCTCGACTTCTTCGAGCAGCTCGTCGATTTCGCCAAGAAACGCGACGTGATGATCGTTCACGACCTGGCTTATGCAGACCTGGTGTTCGATGGCGAACGGGCGCCGTCACTGATGCAGGTGCCGGGCGCACGCGACGTGGGGGTCGAGTTCTTCTCGATGTCCAAGTCGTACTCGATGGCCGGATGGCGTCTCGCTTTCGCGGTGGGCAACAGCGAGATGATCGGCGCGCTCACCAAGTTGAAGAGCTACCTCGACTACGGCGTCTTCCAGCCGATCCAGATCGCGGGGATCATCGCCTTGAACGAATGCGACAACGAGCCTAAGAAGATCCGCGAGATCTACAGATCGCGCCGGGACGTCCTCTGTGACGGTCTCGGCCGGATCGGCTGGGACATGCCGACGCCCCAAGCCACGATGTTCGCGTGGGCGCCCATCCCCGAGCAGTTCGCTCCGATGGGATCGCTCGAGTTTGCGAAGTTCATGGTGCGCGAGGCGAAGGTGGCGATGTCCCCGGGCATCGGCTTCGGCCGCCATGGAGACGGGCACGTGCGCTTCGCCCTGATCGAGAACGAGCAGCGGATGCGTCAGGCGGTCCGGGGGATGAAGCGGGCTTTGGCGCTCGGTCCTCCGAAGTAGGTCCCGGCAGCTAGCGGCTGAGCAACCCGCTCAAGCAGAACGCAACGGCTTCGTCGGCCAGTTGCGGCCAGTTCTCCGCCGCGCGCCCGTCGCTGCCGAGGTAGATCTCGACGAAGTGATAGATCGCTCCGAGGATGCCGTGCGCCATCAGGTCGGGGTCGCCGTGGCGGAAGCGACCCTGGGCCATGCCCTCCTTCACGTGCACGGCGACATCGTCGACGACGATCTCCTGTCCTTTCAGGAGGGTGCCGGCGAACTCTTCGTACCGGGCCGCGGTCCGGATCACCGAGAGATAGCCCTGCTCTTTGGAGTAGAAGTCGATCGAGGCCCGGATGCCGCGCTCGATGCGTGCTACGGGATCGTCGACCCCTTCGATCGCTGCTTGCTGGGCGCGCCGGAGCTCGAAGAGGCACACGTTGAGGAGCTCGTTGAACAAGGCCTCCTTGGATTCGAAATACCAGTAGAAGACGCCCTTTCCGACGCCGAGCTCGTCACAGAGGTCCCCGACCGTGGTGCCGTGGTAGCCCTGCTCGGCGAACAGACGGAAGGCCGCCTCGACGATCTGTTCCCGTCTCTTCGACCCCCGTTTGGTGAGCTTCTTCTCCATGGCAAGACCTTAGCCGCCGCCACCGGTTCGGCGCTAACGGTCTGCCGGCGGGTTGGATAGGGTCTTCGCCATGATCGATCGAGACGGCAGACGCCGCAGGGTGCTCATCATCGGGGCGGCAGGCAGGGACTTCCACAATTTCAACGTCCGTTACCGCAGTGATCCTGCCGCCGAAGTCGTTGCCTTCACGGCCACCCAGATCCCCGGGATCGACGGTCGGACCTATCCTCCGGAGCTTGCAGGGGAGCTGTACCCGAACGGGATCCCGATCCACAACGAAGACGCTCTCGAGAGCGTCATCAGAGAGTTGGGGGTGGATGAGGCCGTTTTCTCCTACTCCGACGTGTCCCACGAGACCGTCATGCACCTCGGGTCGCGGGTTATGTCAGCGGGCGCCGATTACGCATTGCTTGGTCCTCGTTCGACCATGGTCGAGGCAGATGTCCCGGTCGTGGCCGTTTGCGCGGTTCGTACCGGCAGCGGCAAGTCCCAGACCAGCCGGGCGGTGTCCCAGATCCTGAAGGACGCAGGCAAGCAAGTAGCCGTCATCCGCCACCCGATGCCGTACGGTGATCTCGCTGCTCAAGCAGTCCAGCGCTTCCAGAGCTACGACGATCTGACCGCCGCTGATTGCACGATCGAGGAGCGCGAAGAGTACGAGCCTCATCTCGCACTCGGGTCGATCGTTTTCGCCGGTATCGACTATGCAGCTGTCGGTGCAGCCGCGGCTAAGGAAGCCGACGTGATCCTGTGGGATGGGGGGAACAACGACCTGCCGTTCTACGTGCCCGACATCCACATCGTGGTCGCCGACCCGCTTCGGCGAGGTCACGAGACCAAGTACCACCCTGGCGAGACGAACTTCCGGATGGCGGATGTGATCCTGATCAACAAGGTCGACTCGGCGGATCCGAACGACGTCGCCGAGCTGGTTGCCACCGCCGAGCGGATCAACCCCAAAGCGGTGGTCGTGCAGGCAGAATCACCCGTGGTGACCGACGACGACTCCCAGCTCGAAGGCAAGCGCGTGCTCGTGGTGGAGGACGGGCCGTCGCTCACCCATGGAGAGATGACCTACGGCGCCGGTGTGGTTGCGGCGAAGGCGGCGGGCGCGGCCAGCCTTGTCGACCCGAGGCCATGGGCGACGGGATCCATAAAGCAGGTTTTCGAGGCTTACCCGCACATGGGGGAGCTTCTGCCCGCGATGGGTTACTCCGATGCGCAGCGGCGCGACCTAGCCGCCACGATCAACGCTGCCGATGCCGATGTCGTGCTCGTCGCAACGCCGATCGATCTTCGTAAGATCGTCGACATCGACAAGCCCGCGCTGCGCGCTCGCTACGACCTGAACGTGATCTCGAGCCCGTCGCTCGCCGACGTCCTCACCGAGCGCCTCGGCCTCTAGCGCCCGGATCTGGACGGCAAGCTCTATCTAACGGTGCCCGTCTTGGCTCCGGCGCGCCGTACATCGGCTTCGTCGGAGACGGCCTTCACCTCGTCCGGAGCCAGGCTCTGCGCCAGCTCGCGGATGAACAGCCCGACGTCGGTGATTATCCCCATCGATTGCCACGATCCGCGGTCCATCAGTTTGGTAACCGTTGCCTGATTGATGTCGACGCATACGAGGGGAACCGAGGCCGGGAGACAGTTGCCCGTCGCTATCCCATGCAGCATGGTGCCGACCACGATGCAGAAACCGATCACTTCACCGTCGCCGTTGGGCGACCGGCCCCAGATGATGTCTCTCAGCTTGCGCTGTACCTCGAGCATGTTCGGCTCGACGTCGGGCAGAGGACCGTCGTCCCGGACGCTGCCGCCGAAGAGATAGTCGGACTTGTACTTGACCAGATGGTGAACGATGCCGCCGGAAAAGACGCCAGCCTCGATGGCCGCTTCGAACGACCCGTGCCGGCGTACTTCGTTTATCGCGCGGATGTGATGCTCGTGCCCGTGCTCGGCCGCGATGCCTTGCTCGAGGTAGACACCCAGAGAGGTCCCGAACATGTTCGACTCGATGTCGTGGGCCGCGACGCCGTTGCCGGCGAAGAAACCCTGCACGTATCCTGCCCGGATCAGGGCACAGAGGTCGGGCCCCGAGCCGGTGTGGACGCACGCGGGTCCGGCGACCCACAGGATCCGCTTGCCCGAATCGCGCACGGCGCGCAGCTTCTCGGCAACCTGTTCGACCAGGAGAGCTTTGGGTTTCTCGCTCGACACATCTGAAGACATGAACTCGAACGACGCCCGGTTCTCGCCGCGCGGACGTTCGAGTGGTATCACTCGGATGCCGCGTCCCGCCATGACGATCCCATCGCTCTTCTTGACGTCGCTCATCGCGATCGTCCGAGCGTTCTCTCCGTCGAAGACGATGCCGCAGTCCATCTCGGTGTTCTTCACCCGGATCCACTGGTCGTCTATCCGCACCTCGGTCTCGAGGTTGGTCGATGAGTAGAAGCCTGGAGGGAACGCGCCATCGGTGTCGGCCTCGGTGACGAGCGCGTCTTCGACCTTCTCTGCATTGGCGCCGTGAGCCTGCAACCGGTCGAGTAGCTCCGACAGCTCGCTTTCGGAGTTAGCGGTGATCTGGATACGGGCGAACGAAGTGTCCTCATGCTTGACTCCGACGTTGAGGTCGAGGATCTCGAACGTCGCGCCCACGGCCAGCACCTCGTCCAGAACCTTGGGTAGGAGATGGCCGTCGAGGATGTGTCCCTGAAGGGTGATGTTCTCAGATGGCATGGCTCGCCCTCTCCTTGATGAATCGCAGTGTGCGCTCGGTCAACACGTCTCGGTCGTAGTCGAGGGTGATGACGTGATACGAGCGTTCGAGCCATAGGAGCTCTTTGTCGGCCGAGCCGACGTTGTCGTAGATGTAGGTGGCATTGGAAGGATGGACCGTGTGGTCCTCGCGCCCGTGCATGATCAGGATCGGTACCGTTACCTGCGGCAAGGCGCGCTTAGCCCGGGCGCACATGCGCAACATCTGCACGGTCGACCTGGTCGGCACCCGGTTGTAAGCGATCTCGATCCTGTTGTCCGGGTCGGCGATGTCGTTGCCGACCCCGGGGATGGATTTCACTACCTTCGCGGCGAGCGGCGCGAGATGACGAAGTGGGTCCTTGTTGAAGACCATCCCGGCCAGAGACACGAGCCCTGCGATCTTCCTCGGGTGCCTGGCCGTGAAATCAAGCGCCAGGGCGGAACCGAAAGACAATGACACGAGGAAGACCTCCTCGGTCCGGCCGGCGAGCTCCTCGTAAGCGTTCTCTACCGTCGAGGTCCACTCGTCCGCGGTGCGGGTGCTCAGATCCTGCCAGGTCGTTCCGTGGCCGGGCAGGAGAGGGGCTTGTACCGCTATGCCGGCGCGGGCCAGTTCCTCGCCAAGATCCCTCAGGCCTTGAGGACTGCCGGTATAGCCGTGGACCAACAGCGCCCCGACCGGTCCGTCACCGAGTGCGAAACCTTCGCAACCTTCAAGGATCTGGACATCCATCTATGGGTATCTCCTTGCTGCTCGTTAGGGGGCGGATGTATCTGTTTGTCACGTTTTATTGACCGGTTGGTCAAGGGACCGTATTTCCCTTGTGATGGGTTCTTGCTTAACATGAGCGGCCGGGGTCTAGGGAGGGTTGCTCACAGATGATGTATTGGGTTCTAAAAGGCATCTTGAAACCGCCGTTGTTGGGGCTTTACGACATCAAGTCGGAGGGTCTCGAGAACGTGCCTACGAAGGGTCCGGCGATCCTCGCCGCGAACCACGTCTCGTTCTTGGATTCCTTCTTCATCCCGCTCGTGGTGAAACGACGCAAGGTCACCTATCTGGCCAAAGCGGATTACTTCAAGTCGTGGAAGACGAATTGGTTCTTCTCGGCGGCAGGTCAGATCTCGTGCGAACGGGAGGGCGGCAAGAAATCCGAGCAGTCGCTGATGATCGCGCTCGAGGTGCTGAAGTCTGGAAACCTGCTCGGCATCTATCCCGAGGGAACCCGGTCTCCGGACGGTCGTCTCTACCGGGGTCGTACCGGGGTCGCGCGTCTCGCGTTGGCTGCGAAGGTTCCCGTCATCCCGATCGGGTTGCACGGAACCGAGGAAGTGATGCCGAAGGACGCCAAGTTCCCCAAGCTTCGAGGCAAGATTCCCGTGCGCGTTCGATTCGGCGAGCCGCTCGACTTCTCGCGCTACGAGGGCAAGGAGCGGGATCGTCTCGTGCTTCGCTCGGTCACCGACGAGATCGTGTACGAGATCATGCACCTATCGGGCCAGGAATACGTCGACGAGTACGCGAGCCGCAAAGCGACGGTCCCGGTGCCGGACTCGGCGCGCGCGCTGATAGACGAGATCGACCTAAGTGACGAGATCCTCGCCGGGTAAACCCCTGCGTCACTAGTTAGTGTGCCCAGTTCTTGGCGCGCTCTATCGCCCGTTCCCAGCCGGCGTACAGGGAGTCGGCCTGGTCGCGCGACATCGACGGCTCGAACTCTGCCGCAGCGCGCCACGAGGCGCTGATGTCGTCGGTGGAGTCCCACACTCCCTCCGCGAGACCGGCGAGATAGGCGGCTCCAAGGGCGGTGGTGTCGAGGTTGGCAGGTCGTCTGACGACCACACCGAGCTGGTCGGCCTGGAACTGACACAGGAGGTCCATCACGCTGGCTCCGCCGTCGACCCGGAGCTCGGCCAGCGGGGTGCCCGAGTCCCGTGCCATGGCGGTGGCCACGTCGCGTGTCTGGTACGCCATCGCTTCGACCGCCGCGCGCGCCAGGTGCGCCTTCGTGGTCCCGCGGGTGATGCCGAGGTAGGCGCCACGTGCATAGGGGTCCCAGTGCGGCGCACCGAGGCCGACGAATGCCGGAACCAGATAGGTGCCGCCGGTATCGGGCACGGTGGCGGCAAGGGGCCCTGTCTCAGCCGCTTCCGAGATGATCCCGAGCCCGTCACGCAGCCACTGGATCGCGGCCCCGGTCACGAAGATGGCTCCCTCCAGCGCGTAACCCATCCCTTCACCGACGTCCCAACTGGCGGTCGTGAGCAACCCGTGCTCGGAGTGCCGCAGCTCGCTGCCGGTGTTCATCAGCAGGAACGATCCCGTTCCATAGGTGTTCTTGGCCATCCCCGGTTCGAAGCAAGCCTGGCCGAACAGCGCGGATTGCTGGTCGCCGGCCACTCCGGAGATGGGGATGCTGCCGACATCGAGCACGCTCTGCGTGGTTTCTCCGAAGCGGCCGCTGGAGGGCCTCACTTCGGGTAGTAGCGACGCAGGGATGTCCAGCTGCTCGAGGATCCAGTCGTCCCAGCTCTTCGTCTCGAGGTTGAACAACATCGTGCGGGACGCGTTCGACGGTTCGGTCACGTGCTCGCTTCCACCCGTCATCTTCCAGATCAGCCAGGTGTCGATCGTCCCGAACGCAAGCTCGCCTGCCTCGGCCCGCGCCCGCAGACCGTCGATGTTCTCGAGGTACCACATGATCTTGGTCGCAGAGAAGTAGGCGTCGACGACGAGACCCGTTCGCTTGCGCAACTCCGGTTCGAGCCCGTCCGCCTTCAGTCGCTCGCAGATGTCCGTTGAACGTCGGCACTGCCACACGATCGCGGGGGCTACGGGCGTGCCCGTGATGCGGTCCCATACCACCGTGGTCTCGCGTTGGTTGGTGATCCCGATCCCCGCGACGTCGGCGGTCTTGACGGCGGCGGCCTTCAGCGCGCGCTCGAGAACCAACCGGGCAACCGAATAGATCTCGCCGGCGTCGTGTTCCACCCAACCGGGTTTGGGATAGTGCTGGGTGAACTCGGAGTAGGCCTGGCCTCGGACCTCGGCTTCAGGGTCGAGCACTAGAGCTCTGATGCCGGTCGTTCCGGCGTCGATCGAGACGATCAGCTCGGGCATGCCCCGGAGACTAGACGCGGAACAGGATCTCGGCCTTCACCCAGCCGAGTCCTCCGATCCCTATCGCCTGAGCGGCGGCGCGGCTGAGGTCGAGGATCCGGTCGCCGACGTAAGGACCCCTGTCGTTCACCAGCACGACGACACCGCGACCTTGGTGCTCAACGTAGAGCCACGTACCCAACGGCAGTTCCTTGCTGGCCACCGTGTAGAGGCGCGAGTCGTAGACGTCGCCCGACGCGGTCAGGTTGCCCTCGAAACCGGGTCCGTACCAGGAGGCAACGCCTTCGAACGCGACCCCCGACCCAACGAATTCCGGTGGGATGCCCTTGGCAGGGCCTGCGGGAGCCAGCAACTTCAAGAAGGCTTGATCGGTGTTCAACAACGGGCCGCCCGGACCGCCCGGCCCTTCGGCCGGTGTGGCGACAGTGGCCGCCGCTGTCTCCCGTGCTCGCTTCTCCAGCTTCTCGATCTCGGCCGTCAGCGAGCGGAGGGCGCGGCGGCGCTGCAACAGGTTCGATGAGATCTCGGTGCTTACTTCGTTGAGTTCTTGCTGTTCGGTCATCAAACGCTGCTTTCGGTCGTCCGCCTGTTGCTGCGCGACCTCGGTCGCGCTCAGCGCGGTGGCGAAGTCCTTCACGGCGCTCGAGTCGTTACGAGCCATCCTGCTGGTTATCTCTACGGCAGACTCGATCTCGGTCAGCGATTCGCTGGCCAGGATCAGTGCCAGCCGGAACGATGGGTCGGTCTTGTAGGCCTCGACCGCGCGCGAGATGTAGGTGGCGCGAGCAGTGTCGAAGGACTGGTCGGCCGCATCCAGCTTCAGGTCGATGGCGGCGATGTCTCGGGTCGTCCTGTCTATCTGTCGTTCGAGCTTCTTCTCGCGCTGGTCCAGCTCCAACAGGTTCGATTCGAGCCCCGTGACCTCGCCGGCAAGAACCTGAGCCCGGGCTCGCAGCGTCTCTATGTCTGCAGCTTGAACGCCCGGGGCGGCTGCTCCCACACCGAGGGATATCAATCCCACGGCGAGCACGCCTCGCAGAACCCTCTCGAGCTTCATCTCCTGAATGTCGGTAGGAAGTATGTCCCGGTTGAGCCCGGCCTTCGCCGGGGCACTATGGTCGGAGGCTAACGACAGAGACAGGGGAAGGGAGGGGACGTGGCGCGGATCGGGATCTTGACCGGAGGTGGGGACTGCCCGGGCCTCAATGCCGTTATCCGGGCCGTCGTGCGCAAAGGCGTGGATCGATATGGGCACGCGATCGTCGGCTACCGGTTCGGATGGAGCGGCGTCATCAACGGCAACACGATGCAGCTCTCGGCCGAGAACACGTCCGGCATCCTGCCTCGGGGTGGAACCATCCTCGGATCGTCGCGGACCAATCCCTTCAAGGAGGAAAACGGCGTCGAACGGGTGAAGTCCACCCTCGCTGCCGACAATATCGAGGCACTCATCGCCATCGGGGGAGAGGACACGCTCGGTGTGGCGAACAAGATCTTCGACGAGGGCGTCAATGTGGTGGGTGTTCCCAAGACGATCGACAACGACCTGAACGCCACGGATTACACGTTCGGATTCAACACCGCCGTTCAGATCTGCACGGATGCCATCGATCGGCTGCACACAACGGCCGAGAGCCACAACCGGGTCATCATCCTCGAGGTCATGGGCCGCCACGCCGGTTGGATCGCCACCCATTCCGGCATCGCCGGAGGCGCTGATGCCATCCTCGTCCCCGAGCGCCCCTTCGACATCGACGAGGTCTGCAACCACATAAGACGCAGGCACGCTGGGGGTAAGACGTTCTCGATCGTCGTCGTCGCCGAAGGAGCCACGCCGAAAGAGGGAAGCGAGGTTCTGAAGGACGCGGAGCTCGATGCCTTCGGCCACGTAAAACTCGGGGGGATCGGAGTGATGCTCGAGCGCGAGATAGAGGAACGAACGGGATTCGAGACACGCGTCACGATCCTCGGCCACATCCAGCGCGGAGGGACACCAACGGCTTACGACCGGGTGCTGGCGACACGCTTCGGCATCGCTGCGATCGACGCCGTGCACGACAAGGATTACGGGAAGATGGTGTCGCTCCAGGGGACGCTGATACGTCGCGTGGACATCAAAGACGGCGTAGGAACGTTGAAGACGCTGGACCCAGAGCTATACGAGACGGCCGAAGTCTTTTTTGGATGAGGTCTGCAGGACTCACGTCCGCCCGCCCACCACGCAGTTCTGTGCGCTGGCTAGGTTCTGGTTCTCGGTAGGCTCTCGAGATGTCTCACGACGGGTTCATCGACCTCCGAAGCGACACGGTTACTCGGCCCTCTCCTGAGATGCGGCGCGCCATGGCCGAGGCCGAGGTGGGGGACGACGTCTTCGGTGACGACCCCACCATCAACTCGCTGCAGGAGTACGCCGCCGATCTTCTCGGCAAGGAAGCGGCTCTGTTCGTACCTACCGGGTCCATGGGCAACCAGGTGTGTCTCGGCGCGCTGGCGCGACCCGGGGACGAGATCGTGTGCGATCAGGGTGCGCACTTCCTCCATTACGAGGGTGGTTCGGTAGCGGCGCACCTCGGTCTGATGATGCGGCCCCTCGAGGGAACCCGGGGAGTGATCTCCGCCGATCAGGTGGCCGCGGTGATCCGCCAGGGGAGCGAGCACAATCCCCGGACCGCCGTGGTGGCGATCGAGAACACCCACAACTCTGCCGGGGGGACGATCTTTCCGATCGATGAGGCTCAAGCCGTGGCGAAGATCGCTGGAGAGCGAGGCGTCGCCGTCCATCTCGACGGGGCCCGGCTGTTCAACGCCGCGGCCGCGACGGGCGTCGACGCGGCCGAATGGGCGGCTTGTGCGGACACGCTGACTTTCTGCTTCTCGAAAGGTCTCGGCGCGCCGGTGGGCTCGATGGCTTGCGGCTCCGAGGAGCAGATGAAAGAAGCCCACAGGCTGCGCAAGCGCCTGGGTGGGGGGATGCGCCAGGCCGGGGTCCTGGCTGCCGCGGCCCGGGTGGCGCTCGAAACGGGGCCACAGCGCCTCGCGGAAGACCACGCGAACGCCCGCCGTCTGGCCGAGGGGCTCGCGGAGATGAGTCACGAAGCCGTAGATCCGGCCGCGGTCGAGACCAACATGGTTTACCTCAACCTGGTCCCCTTCGGGATAACCGGCCCCGAGCTGGCTCAGGAACTGAAGAAGAAGGGGGTCCTCACTTTGGGGATGGCTCGAGACGCGATGAGGTTGGTCACCCACCGGGACGTGTCGAGCGAGGACGTCGAGACTGCCTTGGTCGCTTTGCGCGACGTATTGACTACGAACCGTTAAGACCGAAAATACTGCTCTACCAGGGGTTTCGTGCCCCGCGCGGGCGGGGAACTTCATCACATGGACCTCATCTTCGCGCTTTGTCTCCCTCGCGACGGGGCAACCGTTCCAGTAGTGCGTCACGTCTGTCGCGACGCCCTCTTGAAGCTGGGCGTCGAGGATGGCTGCGTGAGTGACATAGAGGTCGCCGTGACCGAGGCGTGCAGCAACGTTTTGAATCACGCCGAGGCCCAAGACGAATACCAGGTCGAGGTTGAGATCAACGATGCCAGGTGCGTCATCCGGGTCGTAGATGCGGGTGACGGTTTCGATCACGCAAACGTCGGTTTCGAGTCGAGCTCCGATACCGCAGAGAGCGGACGTGGGGTCTTCCTGATGCGCTCGATGGTGGATGAACTGAACTTCAACTCAGAGCCCGAGAAGGGCACCGTAGTGCGGCTCGTGAAAAATCTCTCCCTCAAGGAGAATTCGTTGCTGAGGGTTATCGCCAAGAACCACGCGGCCGCGACGGGGGCTTGAGACAGCACGTATCTGAGTACCCTGGAAGAACGATGGAAAAACAGCGTGCACGTATTCGAGGTATTGATCTTTGACGGATCTTCTGGTCGTGGGCGGCGGAACGATCGGGCTGGGTATCGCCTGGCGAGCCGCTCGGGCAGGCCTCTCAGTTACGGTTCTCGATCGTCGGCCCGCCTCCGGTGCCTCCTCCGTCGCCGCCGGAATGCTTGCGCCGGTGACGGAGCTCCATTACGGAGAAGAGGCTCTGCTGCGCCTCAACCTCGACTCCAGCGAGCTCTACCCGGGCTGGGTGGCAGAGCTCGAGGAAGCGAGCGGCCTCTCCACCGGGTATCGCTCCAGCGGCACCTTGATGATCGCTCGAGATACCGACGACAACGTCGCTCTCGAAGAGGTCTTCCGTTTCCAAGAGAGCCTCGGGCTTCAGGTGGAGCGGTTGTCGGCGCGCGAGTGTCGCCGGCTCGAGCCGGCCCTCGCTCCGAGCGTTCGCGGAGGTATCCACGTCGAAGGAGATCACCAGGTGGAGCCACGGGCACTCCTCGATGCCCTGCAGCGCGCATGTGAACGGGCCGGCGTCGTGACGATCGAACGACAAGGTGTGGAGTTGATGCGCTTACCGGAACGGGTGACGGGTGTGCGCACGGACGATGGGCAGGTCCTCGGCGCAAGCGCGATCGTGTTGGCGATGGGCGCGTGGACGCCGCTGCTCGAGGGAGTGCCGGAAGGACTGTTACCGGTACGGCCGGTGAAGGGTCAGCTCCTGCATCTGACTCCGCTCGATGATCCCACTCCGTTACAGCGGAATCTGAGGGGAGCCGACGTCTACATGGTCCCGCGTGCCGACGGCCGGCTGGTGGTAGGCGCGACGGTGGAGGAGCGCGGTTTCGATACGACCGTCACCGCCGGAGCCGTCTACACGCTGCTGCGCGATGCCTATGAACTGGTTCCGTCGGTCATCGAGATGGAGCTGAGCGCGACGATCTCCGCGCTGCGGCCTGGCACTCCAGACAATGCTCCTTTGATCGGCCCGGCCGATCTTCCGGGCCTCTTCATAGCGACCGGGCACTTCCGCAACGGGATCCTTTTGACCCCGGTCACCGCGGAAGCGGCGGTCGGATGGTTGGCGGACGGGGACGTCGATGAGCGGATAGCTCCCTTCTCACCCGAGCGATTCGCGGCCGAGCAAGCGGCTCCGTTATGACGACGTTGAACGTCAACGGACGGTCGGTCGATGTGCCTCCGGGAGCCTCGGTGCTCGATCTCGTGAAGCAGGTAGAGCCGGAACGATGGGAGCGCGGTGTGGCCGTGGCGGTCAACGGAGAGGTCGTACCGAAGACCGTCTGGCAGGATACCCAGCTGTCGGAGTCCGACCGGGTGGAAGTCCTGGCTGCTATAGGGGGAGGATGAGGACGTGTCCGACCCACTGGTGATAGCAGGGGAGAAGTTCGACAGCCGGCTCATCATGGGGACGGGGGGAGCCGCGAGCCTCGAGGCGCTCGAGCAGGCACTGATCGCCTCTCGTGCCGAGCTGGCCACGGTCGCTCTGAGACGGATTGACCCGAACGCTAGAGGCTCGATCGTGGACGTGCTCGACCGGGCCGGATGCAGATTGTTGCCGAATACCGCGGGGTGTTTCACGGCCCGCGATGCTGTGTTGACGGCACAGCTTGCCCGCGAGGCCTTTGACACTCCATGGATAAAGCTCGAAGTGATCGGCGATGACAGAACTCTTCTGCCCGACCCGGTGGAACTGTTGGACGCAGCGGAGCATCTTGTCGATGAGGGCTTCGTCGTTCTCGCTTACACGAACGACGACCCGATTCTCGCGCGACGCTTACAGGATGTCGGTTGTGCCGCGGTTATGCCCCTCGGTTCTCCGATCGGGAGCGGCATGGGCATCCGCAATCCTTACAACATCTCACTCATCATCGAACGGGCCGAAGTACCCATCGTGCTCGACGCTGGTATAGGAACCGCCTCGGATGCCGCGCTCGCCATGGAGCTCGGCTGCGACGCAGTCCTGTTGGCAAGCGCGGTCACGCGGGCCCAGCAACCCGCGGTGATGGCCGACGCGATGCGCAAAGCTGTGGAGGCCGGGCATTCCGCCCGTCTCGCCGGCCGGATCCCACGCCGGCTCTACGCCGAGCCTTCCACCACGTTCGAGGGCTTGCCGGAGCTGTAGTCGGCTTCGATGGGGGCGGCGCGCCAAGAGATAGAAGATGGTCACCGCCGCTATCCCCACCAGTAAGGATTGGAGGGAGTCCTTCTATCCGAAGGGCGTTCCCCAGCAAGCGTGGCTCGAGTAGTAGGGAGACTCTGTGGGAGACATCCTCATCGGAACCGCGTCCTGGACCGATCCTTCGCTGCTGAAGTCGGGCTGGTACCCAGAAGGCGTCACCAGCGCGGAGGAGCGGCTGCATTACTACGCCGATCAGTTCCCTTTGGTCGAGGTGGACTCCACTTACTACTTCCCTCCGAGCGAGAAGAACTCGGAGCTATGGGCTGAGCGCACCCCGAAAGACTTCATCTTCAACATCAAGATGTTCTCGCTGCTGACCCAGCACCCGACGAAGCGCGAGGCGCTGTACAAGGACCTGAGCATTGCGTCGGACAAGAAACGTCTCTATCTCGATGATCTTGATGCCCCCGCCGTGGATCAGGTGTGGGAGCGGTTCCTCTCGGCTCTGCAGCCGCTACACCACGCCGGCAAGCTCGGGGTTCTTCTCTGTCAGTTCCCTCCATGGTTCGGGATAGCCAAGAAGAACAAGAACTACGTGCTCGAGTGTGCCAAGCGCGCCGCCCCTCTCCGGATCTGTGTCGAGTTCCGCAATGAAAGCTGGATGACGCCGGAGAACCAGGCGGAGACCTTCGATTTCCTTGCCGGTCATGACCTCCCGTACGTCTGCGTCGACATGCCGCAGGGTTTCAAGAGCTCGCTGCCCCCGGTTACCGCCGTCACGTCGGATCTGGCGATCGTCCGCTTCCACGGCCGCAATGCCGAGCAATGGGAGAGCGGCTCCGTCCAGAAGCGCTTCGCGTACCTCTACGACGAAGATGAGCTGAAGCCCTGGGTCCCGAAGATCGAAGCCCTAGCCGACGAAGCAGAAACGACCCACGTCTTGATGAACAACTGCCACAGAGACTACGCACAGCAAAACGCGAAGGAGCTCGCGGAGCTGCTTAGCGATTCGTGAGCAACGAACACCTTCGTTTGACAGCTCGTGGCTACATACCTAGACTTCTAGGTATGCGTCAAGAACTGGCTAAAGGCCACCTCGATCTTCTGCTTCTAGGCGTGTTGGAGGCCGGGCCCTCGCACGGATATGGAGTCATCGAAAAGGTTCGCGACCGAAGTTCCGAGACTTTTGATCTTCCTGAGGGCAGCGTTTACCCAGCCCTCCATCGACTCGAGCGGCAGGGTTTTCTGCGCAGTCAATGGGAGCAAGGAGCCCGGCGCCGCCGTACTTATCGACTTACCCGGAGGGGTAGAGCTGAACTGGCTCGGCAACGAGGGGAGTGGAAGTCATTCTCTCGGGCCGTTAGATCAGTAGCCGCCCCCGTTTCATGAACAGCAGGATCAAGGAGTACCTATCGGCTCTTGAGGCGAACCTCGTTGGTTGCCCGGAGCGGAAGAAGGTTCTAGATGAGGTAAGGGATCATCTGATCTCATCGTGCGCCTCTTACGAGGCCCGTGGTCTTGACGGGGCAGAGGCGGCTCAGTCCGCGATTTCCGACTTCGGAGACGTTGGGCCATTCGCGGACGATATGAAAGCCGAACATAGTGGTCTGGCAACCCAGAATTCGAGCGTCCGCTTTCTTTCGATCGTGTTCGGTGGATTTGCTGGTGCTCTGATGACTTCCTTTGGTCTGATCGATACCTCGGGTGGAGAGCTTGCGGTAGCTGGCGGCAACGAATGGACGCCGGTGGTAACTGGGACAGGAATCATCTTGGGAGCGTTCCTCCTAAGTCTCCAGCCGATCCGACGCCGCCTGTCGATCCCCGTAGGTGCTGTCGTCGGACTCACCCTCGCGATCCTCTTTCGGGATCAGATTCAACTCGGACCGATAGGAGGTTTCGACCCTGTTCCGCTCAGTGAGTTCGCTCCCTACGATCCGCCGCCCGATGGGCTGATCATCGCCTTGATGCTCGCCTCACCATTCATCGGAGCGGTGATCGGCCATGGTGTGGGGGCCATCCTGAGGAGCGCGTGGTCGTCCTATCCCGCCCGCAAGTTGAGGTCTCAAGTCACCGACTAATACCCGCATGATCGCTATCACGATCACGTCCCTACAGGCGTGCCAGGACTGGTTCTAGTGCTTGGTTTCGTAGTACGATTCTTCTCGTGGAGATCCTTCCGTCGGGCCGCCGCCACGGCATCGCGGATGAGGACATCCAGCATGGCATCGAGAACGCGTTGGTGATCGAGGACGTTGCTGAGGACCCCGTCAGATACCTCGTGTTGGGACCAGATCGGGCGGGGAACCTGGTCGAACTCGTTGTCTTGGACCGGCCTCAGGGACCAGCGGTTATCCACGCGATGAAGATGCGACCGAAGTACCGGCGTCTCCTACCGGGGAGTGATTGAGATGACACGACATCACGGGAAGTTGAAAGATGGGACAGCCGTCACGGACGACATGGTCGAGAAGATGGCTGATGGGGCCGAGGCAGGTTATGAGGTCGACGAGATCGAGCGTCGACGAGCCGGTGGTCGCCCGGCCATGGGTTCGGGCCCGGCCAGCGTCGAGTCCGTTCGGCTTGACCCCGAGTTGAAGCGCGAACTGCTGCTGCGAGCATCGAAGGACGGGATCAGTGTCTCGGAGGTGATCCGCGAGGCGCTCAGGACTTACGTCCGCGCTAGCTGATGACCGCGGTCTCGCTAGTCCTGATAAATATCGACCTTCGCTGAGAGACGACCTGCGAAAACACCAGTTAGCACAGCGCTTATCCGGAACTAGACAACTGTCACTCGGATTACGCCCAACGGAACGCAAAGGAACTAGCGAATCTGGTGAACAAATCAGTCGCGCCCTAGAGGCCTAGGGCCGTAGGGGTGGCCGTCGTAAGGTTCAGTTTCGCCTATCCCTCGGGAGGTCTCGATGAGTTTGCTGCAAGGCTTCAACCATGTCGCGACCGTCACTCCAGAAATCAACCGGGGACATCCAACGATTTGGTTCGGTGATCAGTCTCTACTTTGAGGATCCGGACGGGATGGCTTGCGAAGTGGCATGTCTCGAGGAGGGGAAGGGGTTCGCCCAAACATCGCCTCCACCGCCTGACTCGCCATTCTGGCAGCGGCAGAGGTCCGATTCCTGACGCCCGTGATCCAGGCATTGGGTTAGGCATGCGATGAAGATGCGGGAACGGTACCGAAGGTGATCCGCGAGGCCTTCGCAGTACGGGCGGTGAGCCGGGCTGGGTCTGCTTCCGACTCTTGTATTACGAATTGTGATACGATGCTGATCATGGCAAAGGCGATCTCGATACGCCTGGACGAGGAGGCCGAGCGAGCGCTTTCCCGCCTCGAGGCGTCCGGGATGAATCGTTCCGAGGCGATCCGGATGGCTCTCGTGGAGTCCGCTCAGAGACTCCTTCGCAGTCAAGAGATCGCTGCAGAGGTTGCTGCTCTGGAAGCAGATGAGGTCGATCGGCACGAGATGCTCGAGGTCGCGTCCCTGATGGAAAGCCTCCGTGCGCAGGGGTGACATCCACGAGCTTCGTCCGCCGCGAGGACGGGGCCATGAGCAGCGAGGACGACGGTTCGGCGTCGTTGTGCAAGCTGATGAGTTCCTTCCACGCTCGGTAGTCATCGTTGCCCCGACATCCCAAAGCGCACGACGAGCGACCTTTCGACCAGAGATCGAGATCGATGATCAGCCGACGCGCGTGCTTGTCGAACAACTAGGCGC
>JBPCNH010000025.1:0-36226 GCA_051001455.1 Actinomycetota bacterium
CCTCTCCTCTCCTCCAAACAAGAACCCAGGCATCGCTCCGGGGTGGAACCCGCCCCTCCCGGCTGTCCACGCCGCCTTACACGCCGCCTTCCGGGGCGGGCCCCACCCGCTCCGCTCCTCCAAACAAGAACCCAGGCATCGCTCCGGGGTGGAACCCGCCCCTCCCGGCTGTCCGGTGCGCGTGCAGGTCCCCCGGTTGCATCGCGGCGGCGGCGTTGGTACTAGACTCGCCGCGTAGCTCGTGAAAGTTTTCACAAGCTCATCTGGGAAGTGCTCGATCGCCTGCGGTCCGGGCTGTGTCCCGGCGGATTTAGGGTCGAGCATCGGATCTCGAGCGGCTGCCGGAGGGAGGCGAGACGGGTGTCTACCGAGGTCGATGTAGCGATCGTCGGTGGCGGGCCTTCGGGTGCCGCGGCTGCTCATTACCTGGCTCAACGTGGTCACTCCGTGCTCGTCTGCGAGAAGAAAGACTTTCCCCGCGAGAAGACCTGTGGTGACGGCCTCACGCCGCGCGCCGTGAAGGTGCTGACCGAGATGGGACTGTCCGATGAGCTCGGTACATGGGAGCGCGTCGCAGGTCTCCGGGTGCATGCTGCCGGGTCCACGATGGAGCTGCCCTTCCACGATCTCAGCGACTGGCCGGCTTACGGGTTGGTCAAGCCGCGCAAGGATCTCGATTCGATCGTGCTCGGCCATGCCGAGAACGCCGGCGCGAAGGTGCTCTTCCATACGCAGGTAACGGAGCCGATCTTCGAACGCGGTGTTCTTGCAGGATTCCGCGCCAAGCGGGAGGGCGATACCGAAGAGGTGCGCGCGAAGTGGACCGTGTGTGCCGAAGGAGCGGCTACGAAGTTCGGTCGCTCGCTGGGACGCGAGCGCGACCTCACTTATCCGATGGGACTTGCGATCCGGCAATACTTCGCGTCTCCGATGGAGAGCTCCGGATGGTTCGAGGCATACCTCGACGTTCGTTCGGGAGACAAGGCTCTGCCTGCTTACGGCTGGGTGTTCCCGGTCGGCGACGGCACCGTCAACGCCGGCGTGGGACTCCTCTCCACGTACGGAGGATGGCGCAACGTGAACCTCCACGAGCTCCAAGAGAATTTCATCGGTCAGCTGCCCGCCGAGTGGGAGGTCAATGCCTCGACGGTTTGCTCGAAGCCACGCGCCGGGCGCTTGTTCATGGGTGGAAGCGTGTATCCCCCACACGGTCCGGGGTTCGTCATGACCGGTGACGCCGCGGGGTTCATCAATCCCTGCAACGGCGAAGGCATCGCCTATGCGTACGAGACGGGGCGCATCGCCGCTCGTCACATCGACGAAGCTCTGCGCACCGGATCGAGCCCGTCCCTGGACGGCTATACCGCAGAGCTCGCGGAGCGTTACGGGCCTTACTATCGCCTCGGCCGGCGCTTCGTGAAGGCGATCGGCCACCCGTTGTTGATGGAGAAGCTGGTTTCGGTCGGGATGCACTCGAAGACCGTCATGAACTTCGTCATGACGATGCTTGCCAACCTCGAGGACAGTAAGGGACGCACCTACGACCAGGTCGCGATGAAGACCCTCATCAAGATCGCGGAGTTGAAGCCATGACCCTTCCCGCGTACCTGCCGATCCTCTTCCTCGTCATCGTGTCGACCGTCTTCGCCGTGGCATCGCTGGTGGTCTCTGCCCGGCTTTCGCCCTTGCGGTGGAGCGCAGCGAAGCTTGCTCCCTACGAGTGCGGGATCACACCCGAGGGACAAGGTTCCGAACGCCAGTCCGAGCGGTTCCCTGTGAAGTTCTATCTGACGGCCATGTTGTTCATCGTCTTCGATATCGAGACGGCCTTCATGTATCCGTGGGCGGTCGCTTATCGAGAACTGGCGCTCTTCGGTCTGATCGAGATGGGCATCTTCGTGGGCATCCTGTTGTTCGCATACGCGTACGTCTGGAAGCGAGGGGCACTCGAATGGGCGGAGTAAGCGACACTATCGGCGCCAACTTCGTCACAGCCCGGTTGGACAAGCTCGTCAACTGGGCTCGAAAGTCGTCGCTGTGGCCGATGACATTCGGCCTCGCATGCTGTGCGATCGAGATGATGGCGACGACGATGCCTCGCCACGACCTTGCGCGTTTCGGGATGGAAGCGTTCCGTGCATCTCCTCGGCAAGCCGACCTCATGATCGTCGCCGGGCGTGTGTCGCAGAAGATGGCGCCGATCCTGCGGCAGGTCTACGACAGCATGACCGAGCCGAAGTGGGTCATCTCGATGGGTGCCTGTGCTTCCTCATCGGGTGTGTTCAACAACTACGCACTCGTGCAAGGCGTCGACCAGATCGTACCGGTGGACATGTATGTGCCGGGGTGCCCTCCTCGTCCCGAGATGTTGATGGACGGCATCATGCTGCTCCACGAGAAGATCTCGCGAGGCGACTACATATCGGCCCGCACCCCGCTCGACCAGATGGCGTCCGCCGAGCGAGCGCCCCTCGGTGACCCAGACGTCGCGCCTTACGCGGGATCGGGGACAAGCACATCGTGATCCAGGTCGAGCTGACGCCCGACGAGTGGGTCGGGCGAGCGGAGGAGTTGCGCGCTGAAGGGTGGTGGCTGGCGGACTTGGCCGGTCTCGACCGGTTGCGCCTCGGCTTCGACGACCGCTTCGGGATCGTCGCGACGTTCCTTCATCGGGAACGGAAAGAACGTCAAACGATTCATGTCGCGGCTCCAGGAGAGCCCCCCACGGTCCCCTCGATCACCCATCTCTGGGCCGGTGTTGCTTTCTTCGAGCGCGAGGCCTTCGACATGTTCGGGATCCACTTCGAGGGTCACCCGAACCTCACGCGCATCCTGATGCCGGACCAATGGGAAGGGCACCCGCTCCGTAAGGACTACGGGGTCGGCAAGGTACCCGTGGACTTCCTCCACCAGCCGCTGCTGCAGATCGATGCGCCCGGACAATCGCCTCGAGCTACGGAGGCCGAGACGTCTCTCGATGGTCTCGGGCAAACCGAGGGCGGCCTCAACCGCGAGGAGCGCCACAAGTGAGGACGGTGCATCGATGACCATCTCGCGCGAGGAGTTGATCGGCCGTCTCGAGAATGAGGGTCAGGGCGCTTACGTCGAGGAGTACGACGAGACGCAGCAGAACATGATCATCAACATGGGGCCGGTTCACCCGTCTACCCATGGCGTTCTGCGGTTGTTGCTCGAGCTCGACGGCGAGACCGTGATCCGCTGTGAGCCGATCATCGGGTACCTGCACACCGGCATGGAGAAAGAATGCGAGGACCAGACGTGGCGCAACGCGATCGTGATCGTCACGCGCATGGATTATCTCGGCCAACTCTTCAACGAACAGGTGTACTCGATGGCTGTCGAGGAGCTACTCGGCATCGAGGTGCCGCCGCGCGGCAAGTACATCAGGACGATGATGGCGGAGCTGAACCGGATCTCGTCCCACCTTGTTGCGTTCGGGACCCAAGGCCTAGACATGGGCGCGATGTCCGCCATGTTCTACGGCTTTCGCGAGCGTGAGGTGATCCTCGACTTCTTCGAGATGGTCACCGGGCTCCGCATGAACAACAGCTACTTCCTGCCCGGAGGCGTGTGGGAGGACCTTCCCGCGGGGTGGGAGCGCGCCGTTCAGACGATCGTGGACCTCATCCCGGGGCGGGTCGACGAGTACGAAGGACTCATCTCGCAGAACCCGGTCTTCCTCGAGCGCACCCGCGGCATCGGGGTCATCACCGGACCCGAGGCTCTGGACCTCAGCGCGAGTGGCCCGATCCTGCGGGCTTCCGGGATCGACTGGGACCTGCGCCGTGACATGCCCTATGAGGCCTACGGTGACGTCGAGTTCGACGTGCCGAAGCAAGAGGACGGCGATGTCTACGCGCGCTACAAGATCCGCATGGACGAGATGCGGGAATCCGTGAAGATCGTCGAGCAACTGGCGGCGAAGATGCCGGATGGGGACTTCAAGAACATGGATCCCAAGGTCACGCATCCTCCGCGCGAGGAACTTGGGCGCTCGATGGAAGCGGTCATCCACCACTTCAAGCTCTCGACCCAGGGCTACACGGTGCCTCCGGGTGACGCGTATGTCGCCGTGGAGTCGCCTCGAGGCGAGCTCGGGTGCTACATCGTGTCCGATGGTGGAACGTCTCCCTACCGGGCGCACGTTCGCGACCCTTCCTTCGCGAACCTCCAGTCGCTCGGCCCCATGGCGGCAGGCGGGTTGGTCGCCGACCTGGTCTCGTCGATCGCTTCGATCGACCCTGTGATGGGAGGGGTCGACCGATGACGTTCGGATTGAAGCCCGGAAGCCGTGAGGACCTCCGCGTCCTCGGCGAGCACAACGAGGACATCGATCGCATCTGCGCCAAGTATCCCGACCGCCGCTCGGCGACCCTGCCGCTGTTGTTCCTCGCGCAGTCCGTCGAGGGATACGTGACCGAGGATGGGATGCGTGACGTCGCCGCGATCATCGGTTCGACTCCGGCCGAGGTGCTGGCCGTTGCGAGCTTCTACACCATGTTCAAGAAGACCCCGCAGGGGGACTACCTGATCTCGGTGTGTCGCAACATCTCGTGTACGCATCTCGGAGGCCGCAAGGTTCTGAAGGCTCTCGAGGAGCGGCTCGGGGTGTCGGCTGGGGAGATGACCGCGGACGGCCGGTTCTCGCTCGAGGCGGCCGAGTGTCTCGCTACATGCGACGGCGCGCCGAGCCTGCAGGTCAACTACGAAGATTTCTACAAGGTCGCTCCCGAAGACGCGGTGGCGCTCGTCGATCGTCTGGAGAAGGGCGAGGCCATAACTAGTGTCGCGGGAGAACCCGTCAAGACGTCCAAGGAGATCGCGCGCGAGGCGGCGTTGACCGGAGCGCGGATGCCGACCGAGCGCATCGAGCCCGATTCCGCGGTAGGGATCGGCGGCGATTCCCCTCCGGCGGACGTCGCTCCGGGCTTCCGGTCCTCCGTGCGTGGTGACGACGGCAGCAACAAGGACGTCGAGGCCACGCCTTCGGCGCCGGCCGACTTCGGCAACTCCTCGAAGGAAGGCGGCTCGGCCGATGCCTGAGATCGAAGAGGTCCGGGTTGTTACCCGGCGGCTGCGCGAGTTCCCCGACGACTCCTGGACGATGGATAGGGCACTGGACGACGACGGTTATGCCGCGGCCCAGAAAGCCGTCACGGAGATGTCTCCCGACGATCTGATCGACTTCATCAAGAGCGCGGGGTTACGCGGCAAGGGCGGCGCGGGCTTCCCCACGGGCGTGAAATGGTCGTTCGTTCCTAAGGACATCTTTCCTAAGTACATCGTGGTCAACCACGACGAGGGCGAGCCCGGCACCTTCAAGGACAGAGAGCTCGCCGAGAAGGACCCGCATCAACTGATCGAGGGGATCATCATCGCCTCGTGGGCGAACCAGGCGAACAACGCCTTCATCTATTGCCGGGGCGAGTTCGCGCTGGGGGCGCGCCGCCTCGATGCAGCCATCGCCGACGCATACGCGAAGGGGTTCTTGGGAGCCGGGATCTTCGGCTCGGACTTCGATCTCGATATCACCGTCCACCGCGGCGCCGGCGCTTACATATGCGGGGAAGAGTCCGCGCTGCTCGATTCTCTCGAGGGATACCGGGGACAACCTCGATTGCGCCCACCGTTCCCTGCCGTGAAGGGTCTTTACGGAAAGCCGACCGTGATCAACAACACCGAGACCCTCTCTTCACTGCCGTCGATCGTGAATAACGGCATCGATTGGTTCAAGCAATGGGGAACAGAGAAGTCGCCCGGAACGAAGATGCTTTCGGTTTCGGGTCACGTGAACAAACCGGGTAACTACGAGGTGCCATACGGGATCCCACTGTCCGACGTGCTCGAGCTGGCCGGCGGGATGATCGACGACCGGCCGGTCAAGGCAGTGATCCCCGGCGGCGCGAGCGCTCCATTGCTAACCGATCTCGACATTGCGATGGATTTCGAAGCACTGAAGGAAGCCGGAACGATGCTGGGGTCGGGAGCGGTCGTGTTCATGGATGACTCCACCTGCATGGTGCGCAACGCTCTGCTCACCGCTCATTTCTTCGAGCACGAGTCGTGCGGCAAGTGCACGCCTTGTCGCGAAGGGACGTGGTGGAAAGTCAAGGTCCTCGAGCGCATCGAGCACGGCGAAGGGCGGCAGGAGGACATGGACCTGTTACTCGACATCTGTAACGCGATGGACGGCCGCTGCTTCTGTCCGTTGGGAGACGCGTCGTCTTGGGCGGTGCGCTCCAACGTGAAACTCTTCCTCGAAGAGTTCCAACAGCACGTAGACGACGGCCGGTGTCCCTTCGAGGACGAGGAAGCGATGCTCGTCGGGGCTCACACCGGACGGGGTAGCGGCGTCGGCTTGGGCGAGTCCGGAGTGGTCACGCAGCCTTCGGCAGGTATCGCGGCCGATCGAGACGCGGGGGCTTCATGAGCTCTCGAGAAAACTCGAACCTGGTGAAGGTGACGATCAACGGCACCGAGGTGCAGGCCGAGCCGGGCCGGTTGTTGATCGACGTAGCCGAAGAGATGGGCGTTTTCGTCCCCCGCTTCTGCTATCACCCGGGGATGAAGTCGGTCGCCGTCTGCCGCATGTGTCTCGTGCAGGTCGAAGGGTCTCCGAAGTTGCTGCCGGCGTGTGCGACTCCGGTCAGCGACGACATGAAAGTCAACACCGTCGATGCGGACGCGGTAGAGGCACAGAAGGATGTGCTCGAGTTTCTGTTGATCAACCATCCCCTCGATTGTCCGATCTGTGACCGTGCCGGCGAGTGCCCGTTGCAGGACCAGACCTACAAGCACGGACCCGGGTCGAGCCGGTACGTGGAGGAGAAGCGCACCTTCGAGAAGGCGCTCGAGATATCATCTCTCGTCGTCCTCGACCGTGAGCGTTGCGTGCTCTGCTGGCGTTGCGTTCGGTTCTCGGACGAGATCGCCGGGGATCGCTTCATCCAGTTGATCGACCGGGGGGACGGGACGCAGATCCTGAACTTCAAGGACGATCCTTTCGATTCGTACTTCTCGGGTAACACGATCCAGATCTGTCCGGTCGGCGCCCTGACGTCCAAGCCTTATCGCTTCGTGGCGCGTCCCTGGGACCTCGAGACCGCTCCGAGTGTGTGCGGCTACTGCTCGGTGGGGTGCCCCATAACCAACGAGTCGCGTCAAGGTTCGATGGTTCGCTGCCAGGCACTGCCGAACGAGGAAGTGAACGACTTCTGGATCTGCGACAAGGGACGGTTTGCTTATCACTACGTCGAGTCGAAGGATCGCCTCGAGACCCCCCTGGTGCGAGAGGGCGATGGTTTCAAGGCAGTGGCGTGGGCTAAAGCGATGCAACGCGTGACCGAAGGTCTCGAGGGCAAGAGCAACGTAGGTGTCATCTCGGGCGGGCACCTGACGACCGAAGACGCTTATGCCGTAGCGAAGCTGGCTAAGGATGTCATTGGCACGCCGGATATCGATTCCCGGATCCAGGATGCGGGGGTTCCCTACGAGATCGTGACGCAGCTGGCCGGCGTTGCCGGGTCTAACGCGACGATGCGAGACCTGAAGACGGCGAAGAACATCGTTTGGTTCGGGGGCGACCCGAAGGAGAACGTCCCCGTTCTCTACCTGCACATACACACGACGCTGCGCGACACGGATGCGCAGCTGTTCTTGGTGGCGCAGAGGGAGCAATCGTTGGATCTGCTGGCGCAGGAAACGTTCCGTCCCGCCATCGGCGACGAGGGATCTATCGCATCAGAGGTGCAGGGCAAGTTGCAGGAGGGTGACACGATCGTCTGCTGGGCTCCTGCTCATCCCGGTCGTGACGAGAGTGCGAGCCTGCAAGCCGCGATCGAACTCGCGCAAGCGACCTCCGGCAAGCTGCTGGTCTGCCCTCCCCATGCGGGATCGCAGGGCATGATCGATATGGGCGTCCATCCCGGTCTCGACGCCGGATACAAGCCGGCCGAGAAGCGCGGCCGGGATACGCGGGCGATCCTCGAGGCAGCCGCTAACAAGGAGCTCGACGCGCTGGTGATCTTCGGGGCGGACGTCATCACCGACTTCCCCGACCGAGGCCTCGCCGAGCGCGCTCTCGAGGCAGGCATATTCACCGTCGTCGTAGAGCTCTTCCCGACAGAGACCGCTCTTCGTGCCGACGTGGTTCTGCCGAGCGCGGCGTACGCCGAGCGGGAGGGGACCTTCACCAACCTCGAGCGACGCCTGCAGAAGCTCGAACCGTTGTTGAAACCTCCGGGCACAGGGCGAGAACCTTGGAAAGCCGCCCAGTTGATCGCGAAGGCACTTGGCACCGAGTGGGGCTGGCGGACCTTCGACGACGTGTGGTCGGACATAAGGACCAACGTGCCGACGCATGCGGAGATCGACGTCGATCGTCTCGCCCAGGAAGCGCCGGTTGGAGACGCCGCCATCTACTCGACTGGCCTCAGCTCGACGGCGAGCGATCCGTTGGCCTTGGCCGGTCCCGGAGGTCAGTACCCCAAGGGCTTCCGCCAGGGCGCGCCCTTCCAGACGGGACAGAACTGGCCGTTGTCGTGGGAGCTGCGGGCGTTCGAAGCCAAGCAGCGGCCCGGTCAGGTCGCCGGCGCGCCGGATGGTCCCCCCGGGGACGAGGGTGCCGAGCCTCAGGCCCCGGCGAGCTCGGATGAGACATCCGGCCGGTTCACGCTGCTAACGGGCCGTTTCATCTACGACGAGGGCGCGATGGTCTCTCGTACCAGAGCCTTGGGCGCATTGCAGCTCGAGCCCTTCATAGAACTCAACGCGGATGATGCGAAAGAGCTCGGGATCTCGGAGGGCGACGAGGTAGTGATCGAAGGTGCCGGCACTACCGTCAATCTGCCCGCCCGGGTCAACGGCATCGCCCAGGGATGTGTGTTCGTTCCATACAACCAGTCGGGCTTCCGCGCCAACGGCCTGATGGACGGCATCAATCCCCGCGTGGATGTGAGGCGCGCGTGAGCTGGTTGATCGATCTCATCGGCGGACCGGTGGTCGTCGTCGCCTTGATCAAGGTGCTCGTAGCGTTCGTCGTGATGTTGCTGACGACCCTCATCGTGATCTGGATGGAACGCAAGGTCATCGCCGACATGCAATCGCGTGTTGGACCGAACCGGTGGGGTCCTTTCGGCCTCCTCCAGACGCTCGCCGATGGGATAAAGCTCTTCTTCAAAGAGAACTTCCGTCCTCGCACCGCGGACAGATGGACATACGCGATCGCGCCTGTCGCCGCCATGGTGCCTTCCCTGCTGGCATTCGCCGTCGTTCCGATCGGGCCGGAGCGCGTCATCGGCGGGCAAACGGTCGACTTCATCGTCGCCGACCTCAACATCGGTCTGCTCTATTTCCTCGCGATGGGGTCCATCGGTGTCTACGGGATCGCCCTGGCAGGGTGGTCCTCGGGTTCGAAGTACCCACTGCTCGGAGCGGTGCGTTCGACGGCCCAGCTGATCTCATACGAGATCGCCCTCGGTCTCTCCATCGTGCCGATCGTCCTTGTAGCCGGAAGCTTGTCGACGGTGGACGTAGTTACTGCCCAAGCCGGGACGGTTCAGGATGTCGAGATATTCAACGGCATCCCCCTTCTCGACCAGATCTCGCAGATATTCACCTATGCGCCCAACTGGTACATCTGGTCGCAGTGGCCGGCGTTCCTCATCTTCTTCATCGCGGGTATAGCCGAAACCAACCGCGCGCCTTTCGACCTTCCGGAGGCGGAAAGTGAGATCGTCGCCGGTTTCCACACCGAGTACAGCGGGATCCGCTTCGCGCTGTTCTTCTTAGGCGAGTACGTGCACCTCGTGATCATCTGCGCCATGACCGTCACGTTGTTTTTCGGAGGGTGGCACGGACCGTCCATCGGTTTCCTCCCGTGGATCTGGCCGCTCGTCTGGTTCACGTTGAAGACCGGTGCTTTCGTCTATCTGTTCGTGTGGATCCGAGCCACGATGCCGAGGCTCCGCTACGACAGGCTGATGTGGCTCGGGTGGAAGCGCCTGATCCCCGCGGCGCTGATCTGGATCATGGTGACGGCCGTCGTGAACACAGAGGGGCTGGGTCAGCCCGTGAGACTGGGCGTGTTCGGGCTGCTGTTCGTCGCCGCACTCTTCTACATCGGCCGAGGCGACCCACGTCTTCGCGAAGCGGTCGTCCCTCAAAGGAGGCTCTACCGTGGCACTACCTGAGATCCTCAACGGCTTGAAGGTCGTCGTCACGAACGTCTTCCGCCGCAAGGACACGGTGGGATATCCCGAGGTCCGCCGGCGTCCATTCCCCCGTTTCAAAGGCCGCCACATCCTGGACCGACACGAGGACGGTCTTGAGAAGTGCATCGGTTGTGAGCTATGCGCCGGAGTCTGTCCGGCGGACGCGATCCTCGTCGTTGGTGCAGAGAACACCGACGACGAGAGGTTCTCACCGGGGGAGAGGTACGCCCAGATCTACCAGATCAACTATCTGAGGTGCATCTTTTGTGGTCTGTGCGTCGAGGCGTGCCCAACCGAGGCCTTGTTGATGACCACGGAGTACGAGTTGTCGGCCGACTCACGGGACGACCTGATCTACACCAAAGAACAGTTGATGGTGGATACCCCGATCGAACGACACTGGAAGTCCAAGAAGGAGCTGCCGCCGGACATGAGTCTGGGTGGACCGCTCGGTGACCTGATGGCCGAGGACCGGAGATCGCGTAAGTGATCGTCGAGTACGCGGTCTTCGCTGTGGTGTTCGTGGTCGCCTTAGGCGGCTCGATCGCGATGCTGTTCGCGCGCAATGCCGTGCATGCCGCTCTGTTCCTGGTCGCGAGTCAGGTGGCGCTGGCGATGGCGTTCCTCCTTCAAGGCGCGTACTTCATCGCCGCGATCCAGATCATCGTCTACGCAGGGGCCATCATGGTCCTGTTCCTGTTCGTGATCATGCTCTTAGGAGTCGACAGGGAAGAGATCCTCATCGAACCTCTCCCCGCCCAGCGGCCGCTTGCCTTAGGTCTCGGAGCGCTTCTCGTTGTCGAGGTCGTTTACGTGATGACCCAGGGGATGCACCTGATCGGCTCTTCGAATGACGCAGCCCTGCAAGCCATCAACGAGGACCCGGGCAACGTGCTCGGCTTGGGCAGACTTCTGTTCTCGCGTTACCTGTTGCCGTTCGAGGTCACTTCGGTGTTGCTGGTGGTGGGTGTGGTTGGCGTGATGGTGCTGACCCGGCGCATCACACGCAGCCAGTCCGGCGAGACCACGATCACCGAGCAGCGTGAGACCCCCGACGCAGAGGTGACGTCGTGAGGCACGTTGCTCCCGGCTACTACCTGGTGCTGGCCAGCCTCATGTTCAGCGTGGGCGTGATCGGCGTGCTGGTTCGCCGCAACGCGATCGTCATGTTCATGTTCATCGAGTTGATGCTGAACGCCGTGAATCTTGTGTTCGTGACCTTTGCCCGCATGCACGGGCACCTCGATGGGCAAGCCCTCGTCTTCTTCGTACTCGTGGTGGCCGCCGCCGAGGTAGTTATCGGTCTCGCCATCATCGTTTCCATCTTCCGGCGGAGGGCTTCGGCCAACGTCGACGACCGCAACCTGTTGAAGTGGTGACGCGATGACCATCGCCGCTACCGCCTCTATCGACTTCACCCCTTACGTATTGCCGGTACTCGGTCTGCCGCTGATCGCAGCGATCACGTTGTTGTTCTTCGGCAAGCGGATCCATGCCGCGACCGGCCGGAGTGGAGTCGCCGGGTACGTGACGGTCGGAGCCTTGGGCATCGCCTTCGGTTTCGCGGTGGCTATGTTCCTGCAACTCCTCACCCTTCCTGCAGAGGTCGAGGGCGCCGCGCACGGGAACGCCCGCATGGGACTGGTGCACCTGTGGGACTGGATGGTCGTCGGGAACTTCTCGATCGGGGTCGACTTCCTCGTCGATCAGTTGTCGGTCTTGATGGTCATGTTGGTGACCGGCGTTGGCGGCTTGATCGCGCTCTACTCGGTCGGCTACATGCATGGAGACGACCGGTACCCCCGCTACTTCGCGTACCTGGCTCTCTTCGCAGCCTTCATGCTGCTTCTCGTCCTCTCGGACAACCTGTTGCTGATGTTCGTCGGGTGGGAAGGGGTGGGCTTGTGCTCCTACCTCTTGATCGGTTTCTGGTACGAGCGTCCTCCCGCCGCGGACGCGGCGAACAAGGCATTCATCGTGAACCGTATCGGTGACTTCTCGTTCCTGCTCGGCGTGATGCTTCTGATCGGCACGATCGGAACGGTGAGCGTCGCTGCCGTCAACGATGGAGCGGCTTCCGGTGCGATCACGGGGGGCATCGCAACGATCGCAGCACTGCTGCTGTTCGGTGGGGCCGTCGGAAAGAGCGCTCAGATACCGCTTTACGTGTGGCTACCGGATGCCATGGAGGGTCCCACGCCCGCTTCAGCTTTGATCCACGCCGCGACGATGGTTACCGCCGGCGTGTTCATGGTGGCGCGCTTCGGCCAGGTCTTCGTCGCCTCGTCCGGTGACGTCGCGCTGACGGTAGTGGCATGGACCGGGGCGCTCACCGCGCTGTGGGCCGCGTTCATGGCTGCAACCCAGTACGACATCAAACGTGTGCTCGCCTATTCGACGGTGTCGCAGCTGGGTTACATGTTCCTCGGCAACGGTCTCGGCGCTTTCAGCGCGGGCATCTTCCACCTCACCACGCACGCTTTCTTCAAGGCGCTCATGTTCCTCGGCGCCGGCTCGGTGATGCACGCTCTGGCCAACCACACCGACATGCGCAAGATGGGTGGTCTGCGCAAGATCATGCCGATCACCGGCCTCACCTTCATGATGGGGTGGCTCGCGATCTCCGGCGTACCGCCCTTCGCCGGGTTCTTCTCCAAGGACGCGATCCTCGCGGTCGCGTGGGGGGAAGGCGAGTACGCCTTGTGGGCTATCGGCTCTGTCACCGCCTTGCTCACGGCTTTCTACATGTCCCGTCTGTACTTCCGGGTCTTTGAGGGACCTCTCGTCTACCCCGAGGATGCGCACCCCCATGAGTCGCCCCCGAACATGACGATCCCGCTGATCGCGCTGGCTGTGCTCGCGGTCGTCGGTGGCGCGCTGAACCTTCCCGGTGTCCTGACACTTGAGCGTTACCTCGAGCCGGCACTCGGGCACTTCGACGTCCCCTCTGGGGTGACGGCCTGGCTCCTGGCCACCGGCGCGCTGATCATCGCGGCGTCGGGCATCCTCATCGCGCGCTACGTCTACATGACCGAGTCCGGGCGCGATCTGCGGGCACGCCTACGCAGCGGCAGCTGGCTCGACCGGGTCATCTCTTCCGCGCGCAATCGCTTCTATGTGGACGAGGGATACAACGCTGCGATCGTGCAGCCTGGGAAGCGGCTCTCGATGTTCTCGGCGTACACGATCGATGCCAAGGTCATCGACGGCACCGTGAACGGCGTGGCGCGCCTGACCGCGTGGACCTCCGATGTGACGCGCCGGGTTCAAAGCGGCTACGTGCGTAACTACGCCGCGGGAGTGCTGTTCGGCGTCGTGTTGATCGTCGCGGTGTTGGTGGCACGGGTAGGGATCTCATGAGTGACTTCCCGTTCCTCGATCTGACGATCTTCCTGCCGCTCGTGGGTGCGATCGTGATCGGCTTCATCCCGAACGAGAGGGTCGACGAGATCCGGTGGGCGGCTCTCGGCGTGGCGCTTCTGACCTTCGTGGTGTCACTCGGTGTACTCGTTAACTTCGACGCCGGGTTCTCCGACTTCGAGACGGGTGGACACGGGTTCCAACTCGGTTCGAACATCGCGTGGATCGAGGACTGGGGTATCCGCTACATCACGGGCATCGACGGGATCAGCTTGTGGATGATCATGCTGACTACCTTCCTCGTGCCCCTTGCCGTCCTTGCCTCATGGAGGATGGAGAACAAGGTCAAGACCTTCTTCATCTTCTTCCTGGCGCTCGAGACGGGCATGCTCGGGGTCTTCGCCTCGCTCGATATGTTCCTCTTCTATCTGTTCTGGGAAGCGACCTTGATCCCGATGTACTTCTTGATCGGGATCTGGGGCTACGGGCGCCGCATCTATGCGGCGATGAAGTTCTTCCTCTACACACTGATCGGGTCGCTGTTGATGCTGGTCGCGATCGTGTACATGTACTTCGCTACCGAGCCCAACTCGTTCGCCTTGACCGAGATGCTCGGCACTCCGCTGGCGCTGGACGTCCAACGACTCCTGTTCCTAGGATTCTTCGCGTCGTTCGCGGTGAAGGTTCCACTGGTGCCGTTCCACACATGGTTGCCGGACGCGCACACCGAGGCGCCGACAGCAGGCTCGGTGATGCTGGCCGGCGTGCTGTTGAAGATGGGTGCCTACGGCTTGCTGCGCTTCGCGATTCCCTTGTTCCCGGACGCGGCGCGCGCATTCGTCCCGTACATCCTGGCGCTGGCGATCATCGGCATCGTGTATGGCGCGCTCGTGGCGATCGTGCAGCGAGACCTGAAGCGTTTGATCGCGTATTCATCGGTCGCGCACCTCGGCTTCGTGATCCTCGGCATCTTCGTAGGCACGATCCAGGGCATGAGCGGCGGCATCCTGCAGATGGTGAGCCACGGCCTGTCGACAGGGGCGCTGTTCATGCTGGTCGGAATGTTGAGCGACCGCCGCCACACGCGGCTGATCGCCGAGTTCGGCGGCCTGCAGAAGACCGTTCCGATCCTCGCCGGCATCTTCCTGTTCGTGCTGCTTTCATCGATAGGCCTTCCCGGACTGAACGGCTTCGTCGGTGAGTTCCTCATCCTGCTCGGCACGTTCGTCGGTTACCGGTGGTGGGTGATCCCGGCCGCCTTCGGTGTGGTGCTGGCCGCGATCTATCTGTTGTGGGCTTACCGCCGGGTCTTCCACGGCCCCGTGACCAACGAAGCGAACCGCGTTCTGCCGGACGTGGATCTGCGGGAGGCGGTCATGCTGGCGCCGATCCTGGTCTTGATCCTGTTCATCGGGGTGTACCCGCAACCGTTCCTCGAGCGCATCGAGCCCGCCGCCCACCGTGCCGTCATCCAGCTACGAGAGGCCACGGTAGATCCCGAAAAGGGAGCCGGCATAGGCGCGGGCGCTCTGTTGAACGATTCGGACGGAGGGATCGGTTTGGAAGGTTTCGACGTTTCTCTGGCAGAGATGGTCGAGAGGGGATACGCGCAAATCTTCATCCCGCCGTTGCCTGCAGGTGCGGACGTCCCGGAGCCTTATGAGCCTGAAGGGAGCGATCACTGATGCCGTTCGAAGCTCCCGACATCCAGCTCGCGGGGATCGCACCCGAGATAGCGCTCTGCGCGGCAGCTCTCTTCTTGCTGGTATTCGATGCGTTCGTCGGAGACCGGTGGGACAAGCTGCATCTTCCGATCATCTCGACGCTGGGGCTTGTCACCGCGTTGTTCTTCTCCATCGTCGTGTGGAGAGATGTCACGGCCGCCGGGCCGAGTTTGCAGTTCGCGGGGATGATCGCCGTCGACGGGTTCGCAACCTTCGCGAAGATCGCGCTGATCGTCTTCGGTCTACTCAGCCTGTGGCTCGGCCACGAATACCTGAGGCGAGAGAAGCTCGACGAGCCAGAGTTCTACGCGCTGACATTGTTCGCCATCGTCGGGATGATGCTGATGGCGTCGTCGGCGGACCTCATCATGATGTTCATCGCGCTCGAGACCTTCTCGCTGGCGTTGTACGTGCTCGTCGGGTTCAGGCGCCGGGTGCTCGCCAGCCAGGAAGGGGCGATGAAGTATTTCTTGCTCGGCTCTTTCTCGTCGGCTTTCTTCCTGCTCGGCATCGCGCTCGCCTACGGCGCGACGGGATCGACGAACCTGTACGGCGTGCCGGGCTCGGGTAACGATGCGGGACTCGCTCAAGCGATCGCCTCGTCCTCTCCCGGTGATCTAACCCTCCTGGTGTTGGCCTCCGGGTTCCTCATAGTGGGACTCGGGTTCAAGGTTGCCGCCGTGCCGTTCCACATGTGGACACCCGATGCCTACCAGGGCGCCCCGTCCCCGGTTACCGGATTCATGGCCGCCGGCTCCAAGCTGGCCGGGTTCGCTGCCGCGCTGAGACTCCTCGACGTGAGTCTCTTCTCGCTGCGTGCCGACTGGCGTCCGTTGGTGATCGGGATCGCGGTAGCGACGATGCTGCTCGGCTCGATCTTCGCGGTGGTCCAGGAGGACGTGAAGCGCATCCTGGCCTATTCGTCGATCGCACACGCCGGTTTCCTGTTGACGGGCATCGTTGCCGCCAACGACAAGGGGATCTCGGGCTCTCTCTTCTACCTCGCTACCTATGGCTTGACGGTGATCGGTGCTTTCGCTCTGGTCGCGATCGTCGGCGGCGCCGGCGAGCGTCGCACCCGGCTCGTCGATTACAAGGGACTCTTCTACGAGCGTCCGCTGCTGGCCGGGGCGCTGAGCCTCTTCCTATTGTCGCTGGCAGGGGTACCGCTGACGTCGGGCTTCGTCGGCAAGCTGGTGGTATTCGGTGCGGCGATCGAGGCCGGCTACACGGGGTTGGTGGTGATCGGGATGGTCGCCAGCGCGATCGCAGCGTTCTTCTATCTGCGCATCATGGTGGTCATGTACATGGAGGACAGGGACACGGTCGCCCCCCGCATAGAGATAGGCCGCACCGCGGGGACGGTGGTGGCCCTGACCGCGCTTGCAACCCTGGTCTTCGGGCTGGCTTGGAGCCCGCTGATAGAAGCAGCCCAGCGAGCCACGATCTTCTTCGCCAACTAACCCAAATCTTCAAATCTCTCCCCCTTTTAGGTGGGGGAATTTGAAGATTTGGGCTGTTTTAGGGGCGCGCCGTTTCGTCCACCGCCCGCAGGATCACGAACAGCTGAGCCAGCGCGATCGAGCCGACCATCGAGACGGCGACCGAGGCGAGGATGATGCCGGTCCAGGCGATCCCGAGATCGGCGGCGAGGCCTGTGGCATCGCCCGCAGTCGTCAGGATCGTAGGAGCCATCAGGAAGAGGGTGACGATCAGTCCGACCTGCCACCGGGCCGGCTTGGACAGCTGCAGGCTCCGCCGCACGGCGTCTACGGGCCCAAGGCGCTCGAGCGCCGCGGCGGTGGGGGCGAGCCCCACGAAGGCCGCGACGAAGGCGGCGCCGACAAGGAAAGCGACCAAACCGAGCACGATCAGGAGCGCGGCTAAGAGGCTCGTGACGAAGTAGCGGAGGAAAAGCTGCCGCCGCAACGCTTCTTTCACCCACACGTCGGCGCTGGGAGCGGGATCGGGGTCTGCTGCCGCCAGAACGACGGCGATCTGGATGAAGGTCCCCACGACCAGCAGGAGGATCGAGGCCGTAGTGCTGAAGCCGTCGGGGGCGGACGAGCCGAAGCTCGTCGAGACGATCGTGAGGAACATCGTCAACGCCAGCAGCATAAGGAACGGCCCCTGAGGGACCCGGCGCGCCGCGGAGACCACGAGTGCGCCGGTCCCGGGAGGACGTACTCGCTCTGCCATGGCGCCGATGCTAGTCGAGGTCCTCGGTCGGCTTCGTTGACTCTGTCGGTCGGCGCGCCGGATCTCGCCCGCGACGGCAGCTCTGAGGGAGGGCAAGACGTGCCCGAAGGCTTCACGAACGAACGCACAAGCTCCGAGCGCCACGTAGCTGCGTGATAGTTTTTGGCCGGTTTACCAGGGCATTCGGCGCCTACAGCGCATCTGCCGGGGCCTCATCTTTAGCGTCGGACATAAGCGAAAGAGCAGAGCTTGCCTGAGGGTTACTTCGGTCAGTACATCACCATTGGCGTGTTCGCCGTCGTGGCGGTCGTCTTGGTCAGTGGCACCCTTGGACTTTCGAAACTCCTGCGCCCCGATGTGCCCCAGCGCGACAAGCTCACCACCTACGAGTCGGGGATCGACCCCATCGGTGTCGGCTGGAACCAGACGAGCGTCCGCTATTACATCTTTGCCCTGCTCTTCGTGATCTTCGACATCGAGGCGATCTTCCTGTTCCCTTGGGCGGTCGTCTTCAAGGACCTCGGAACCACGGCATTCGTCGAGATGGTCGTATTCATCGGCATCCTGGCGCTGGCGCTCCTCTATGCGATCAAGAAGAAGGTGCTCGAATGGCTGTGATCGAGAAGGTCTCGCTCCCGGGACCCGTCAATTTCCTGCTGAACTGGAGCCGCAAGTATTCGCTGTGGATGATGCAGTTCGGCCTCGCCTGCTGCGGTATCGAGATGGGCGCCGCCATCGCCAGCAAGTTCGACATCATCCGTTTCGGAGTCATCCCCTTCCCGGCGTCGCCTCGTCAAGCCGACCTGCTGGTGGTCGCCGGTACCGTGACCGACAAGATGGCCGCGCCGATCAAGCGTGTGTACGACCAGATGCCCGAGCCGAAATACGTGATCTCGATGGGATCGTGTGCGAACTGCGGAGGGCCGTACTGGGATTCGTATTCGGTCACCAAGGGCGTCGACCAGATCATCCCCGTCGATGTGTACGTGCCGGGCTGCCCGCCGCGCCCCGAGGCATTGCTGCAGGGCGTCATCCGCCTGCAGGAGAAGATCGCTAACGAGGATCCCAAGACCCGCTGGCGCGGCCACGAGATAGAGATCCCGCACATCCCCGAGACCGGGCTAGCGGGAGGCATCTAGTTGCCTTACGTGGAGCGAGTGGTGGGAGACGATGCGCTCGAGCGCGTGCAGGACGAGCTCGGCGATCTCATCACCGAGCCGACGATCCAACACGGCCACGTACACATCAATTGTGCTCCCGCGAACCTCGTCGAGGTCGCGACGCGCCTCCGCGACGGCGACAAGACCCGATGCCGGTTCTTCGGATTCATAGGCGGTATCGACTGGTCCGAGTACGGCGACGAGGACAACGACGAGCACAAGGAGCGGCGCGCCACCCCCTTCGAGGTGCTGGTCCAGCTCTACTCGCCCGACTTCACCATCACCGTGAACATCCACGTGCCGCTCGAGGGTGACAAGCCCTCGTGCCCCTCGTTAACCGGGGTCTTCGGCGGCGCGAACTGGACCGAACGTGAGACCCACGAGATGTTCGGCATCACCTTCCCGGGTCATCCCGGGCTCGTCAGTCTCTACCTGCCGGAAGACTTCGAAGGTCATCCCCTGCTCAAGTCCTTCAAGCTCCCCACCCGCATCGTCAAGCCGTGGCCGGGTGCGAAGGATCCCGAGGAAGCGGCGGGGGGTAGATGAGCGTTACCGAAGGGCCGGTTACCGACCCGCAGGAATTAGCCGAGCAGGTCTCGCGCGGCCGTCTCCAAACCGAGACGATGGTCCTGAACGTCGGTCCGCAGCATCCCGCTACCCACGGAGTGTTCCGGCTGCTCGCCACGATCGACGGCGAGGTGCTGGTCGACGCACAACCGGTGATCGGTTACATGCACCGCGGCAAAGAGAAACTCGTCGAGGCGCGTGACTACCGTCAGATCACGAACCTCTTGTCACGCATGGACTGGCTCTCGAACATCCAGAACGAACTTCCTCTGTGGATGGCGGTCGAGCGGATGATGGAGATCGAGGTCCCGCCGCGCGCCCAGTACCTGCGCACGATCATGGCCGAGCTCAACCGCATCCTCAATCACCTGATGTTCTTCGCCTCCTTCGGGGCCGAGCTCGGAGCGATCACTCCGACGTTCTACGCGTTTCGCGAGCGCGAGGACATCCAGGCCGCGATGGAGCAGGCGACCGGGGGACGTCTCCACTTCGGGTTCCTGCGTGCGGGTGGACTGAAGGAAGACATGCCGCTCGGCTTCTTCGAGCAGACGCTTGCCGCCGTGCGCCAAGTGATAGCGCGCATGGACGACTACTACAACCTCCTGATCGGCAACGAGATCTTCAAGCAGCGCACGATCGGCGTCGGCGTGCTCGACAAGGAGGTCGCATACAGCTACGGCGTCTCCGGTCCGATCGCGCGCGGATCGGGGATCTCCATGGACGTGCGTAAAGACGAGCCCTACCTCGTTTACGACCAGCTCGACTTCGACGTACCGGTAGGCGCCAACGGCGACTGCTTCGACCGGTTCTGGGTGCTGCTCCACGAGGTCTACGAATCGGCTCGCATCGTGGAGCAGTGCATCGAAGCCCTGCCGGGTGGCCCCGTCCTCGGCAAGGTGCCCCGCACGATCCAGGCGCCGGAGGGCCAGATCCTGGCCCGCCACGAGAACTCGCTGGGCGAGCTGGCCTACTACCTCATCTCCGACGGCGACAAGAGGCCGTACCGCCTCAAGCTCCGCACGCCCTCATTCCACAACGTCTCCGCGTTGCCGGTGGTGCTGAAGGGCACGTACGTGTCCGACATGATCGCGATCCTCGGTTCGTTCTTCTTCGTCCTAGGAGACATCGACCGATGACCCGAGTTCTCGCAACGCGCACATGTGACCGCGGTACCGCCTTCCGGGGCGACTTCCGGCAGCAGAGGCCCCGGAGCGGGAGCGGTCGGGCAGCGGGATGCGCCCCCGAAGCGGGAACGGTCGCGGGCGGCAGCGGTACCGCCTTCCGGGGCCGGCCCCACTCACTGCGCTCAACCAAACAAGAACCCAGGCATCGCTCCGGAGTGGAACCGGCCCCTCACGGCTATTCAAATAGCGGGAGCGGTCGGGCAGCCGGAGCGGGCTGCGCCCCGGAGCGGAAGCGGTCGAGGCGCGGGGAGGTACTCGGTGCCTGATTTCGATCTGAGCGCGTGGCAGATATTGCTCGTGAAGGTCGTCATCATCCTGGCGGTGGTGCCGGCGTTGACGCTTGTCGCCGGTTACGCGGAGCACAAGGTGATGGCTCACCTCCAGCACCGTCTCGGCCCCATGTATCCCGGCGGCTTCCACGGCTGGGCGATCCTGCTCGCCGACGGGCTGAAGTTCATCTACAAGGAAGACATCATCCCGGACAACGCCGACAAGCGGGTGTTCTCTCTCGCTCCGCTGGCGATCTTCGTTCCGGCGGTGCTGGTCTATCTCGTGATCCCGGTGGACCGGAACCTGATCATCGAGGACCTCGACATCGGCCTCTTCTACCTCCTGGCGGTGTCTTCTGTCGGAACGATCGGTGTGTTGATGGCGGGGTGGTCGAGTGCCAACAAGTACTCGCTGATCGGCGCGCTGCGCGCCGCCGCCCAGCTGATCGCCTACGAGCTGCCCATCGTTCTATCGGCCGCGGTCATCGCCATGCTCGCCGGATCGTTGTCGCTCGTCAGCATCGTGGACGCGCAGGACTGGCCCTTCATCTTGTGGCCGCCGGGCATCGGTTTCATCGCGTTCCTGATCTTCATGATGGCCGGGGTTGCAGAGCTGACCCGGCCTCCCTTCGACATGCCGGTGGCGGAGTCCGAGATCATCTCTGGTGCATTCACCGAATACTCGGGCATGCGATTCATCTTCAGTTTCTTCTTCCCCGAGGTCGCAAACATGGTGGCTTTCGCCGCGATCGGGACGACCTTGTTCCTCGGTGGCTTCAACCCGATCATCCCGTGGAGCCCGCTGGAGGCGATCCCCGGGTTCATCTGGTTCACGGGCAAGACCGCGGTGATGCTGTTCCTGTTCCTGTGGGTGCGCCCGACCTTCCCGCGCTTGCGTGAGGATCAGCTTCAGCAGTTCGCGTGGAAGATCCTGATCCCCGTGTCCCTCGGCCTGATCCTTGCAGCCGGAGCATGGGTTCTCTACGCACCGGAGGCGCTCAAGTAATGGCGACCGAACAGAGGCGACTCGATAAGGCGCGCAAGTTTGGCTTCGGCCTGGGCTTGTTGAAGGGACTCGGCGTCACCTTCAAGCATCTCTTCAAGCACAACACGGTCATCCAGTATCCGGACGAGAAACAGGATCTCGGCCCCCGCACCCGCGGCGTGATCGCGCTGAAGGAAGAGAACTGCACGGTCTGCATGTTGTGCGCGCGCGAGTGCCCCGACTGGTGCATCTACATCGACTCCCACAAGGAGACGCTTCCGGCCAAGCGTGAGGGCGGCCGCGCGCGCAAGCGCAACGTGCTGGACCGTTTCGCGATCGACTACGCGCTTTGCATGTACTGCGGCATCTGCGTCGAGGTCTGTCCTTACGACGCTCTGTTCTGGAGCCGCGAGTTCGAATATGCCGAGTACGACATCCGCGAGTTGACGCACGAGAAGGAACGTCTCTCGGACTGGATGGCCACCGTCCTTCCACCGCCTCCGCTCGATGAGGGCGCCCTCCTTCCCGGCCGTCCCGAGCCACAAGAAACCGCTACGACGGATCGACCCGTCGGCGCGGAGACGGCTGCGGCCGGAGCAACCGCGACCTCAACGCCTGCACGGGGGGCGAAGGTCCCGACCGCGGCTCCGAGCCTGGCTCCGGAGAACGCCACCGAGATCGAATCCGACCGGCTCCCGCCGGCCCCGGAGCAAGGGGCAGGGACCGAGACACCCACTCCGGAGCAGTCGACCGGCGACAAGACCGCCCCCTCGGCGGCCGATACCGGTGCAACCGCGACCACGGGAACCGCGACCGACGCCGAGGAGCACGCTCCGCCGGCAGAGAAGCAGGAGCAGCAGCCCGCGGCCTCCGAAGAAGAAGGAGCCGGAGGGACCGGACCGGGTAGCGCCCAACGCCCCGCGGCCGAGGCCGGCTCCGGAGCTGCTCAGGCTGGCGAGACCACCGAGAAACAGCCCGACGACGCTACGGATGCGGCGGCCATCAGCGAGCAGGACAAGAGCCGGTTCCAGGCCGAGCCCGGGCCTAACGTTGAGGTTCCTCACGAAGAGCCTCATCCGACCGCGCTTGAGCCGACCGAGGACGCCGACGCCGTATACCGATCTGTGTTGCAGGAGCAGAAGGACAAAGGCTCCTCGGCGCAGGTCGCAGAGGCTCGGGCGCGGGTGGCCCGCTCCAAGGCGGAGAGAGGGATCAAGCGTGGCCCGACACCGATCGACGTCGACAAGCCCGTTCCGAGCGCACCGACCAAGGGTCACTCCGAGCCGGCACCGGCCGGTGCGGCTAGCTCCGAGACTCCCCAGCCCGAACCGGGCCCGGTTGCAGCGACGCCGCCGGAAGATGCCTCCACCCCCGATACGCCTACCGAGACCACCGACACGGCACCTGCAGCCGAGACCCCGGCAGCCGAGCCCGAGGCGCCTGCGGCCGAGACTGCGGCCGAGGAGAAGGCCGCACCACCGTCGGGGGATGATTTCGACTCGGTGTACGAGCGCGTCTACGCCGAGGAGAAGGCGAAAGGCTCGAGCGATGCAGTTGCCACCGGCAGGGCCAAGGCCGCGCGCGTCAAGGCGCAGAGAGCGCAGGGAGACTGATGGAGGTGTGGCAGGAGGTCGTCTTCTGGATCCTGGCGGTGACGATGGCGCTCACCGCTATCCGGGTGGTCACCACTCGCAACGTTATCCATGCTGCCCTCTATCTCGTGGGAACCCTGATGGGGGCGGCGGGGCTCTACATCCTTCTCTTCGCGGAATTCGTGGCCTGGGCCCAGGTCCTCATCTACGTCGGCGCCATCGTTGTACTGATGCTCTTCGGACTGATGCTTACGAGCGCTCCGATCGGGAGTCGTAATTTCGACAACGATCAAAGGCTCCTGGCAGCGATCGTTGCCGGTCTCTTGTTCGGAGTCACGAGTTGGATCTTGGTCGACGCTTTCAAGGACGAGAAGATCGATCTATCGAGGACCGAGGGGACGACCTCGGGTGAGATCGGCGCGGTTATCTTCTCGAAGTACGTCTTGCCGTTCGAAGCGGTCTCTGTATTGCTGCTCGCCGCATTGATCGGTGCCGTTCTCATCGCTCGCCGTGACGAGGGTTCAGACTGATGCCGGTTACGTATCTCTTGGTGCTGTCCGCCTTCCTTTTTTCCGTAGGTGTCTACGGGGCTCTGGCGCGCCAGAACGCGGTGTTGGTGCTGTTATCGATAGAGCTGATGCTGAACTCGATCAACATCAACATGGTCGCCTTCTCGGCGATGTTCAACGATGCGGCGGGGCAGGTCTTTGCCCTGTTTATCATCGCGGTGGCCGCCGCCGAGGTCGGCGTCGGTCTCGCGATCGTGATCCTTATCTTCCGTAACCGCTCGACGGTCGACGTCGACGACATGTCGTTGATGAAGTGGTGATCGGGACCCGATGAACGCTCTGATCTTGGCCGCCGAGGAGACTCATGAGGTCGCGACCCATCCCGGGGTCTTCACCGAGCTCACCTGGCTTGTCCCGCTGTTGCCGTTCCTGGCGTTCTTCGTGATCCTCTTCTTCGGCAAGAAGCTGCCGGGGCGCGGCCATGCGATCGGTATCGGGGCTATCGCCGTCTCTCTGATCGTCTCTCTGATCGCCTTCGTGGAGCTGGCGAGCCATGCCGCGCCCGTCGAGAAGAGCTTCACGTGGTTCGACATGGGCTTCAGCGGGCTCGTCGTCGAGCTTGGGATGAACTACGACTTCTTGACCGGGATCATGTTCATCGTCGTCTGCACGGTCTCGTTGCTGGTGCAGATCTATTCGACCAGCTACATGCACGATGACTCCCGTTACACCTGGTACTACGCCACCCTGTCGCTCTTCACTTCGGCGATGCTTTTTCTGGTCATCGCCAACAACCTCGTGCAGATGTTCGTCGGCTGGGAGGGCGTGGGCGTCGCCTCGTACTTCCTGATCGGTCATTTCTGGGAAGAGAAGCCCAACTCCTCGGCGGCCATCAAGGCCTTCATCACGACCCGCGTCGGTGACGTCGGGTTCCTGTTCGGGATCTTTGCCGTGTTCGCTCTCGGTCGCACCTTCAACGTGAATGCTCTGAACCACCTCGCGGAAGACGGGGCCATCGCCGGGACGGCCTTGACCGTGGCGGCGCTCCTCCTGTTCGTCGGAGCGGTGGGCAAATCCGCACAGTTCCCGTTGCACGTGTGGCTGCCCGACGCTATGGCCGGTCCTACTCCGGTGTCGGCGCTGATCCACGCCGCGACGATGGTCGTCGCCGGTATCTACCTGGTCGCTCGGATGTTCCCTTTGTTCGTGCATGCAGGAGCTGCTCTCGACGTGGTCGCCGTGATCGCCTGCATCACGATGCTGATCGCGGCCGTGCTGGCGTTGCTGCAGGACGACATCAAACGGGTGCTCGCTTACTCCACCGTGTCCCAGCTCGGCTACATGATGGCCGCTCTGAGCGTCGGCGCCTATACGGCCGGTGTCTTCCACCTCTTCACTCACGCTGCGTTCAAGGCGCTCTTGTTCCTCGGCGCCGGCTCGCTGATCCATGGCGTGCACTCGAACAACATGAGCGACATGGGCGGCCTGCGGAAATACATGCCGCACACCTTCAAGACGTTCATCATCGGTTCGCTCGCCCTCGCCGGCGTCTTTCCGCTGGCCGGTTTCTGGTCCAAGGACGAGATACTCGGCGGCGCGCTTCGCTTCGGCGTGGACGGAAACGCCACCGGCTGGCTCGTGTTCATCACTGGCGTGATCGTCGCGTTCCTGACGGCGCTCTACATGACCCGAGCGTGCATAAAGACCTTCTGGGGTGAGTACCGGGGCCACGGTGAACCCCACGAGAGCGACGGGGCCATCGTCACTCCGCTGTGGATCCTCGCGATCGCCTCGATCACCGTTGGGCTCCTCGGGATCCCGCAGGTGGGGCCCTTCGCCGAGTGGATCACGACCCCGAGCGAGCGCCACCACGAGTTCGACTTCTTCTACAACCTCTACCTCCCGGGGATCACGGTATTGGTGGCCCTTGCAGCGATCTGGCTCGGGTGGATGTTGTTCTACAAGGATCGCTTCAAGGTCGATCTGCTCGGTGGACCGTTCGCGTGGGCGTACAGGTTCGTCGAGAACAAGTACTACCTGGACGATCTCTATCTCGGCGGGATCGTGAAGCCGATCCAGTATCCACTGGCCCGGGCCGCGTACTGGTCCAACATGCACATCATCGATCCCATCGTCGACGGTACGGCCTCCGTTACGGTGCTGCTCGGCGGCAAGACCTACCGCGGGCTCGATCAGCGAGGTATCGATGGTGTGGTGAACGGAGCGGCCGGACTGTCCGGTGCAACCGGTGGTCTCTTGAAGTACATCCAGAGCGGGAACGTCCAGCGCTACGCAGCGGTGCTTTTCGCAGCGGTCGCGATCTTCGTGGCCGTGTTCGCGATCACGTCTTAGAGAGGAAGGGAAGCACGAGATGGAGTGGGTTGATACCTGGGGTCTGACAGTAGCGACGTTCGTGCCGCTCGTCGGCGCAGCGATCCTGCTCTTCATCCCGTCCGCGCAAGAGAAGGCGATGAAGATCTTCGCTCTCGTCGTGACGGGACTCGCGTTGTTGGTCGGCTTACTCGTTGCCGCCCGTTTCGACTACGGCGCAGCGGGTGAGTTGCAGTTCCGTGTCACGCAGGAATGGATCCCCGAGATCGGGGCGTCTTACCACGTAGGCGTCGACGGTATGGCGCTGCCGCTGTTCGTGCTGTCGCTGCTCGTGTCGTTCCTCTGCGTCATCTACATGTGGTGGCACATCCCCGAGCCGGGTAAGCCAAAGGCCTTTTTCGCCCTGGTGATGTTGCTCGAGACCGGGATGACGGGCACGTTCGTCGCACTCGACCTGATCCTGTTCTTCATCTTCTGGGAGGTCGTGCTGGTTCCGATGTACTTCATGATCGGGATCTGGGGTGGCCCACGGCGCCAGTACGCCTCGGTCAAGTTCTTCCTCTACACGTTGTTCGCCTCGATCTTCATGCTGCTCGGGTTCCTGGCCTTGCGCTTCAACGGAGGAACGTTCGACATCGTGGAGCTGGCCGCCAACGGGATCAACGCCTCGTCGCTGTTCCAGAATCTCGTGTTCGCCGGTATCGCGCTGGGCCTCGCGGTAAAGGTGCCCATGTGGCCTTTCCATACGTGGTTGCCCGACGCGCATACCGAGGCACCCACGGTCGGCTCGGTTCTGCTGGCGGCCATCATGCTGAAGATGGGGACCTATGGGTTCATCCGGATCGCGTTCCCTATCCTTCCCGATGCGGCCGTAACCTTCGCCCCGGTCATCGGGATCCTTGCGGTCATCGCGATCATCTACGGCGCGCTGTGTTGTTTCGCGCAAACGGACCTGAAGCGCCTGATCGCCTTCTCGTCGGTCGGACACATGGGCTTCGTGATGCTCGGACTCGCCACGCTCACCGACGCCGGCATCAACGGCGCCATCTTCGGGATGGTCGCTCACGGATTGATCACCGGGATGCTGTTCTTCCTGGCCGGCTCCATCCACGAGCGCTACCACACCCGTGAGATCGCGGACCTCGGTGGGATGCTGGCTCAGATCCCCAAGTTCGGCTCGCTCTTCACCTATGCGGCGATCGCGTCCCTCGGACTGCCCGGGCTCGCAGGGTTCTGGGGGGAGATGCTGGCGCTGTTGGGTTCCTACAACCCCGGCGCGGGTCTCGATCCGACGCTGTTCAGGATCCTCATGGTGGGAGGCGGCATCGGTACGGTTCTCACCGCCGGATACCTGTTGTGGACGATCCAGCGGGTGAACCTCGGGCGCCCGTCGGAGAAGTTCGCCGGAGCGACATTGTTCGACGTCCAGCGGCTCGAATGGATCTCGTGGGCGCCGCTCCTGGTTCTCATCCTGGCCGCCGGCCTCTACCCCAAGTTGCTGATCGGGGTCACCGACGGCGCCGTCAGGAGTCTCGTCTCGGTGCTGGGCGGCTGATTTGGAACTCTTCACGCAACCTATCGACGTTCATGCCTTAGCGCCCGAGATCGTTCTCGCTCTCACCGCCGCTTTGGTTCTGGTTGCGGACCTGTTCTTGCCCCGTGATGCGAAGTGGCTTGCGATGCCGATCTCGGCGGCGGGCATCGTCGGCACATTGGCGGCGGTGGTATCGCTGATCGGCCACGACAAGGCCACGTTGGTGATCGACGGCGCGCCGGGATACGTGGTCAACGAGTTCGCCATCCTCTTCAAGATCCTCTTCTGTGTCATCGGGCTTCTGATCCTGGGGATGTCGTTGAACTACTTCCGCAGCGGCACGTATTACCAGGGCGAGTACTACTTCCTGATGCTGTGCTCGCTGCTCGGCGCGCTGATCATGGCAAGTGCCAGGGAGCTGGTCACCTTGTTCATCGCCATCGAGTTGATCTCCATCCCCGCCTTCGTCATGTCCGCATTGCGCAAGGGCGACGCCAAGTCGAACGAGGGCGCGCTCAAGTTCTTCATCTTCGGCGTGCTGTCGTCCGCCATCATGCTGATGGGGATGTCGATCGTATACGGGCTGACCGGCAGCACGTCGCTCGTCGCGATCAACGAGGCGATCTCGGGGCAGGCGGGGGAGCCGGTCGTCGTCCTGGCCGTGTTCTTCGTGCTCGTCGGGTTCGGGTTCAAGATCTCGGCCGTGCCCTTCCACTTCTGGGCTCCGGACACCTACGAGGGCGCACCCTCACCGGTGGCTGCTTTCCTCTCCACCGCTTCCAAGATCGGCGGTTTCGTCGGGCTCCTCGTGCTGATGTTCGTAGCGTTCCCTGCAGTTGCCGATACGTGGCGGCCGATCTTCGCGGTGCTCGCGACGCTGACGATGACGGCCGGGAACTTCATCGCCCTGCGCCAGACCCACATGATCCGCCTGCTCGCCTACTCCGGTATCGCGCAGTCCGGCTACGTGTTGGTGTGTTTCGCCTTGATCTCGCCGGGAGCGGATGCACAGAACCGGCAGGCGCTTACCGCCGCGATCGTCTACCTGGCCATCTACGCGCTGATGGACCTCGGTGCTTTCGCCGTCGCCATCTCGTACGCCCGGCGCGCCCGTTCCTACTTCATCTCCGATTACGACGGTCTGTGGAACCGCTCCCCCGTGCTGGCCACGATGATGGCCGCGTTCCTCGTCTCGCTGGCCGGCGCGCCGCCGATGGCGGGCGCCTGGGCCAAGCTCTTCGTCTTCCTGGCGACGATCGAGGCGCAGGTCTACTGGCTGGCTGTCGTGATGGGCGTGAATGCGGTGGTGGCGGCCTGGTACTACCTCGCGGTGGTCAAGCGGATGTTCTTCGAGGTCCCGGACAACGACGAGCCGGTGGAGGTTCCGGGCCTGCTCCGGGTAGTTATGGCCGTGAGCGCCGTAGCGTTGTTCGTAGCGTTCATCTACCCACCGTTGATAACGAGGTTCGCCGAACGCTCCATCCTCTAGCGCGTTTTGATCGATTCCGGCCACGTATTTCGTGGTCGCTACCGATCAAAAACGTTCCCGTTGGGAAGGTCTAGCGGCGCGCCGCGAAACCAGATCGCGTCTTTGACCTTGGCGTCCCCCGGCACGACCTCGTCGGTCCATACGATGCTCCGGCTCACGTAGCCCTCGACCCGCGCTCCGGTCAGCACGATGGCTCCATCCCCGACGGCGCCGGGCGCGACCTCCGTCCCGGGCCCGAGATAGGCCTTACCGCCGTCCACCTCCACGATGTGCCCGTGCCATCCCAGCGCAGGCGGGGGAGCGGCGTCGAACAGCAGGTCCATCGACGCCCTGAGATAGCGCTCGGGCGTCCCGACATCCAAGGAGTAGGTATCGGTGGCGAAAACGGCGAGCTCCCCCCGCTCCGCCAGGGGGCGCAGCACCGCTTCGGCCAGGCCCGTGGGCCGCTCTGCGGGGATCAGCCCTAGGACCGAGCGGTCGAACGCCGCCATCCCGAGGAACAGCGCTCCCGGCGCGCCGCTGCGCTCGCGCCTGTCGATGAAGCCGCGGACCCCTCCGTTGCCGAGCTCGAGGTCGGCACCGGCTTCGACCTTCTTGACCGCCAGGGTCGCGGGCGCGCCGGACGCCTCGTGGGCCGTCATCAACTCGTCGGGGTCGACATCGGTCAACAGGTCCCCGTTCATGGTCACGAAGCGCTGGCCGAGATCGTCCTCGAGCGCTTTCAGCGTGCCGGCCGTCCCATAGGGCGCGGGGTCCTCTTCCAGGATCACGACGTCGTCTGGGGCGTACGGCTCGAGCGTCCGGCGCGCCTCTTCCGCCAGGTGCGAGAGGTTCATCGCGACCTTCCGGCCGCCCCGTCCCAACAGAGCGAGCCCCCAGGCGCCCAGCGGGACGTCGAGCAGCGGCAGGGCGGGCTTCGCCACCACCTCGGTCAACGGCCGGAGGCGGGTCCCGAAGCCGGCGGCGAGTAGTACGGCATCGATCGTCACAGGCCCATCATCCCCGCCGGCGTCGGCGTTGCGAACATGGATATTCGCGCTCTCGGGGTCACCCGGATGGCAACATATCTGTCCATAGGTGCCCAAAAAGGCCGCCCTTACGGAAGGTCCCACGGAGGCGAGGTCGAATCGGAGAGCCTGGCCGCGGCCCGCATGCCAATTTATCCCTTCCCGTGGTACAGACTGGGCGCTGCAAGGTCGAGGTAAGGAACTAGGTGGTCGGGGAGGAATAGCGGCGCCCGCGCCTAAGTTCCACACACGGAAGGTGACGTTTAGCTCCGGTCATCACAGGTACATCCAGTGAGTCGCAGCAGAGGGGGAGATAACCATCAGTTTCATCAAACGGGCCGGAAGCATCGGCCTCGCAGTGATCCTCATATCGGGTGGGCTTCTCGCGCTCCCTTCTTCGCTCTCGCGCCTCACGGCGGGGAACGGCGTGGCCTTGGCTCAACCCCTTCCCACGCCGACGATCCCAGACCTCCTCGGTGAGGATGATCCTTCTCCGAGCCCCAGCCCGACCAAGGAACCCAGTGGTGGTGGTTCGGGCGGCTCCGGCGGTTCGGGTGGTTCCGGCGGCACCGGCTCGGAAGAAAAGAAGTCCGGCGGCGGTAACCAGGCGGGTTCTCCTAAGAAGCAAGGCGGAGGCAAGGGCAAAGGTCGCGGCAACAACTCCAAGACGGAGACACCTCCCGACTTCAGCAACTACACCCCCGGCGGCTCGTTCACGACGGACAGATTGGTCACGATCGCCGCTCACCTGCGTTCGCTCGGGATGTCCAAGGACGAGGCGGACCGCACCGTGTTCCCGCCCTTCATCGTTGCCGGACAGGCCGGTTGGACCAACACCTGGGGCGCGCCGCGCTACGGCCCCGGCCCGATCGTGCGTACCCATGAGGGTCAAGACGTGTTCTGTAAGTACGGCGACCCCGTCCTTGCCCCACAGCCGGGTACCGTCAGCTACAGCGGCGGCGGCCTCGGTGGCATCACGGCACGGGTCCACACCTCAGACAGCTCTTACTGGTACCTCACTCACCTGAGCGACACCAACAAGGCCGTCTACCCACCAGGAAGCCAGGTCGGTGTCGGAGACATCATCGGGTTCTGCGGTAACTCCGGTAACGCGATCACAACCCCACCCCACGTCCACTTCGGGTGGTACGTGAAGGGGCAGGCGAAAGATCCTCAGAACATGCTCGAGCAGTGGCTGCGGACGGCCGAGCGCGGGGTGAACCTCCAGGTGGCTACGGCTGCCGAGGAGCGAGTGAAGAACGTCGATCGTCTGACCGTTGCCCGCCGCTTCGGGGATTCCTTCACTCCCAGCATGGACGAGTTGAAGGTCTCAGGAGAATCGCTGTGGGCCTCGGGTTCGTCTCCCATGACCGGGACCTTCGGTCTGGCCGAAGCCGCCCTTCAGGCCGCTATGACCCAGACGCCGTCTCCAGAGTCGGATTCAGGAACTCCGGAGGATCTTCACGATCACGAGTCGGAAGAGGTCGAGGCGCGTCCGGTGCAGCCTGAAGGCTTCATCGACAACCTGGAGCACGAAGAGTCCGACTGACCGTCTGGTCGCCCGAATCGCGTCGCGAGAACCCGGGATCCAGCTCACTCTGCACGTATCCGATGGACCCTGCCTTGATCGGCCGATCCTTCCCGGAAGGACGGTTCACTCTGATGCGTTGAACGATCGGGCGAGTGCCCGCGACGGAATCCCCCAGGCGATGTATCGAATATCCTGCGGGACGGCCCGAGCGAGTTCCTCGACCGAGCCGAACGGCGGGATGCCCGAGTGGCCAAAGGGAGCGGTCTGTAAAATCGCCGGCGAAGCCTTCAGAGGTTCGAATCCTCTTCCCGCCACTGCTCGCCCCGGCACTACGAGTGCCGGGGCGTCTGTATCTTCTAGCTGATGGAACTCAGGTCGGCGGCGTGCAGTATCAGGCCGTTGGTGCTCTCGGACGTAGACGCTCTCCTCGATCTACGGATCCGTAACCGGGAACTGTTCACCCGCTACGAGCCTCGGCGCGCCGACCCGGAAGACGGGTTCACCCGTTCCTCTCTGGAAGCGATGGTGATCGCCAACGAGCAGGCGTGGATCGGGGACCATACCTACGCGTTCGGCATCTTCCACGACGGGGAGTTGGCCGGGCGCGTGTCGCTCACGAACATCGTCAGGGCGGCGTGGTTGAGCTCTACGATCGGCTATTACGTGGACGAAGGCCTGTCCGGCCGGAACCTGGCGACCGAGGCGGTCAAGCTCGCGGTTGATTTCGCCTTCGCTCACGCGCACCTTCACCGGGTGCAGGCTGCAGTGATGCCTCGCAACAAGGCCTCCATCCGGGTATGCGAGAAGGCCGGCTTCGTCTACGAGGGACTAGCACGCTATTACCTCCAGATCGACGGCCGCTGGGAGGACCACGCGATCTACTCGATCACCCCCGAGCTCCTCCCCGGCGCGCCCCCACCCGCGTTTTGAGCCCGCGCGGACGTCTGGGAGCGATGAACGCCGCGGGAATGTACGGCGGGGCGTAAAGGTTGTAGGGTGAGAGCAACAGCAATAGAACACGACATCGGTTGGCAATGCCCTCCTTTAGCGAGTTCGTTAGGCAACAAGGAGGTGTTACATGGCAACCGGTACCGTTAAGTGGTTCAACGAGGCCAAAGGATTTGGCTTCATCACTCCGGAGGACGGTTCGAAGGATCTCTTCGTTCACTTCTCCAACATCGCGTCCGACGGGTTCAAGACTCTTCCCGACGGAGCGAATGTCACTTTCGAAGCACGTGAGGGACAGAAAGGTCCCGAGGCCGTAAACGTCGTAGTGGCGTAGGTCTCATACCTGTTTCAAGCGAAAGGGGTCCCGCAAGGGGCCCCTTTCCGCATGGTGCGCCCAGACGTCTTGAGGACGCCCGACCCCCGGGGCGGGGGGTCTACACCGCAGAGAAAGCTACGGCGCGCCGGGAGCCATCCACGGGGGAGGCTTTCAGAGCGCGGCGACGATCGCCGGGAGCGCCTCACCGATCGGGTCGCGTATCATCGCCGCCGCCAGGTCGTCATAAGGGGTCGGCTCGGCGTTGACGATCACGAGGCGCGCTCCACCCTGGACCGCGATCGCCGGCATGTACGACACCGGCGCTACCGTCAACGAGGTCCCGATCGCGAGGAACACATCGCTCGATTCGCTCGCTCGTCGCGCACGCTCCAGATCGGCGCGCACCAGGGATTGCCCGAAGGAGATCGTTGCCGATTTAAGGGTCCCCCCGCAGCTCTTGCACGGAGGATCTTGCTCTCCCGCCGCTACCCGGGCGAGAGCCGCTTCCATCGGAGCGCGGTCGTCACATTCCATACACATGACCTCGCGGAGTGTGCCGTGGATCTCCACGAGGATCTCAGAGCTCGTGCCCGCTGCCTGGTGCAGTCCGTCGATATTCTGGGTGACGAGTGCATGCAGGTGCCCTCGTCGCTCGAGGTCGGCCAGCGCGAGATGGCCGGGGCCGGGCTGTGCGCTCCATGCAGGATGCTCGGCCCGGCTCTTCCACGCGCGCCGTCTTATCTCGGGGTTGGCCATGTAGTTCTGCAGCGTGAAGAGCTTCTCGGCCGCGGGGTCTTTCGTCCACACTCCTTGCGGACCGCGGAAGTCGGGGATGCCCGAGTCCGTAGAGATCCCCGCGCCGGTCAGTACCGTCACGAAAGACGCCTCGCGTATCCACCCAGCGATCTCCGGCGCGCCCATGACCGGATGCTAGCCTCAGCGTCGCGCCGCCGGAAAAAAAGCGGCACCCACCGGGTGCTTGTTTCGCTCTTCGACCGGCCCGATCCGCAGCGGGGCGACCCAGCACGCAGCCGGTCGCAGCGGCGCGCCGTTTACTGTGACTCGATGCCCCATGACCGCAGCTTCGACGACATGCAGGCGAGCCTTGCCGATCTGCTCGGTCCGGGCAGCGCGTCCGACCTCGAGAGCGGAACGCTCGTCGTGCTGCCCTCGCTCACCTTCCCAGAAGCCGAGCTGCGCAAGATCATCGGGATCCAGTACTACGAGGAGCGACTTCTCTTCCTGCTGCTGATGCTCAAGCGTTCCGATGTTCGCATCGTGTACGTGACCTCGCTGCGAGTGGAAGAGCAGATCGTCGATTACTACCTGCGGTTCACACCGGACGAGGCCAAAGCAGGGGACCGTCTCTATCTCGTCGCGTTGTGGGATCAACGCCCCATCGCTCTCAGCAGCAAGCTGCTCGAGAGTCCCGAAGCGCTCGAGCGTCTGAGCGCCCTCGGCGGCGACGACGCCTGCATGCTCGCGTTCAACGTGACCGACCTCGAGCGTCGTATCTCTGAGCTCACTCAGATCCCGCTCTACGGGTGCCATCCCGATCTCGTGTCGCTCGGTTCCAAATCGGGCGCGCGGCAACTCGCACAGGCGGCGGGAGTCTCGGTCCTGTCCGGGGCCGAGGATCTGCATTCGCTGAGCGAGATCGAGGCTGCCATCGCCGATATCCGCACGGCCTCCCCGGCTGCGAGCGCGGTCGTGATCAAGCTGAACGATGGATTCTCGGGGCAAGGTAACGCGGTCATCCAGTTGGACGACGTCACGTCTCCGCTCGACAGATCTCCGACGTCGTTCTGTGCGACGGAGGAGTCGTGGCCGTCGTTCAAGGAGAAGATCGCAGCGGGCGGCGCGATCGTAGAGGAACTGTTGAGGGCTCGCGGGCTCGTTTCGCCGAGCGTGCAGATGAGGGTCGCGCCGGACCGCTCCTTCGAGATCATCTCGACCCACGATCAGATCCTCGGCGGACCCGACGACCAGGTCTACCTCGGCTGTCGTTTCCCGGCCGACAGTCGTTACCGGCTGGCGATCCAGGACGAGGGCGTGAAGATCGCACGCATCCTCGCGGACAAAGGCGTTATGGGCAGCTTCGCGGTCGACTTTCTGATCGGTCCCGGCGCGCCGGACAATGACGGAGAAGCAAAACAGCAGATCTACCTGAGCGAGATCAATCTGCGACTGGGTGGCACGACGCACCCGTTCCTCATGGCCGAGTTCGCTACGGGAGGCACTTACGACCCTGCGACCGGAGACCTGATGGCGAACGGCGCGCCGAAGTTCTACATCGCCACAGACAACCTGAAGTCCGACGCGTACATCGGCCTCTTGCCCGAGCAGGTCATCGCCGCGCTCGACGAGGCGGGATTGGGCTTCGACCCGATGACCGCGACCGGCACTGCATTGCATCTGCTCGGCGCGCTGAAGCGCTTCGGCAAGATCGGCATGACCTGCATCGCCGATTCCCCGGAAGAGGCAGAGAAGCTCTATGACATGACGCTCGAGGTCATCGACGCCCTGCTCCCCATTCCGTAACCCGGGGCTCGTCCTCGACCAGGGGTCCGAGACCGGGAGGGTATCGTTGCCCAACGACGTCAACGATACTTAACTCTCCTCGAGATATCGCTCGATGGTGAGAAGGTGCTCTAGGTCCTTGGGACGGCCGGCGGCTCGCTTCGAGCTCACGAGATCCTCCACAGAGATCACCGGGATCCCCACTCCATCGTCTTCGATGATGGTGGCGCGCAGGGCGAGGTCGTCGTAGCCTGCGGTTCCCTCGGGTTTAAAGAGGATGTCAAGTGGTCCGAATTTCGTCGTAAGAGTCAGCGATTGGATGTTGTCGAAGGTGTGCTCGTCGAGCGGGATCGAAACGATCTCGGACGGGTCCGGCAGCCGAAGGGTCGCCTCCATATCTTTCAGCGCCTCGGCTAGGCGCCGTCTGTTTTCCTTGCTTGGTCCCGGAGTGATGTCGACATCGAGCGTTCGAGGAAGTGGGATTCCTCGAAGAAGGCCGGCCAATGCCCCGATCACAACGAACTCAACCCGGTGGAACCCCAGGGTCCTGACGATCGAGGCAATGTCCGGAGGCCGCTCGGCACCCGTCATGGCTTCGCCCCTGTCGCGCCTTCTCGGGCTTTGGCCACTGGTGCACGTTTTCGGACCTTCGCCCGAGCGATCCGCTGCCGATCGTCCTCACGGATCTTGTCCAGGACGGCTGCCGGAAGCCGCTCTTCGTAAGCGCGGATCCAATCGTCGTGGTGGTCAGCTGGTTCGAGCCGAAACC
>JBPCNH010000026.1:0-25237 GCA_051001455.1 Actinomycetota bacterium
ACACACTCTGCCCCACATCCGCACCCCTGGCAAACGACCGGCCCGCCTGGGACCGCGAGAAAAAGAGGTTCTTTTTCTGTGTCTCGTGGAGAAGCATCATGGGAATAAAAGGGCCGCCAGGGGCGAGGGCCGGGGTGGCGAATGCTTAGGTAGAACCGCGCCAGACCCGATCCCACAAAAGGACTTCCCACCGTGACCTTGCTCGGCCGGGCGCCTGGGCGCTCCGAGGCGCTGACGACCGACGAATGCGCTTCGGCCATCACATCAGACGATCCCGCAGAGGTTCAGGGGTCGTCTGTCGTCCGGAATCAGATCGGCTACGTCTGGGGCAGCTCGATCGTCTGCCGGTTGCGCTCGTCCACCTGCACGACGATCGGCGCGGCGTACTCGGACGGCTCGTAGTGGGCGTAGGAGATGATGATCACCTTGTCACCGGGCTGCACCAGCCGGGCGGCTGCGCCGTTGAGGCAGATCGTCCCTGAATCTGCTTCCCCGGAGATCACGTAAGTCTCGAAACGAGCGCCATCATCACGCGTTGCACTTCTCTAATCTCCTATTCCAGATTAGGAGTCGAGTTCTTCCTGAAGCCCCTCGACATAGCGATGGAACGCGAGGTGATCCGAGGTGCACTCCTGGGTGTCGCCGTCCTTAGCGAGCTTCACGGTATCCGAAGGGCCTCCCGCCGCAGCAGGATCGGTCTGGATCTCGGTAACGGTCCAGCCGTCCTCGAGCAAAGCACGTAGTTTCTCGAGCTCCGGATCGTCTCCCCATCCCGCCATCTGTCAAGCCTCCTGGATCGTCGTTGGATAGATCGAAGGAGCCTACCCGACGCCTACGCAAGACTCTCGGGACCTACCCTTCCCAAAGCCGTGGTGGACGACTTTCAGCGGGGCGGTTCGATGGTGACGCTCGAGCCGATGTCTGCTGCCCTCTCCGCAGAGGTCAACTTGGGAGAAGACTTAGCCGAGAACTCCGCCGGACCGGGATCCGGTTCGTGCGGCTGGATCTTCCCCGCCTCTATCTCCTCGACCCAATGACAGGCCGCTACGTGACCCTCCTTGAACCGCCTGAGCTCAGGCACCTCGTCTTTGCAACGGGTCGGCTGCACGAACCGGCAGCGGGTATGGAAACGGCATCCCGATGGCGGGTTCGATGACGAAGGCAGATCCCCCGGGATCAACATCCGCGCGCGCTTCGCTTCCACCTCGGGATCCGGGATCGGCACTGCCGACAGCAACGCCTTCGTATAGGGGTGCAAGGGCTCGGTATAGAGCTCGTCGGCGGGAGCGATCTCGACGATCTTGCCGAGGTACATCACCGCGATGCGGTCGGAGATATGTCGGACCACCGCGAGGTCGTGAGCCACGAACAGGTAAGTAAGGTCGAACTCGTCCTGCAGATCCTCGAGCAGGTTGATTATCTGAGCCTGGATCGACACGTCGAGTGCCGACACGGGCTCGTCCGCGACGATCAGCGCGGGATTCAACGCGAGAGAACGCGCCAGCCCGATCCTCTGTCGTTGCCCACCGGAGAACTCGTGGGGATAGCGATTGCCCGCGCCGCTCGGAAGGCCGACGACGTCGAGGAGATGAGCGACCTTCTTGTCGAGCTCGGCCCCTTTCAGCCCGTGGATCCGCAGGGGCTCTGCGACGATCCCTCCGACGTTCTGGCGCGGATTGAGCGACGAATAGGGGTCCTGGAACACCATCTGCATCCGCCGCCGCAGCGAGCGCATCTCTTTCTGCGACAGCGACGCGATGTCTCGATCCTCAAACCAGATGCTCCCCTCGGTCGGGTCGTAGAGCCTGAGGATCGTGCGCCCGACCGTGGTTTTGCCACAGCCGGATTCGCCGACCAACCCCAGCGTCTCCCCACGGCGGATCTGGAAGGTTACGCCGTCCACGGCTTTGACGTCGCCGACGTGTCTCTCGATCACGACCCCCGAACGGATCGGGAAATAGACCTTCAGGTTTTCGACCCGCACGAGGTCTGACTCCGTTCTGAGTTCGTGCGCGGACGCTTGGTCGGTCACGCGTCGCTCCTCGTATCCCGTTGCGGCAGATCCTCATCCGGCACCGGATTGAAGCAGGCGACGAGGTGATCGCGGCCATCCACAGGCGTAAGGGGAGGAACTTCGCGCTTCGATTCTGGTACTGCATATGCACAGCGTGGCGCGAACGCACAGGCGGTCGGTTCACTGGTCAGCGTCTGCACCGTCCCGGGGATCGGGGACAGACGTTCCTTGCGAGATGCATCCAAACGCGGAACCGAGTGCAACAACCCCAGCGTGTAGGGGTGACGGGGACGAGCGAATATCTCGGTGGTCGGGCCCGTCTCTATGAAGCGGCCCGCATACATCACGTTGGTCCGATCGCACACGCCCGCTACCACGCCGAGATCGTGGGTGATCAATATCAGGGCCATCCCTTCTTCGGCAACGAGCCGCTTCAAGAGATCGAGGATCTGCGCCTGGATCGTCACGTCGAGGGCGGTGGTCGGTTCGTCCGCGATCAGGATCTGGGGCCGGCACGAGATGGCCATCGCAATCATGAAGCGCTGACGCATACCTCCCGAGAACTGATGCGGGTAGTCGCCGATGCGGGAGGCGGCGTCGGGGATCCCGACCCGGCGCAGGAGGTCGATCGCCTCCGTGCGTGCCGTTGCTTTGTCCATCGCTAGGTGCTTGCGCAAGGCCTCGGTCAACTGCCTGCCGACCTTCAACACGGGATTCAACGAGCTCATCGGGTCTTGAAAGATCATCGCGATGTCGTTGCCCCGGATGCTGCGGAGATCGTGGTCCTTCAGATGCAACAGGTCGCGGTCGCCGAAGATCACGCGGCCTTGCGTGGCCTTGCCTTGGCGCGGAAGGAGACCCAACATCGCCAGCGCCGTGACCGACTTGCCACACCCCGACTCCCCCACGATGCCTAGGGTCTGTCCCGCCGAGAGGTCGAACGAGACGCCGTTGACGGCATGGATCGTCGAACGGCGCGTGTCGAAGCGAACCTTCATATCTCTGACCGACAACAACGCGTCGCTCATCAGTTCTTCAGCTTCGGGTCGAGAGCCTCACGAAGCCCGTCGCCCAGCATGTTGAAGCCGAGAACGAGAAGAACGATGGCGATACCGGGGAACAGAACCAGATGCAGACCCTGCTCCAACCGAGCAGCAGAATCGGCGAGCATCTTTCCCCACTCGGGGAGGCCCGGATCGGCCGGTCCCAACCCGACGAAGCTGAGAGCGGCAACGTCGATGATCGCCGTCGCCATCGTGAGCGTCGCCTGAACGATCACGGGAGAGATGGCGTTCGGCAGGATGTGCCGCATTAGAAGCCGGGGCCCATTCGCTCCCAACGATCGAGCTGCCAGCACGTAGTCCGCCTCGCGCTGCGCCATGATCGCGCCGCGCAGAAGACGTGCGAACAGGGGCACGGTGGTGATACCCACCGCGATCATGATCTGGAAGAGTCCGCGGCCGAGCATCGTTACCAGTCCGATGGCGAGCAGGAACGACGGGACCGCAAGCATCACGTCCATCGCCCGCATCGTGAGTGAATCCACCCAGCTCCCGAAGTAACCCGCCAGTGCACCGAGGAGCAGTCCCAGCATCAGCCCGACCGACACCGCAACCACCCCGACGATGAGAGACAACCGCGCCCCGAAGACCACACGTGAGAAGAAGTCCCGCCCCTGTCTGTCGGTGCCGAACAGATGATCCGCAGACGGAGGCTCGCCGTTCTGAGCCAGCCCCGCAACCTGCTCGTTTGGCCCATGCGGCGCGATGGCGGGGGCGAATACAGCCATGACGAAAAAGATCACGATGATGACGATGCCGATGATCGCGCCGGGGTTCCGGCGCAGCCTGGCCAATGCGTCGCTCCACAGGTTCGACTGCGCCTCGAGCGTCAGCTCCTGAGCTTCTGCTTGAGCGATGCTCATTGCAGCCTGATCCGCGGGTTGAGGAACGCGTAGGAGATGTCGACGAGCAGGTTCACCATCGCCACCGCGATCGCGAAGAACAGGATGCCGCCCTGGAGGACCGCATAGTCCCTGTTGCGGATCGCGTCCAGCATCCATGATCCGACGCCGGGCCACGCGAACACCGTCTCGGTGAGAACCGCGCCGGTGAGCAGCAGGCCGGTCTGGAGGCCCACCACCGTCACTACCGGCAACATCGCATTGCGCATCACATGTCTCCGGTCGACGACGCTCGGATCCAGACCTTTTGCCCTTGCCGTTCGGACATAGTCCTCGTTCACCACATCAAGCGTTGCCGCGCGGGTGATGCGCGCCACGATCGCAAGAGGGATCGTGCCGAGTGCCACCGCCGGCAGCACCAAGTGTTTCAAGACATCCACCACCGCCGGACCGTCGCCCGCGATCAGAGCGTCCAGCAGATAGAAGTTCGTTGGGTGATCGAGGCTCCTCGTGATCTCCATGCGCCCGATCGTGGGAAGCCACCCGAGTTTCACGGCGAAGAAATATTTGAGCAATAGCGCCAGGAAGAAGACCGGGAAGCTGATCCCGATCAGCGACCCGAAGAGACTGAGATTGTCGAACAGACCCAGGTAACGCTTCGCGGCGAAGAATCCAAGCGGCACGCCGATCGCGATCGCAAAGATCATGGCGGCGATACCAAGCTCGATCGTCGCGGGAAAGCGCTGCAAGAGCTCGTCGAGCACGGGGCGGCGGCTGCGGATGCTCGACCCGAGATCGCCTTCCAACACGTTGCCCATGTAACGCGCGTACTGCACCGGCAACGGATCGTTCAACCCTAGATCCTCGTTGATCTGTTCGATCGATTGCTCGGTAGCGCGCTCACCCAACAGCGCGATGGCGGGGCCGCCCGGCAAAGAGCGAACGAATAGGAACAGCAGCACGGTCAGTATCAGCAGGATCGGGATCAGCTGCAGCAGGCGCCGCGCTATGAACTTCAGCATCGTGCTGGAACCCTACTCACTAGCCGGATCGTCGGAAGGCCCCCATAGGCGAAGGGACGGGGCCTAGGCCCCGTCCCTTACAGATATCTCTTAACCCGTCGCTACTCGACGGTCACGATCGCGAACGGCTCGAGCGAGACCGGGCTCGGCTGGTAACCGCTGACGTTCGCCGTGAAAGCGAGAGCCGGCTCGGTGTGCACGTACGGAAGACCCGGGAGGAAGTCCATGATCAGACGGTTGGCCTCCTCGTAGAGCTCCCTGCGCCGCTCCTCGTCGGTCTCGATCTCGGCCGCGTCGAGAGCATCGAATATCTCCTGGTTGTCGAAGCCCCACGCCTTCTGCTCGGTCTGGAAGAAAGTGCCGACGAAGTTGTCCGCGTCACCGTAGTCACCCGTCCACCCCAACAGGTAGAGACCGTAGCGACCGTTGTCGGCATTGTCTAAGTAATCGGGACTCCACGTCGCCGACTTCTTCTCGATCTTGAACAAGCCGCTTTCCTCGAGGTCGGCAACCATCGCCTCAAAGTTCGCCTGCGGGTCAGGCATGTACGGACGCGAGACATCCGTCGGGTAAGCGAAGTCGAGCTGCACCGGGATGTCTATCCCCGCGTCCTCGAGTATCTGGCGCGCCTTGTCGGAGTCGTACTCGTACTTGGTGACGTCATCGGCATAACCAACGACCTCAGGCGGCATGAACTCGTGAGCGACGACGCCCTGGCCCGCGTAGAACGCGTCCACGATCTCCTGCCGGTCGACCGAGTGCGCGATCGCCTGGCGAACGGGAAGCTGATCGAGAGGCGCTTTGGCCTGGTTGAACCCGATGTAGCCGACGTTAAAGGCGGGGCGGCTGAGCAGCTGCAGGTTCTCGTCACCTTCGATCGTGTCGTAGTCCTGAGGGTCGACCAGGTCGTAACCCTGGATCTCACCCGTCTGCAGCGCCTGCAAACGCGCCGCGCCGTCGGCGATCGGCCGGAAGATCAGCTCCTCGATGTTGCCGGGGAACTCATCCCAGTAATCGTGATTGCGCACCATGACGAGACGGTCGCCCGGGATCCACGACTCGAACTTGAAGGGGCCGGTCCCGGTGGGATGCTCGGTCGCGTACGTACCGGTCGGACTGAAGATCCCTTCGTCGTCGACGCGTCCTTCGTCCGCGTCGTACTCCTGCAGCGCGGTCGGGCTGGCGATCGTGAAGTTCGTGAGTGCCAGCGCGCCGAGAACCGAAGCTGACGGCTTTGTCAGGTTGAGCGTGACCGTGTGTTCATCCTCGACGTCACACGAGTCGTAGAGACTCGGCGTCTTCCCGTCGGAGAATCCACCGAACACCGTCTGCCAGTAGTACGAAGCGGCTGGGTTCTGGAAAGAGCCTTCGAAATTGTACCAACGATCGAAGTTGAAGCAGACGGCCTCGGCATTGAACTCGGTGCCGTCATGGAACGTCACGCCCTCACGCAGCTGGAAGGTGTAAGACATGCCGTCGTCAGACACTTCCCACGACTCGGCCAGACCGGGTGCTACTTCGGTTCCACCAGGCTCCAGCGTCACGAGGCCTTCGAACATCTGGTCGATCGCTCGCAGCGATTCGCCGTCTGAAACGAGAGCACCGTCGAGGACCACGGGATCGGCAGAGGTGCCGAAGACCATCGTCGCGCCCTCGGTGGCGCCGTCACCTTCTCCGGTGTCATCCGTGCCGCCGTCGTCACCTCCACATGCTGCAGCCACCAGCATCAGCGCGAGGAGTAGTGCCCACAGCTTTGGAGCTCTCTTCATCTATCCCTCCCAGATGACTCGAACAGACGTGTCGCCGTGCTGCGCAGTATAGGTCTCAGACCTCCTACTACTCGGATAGTAGTCTCCTGTCTCAGGAGACGCCACGGCGTTGCCGACCATCTCTCCGGCTGCTGAATAAAGAACGCGCGCTGCTACGCTGACGCCTGAACAGGCGGAAGGGATACCAGTCCATGGCAGACAGCCCGCTCGGTGCGGACTTCTCGGAATTCAAGACGGGCTTCGACCGGATCGCAGCCAACATCGAACGGACGATCCAGGGCAAGACCGGCGTCATACGTCTCTCCCTGGTAGCGCTCGTGGCCGAGGGCCATCTCCTTCTCGAGGACGTCCCGGGCGTGGGCAAGACGATGCTGGCCAAATCCATAGCGCGGTCCGTGGGGGCAACGTGGCGCCGGATCCAATTCACCCCGGACCTGCTCCCCACCGACGTCACCGGCGTCAACATCTGGGATCGCCGGAGCGGCGAGTTCGAGTTCAAGCGAGGGGCCGTATTCGCCAATATCGTGCTCGGTGATGAGATCAACCGTGCTTCCCCCAAGACCCAGTCTGCCCTCCTCGAGTGCATGGAGGAGCATCAAGTAACGGTAGACGGGACCACCTATCCGCTCGAGCAGCCCTTCATGGTGATCGCCACCCAGAACCCGATCGAGCATGAAGGAACCTACCCATTACCCGAGTCGCAACTCGATCGTTTCATGATGCGCCTCTCGATGGGCTACCCCGACAGGCAGGCCGAACTACAGGTCCTAGAACGCCACGGCGGGCACTCGATCCTCGAGGACCTCGAGCCGGTTCTCGACGCTAACGCGGTGATGGTGCTGATCAAGATGGCGCGCGAGGTGCACGTAGCGGACGCATTGAAGAGCTACATCGTCGACATCTGCGAAGCCACCCGGAGCCACTCCGACGTCTATCTCGGTGCCAGCCCTAGAGCTTCGCTCTACCTCCTCAGAGCAGCGCGCGTGGTAGCCGCCAGCCGGACGCGGGATTACGTTGTGCCCGACGATATCCAAGACATCGCCGTACCCGTTCTCGCGCACAGACTCCTGCTTGCCCCCGAGGCCCAGATGCGCGGCGCCTCCCAAGAAGCAGTCCTGGGCAGCATCCTCGAGCGCGTACCGGTCCCGGCCGCACAACCCTGATGCCGACCGGCAGGGGCTGGCTCCTCGCCTGCGTTGGTGTCGGACTGTGGGTGGCGGGCCGCGCCTTCGGCTCGGGTCCCCTGGAACAGCTGGGGTTCGGTCTTCTGGGCCTGGTCATCCTGGCCTTGCTCAGTCTCCGTCGAGGACGTCACCGCCTCGAAGTCACGCGATCGGTGCATCCAGAGCGCGTGCAAGCCGGGAGAGAGGTCAAGATCGAAGTGACCCTGAGCAACGAGGGCAAGGGCCCGGCTCCCCTCTTGCTCCTCGAGGACGGGCTTCCCCCAGAGGTATCCGGCCGCGCTCGTTTCGCGGTGAACGGGATCGAGGCGGGAAGCGCGCGGAAGACGGGCTATTCATTGAGGCCCTCACGTAGAGGCCACTACCCCATCGGCCCGCTCAAGGTGACGGTGTCCGACCCGTTCGGGATCGCGACGCGTTCATCGACCCTCGGCGAGGTCACGCCTTTCCTCGTGTATCCCCGAACCGAGATGCTGACGCTCCCCCGCGACACGGGGCGCAGGCGCACGATGGCCTCGTCAGCCAAGAGACAACCAACGGGCGCAACCGGCGAAGACTTCTACACACTGCGCGAGTACGTGGCCGGCGACGATCTGAGAAGGATCCACTGGGGCGCTACCGCCAAGCGGGACCGTTACATGATCCGGCAAGAAGAGACGCCCTGGCACGCCCGAGCCACGATCCTGCTCGACGATCGCGCCGGCTCCTATCGGGGTGCGGGCTGGGAGCGAGCGGTGGAGACCGCCGCTTCGCTGGCCGATCTCTATCACCGGTCCGGATACACCTACCGTCTCTCTTGCGCGTGCGCGTCCGGCCGCCCGACGGGCCGCGGACCGGATCATTACCACCGCACCCTCGACCTGCTAGCCACGATGGACCCGACGTCCACTGACGGCACCGACGATCCACTGCTCGCGCGACTACTTGAGATGGAGGCCCAGACACACATCGAGGGAGTCCTCCTGCTCGTGTCCGGAGAGATGAGCCCGGAGGTCGCACATGCACTCGCGCATTGCGGGCGTCGCTTCAAGATGGTGGCGGTCCTCTCGATACCCCCCGAGATGTACGGCGGGGCTCACGCCGGCGGGCGTACGGGCCGGGACAGAACCCAGATAGAACAGAGCCGGATCCTGCTCGGGTGCTCCGGAATCAAGAACCAGGTGCTCGAACCCGGCGTGTCGCTGACCCATGCCTGGTCCGCTCTGTGGGGTACGCAAGGCGCTTCCGGACCGAGCCGGAGTGGAGGTGAAGACCCATGGGATCGGAAGCAAGAGCCCGCGTAGGGCTCTGGGCGCTACTCGCCGCGGCGCTGTTGAGCTTCGGTCAGGTCTTCATGACCGGCGACTACCCCGGCCCCGCGGTCCTCGGCATCCTCATCGCGAGCGGGATCACCGTCGGCGTCAGACGACTAGGGGCCGGCTCGATCACTACGAGCATCGCTTCGCTGCTCGGACTCACCTGGTACCTCTCCTTTGTCTTCCAGGCCGGGAGAACCTTCTGGAGCCTTCCCACCCCCGAAGCGCTCGCCGCGATCGGCCGTTCGGCGGTGCAGGCGCTCGAACAAAGCCGCGTCGACTACGCCCCCGTCCCGATCAGGCCCGGTTACGCATTGCTGCTCGTCGCGGCATTGTGGGTCGCCACGACCGTAGGCGAGCTCGCCACGTTCCGCTGGCGCCGGCCGCTGATAGCAGTGCTCATCCCCATCGTCCTCTTCTGCATCGCGGTCGTGGTGGGAAGCGGAGCATCGTCGGCGATCCTGGTGGCTCTATTCCTCACAGCTCTGCTCACCTACCTGGGGCTCGAGTCCTCCCACCGCTTGCGCTCGTGGGGTCGGTGGGTATCCCCGTGGGGACGTGAGAAGGAGGCAGAGCCGGTCTCCATCACCGGAGCCCTGGCTCGTCGTCTCGGTGCTTCGGCGGTGCTCCTGGCCCTCATCTCGCCCCTCTTCCTGCCGGCGCTCGGCGACGGACTGGTGTCGTGGCGTTCGGGGAGCGGCGCCGGGACGGGTTTCGGGGGAGGCAGCGGCCGGATCGATCCGTGGGTCTCGATCGAGCCCCGTCTGGTGGAGCAGCAGGACCGGGAGCTGTTCACCGTTGAAGCCAAAAGCTCTGACTACTGGTACGTCGCGTCCCTAGAGGTTTACGACGGGCGGGACTGGCACGAGGCGAACGACGACCGGGTTCCCGCCAGCGGAGGCAGGATAGAGAGCCTCTTCGCCAACGTCGGCCCGACCAAGAACCTAAGCCAGAGACTGGTTTCGACCGCACTCGGCGGCTCCGCCTTGCCCGCGGCTCGCACCCCCGGGCTCGTGTGGAAGGAAGAGGGGGATAACGAGATCGTCGAGGGGATCACCTTCGATCCGACCTCGGGGTCCGTCGAGGTAGGGGACATCGATGAAGGTGACACATTCCGGATCATCTCGGAGGTCCCCGATATCCGCTTCAAGGACCTCGCAGATGCCGAACCGTCGGTGCCGGATCCGGTCTACACGATGCGCATGACCGAGCTCGACCCTCGAGTGAGAACACTGCTCGAACGCTGGACGGCCGGCGCCACCTCACCGCTCGAGAGATTGCTCGCGGTACAGGATCGCTTGCGGCGCGACTTCACCTACAACCTGAACCCCGAGCAGCGCCGGAGCGACGATTACCTTACGGAGTTCCTCCTCGACGTTCGCAGTGGCTACTGTCAGCAGTTCGCCACGGCCTTCGCGCTCCTCGCGCGAGAGATGGGGATGGCAAGCCGTGTATCGGTGGGCTTCCTCCCAGGGTCGAAGAACACCGAGGGCCTGTGGTCGGTGCGCGGCACCGATGCCCACGCGTGGCCGGAGGTGTACTTCGACGAGCTCGGTTGGATCAGATTCGAACCGACGCCGCGCAGTGATTCCGTCGCACCGTCCTACACGTCGCCACCCTTGCCGGGGAGCGACGCACACGATGGATTCTCATCAGAGAATGTCCAAAACCCATTCAGCGACACCGGCTCGCAGCGAGAGAGTGGGCAGTTGGAGGACCCGGGCGGTAGCGATCCGATCGGGCCCGATGGTCGTCCGTTGTCCGAGAACCCTGCAGAAGGTGGTGTCGCAGGTGAGAGCGCGGCGGAGAACGCCGAATGGAAAAAGACGTTCACCCGGATCAGCTTTACTGCCGCCGCGATCGTGTTGCTGTTCCTGATCATCGTGCCGGGTATCAAGGAGGTCAGGATCCGTCGGCGCTACGAGAGGGCGTCCACCCCCAACGATCTGACCGAAGCAGCTTTCGTGCAATTCCAAGAAGATGCGACCGAGCTTGCCGAGCCGCGCAGAGCGGCGGAATCGGCCGCGTCCTATGCGAAGCGCGTTGCCGGCGCAGGGCGCGTGACGGAACGCTCGGTTCTGCGGCTGGCCGCACTCTACGAAGCCTCCGCTTACGCAGGAAGCGGCGTGACGAGCATCCAGGGCACGGAGGCCAAGCGGCTGGCCGGGCAGTTGCGATCCCAGCTCTGGAGCAATGCCTCATGGTGGGAGCGAGCACGACGCCTGTTCTCCCCGCGGACCCTTACCCCCGCCCTGCCTCGGCTCCCACGGCCCGCAACGGCGAACCTGCCGGCCGGTCGAGGGGCCTAGCGGCTCCTAGGCGCCACGGGACGCCCACAGGCGCTCCCGCGACTGCGGGGGCAATTGCTGCTCGATCTCCATCTCGACCCGTCGCAGCGCCGTAAGGAACTCGTCACGGTCATAGAGGTGCCCGGCCTTGACGGCGCCTTCGGTATCGCTCGACTGATCGATGGCCAGATAGAACGCCATCTGGCCCTCACGGAGAAGATCCATCAGTTCGCCTTCGTTCGAGAACATCTGGAAGACGCTTTGACCATCGGTCACGAGACGAACCTCCGACAGATGGTTCTCGAGATCGCCTTTCTTACGCAGATACTCGTACGCGCGGCGAACCCGCTGCAAGCTCATCCCGTTCTCGAGCAGCGAGAAGATGACCTTCAGTTGAACCAGGTCGCGGAACGAGTAGTAGCGGCGAACGCCGGGCCGTCCCCCCGTCGCTTGTAGCGACGGCTTGACGAGTCCTATGCGGTCCCAGTACCGGATCTGGTGAGGCGTACAACCTGTGTAGCTACAAACCTGCGCAGCAGTGAAACCCTCCATGAGAGCGCGCGAACCTCCGTGACGTGACAGAAAAATCTGATGGATGTTAGGTCGAAACTAGATAGGCAACTGAATACGAGAAGATGCGATCTTGTTGAGCTTCGATGGTTCTCATTGGCATCGAAACTGCTTTACCCGATCGCATCCACGCACCCTAACGCCGCGCGCGGGGAGCAAGCAACCGCCACCAAGCGTTCAAGCAAAAAAAGCTGTGACTTTGTTCCGATGCACAAAAATCGCGAAGCCGGAGAGGACGGTCACTCCCGCCGCTTGTAGCGGTCGCGCATCTTCTCTTCCCACGATTTCGCACTCGAGGAGATCCGGTCTCCGAGTCTCGGACCTGGAGGACGGCGGGGTGCCATGAACCCTTTGAAGGAACCTGCGATAGTCACGATCCCGGCGACCATCGAAGCGAACGCGAGCACGCCGATCACCACCAGCCCGGTGACGAAGAACCCGATAAGTACGAGGAAGCCGGCGACGACGGCTGCCGCGCCCAACAGGACCCTCCGCCGGTCGGCCATGCGAGGAGCGTTCCTCTTGACCTCCCGCGCGAAACTTGGGTCCTCTTGATAGAGGCTCTTCTCGATCTCCTGGAGGATCCGCTGTTCGCGATCGGAAAGGGGCACTGTCTGACGATTATAGATAGCCCTAGAAGTTTCCCAGAGGGCTAGACGCCGCGGTCGAGCAAAGTGGCCGGTCCGACCGATGATTCGCCGAATCGCTCTCGGATCGAATCCACGGCTTTCGACGCCTCGGCCCAGCCGGGGCGCGCCCTCCCGCCCGTTAGGAGGTCCATCTGCCGGATCGGAGGACCGGTCATCAGGCCGCTCACCGCCACACCGAGCAGACGGATCCGGGGGCGGTCGGGGTCGAGCGCCTCGAAAAGGCCTCTCGTCACCTCGTAGATCTCTGCGGTCGTGTGGATGTCGTGATCGAGCGTCTTGGAGCGAGTGATGGTCCTGAAGTTCGACCATCGGACCTTGAGTGTCACCGTCCGCCCGCAGTAGCCCTTGGCCCGGAGCCTCGTCGCCGTTCGGTCCGACAGCCGCAGAACCTCTCTAAGGATCTCATTCCCATCGTCGAGGTCCCGGGAGAACGTTTCCTCCGAGGAGACCTGGCGGGTCACCTCGTTAGGGGTGACCGGCCGCTCGTCGAGGCCGCTCGCGAGGGAATGGAGATGTCCCCCTACGGCATCTCCGACCGCCCGCTGCAACGCTCGTCGGTTCATCGCCGCCAGATCCCCGATCGTTCGGAGACCAAGACGCTGCAGCGCTTCTGCCGTGCGCTCCCCTACCCCCCAGAGCGCGGTGACCGGTAACGGATGCAGGAACACCAACCGCTCGTCGCTCGGAACCACCAGTAGCCCATCCGGCTTGGCCGCATCGGACGCCAGCTTCGCCAGGAACTTGTTCGGGGCCACCCCCACGGTGCACGGGAGGCCGAGAGCCGCCACGCGCTCCTTGATCTGTCGAGCGATATCGACCGGGGCGCCGAAGATCTTCACCGATCCGGAGATGTCGAGGAAGGCCTCGTCGAGGGATAAGGGCTCTACCAAGGGAGTGAACGACTCGAAGACCTCACGGATCTTGTGGGAGAACTCGAGGTAAGCCCGAGGGTCGTTGGACAGGAAGACGGCGTGGGGACACAAGCGGCGGGCCCTGACCATCGGCATCGCCGACGTGACCCCGAACTTCCGGGCTTCGTAGGAGGCAGAGGTAACCACTCCTCTGCCACCCTGACCGCCCACGATGATGGCTTTCCCGGCGAGCGATGGGTCCTTCACCTGCTCTACGGAGGCGTAGAAGGCGTCCATGTCCACATGGAGGATCGGCTCGGAGACGGTCACCGCCCCATCTTCCTACGTTGCAGATAGAGATGGCCCCCGAAGGGGCCATCCTGTTTGTTCTTGCCTAGTCCAGTCTGTTAGTTGGCACGCCTCTCACAGCTGACGAAGTAGTTCTTGCCGGGACCACCGTCACAGGTGTCGGTACCCCCGCCACCGAGCAGATCGTCGTGGCCACGGCCGCCCTTGAGGAGGTCGTTGCCCTTGCCACCCTTGAGGAAGTCCGCGCCGCGACCGCCGCTCAGTGTGTCCTCGCCCGAGCCACCCCGGATGATGTCGTTCCCGGTGAAGCCACGGAGGGAGTCCCTGCCGCCGCCGCCCTTGATGGTGTCGTGATCCCTACCACCGCGGATCACATCGAAGCCGCTGGCGCCGACGAGAGTGTCGTTGCCGGCGTTGCCGAGGATCACGTCGTTCTGAAGACCGCCGTGGATCTCGTCGTCGCCGTCACCGCCGACGATGCTGTCCTTACCGTCACCACCGTCGATGTCGTCGTGGCCCTCACCACCGTCGATGGTGTCGTCACCATTCCCGCCGTCGATCTCGTCGTTGCCGGCGTCGCCGTTGATGGTGTCGTTGCCGTCACCACCGAGCAATAGGTCGTGGCCGCCGAGACCGTTGATCATGTCGTCGCCACCGAGGCCACAGATGATGTCGTTACCCGAGGTGCCGTTGAGCTGGTCGTCACCCGGCGTACCGACCACGTGGTTGCGGGGATCCGACGTGTAACCCGGGCACCTCGCGCCCGGAGGCGGAGTGGTTGTAGATGTCGCCGTCGGTGTCGGGGTTGCCGTTCCCGTAGCGGTCGCAGTGGGAGTCGGCGTACCCGTCGTTGTGGCGGTCGGGGTCGGTGTTGCAGTTGTGGTCGCCGTCGGGGTCGGTGTTGCAGTTGTAGTCGCCGTCGGGGTCGGGGTCGGGGTCGGAGACTGCGTCCCCGCCGGCATCACGAGACAGTTGGCGAATTCGGGCGATGCTCCGGTCGGCGCGGGCGCCGTGGTCCCCCAGCCGATGCTGGCGTTACCGCACGGCTCGTTGGTACCGGGTCCGGCCCACTCGTCGTTGTCCAAGGTGTCCGCCCAGGCCGATACCCAGGTCCCCCCGGGAGCGTCGGTCTTCAGCTGGAAGCGGAAGACGCCGTCATCGCTCGTCCCGCCGCCGGCCTGATTGACCTCCGTCCCGCTTACGGCTGACTCGATGTGCTTGACGTCGATACCGCCTGCGACGTTGTGCTCGCCTTGTCCACCAACGATGGCCGCCCCGGAGCTGCAGTTATGTGCCGTATCGAGGGTGTGGGGACCGTTGTTGGGCGGCTGGTTGGGATCGCTTGTGATGGCGTTGAACCGCAACTGGTCGCTGGGACCGGTCGCGTGCACGTCGACGTTCTGACCGGCGATCGGCCGTCCGTTCTGGTCGAGGACCCTCGCCGTCAGCATCACGCAGTTGTCCACGTTCGCGTTGTGCGTTTGGGACGGCTCGAGCTGGAGCGTAGTGGGGATCTGGTCGTAGGAGAAGGTGCGGTGGCCGTCGCCGGAATCGTCGTCGGCCGGGTCCGCCGCGATCGGGTCTGCGATCCCGATGCGAGGGGTGTCGTTGGCGACCAGCGCGACCGCGTTTATAGGACTGGTGGCGTCCCCCTCCGCCACGAGACAGCGGTAGGTGAAGCTCCGGGTCGTGTCGGACGACGAGGTCGTCCCCACGGGCTGGTACCTCGGGGACGCACCGCCCCTCGTCAAGCATTCCTTGAAGGCCGGTTCCTCACCTGCGGGCGCAGTCGAGTAGTAGCCGACGACGTAAGTGGTACCGGAGCTCGCGGTGCCTTGCATCACGAAGTTGGCTCCCCTGACCGTTCCGAGGCTGTCTCGGACGCGCTTCACGCCCAGTGGACCGGCATTGATCGGGTAGGTGATCTCCACCGTTTCCGCGGCGGGGTTGGGGTCAGTAAATGACGATGATTGGTTGATCGTTACCGGCTCGGTGTCCTGCGCCAGTTGAGTGCCCCCCGTAGCCGTAAACAGGCTGGCCGTGACGGTGTAGGTCCCGTCGGGGAAGTTGCTCGGGATCGCCCAGAAGTGCTCCCAGGTGTCGTTGCCGAGGCGATTGGCATTGAGCGTGACCGTGGGGCTCCCGGATGTGCGGGTTATCTCGAACTCGACCACGGCGGCGGCGGGAGCGGCGGCGGTCCAGGCAACGAGGTGGTAGGTCTCGTTAGAGCCGTCGTTCTTGTCCGACAATATGTTTGAGGTTAAGACCTCGGGATTGACGAGATGGATCTTCGCCGGCCCGGGCTGATGAGCAGCCATCGCGTCGCCGAAGCTGGTTGTCGCCAAGAGGACGGCCAAGAGGCCGATCGTGGCGGCGAGGATGGCCTTGGCCGCGATGCGACCCGGATCTTTCATGATAGTGACGATGGATCTACTCATGGTCTCTCCCCCTGCTGTTGCGTACTGGAACCTGTATGCGGCAATTGATAGTACCCGCCCTATCTCTCTTAACGACGGATGCGACACGTAGTTCGTTCCCAACCGACTTAAAGTTTCGCCCGAAGGACCTGGATACCTGCCTCTGGGCAGGGTCAGCAGGCGGTATTCAGGTCCGAGCGGCTGGTGAACCTCGGGCGGGAGCGCCTCTCGCCGTTCCAGCGGGACCAGAGAGGTTCGCCCGAGCCCCCATCGAGGATCGCGTAGTAGGACCCTTCCCCGCTCCACATGTTGATCACGATGTCGGCGCAACGATCCCCGGGCAGCCCGAAGGTCTCTGCGAAGGCGTAGGCCGAGCGCGGGAGGAGGCCCCTGGTCCGTTGGATCACGGTTCGCAGCAAGGTCCGCTGCGTCCTCCCATCGAGCACCTCCACCACCGAGATCCCACCCTTGGTCTCGATCCTGAAGAGATCGTCGCCCCGGCCGTCGACCGCTCCGAAGGCGGGAAAGGTCGTCCCGTCGCCCCTGTGAATAGCGGCCCCGTCGCGGCCGTCGGCGAGGATGGTGTGGGTCTGGGGCTCGCCCGGGTCCTGGTGGGCCTGCAGGAGCAGGAAGGTCTCTTTGAGCGCGTCGGGTTGGATGTCTCCTCCCGATCCCCATCCGTAGCCCGCTCCGCTCGAGCAATAACCCATAGGGCATGGAAGGCCTTCGAAGCTCCAGCGATACGACTTCCGGTAGATCCTCCGGCCGCTGCCTCGATACGCCGAGACCTTGAAGCCGGCCTTGTGCTTCTCGAAGTTGAACCAGGCGTCGGCCATCACCAGGTCGGATCTGCCGTCGCGGTCGACGTCGCCTGGGACCATCACCCCTACGCCGAGCTTCTTCCAGCGTTGCAAGCCCACCCCTCCGTCGAAAAGATAGACGGCGAAATCCCGCCATTCGGGATCGTTGGGCGTGATCAGAACGACCTCCCGGGTCTTATCACCCACAACGCTGGGGATGCCGGCTGCAAACCCGAAGTCGTAAAGCTCCAATCCCGAGGTAGTCCAGATCTCGGATCCGTCAGTGCCACGGCGTGCATAGATCGTCCCACCGACGCTCGGTGGCTCCTGCGGGCCGCCCAGATCGATGCCGGGGTTGTTCACCACCGCGTAGTCCGCGAGTCCGTCGCCGTCGAGATCGCCAACCGCGCCGGAATACGGCATCCAGTCAAGACCGACGTCTACAGAAGGGTGCCGCGTCTCCGAACCGTCGGAGCCATCCACGACGACCACTCGGGCCGCGACCGAGTGCGTCAACAGGGTCGAGACCTCCGTTGCCAGGCTGACGATGATGTCGACTGGTTTCCCGGCCAGCGCCTGGGCGAACGAGATGGAGATGGGCGAGTTCTCGGATACCTGAGTGAAGGCATCCCCCGCAGAGACCCCGGCGAAGGAACGCTGCCATTGCCGCTTGCCGCTTCTTCCTTCGAGAGATTCGAAATCGAGATAACGCTGGCCCGAGGGACCGAAGAAGCTGATCAGCCCGCCGATGGTGACGATGCCCGGCCTGCCATCTGCGCCGATCGTGTCGACGGGGAAAACGAGGTCCTCGTAACTCTTGCGCCACAGTCGCTTGCCGTTGTCGCCGGATCTGACGATGAAGATGGTCTCGAACTCTTCCTCCGGGCCTAAAGGATCGCCTTGCGTTCCCTCACTGAAGGAAAACGAATAGGTGAGCTTCCATTCGATGATCTCCCGGGTGCCGTCACGATCCAGGTCCGAGACGGGGATCGCGAAGATGTCACTCTCGCTCGCCACATCTACTCGGGATTCCAGCCGGTCGATCAACCGGTCGGGCATACCGAGCTCCCTCATCGTCCTGAGTGTCTGGGTCACGATCGAAGGGAGCCTGCGGCTCGCCGGAGAAGGGCGCTCGATCAGCGAGCGCGCGAGACCGGGGGAAGCGGTCGAGATGAGGAGAGCGAGCGCCAGCGCTGCAGCCACCCGCATGGTTCGCACCGCCCCCGACTTCCCCATGGTCGGGAGCATTCGTCACCGCCGCTTGATCCACCTCCCGGTACTTGTGATCACCGTTGCGTCCATCAGCGGCCGGCGCTGCCACCGCTTGAATGCCACAGGCGGCCGGGCGCTTGAGTGGCGCTGCCGGTGATCGGTGCGCCTCTGCGCTGGCGGTTCCTCTGACTCTCCACGGCCGCAACCAAGGTCTGGCCGCCGGCACGAGCCTCGGCCAGCTCGGCGAGGTCGAATACCTCCTCGACCACGACCGTCACCCCGACGTTGTGGGGATCGCTCCGGTGGATGTACGAGGCGCCGCCGCGCTTGCGTAGCTCGCCCCGGACCAATAGGAGCCAGGAGTGGAACGCGGTCGCCGCACACCACGGCTGGACCCGCTCGAAGATCGTGACGTCGATGGGACCGGTCGTGTCATCAAGGGTCATGAAGATGATGCGCTGGCCCGAGCGGATCGCCGGGGTCTGGCTCGCCACTTTGATGCCGGCGACCCACACCTCACTTGCATTCCGCTTCGTGACCAGCTCGGTGGCAGGGGTGCAGCCGATCTCTGCCAGGAGCGGCCGGTAGAGCTCCATCGCGTGACGGCGGGCGTCGATCCCGCCGACCTCTAGCTCGGCCTGGGTCTCTTCTAGCGGCGTGTAATCGCGGATCCCCGGTAACGACTCGGTGATCGGCGCCTCGAGCTCGAAGCCGAGCTGGGTGCCTGCACTCTCCTTCTGTTTCGGCGCGCTGGTTCTGCGGCGCGCCGCGACCGATATCCCACCGCCCGCGAGATCGACCGCCCGCCACAGGAGCTCACGTCGGGTCCGGGCGCCTGCCACGGAATCAAGAGCGCCCATGTGCACGAGGTTCTCGAGCACCGGACGGCTCAGCTCGGCGCGCCGCCACAGATCCTCGAGCGAGTCGAACGGACCGTGGTCCCGGCGCGCCGCGAGCAGCGAGGCGATCTCGGTCTCGGACATGTCCCGCACCTCCGACAGCGCCAGGCGGACCCCGAGGCACCCCGGGGCGACCTGCTCGACCCGGTAGACCTCGTCGCTCGCGTTCACGTCCACCGGCAGGATCGCCACTCCGAAATGGCGGGCGTCTGCCACCAGTAAGCGGCGCGGGTACATGCCGGGATCGTGGGTGAGGAGACCGGCATAGAACTCGGCCGGGTAATGGGCCTTCAGCCAGCTCGACAGGTAGGTCGGCAGCGCGAAGGCGGCCGCGTGCGCTTTGCAGAACCCGAACGAGGCGAAGGCGAAGACCTCCTTCCACAGCAGCGCCGCCTGGCGGGCATCGCAGCCGTTGCCGATGGCTGCGTTCTGGAACCAGCGCGCCGCCGGGGTATCGCCTCCCAGACGCCGGTCCATGAAGCGGGGGCCTGCGGTGGCGTCCTCGTCGGCCGGATAGGTGATCTCGTGGCGCTCGGAGTCGAGATGGCGCCGGAAATGATCGGCATCGGCCAACGAGCATCCGGTCACGGTTGCGATCGCCCGGATCAGTTGCTCGTGATAGACGATCACGCCGTGGGTCTCGGCGAGCGCATCGCGGAGCCCGGGGTGGAGGTACTCGGCGGTTTCGTAGCCGTGGCGGCGCTTGAGATAGGGATTCACCATGTCGGACTTCACCGGACCGGGGCGGAACAGAGAGATCTCGACGATGAGGTCCTCGAAGCACTGCGGCTGCAGGCGCGCCAGGAGATCCCGCTGTCCGGGCGACTCGATCTGGAAGCACCCGAGGGTGCGGGACGTGCGCATCAATCGAAACGCCTTGGCGTCATCGTGGGCGAGGCCCTCGAGCTCGACCCGGGCGCCGCGGGTGCGCTCGATCTCGCCCACCGCATGCGACATCGCCGAAAGCATCCTCACGCCCAGCACGTCGAGCTTCACCAGTCCCAGATCCTCGACGTCGTGCTTGTCGGCCTGCAACATCGTGAAACCGCCGTACGAGGTCTGCATCGGGACCCGGTCGGCCAGATCGCTCGACGAGAGGATCACCCCGGAGGGGTGCAACGCCAGGTGCCGGGGGAAGCCGTCGATCTCGTAACAGAGCTCGAAGAGCCGTGCGATCCGGGCCTCGTTGAGGTTCGAGCGGCCTAGCTCGGGCAGCGCCGCCATCGCCTTGGGGATATCCGTCGCTCTGATACGTGGGAAAGCCTTAGCCACCACGTCTATCTCTTCCGGAGGGAGCCCGAGCGCCTTTCCGACCTCGCGGATCGCCATGCGCGCCCGGAAGGTGTCGGCCATGCAGCACATGGCGGTCTGCTCGCTGCCGTAGGTCTGCAGGATGTGTTGCAGCACCTCGGCCCGGCGATGCGACTCGACATCCACATCGATATCGGGGAGCTCCTCGCGCCGGGGGTTCATGAAACGCTCGAACAAGAGGTCGTAGCGCACGGGATCGACATCGGAGATACCGAGCACATAGCAGACGAGTGAACCCGCCGCGCTGCCCCGGCAGGCACACCGGATGCCGAGGACCGTGCGGGTATGGGCCACGATGTCGGCGACCAGCAGGAAATAGGCCGAGAAGCCGTCGGGGTCGTCGGCCCACGCCGCCGCTCCGTGGATGATCATGTCGAGCTCGTGCTCGAGGCGGTCGGTGATATCCCGGGTGACGCGGTCGAAACGGCGCGCCGTACCCTCGTAGCACCGTTTCCTTAACGTTTCAGCAGCCGCGCCTGGCTTCTCCGTCCGCCCGCCCACCTGTGGGAAGTGGTAGCGACCGAGGCCCAGATCCACATCGCAGGCCTCGGCGATGCGCAGCGTCTCGTCGGCAACCTCGGGCACGTCGGCGAAGAGCGCCCGCATATCTCCCGGCGGCTTCAGCCAGTACTCGGCATTGCCTCGCAGCGCCTGGGTCTTCGACAGCGGCACTATCTCTTTGATCGCATGCAATAGCTCGTGAGCGAGCGCCCGGCGAGGCTCGGAGTAGTGAACGTCGTTGGTCCCGACCGCCGGGATGCCGGTGTCATGTGCCACCTTGAGGAGGCGGTCCCGCAGCGCCCTATGGCCGTAGCCGCGGTGATCGAAGACCTCGATGCGGTAATCGTCCCCGATCGCATCTCGCCACCGGCGCGCCGCCGCGATCGCCTCGTTGATCCGGCCCGCGCCGGCATGACGGGCGACCTCGCCGCGCGCACAACCCGAGAAGACGTAGAGGCCCTCGGCGCGCCGGACCACCGCGTCGAAGTTCGCAGCCGGCTTGCCACGCTCGTTGTTGAGATGGGACTCGCTGATCAACCGGCAGAGGTTCCCGTACCCGGCGGTGGTCTTGGCGAGCGCGGTGATGTGGGAGCCGTCGTCGAGGGTCAGCTCGGCGCCGTAGAGCGGCTTGATGCCCGCATCGGCGCATGCCTTCGTGAAACGAACCGCTCCGGTGAGCGCGTCGTGGTCGGTGATCGCCACCGCCTCGTATCCCATCTCCGCAGCGAGATACGGGAGCTCCTCTGCAGGGATCGCCCCATCGAGGAGCGACCAGGCGGAATGAACATGGAGGTGAACGAACCCGCTCACCGCGGGACCACCCGGGGAACCTCTAGAGCGGGCTCGGGACCTCTGTGCCGCTGGCCTTGGCGATCAGCTCGTCGCCGCCCCATACTTCGGCCTCTACGAACAGGATCTTCTTCCCTGCCTTCAGCACCCGGCCCTTTCCGGTCAGCTCCATGCCCGCCGGCGCCGGACGCAGGATCGAGATCTTCATCTCGGCAAGCGCCGGGTACTGGTCGGCCGCCAGGTAAGCCGAGGCCGCACCTCCGAGGACCGAGTCGGCGAATGCCGCGAGCATCCCGCCCTGCAGGTTGCCGGCCGAGTTGCACAGCGCGCTCGGAACCGTCCACGTATAGACGATCCCGGCAGCCGGATCGGAAGAGGGCTCGATCGTGAAACCCAGCTCGGCGTTGATCGGGATCACCACCTCGCCCGAGGCGATCGCGTCCCATCTGCTCGCAGCCATGACTCGGACGATAACGGCGTCTGGCCGAGGCGGGGCTCAATCCCAGATCCTCGCGATACGCCAGGCATCCTTTATGCGGTCGAGGTAGACGTCGTAGACCGCGGTCATCGAGTAGAGGAATCCGTCGGGATCGACGTCCCCCGATGCGAGCGCTCCGGCGGGGCGAGCCACCACCCGGTGATACTCACGGTCGCGGCTCTCGGAGCCGTTCCACCACTCACCTGCCTCCCGCCACGAGCTGAGGCGCTCGTCTATCTCGTAGGTACGTCCTCGCCACGAGAACGCGACCGGCGCGCCGCTATCGATGGGATCGGGGGTCACATCGATCGGCTCGTCGTATCGCTTGGTCACTGCAACGGTCACCTAGTCGCTCGGATCAATGGGTCTGGGCGGGCGGGTGGCCGTGAGTCCAGCCAAAGCACCTCCACCGAGCCCCTCCAATAAATCGGTGCCTCCCTCAGAGATAAAGGGGGCCCGATGACCGGTCTCCCGGTTCATCAGGCCCCTTCACTCGTCTCCGGGACACGAGAGCCGGGCCGGGGAACCCGCTCTCGCTACACGGCCTCGGGGAAAGCCGCTTCACCGGAGTCGAACGTGTGTTCGATACTAGGACCACCCTGAGACAAGGTCAAGAGAACCGTGACGACGTTTTTCGCGCTCATGCAGGTGATGCCGGCCACCTCCCGCTACGTGAACGAGGTTCTCTCCGGACACAACCTGAAGGTGCGCTCGATGGACGGCAACGTGCACCTCGGCGTGATGTATCTGAGGCGCATGCTGGACATCATGCCGAACGTGAAGAAAGCACTCGCCGCTTACTACTCGGGCCCCGGCAACGTTGGGCGCCACTTGAACGCAGGGCAGCGTGCTTACGCTCGCAGCGTGCTCGCGTTGAGGAAGCGCTTCTAGAGCGGATCTCGATCCAGCACGTCGAGATACTTGAGGCCCGTGCCGGTGTTGTAGAGCACGACCGGAGAGGCCAGCTCGCCTCGGGCCGCCAGCACCGTTGCGGCAACGACCGTGGTGGCGCCCTCGGGACATACGAAGATGCCTTCCGCCGACGCTAGCTCGCGGACCGCGCCTCTGACATCCTCATCCGACACCGCCAGCATCGAACCGCCGGAAGCTCGGACGCGGTCGAGGACGAGATCGCCTTCGCTCGGAGCGGGCACACGCAGTCCCGCCGCGATCGTCGCAGGGCCCTTCGCCCACGGCTCGGGCGCCAGGTCTCCTGCCTCGAACGCGCGGGTTATCGGTGCGCAGTCCTCCGACTGCACCCCGACGAGGCGCGCAGGGTCGTCCTCAGTCCACCCGATGGTCGATACCTCTTCGGCGGCCTTGGCCGCGGCTGCGGCCGCCACTCCCCCGCCCACGGGAAGGACGATCGTTCCGGGGAAGCGCATGCCGTTCCCGTCGCCGAGCTGATCGAACACCTCGAGCCACGCGGTCTTCTTGCCTTCGACCCGGTAGGGCTCCCCGAAGGTTGCCGCCAGGAACGCTCCGGTCTCGCCGGAGATGGCCGCGGCGCGCCGGCCCGCGTCGGCGATCGTTCCGTCGACTAGCTCCAGCCGCCCGCCCGCCAGCGTCACCTCGCGCTGGTTGTTGAGGGGGGCGCTGCGGGCCATGGTCACCGTGATCGGGATCCCGGCGCGCGCCGCATAGAAGGCCCACGCGCCTCCCGCGTTGCCGGCACTCGGCATGACGAGAGTCTCGGCGCCGAGCTCCTTGGCCCGGCTGACTCCGACGGCGGCGCCGCGCGCCTTGAACGTCCCGGTGGGCAACAGCCCGTCGTCCTTCAGATAAGCCTCGACGCCCCACCGCTCCGACATGGTCGGCAACGGCATCAAAGGCGTGCGGACCTCACCGAGGCTCACCGGCGCGCCGGACAACGGGAGCATCGGGTGATAGCGCCACAGCCCTTCGGACGGCGCGCCGAGATCCCCGCGGGTCAGTCCTACGAAGTCGTATCGAGCCAGCAGGGTGCCCCCGCAGGGGCAACGCGTATGCAGCCCGGCCGCGTCGAAGCGCAGGTCACAACGAGCACAAGCGAGGTGGTCGAGACGAGAGGTCACCGGCCCCAAACTAGCCCCAAATCTTCAAATGTCTCCACCGCAACGGTAGGGGGGATTGAAGATTTGGGAGTGTTTAAACGAAGCCGAGTGCGGACTTCGCCAGCGGCGCCATCTTCTCGGGCGTCCACGGCGGGTACATCACCATCTCGGTCGTGACGTTGCCGATCCCCTCGATGTACTGGGTGGCGTCCTTGATCTGCTCGTCGAGCATCGGCCCGATCGGGCAACCCATCGTCGTGAGGGTGAACTCGACCCGTACGTTGTGGTCGTCGTCGATGTCGACCTCGTAGACGAGGCCGAGGTTCCAGATGTCGATCCCCAGCTCCGGATCGTTGACGGTCTGGAGCGCCTGGATGACGCCTTCGCGGATCTCTTCTTTAGTAGCCATATATCTAGGGTAACGCTGAGGACCGTTCAAACTTTCCTGAAAGATCCTGGAACGAAGTTCTCTCCCCGAGGGTCGCTGATTTTTCCAGAATAATTTCGTGTAGGCAGTCTTTTTGACCCCATTCCTGTCTCACCCCTTCATTATCGTCGAGGGCGTGAGAACGACAAATAGACCGCCCTCGCAGAACCGCCCCCGGAGCCAGATCGTGAACCTCGGGAGCCTCGATCCTCGCTCCCGTCCTGGAGGCACCACCAGCTCAACGGAGCCGGTCACTGCCGCTGCTTCTGAGGGAGGCCACGACACAAAGGGTCTGGATGCGGCCGCTCTGACTCCCGAGCGGACGGCGACCGGGACGCAGGATGCCGCGGCTCCGAGCGGCACGGACTACTCCTCGTTCGGCAACGAAGCTCTCGATCGGGCGGGCGACCAGCTGCACGGCATCCACAACGCGACCCTCACAGAGCTGTTCTCGATCGGGGTCGAAAAGGAGCGGCGGGGGTTGTTGTCCCAAGACGGCGCCAGAGACCTCGCCGGCT
>JBPCNH010000027.1:0-56231 GCA_051001455.1 Actinomycetota bacterium
CATTCACATGTTGGATTCTTGTTGGATTTCGCGTCTGCTTGAACACATGTTCGCACCGGAAAGATGATGAAAACAACCGTTGACCTGCTCGTTCACGTCGTGGGCGGTGACGGGTTCGAACCGCCGACCCCTGCGTTGTAAGCGAGAACCATCGGAAACGCGCTATCAGGGGAAACACGCGTTTCTGCAGTTCAGCTGCCTGATTCCCGGTTTCACAACATTGCCCTCGATTGCCGGAGGTTGCGCCGATCAGCGTTCCCCTCGCTGTCCCTTTCTGGCAACCAGCACGAACCGATGAGTTTGACCGTCGCAGCCAGTCGGTCACTACGACGGGCACCGCGTCGAACGAAGGAGGCTCCGGGTGAGAAAGCTCGCTATCATCGCTGGATGGAATGATGGACCCCCCGGACAGTCAGAAGAGGGGGATTCTGCAATCTTGTTTTGCAATCTTTTTCGGAAAGCGGCAGGAATGTTGGGGCTCAATGGGAGACGGTCGCCTTTGCAACCTACTCGTTCTGCGCCGGACGTTCCTCTAGCACAGGTTGTGGCGCGTCCGCTGCGGGCTCTGGAAGCTGTCCTGCGGTCGTTGCCGATGGCGAAAGCTGCGGTTCGACGGGACCCTCGGCCCGCCACATCTTGTTGAGATTCGACTGCATGTAGATCATGTTCAATCCGAACAGGAACCCGAGCAGGAAACTGCCCACGGGGCTGATCCGGTCCTTGAGTCCCGACTTGAATTGCGCTCGTTCGATCCTGCGACCGGTGCGGTAGATCGCAACGTACGGCGGAATGATGAGGACCCAACCGAATAGCAAGGCCAATACCGTCATAGCGGGGTCCACGTCGATGTCGTGAGAACGCCGCACTTCTTTATTGACCTTGTAGTACCAGATGAGCGAATAGATGCCGAGGGTCACCACCGCCAGAGCCCAAACACCAAACGGATTGCGCACCTTCACCTGAACGCCGTTGATCGTGTGTGCAGTCGCCACGCCCCACTCCCTTCATCTCATCTCATCAGGGAGTGTGACGCAGGGCTACGACATTGACAAGGCGATCGAGGCAGAGCAGGGATCCTGGAATCTCGTTAGCAACTTTTTCCTGAGGGACCTAACACCAGTTTGACCTGCGTGTTTATTAGGTGGGCGGTACTGGGATCGAACCAGTGACCCCTGCGTTGTAAGCGCAGTGCTCTCCCGCTGAGCTAACCGCCCGGGGCATCAAGGTTAGCCCCAGATGGACGAACACGCCGCAGCGCATGATACTTGGCGTCGGCAGCCACCGGCAGAGCCTGGTCATCCAAAAGCGTGCATTTCGTGATGTGGCCAATACCTCTACCAAAAGGAAAGTGGCCGATGAATCATCTCTTGGCTTTGACGTGACCGATGACCTAGTGCCTCTGCCCTGAATGGCTTTTTGGCTTGTCGTCGTAGCAGCTTGGGTGGCAACTCTTGCGTGCCTGATCTTCTTCCTGACTCAAAAAAGATCTCCTGCACGGAAAAAAGCACAACGACGGCTCACATATATGGCGGTCATCGCGACCACACTGACCTTGGCGTTCGTGATCCTGAACTAAAGAGCGTCGTACTGAGGCCTAGCCACTACCAGAGTGGGTCGGGTACCAAGCTTGCCGTCGCTAGGGATCCTGCGTATCCCAGGATCTTGTCGATGGTCGTGCCGGCGATATATGCCGGCGCGTACCTGGTTCCCACCACGAGGTGGGTGAGGTTCCCTACGGCTGCTCCCGTCGCGGAGCGAACGCCCGAACCCGAATCGCCGGGAGCTCCTACACCGTCCCAGCCATAAGCTCCTGCGTCTTCACCCGAGCCGATCCACGTCGTCACACCGGCGCGCGGGGTGCCACCCGTACCCACGGCGAGGCCGTGTCCCACGTGGGCGACCGGACCACCGAAGCTCGGCGTCTCCTGTCCGGTGGGCCCGGCGATGATAGCCATGGACGGATTCACGAATTCCTGCATCTCAGACCGAACCTGTATGAGAGCGAAGTCATCTCCAACGCCGTTGTCCACGCTCTTCACCGTCTGGCCGATGTTCATCAAGACTCCCGGGGCGGCTACCACCGTTACTTCATCTCCGGCCGCAGCGCAATGCCCGGCGGTGCCGATGTAGTAGCTGCCCTCGCTACCGAAAACGAAGTTCGTCGTGCACCACGCGGGAAAGATCATCCACGCGCCCGGACGGATGCCGGTGAACAAGAGAGCGCTGTCGACGTCGGCGCCCTCCGGCAAGGGGACCGTTTTGCCTTGACGGCCGGCTCGTACTACCTCCCGATGGAGTTCGGGGGTGTACCAGTCGGGGGTTTCTTTCTTGAGTTCGAGCGCGTAACCGCCACCCTCCAGAGGGATAGCCCCGTCTGGGAGCGTTCCGTTACCTGCTGCGGAAACACCCGTCGCCGCCACCGCCAGCGTCAGGCTCATCGCGATCGTCGCTATCTTCTTCATTTGCCCCCCCACCCTGCCGTTACGGCATCACCTGCGTATCCACTCCAGCGTAACCATAAGTCGATTTTGTCCTATTTCCAGATGCTTCCAGATGCAAGGTCCGGAAGGGACTAAACGCCCTGGTCGGGCTGCATGAAGGGGTAGCGATAATCGGTGGCAGGGACGAAAGTCTCCTTGATCGTCCTGGGGCTCACCCACCGGATCAGGTTCCACATCGAACCCGCCTTGTCGTTCGTACCCGACTTCCGAGCACCGCCGAAAGGTTGCTGACCCACAACGGCCCCGGTGGGCTTGTCGTTCACGTAGAAATTCCCGGCGGTGTAGCGGAGGCGCTCCTTAGCCTCGATCGTAGCGGCCTTGTCGTCCGAGAAGACCGCGCCTGTGAGCGCGAATGGCGCGGTCTCATCCACGATGTCGAGCATCTCGTCCCATTCCGTGTCCTTGTACTCGAAGGCCGTGACGATCGGACCGAAGAGCTCGTCGCGCAAAAGGCGCGCCGAAGGGTCCGTTGCCTCGACCACCGTGGGAGCGACAAAGAATCCCTCCGAGTCATCCGCGACTCCCCCGGTGACTATCTTCATGTCGTTACCGGCCTGTGCCTCTGCGATCGCGTCGGCGTGCTTCGCGAAAGCACGATCGTCGATCACGGCCCCCATGAAGTTCTCGAAGTCGGCGACGTCGCCCATCTTGATCTGCGGCACTTCGTCTGCGAGCCGCTCCTTGAGCGACGGCCACATGCTCGACGGAACGTAGAGCCGCGAGGCAGCCGAGCACTTCTGGCCCTGATATTCGAACGAGCCGCGCAGGATCGCCGCCGCGACGGCATCGGTCGACGCGGAGGGGTGCACCACGATGAAGTCCTTGCCTCCCGTCTCGCCGACGAGCCGGGGGAAGTTCCGATACTTGCCGATGTTCTTCCCGGCTCGCTCCCACATCCACTCGAAGGTTGCGGTGGAGCCCGTGAAGTGGATGCCTGCGAGATCCGGATGGTCGAGCGCGACCTCTCCCAGACCCGGACCGGGACCGTGCACCATGTTGATCACGCCGTCGGGCAATCCCGCTGCCTCGAAGAGCTTCATCAGGTAGTGCGCGGAGTGCGTCGCGGTGGGAGACGGCTTCCACACGATCGTGTTGCCCATCAGTGCAGGTGCCGCGGCGAGGTTGGCCTGGATCGAAGTGAAGTTGAAGGGGCTGACCGCGAACACGAAGCCCTCGAGCGGCCGGTAATCGAGTTGGTTCCATATACCCGGTGGCGAGAACGGTTGCTGCTCGTATATGCGCGCCGCGAACTCGACGTTGAAGCGGAAGAAGTCGATCAACTCGCAGGCCGCATCGATCTCGGCTTGATGGACGGTCTTGGACTGTCCGAGCATCGTCGAGGCGTTGATCGTGTCGCGCCACGGTCCCGCGAGCAGCTCTGCAGCGCGCAGAAAGATGCCAGCTCGCTCCGGCCACGGCATCGCAGCCCAGTCACGGTGCGCTTCAGCAGCAGCTTCGATCGCTTGAGTCATGTGCTCAGGAGCGCCCTGATGAAGGTCTCCGATCACGTGCTTGCGAGCGTGGGGCATGACCACTTCGTAGATATCGCCGGAGGTGACCTCCTTGCCCCCGATCACCATGGGGATGTCTATGCGCTCCCCCGCCATCTGCTCGAGGCGCGCTTTCAGGCTCTTCCGCTCCGGGCTGCCGGGGGCGTAATCACGGACGGGCTCGTTCGTGGCAGGGGGTGGATGGAGGATCGCGAAGTTGCTCCCGCTGCTCAAAGGACACCTCGCTTCACATGAGATCGACGTTGACCGGTCACTGCCCGAAGCGTAGCCGAGCGGCGCGGTTCTAGGGCAGCCGCAGGGCACGAAATAGCCCGTCCGCTCGGTCTGTTAGGAACAGATGCAGGGCGAGCCGTGCCCGGGTAGGCGAAAGGCCTCCTGGGTAAGCTCGATATATAGCCACACAACCGACAGCACCGAAAGGAGAAGGTATGGGTTATTCACTTCCCGACCTGCCGTACGCGCACGATGCGCTCGAGCCCCACATCGACGCGAAAACCATGGAGATCCATCATGGCAAGCACCACCAGGCTTACATCGACAAGGTGAACGCCGCCTTGGAGGGCACCGAGTGGGCCGATAAGCCGATCGAAGAGGTGCTGAAGAACATCTCGTCGCTCCCGGCCGACAAGCAAGGCGCCGTTCGCAACAACGGGGGCGGCCACTACAACCACTCACTCTTCTGGACGGTTATGGGCCCGGACGGCGGCGGAGAGCCGACCGGCGAGATCGCCGCGGCGATAGACGAGGCGTTCGGCTCCTTCAAGGAGTTCAAGGACAAGTTCGCGGAGGCCGGCGTCACCCAGTTCGGCAGCGGTTGGGCCTGGCTCGTCGTGAACAACGGTTCACTCGAGGTCATCAACCGTCCGAATCAGGACGCGCCGATCATGGACGGCCTCACGCCGGTACTCGGGTGCGATGTCTGGGAGCACGCTTACTACCTGAGCTACCAGAACAAGAGGCCCGACTACATCGACGCCTGGTGGAACACCGTCAACTGGGACGAGGCAAACCGCCGCTACGCCGAAGCCAAGTAACGAAAAGGGCCGGGTCGACTAGACCCGGCCCTTTCTGATCGCTATGTAGTTACGGCAGATTCGAGAAGGTGAAGGTGATCGTTCCGCCGATGCCCCCCACGGGGGTTCCGTCATCACACGCCCCCACCCCGGTGATGAACAGGTTGAACGAAACTCCGGCCGGGACCTCCATCGGCTCCTCGGTCTCCCCACAGAATGACCCGATCGCGTTGTTGAGACCGTCGCCATCTGTGTCGCCCTGCACGTCAACCTGAACGGGAAGACCCGAGTCATCAACCGCAACACCCGCGAGATAGAGCTCTTCCACACCAGCGCCGGGCATCGGGCCTCCGCCGAGGTTGGGGTCTCCGCCGGTCAAACCGCCGAGCTGGAACAAGCCGGTGCAGGGACAGGCATACTCGAATTCAACGACACGCTCGACCTTGACGGGCTTCTTCTTTTTCTTCTTCTTCCCCGCCGATGCAGGCGCAGCTAGAGACCCTGCGATCAGGCCAAGGACCAAAGCAACAACGAGCATCCTCTTCATATGACTTCCCCCATCTCAAATGGAACTTCCTATGATGCGAGAGTTCTCCCCGAGAGCCGGTAATCCTGTCTCGACTGCGGAAGAGATCGACGATCGGGTAGGAGGCGGGGGTCACCGCTGCGAGCGACGCTCTTCGAGGCGTCTGACGGGATTCACCGTCTCGCGGACCCAAGAAGTCGAGTCTCACGTCGATTGACTGCGTCGTTGGCTGGCAATCGAGTCCATCGCGTGCTCCTTCGCCTAACCTTCGGCCCTTCCCGGCGTGCGCCGGTACTATGGCCTCTGCTGACTTCTGCCGGGTCAGGCGTGGCCTCTCGGTCACGTCACGGTGGCGGGAATCGCGTTCCTCACCGCGGCACCACCTCCTCCTCGCAGGACTCTCACCTGCAAGTGACTGTTCATGCGCGCACCAGAGAAGGGCCGGGTCTCAGAGACCCGGCCCTTTCGATGTTCTTGATGCGGTGGAACCTACGGAAGGTTCGAGATCGTCATCGTGACCGTGCCCGTCGTACCCGCCGACTGACACGCCGGGCCGAGCAACCACGGGAACACGAGGATCTCGAAGCCGGGTTCGATCTCGATCGGCTCATCCCCCGTCGAGCCACAGAACTCACCTAGGTCTTTCTCGGTGCCGAGGGCATCGGGGTCGGTGTCCTGACCCAGGGAGAAGGAGGTGGGTGTACCGGTAGCGTCGGTGATCTCGACCTTCACCCAACGATCCTCCGGACCAGTGGCAGCACGACCGCAACTATTAGTGGCAGCGGGGCATGCGCCGGTACCTGCAGGGTCGCCTACACCCAGAGCGGCAAGCTGGTATTCCATCTCGACGACTCGCTCGACACGCTGCGGCTTCTTCTTCTTCTTTTTCTTCTTACCTGCAGCAGCCGGGCCTATGAGCGCCCCTGCGATCAGGCTTGCCACCAGAGCGAGGATCAATAGTTTCTTCATTAGGCTTCCCCCTTATCGTCCTGTGGGTCATCTGCAGTGAAGGTTCGCCCTGCAGACGTCCGTTCCTTCACCGGACATCCGGTAAAGAAGTGCTACGACTGTCGGATCGACTTGTCTCTTACGGAAGGCAGGAACCGCCCGTTGCGGGGATACAGTCGAACTCGATCCTGGAGGCGGCGTCGGGCGAGTCGTACAGAAAACGGCCGATCTGCCCTTTGTAGTCGGTTCCGCTGAGAGCAAGTATCTCGACCAGCACCCAACTATGAACCTGAAGGTCGAGGTCCTCGAACACGACTTCGACCTCGTTCTGACCAGCCGGTACCTCGAAGATCACCTCGGAGGCGGGTTCTATGTAACCGTCGTTGCAGCTGAAAACCGGCCACGTCGGCCCAGATGCGGGGGCGCTCGCGAAGTTCAGGAACAGCGTGGCATCACCCCCTCAGGCGGGTCGAGAAGTCGGGAATGACCCGGCTCAGAGGGGGTAAGGCATCCGATCTGGGTCCCGTTCACACGTGGAAGCCCGGGGCGGGAGCCCTAGAACCGGTCGAAAAAATCCGGCAGAACGCCGGGAATACCGGGCGCAAGGAGGTCGTTTTGTACTACGCAGACAGAATTTAGCGGGATTCCCCCCTTCCAATCGGAAAGGGATTCCCCTAGCATTGGAGAAGTTCTTGGACATCGGTCCACCCTTGAAGCTTCCTCCACATGCGAAGCGTGTACTCCACGCCCCAGGGAGACGAAAGCCGAGGGTTGTTTCATTGGACGCGCTCGTACCGAAATGTAGCGGCGCGCCGACGACTAGCGAAAGAGGTTCTAGGCATGGCTCAGGTGACTCGCCCCTACGAGTCGACTCGTGAGGAAGCCGCTCACGAGGATCTCGTCAGGCAATATCTCCGAGAGATCGGGCAGTACCCCCTCCTGACCGACGTGCAAGAGGTCGAACTGGCGCGCGCGATCGAAGAGGGCGAAGCTGCCGTCGAGAAGCTGGAGAAGGCCAGGAAGCCTTCGGATAAGCAGCGCGTCGAACTCGAGATGCGGGCTCGCACCGGTCGTCAGGCCAAGAGACGCTTCATCCAGTCGAACCTCCGCCTCGTGGTTTCGATCGCCAAGAAGTACTCCGCCGCGGGTCTTCCGCTTTTGGACCTGATCCAAGAGGGAAACCTCGGTCTGATGCGCGCCGTCGAGAAGTTCGACTACCAACGAGGCTTCAAGTTCTCTACCTACGCAACTTGGTGGATCCGTCAGGCCATCACCCGTGCGATCGCCGACAAGGCTCGAACGATCCGCATCCCGGTGCACATGGTCGAAACGCTCTATCGGGTCCGCAAGGTCCAGAGCGAACTGCTCGAGAAGCTAGGGCGCGAGCCGACCATCGAAGAGATCGCCGAAGGATCCGACCTCTCCCCCGAGAAGGTCCGCGAGGCTTTCCGGGTCCTTCCCGAGCCGGTATCGCTCCACGAGCCGGTCGGTGACGAGGATGCCGAGCTGGGAGACTTCATCGAGGACGAAGATGTAGAAGGACCCTTCCAGGCAGCCGCCGTGGCTCTGCGCCAGGAGGATCTGTGGGACATGCTGGGTTCGCTTTCGGAGCGCGAGCGCAAAGTGCTGGCACTTCGTTTCGGACTAGTAACCGGTGAGCCCCGCACCCTCGAAGAGGTCGGCAAAGAATTCAACCTCACCCGTGAGCGCATCCGTCAGATCGAAGCCAAAGCGCTTTCCAAGCTGCGCCACCCTTCGACGCCGGGAAAACTGCGGGACATGGTGACGATCTAACGAGCGACTTAGCAGTGAACAGGCCGCCCTTCGGGGCGGCCCTTTCTTATCTCCCCTGGGAGATGTGAGGGATACTGAGGACATGGTTACCACCGTGGTTCTTGCCGTCTGCGACGTTCACCGCATCCCGGAAACTGCCCAGGCTGTCGCCGATATCGCGGAGGTCACCGAGGTCTACTCGGTCGCAGGCGATTACGACCTCGTGATCATGGTGCGTGTGCGCAATCACGACGATCTCGCCCGGGTCGTCTCCGAAGGGATCGCCAAGATCGAGGGCATCGTCCGTACCCAGACCCTCGTCGCTTTCAAGGTCTACTCCCGCCACGACGTAGAAGCCCTCTTCTCCGTGGGGTTCGAAGACACGGATTGATGAGCCTGTTGAAGGGACTAAAGCGCCTTTGGATGCTCTAGTCGTTCACCATCACGAGCTGGGTCTCAAGGGAAAGAACCGCGACTTCTTCGAAGAGATGCTGGCGCGCAACATCCGGACGGCTCTCGCGGGCAGCGGATACTCCCGGCTGAGACGGGGGATGGGGCGGATAACGGTCGAGTTCGCGAGCGGCGGCCCGGTGGCCGAGAGTGCCGCGCGAGCGGCCCGCTTGTTCGGTGTCGCGTTCGTGGGGGCCGCCCGCCGGATCGATCCGGAAATGGACACCATGAAGAACGTTGGTTTGGAGATGCTGCTGGCCGCTCCGTTCGACAGCTTCCGCGTTCAGGCCCGCCGGACCCACTCGAACTTCCCGGAGCGATCTCAGGAGATCCACGACCGCGTCGGACGTCACCTGCAAGAGGCGACCAAGGGCACGGTCGATCTGAAGCACGCCGACGCAACCATCTGGATCGAGCTCTTCGGACAACACGGATACGTCTATCGGGAGCGCATCGAGGGAACCGGTGGTCTCCCTTCGGGGACGTCGGGAAAGATGATCTGTCTCCTATCGGGCGGGATCGACTCGCCGGTTGCGGCGTGGCGCATGGCGCGCCGGGGGGCGCGGGTGGAGCTCTTGCACTTCCACGGTCAGCCGTACACAGATCCCTCGTCCGCCCGGCAGGCGGAAGACCTCGCCGAGAAGTTCAACAGCTATCACGTCGAGACGACGCTTCACATGGTGCCGCTCGGTGACACCCAACGCGAGATCGTCATGAATTGCCCATCGGATCTGCGTGTGATCCTCTATCGCCGCATGATGATGCGGATCGGGGCCAAGCTTGCCAGGCGACGCGAGGCTAAAGCCCTGATCACAGGGGATGCCCTCGGGCAGGTCGCGTCGCAAACGATAGAGAACCTTCACGCCGTCGACTCCGCCGTCCCCGGCGTGCCCATCATGCGGCCCCTGGTCGGTATGACCAAGCAAGAGATCATCGATACGGCCAAACTGATCGGGACCTACGAGATCTCCACCCGTAAGCATCAAGACTGCTGCGTCCTCTTCGAGCCCCGCTCCCCCGCTACTCGCGCCCGGGTGAAGGACGTAGATAAAGCCGAATCATCGGTGGACACCGACGAGTTGGCCGAGAAATCCCTCGCCGGTCTGGAGACCCGACGCCTGGTACTCCCGCCGTTCGGCTAGACGCGCGGCGAGCACAGTGGTGGGGCTTACAAGCGGCCCTTGAGCTCTTTCCCGATCGTCTTCAGAACGGCACCGGCGCCCGAGAGCTTGGCCGCCGCGCCTTTGGCGGCCATGATCTTCGCCAGTCCGCGCACCAGTTCTTCCTGGTCATCGTCGTAGGGGTACCAATAAGGCTTCTTCAACTTGCCCGAGAGACTGTGAGCCACGTGGACGGGGACCGCGAATTCCTGGATGCCCAGGATCCCATTGAGGCGGCCGAACCCGGACTCTCCCAGGCCACCCCACGGCGCCCAGCCCATCCCCGGAAGAACGCCGTGGTCGTTCGACTGCATCGCCCCGGCGCGGATCTGGGAGAAGAGGAAATCGGCACGCTTCTTACTGTTCGTCCATACAGAAGCCGTGAGAAGCACACCCTCTTCGTTGGCCCGGCGAACGGCTTCATCCTCATCACGGACCCGAGTGATAGTGATCACGGGACCGAAGCTCTCCTCTCGCACCACGTCCATGTCGGTCGTGACATCAGTCAAGACGGTGGGGGCGAACCAGAGAGTCCCATTCTCGTTCTTGGGTCCTGCTTCCACTCCGCCGGCGAGAACGGTAGCGCCCTTCGCCACCGCATCCCTAACGTGGCGCCCGACGGTGTCCAACTGCGGAGCAAACGTCATAGGACCCATCTCGATGCCACTTCCACCGATCTGGATCTGAGAGACCTTCTGTAGGAAACGGTCCTGGAATTCGTCCGCAACGCTCTCGGTGACGAAGATGCGCTCAACCGAACAGCATGTTTGTCCGGCATTGAAGAAGGAGCTCCACGCGAGGCCGGAGCTTGCCACGTCCAGGTCTGCGTCGTCGCAGACGATGGCGGCGTCTTGGCCGCCCAACTCCATCACCGCCGGGGTCAGATGCTTGGCGGCAGCCTCGAGGATCTTGCGTCCCGTTGCAGGGGACCCGATGAAAGAGATCTTGTCGCAGGGAGCATCGACCAATGCTGCCCCAACGTCGCCACCGCCCTGGATCACATTGAAGACGTTCGGCGGTAACGGGTCGAAGAGGTCCCGGATGAGCTCTCCCGACGCGGGCGTTACCTCCGACGGTTTTAGAACCACCGCGTTGCCGGCGACGAGCGCGCCGAGGAATCCCAGAAACGCATTCGTGATCGGATAGTTCCATGGGGTGATCGCGCCGACGACCCCGAACGGTCGCCATTCGATCCTTGACCTGCTGCCGAACAACAGTGGTCCCGCCAGCCCTCCGGCCCCGCGGGGCTTCAGAGCCTTAGGAGCCAGCGCCCCCATCCGGGCGAGAAGGTTCGCCGAAGGGAAAGCCTCGAATATGAGGGCCTCACGCCGCGGCTTGCCCGTCTCACCGGAGACCACCTCGATCAGGTCATCGATCCGACCGTACAGACGATGACGGACCTCGTCTAAGTACCGGGCGCGTGCGGCCGGGGGGATCGCCGCCCACTCTGGCTGAACCTTACGGGCGCGTGCCACGACTTCGGAGACCTCGGCGGGATCGACCGAAGGGATCTCGGCCAGCACCTCGCCCGTGCGCGGGTTGCGCGACTCCAGCATCGTTGCCTTACCGGTCTTCCTGTTCTTGGCCTTGCGAGCGGTGGTCGTCATGCTGGCAACTCCTCGAGGATCGCTGTCGATGGCCTGCCACGGCTGGGGCACCTACAGGTTACCCGCCTCCTCACAGACGCCGTCTGCGCGACGGGCCCTTCGGGCTACCTCTCCACTGGTACGCCGACCAGGCTTCCGTATTCGGTCCACGAACCGTCGTAGTTCTTCACGTCGTCGTAGCCAAGGAGCTCCTTCAGAACGAACCACGAGTGGGAGGAACGTTCCCCGATCCGGCAGTAGGTCACGATCTCTGAGTCGCCGGTGATTCCCTCAGCGTCGTACAAGGCTTTCAGCTCATCGGCCGACCTGAAGGCGCCGTCCTCCTTGGCTGCCTTGGACCAGGTCACGTTGGCGGCACCCGGGATGTGGCCGGGCACCTGCGCCTGCTCCTGCGGCAGATGCGGCGGCGCCAAGAGCTCGCCGCGGAACTCCTCGGGCGAACGCACGTCGATCCACGACTTGCCACCCTCCTTGGCGCGGGCGATCACGTCGTCCCGGAAGATTCGGTACTCGGGCCTGGCTGCGCCTATCTCGAAAGTAGTGGGCTGTCGGTTCGGCTCGTCCTGCGTAAGGAGCCGGCTCTCGAGCTCCCACTTCTTACGGCCACCGTTCAAGAGCTTGACGTTCTCGACCCCTCGGTACTTGAACAGCCAGTAGGCATAAGTAGCGAACCAGTTGTTGTTCCCGCCGTAAAGCACGATCGTCTGATCGCTCGAGATGCCCTTGTCGCCGAGGATCTTTGCCAGTTGCTCGGACGAGACGAAATCGCGCGGGAGGTCGTCCTGAAGGTCGTCGACCCAGTTCAGAACGATCGCGTTCTTGATGTGACCCTTCTGGTAAGCGGTCACATCTTCGTCCACCTCGATGATGGCGAGATCGTCATCATCCGCCCTCTGCTCGAGCCAACCAGTCTCGACGAGGACCTCCTTGTTGCTGTACTCGGCCATGCTCTACTCCCTTTCCTCTTGCACTCGATCACGTTCATCTATCAATCCGTGGATGCGTTGTAGCTGTTTCTTGGCATCGGTCAACATGCGCTCGAGCACGCGGACCTCGATCTGGAGCTCTCCGAGGACGACCGCGGTCTTGGCCTCGGGCGCGTCCACCGGCACACCTGCTTCGGCCAGCTGGCCCGCCTCGCCCTCCCAGGTGAAATAGACCTTCGCGGGGCGGCCCTTATCGCGCCGCCGCGTCTCGGTCATCAGGAAGCCGGCCTCGACCATCAGACCCAGATGGGCCCGGGCAACGTTCGGATGGATCTGGAAAGAGTCTGCGATCTCCTTGACCGTCTTCGGACCGCTCTTGAGCAACATCGAGAGGATCGCCGCGCGCGTGGGCAAGGACAGGACCTTGGCGGTCCGGGTGGCGGAATCGTCTCCCAGGGGCGTCATGCCCCTTTGATACCCGACTTTCTCCGTTTAAGCAAGTGCTAATAGGAGTAACTAGCTATTCCGCCCCGTCACTGACCTCCCGGTCGCCGAGCGGGGCGCTCAGTTCGACGTCGATGGCCTTCTTCACGGCAAGGTCGATACACACCTCGGCGGCGGGCTCCCTGCCTTCCAAGATCGTGACGGTCACCGAATCGGTATCTTCCTCGAGGATCACCTCGGCGACGCCGTAGCACTCCTCGACACCGCTCCAGAAGACGATGCGGAGGACCGTTCCGTCCGCCCGAGGCTCGGCTCGCAACCAATCCACCGGACGTGGATCGACGAGCCCGTCGCGGACTTCTACAAGCTCGTAGCCGGGACCGGAGGGCTGGTCGTCGGGGCATTCCTCCCAGGACGCGAAGCCTTCAGGCGTGGGGCCGGGCCCGCATCCGACCGGAGCCTCATCGCCGGGGGTCTTCGAGCCGTCTCCGCCGCCTGCCGGGGGCGGGGTTACCTCAGGCGAGCCACAAGCCGCGAATAGCGTTGCCGCCAGCACAGCGCTCGCGAGAGAGATCCGCACGGGGTGCATGGATCGGTCCACACTCATGTCCGATTCGACGGCTGGCCGAGAGGAAAGGTTCCCTGCACCGGCGTCCTCAGGAAGGCGTCGCCTTCCCGGCCCCTTCGAGAGCCTCCACGAGGGTGTTCCATCCGAGTAGCGCGCACTTGATGCGCACCGGATACTTCACCACGCCCTTCAAGGAGACGAGATCCTCCAACACCTTAGGGTCCCCGTCTTCCTCACCAGCCATCATCCGCTTGATCGATGCGGCCATAGTCTGGGCGTCCGCGGCGCTAAGACCCTTCACCTTCTCGGTCATCATCGAGGCGCTCGCTTGGGAGATGGAGCATCCCTTCCCCTCGAACGCGATGCCTTGAACATCGTCGCCCTCGAACTTCAAGAACAACTCGATCTCGTCACCGCAGAGAGGATTGTTGCGCTCGAGGGCAACGTCGTGTGGATCAAGGCGGCCCTTATTCCTCGGGGCGCGGTAGTGGTCGAGGATGACCTCTTTGTACAGATCCTCGAGGCTCACGCGAACCATCCTTTCGATTTCTCGAGAGCAGCCATCAGAGCGTCGATCTCGTCGCGGGTGTTGTACAGGTAGAACGACGCCCGAGCCGTAGCGGGCACCCCGAGTCTACGCATCAGCGGCTGCGCGCAGTGATGCCCTGCCCGGATGGCGACGCCCTCCTGATCGACGATGGTCGCCATGTCGTGAGGATGAACCTCGGTCAGGTTGAACGACACGACTCCCGAGCGTTGCTTTGGGTCGCGCGGGCCGTAGATGGTGGCGCCCATGTCGCCCAGTCGCTCCATGGCGTATGCGGTCAGGTCGGCTTCATGGGCACGGATGCTCTCGATGCCGATGCCCTCGAGATACTCGACCGCGGCGCCCATGCCTACGGCCTGAGCCACGTTCGGGGTCCCGGCCTCGAACTTGTAGGGAACCTCGTTCCAGGTCGCCCGGTCTATCCAAACCTCGCGGATCATCTCTCCCCCACCATGGAACGGAGGCATGGCGTCGAGCAACTCGGCACGGCCGTACAGGACCCCGGCACCCGTCGGCCCGCACATCTTGTGCGCCGAGAAAGCGAAGAAATCGGCATCGAGGTCGGCCACGTCGACCGCGATGTGAGGCACCGCTTGGGCCCCGTCGACCAGCACCAACGCGCCCGAGGCATGAGCCGCGTCTGCGATCTGGCGGACCGGATTGACGACACCCAGCACGTTCGACTTGAGTGACACGCATACGAGCTTGGTGCGTTCGGTGATCACTCCGTCGAGACCCGACAGATCCAGCCGGTGCTCGTCGTCCTCGATAGGGATGGCCTTGAGAGTGGCTCCCCGTTCCGCGGCTAGGATCTGCCACGGGATCAGATTCGAGTGGTGCTCCATCTCGGTGACCACGATCTCGTCTCCGGCATCGATGTTGGCGCGTCCCCAGGAGTAAGCAACGAGGTTGATGGCTTCGGTCGTCCCCCGGGTGAAGATCAGCGAGCTTGCGTCCGGCGCGCCGATCAGACGTGCGCAAGCCTTACGCGCGCCCTCGTAAGCCGCAGTTGCCTTCTCGCCGAGGTCGTAGATGCCCCGGTGAACGTTGGCATTCTCGTGCTCGTAGAAGCGCACGAGCCGGTCGATCACCTGGCGCGGCTTCTGTGAGGTGGCGGCGCTGTCGAGATACACCAACGGCTTCCCGTGCGCCTCGGTGTCGAGGAGCGGAAAGTCCTTCCTGATGGTCTCGACGTCTAGAGCCACGAGCTCGACTAGACCTTCGCTGCTTCTTGCGCGGTGAGCTCTGCAAGCTCCTCGTTCGAAAGCCCTGCCTCTCGGGCGAGGCTCGCGTACCCCTCGGCCTCCAGCTGCTCGGCGAGCTCGAACCCGCCGGACTTCACCACCCGGCCACCCATCAGAACGTGCACCTGGGAGGGCCGGATGTAGTTCAAAAGACGCTGGTAGTGCGTGATCATCAGGATGCCGACCTCGGGGCCGGCGAGCTTGTTGACGCCCGCGGAGACGTGCTTCAACGCGTCGATGTCAAGCCCCGAATCAGTCTCGTCGAGGATCGCGAGCTGCGGTTCGAGGACGGCCATCTGAAGGATCTCGTTGCGCTTCTTTTCTCCACCGGAGAAACCCTGGTTCACGTAACGATCCACCAGCTCGCTCGGGATCTCGAGAAGGTCGATCTTCTCCTGCAGGAAAAGACGGAACTGCATCGCCGATTTCGGGGAGTCCGAGTGGATCGCGTTATAAGCAGTGCGAAGGAAGTTCACTACCGAAACGCCCGGGACCTCGGTCGGATACTGGAATGCGAGGAAGATCCCGCGGTGAGCACGTTCGTCGGGAGCGAGGTCAAGTACGTCCTCGCCGTTATAGAAGATCTTTCCCCCGGTGACTTCGTAACCGGGACGCCCCGTCAACACATAAGCGAGGGTCGATTTACCCGATCCATTCGGCCCCATGATGGCGTGGATCTCGCCCTTGTCGAGGCTCAGGTTGAGCCCGCGAAGGATCTTGCTCCCCTCGACCTCGACGTGAAGATCTTCGATCTGCAACAATTTGTCAGTCATGCCTCACTCCTTGGGGTTCTCGGGGCCTACGTAGATGAAGTCGCCTTCGACCTTCACCGGGAACGTAGGCTCGGGTTTCGTAGCCGGCAGGATCCTGACACCGCCGTCCATGATGTTGAACCGAGATCCGTGAAGCGGACACTCGACTTCCATCTCCTCCGGATCGAACTCGCCTTCCGTTAGGTAGGCCTCTTGATGCGTACATACGTCACCCAGCGCATAGATATCACTACCGACGCGGTAAAGACCCACCAACTTGCCGCCGACGGTCACTTGCTTGCAGCCGCCGTCGGGCAGCTCATCCATACGAGCGACCTCGGTGAAGTCGGCCATCAAGCATTCACCTCGAGGTGCTGCTCGCCCTCGACTTTCGTCGCGATCGCCTCGGCCAACTCTTCCTGGACGGAAGGTACGCGGATGCGGTCGAGGACCTCCCCGAAGAACCCGAAGACGACCAGCTTTTGAGCCGTTACTCGATCGATGCCCCGACTCATCAGATAGAAGAGGTGCTCCTCTTCCACCGGCGAAACCGTGGCGCCGTGCGTGCAGCGAACCTCGTTGGCTTCGATCTCTAGCTGCGGGATCGAGCGGGCAAGGGCCTCGGGCGAGAGCGTCAGGTTGCGATTGGCCTGGAACGCATCGGTGCCCTGGGCCCCCTTCAACACCTTGATAAGACCGGAGTAGTCAGACTTCGATCGCTCCTTGAGTGCCCCTTTGTAGAGGAGGTCGCTCGTCGCGTGCGGGGCGTTGTGGGATTGAAGCGTTCGCTGAGCGAACCGCTGATCAGCGTCGGCGAAGTAGAGACCCAGCATCTCCGAGAAGGAACCCTCGCCCTTCAAAACGGATTCCACCTGGGTACGGGCGAAACTCGACCCCAGATTGACGGCCAAGCTACGGACGGTGGCATCGCGTCCGGCGGTGAACCGCTGGGTCTGGAAGTGATGGGTATTGCGTCCCCACTGCTGCAGGGAGATGTAGTTGACGGTCGAGCCCACCTGGGCCGTGACCTCTACGACGCCGGAGCAGAGAGCGGCCCGATCGACATCCTCGGAGCGGAAGGTGTCGACGATCGTCACGCTCGCGTGCTTGCCGACGACGACGGTTGCGTGCGGGAAGACCGACCCGCCGGCGGCGACCGAATGCAGGATCTCGAGGGGAAGCTCCACTTCGACGTTGTCCGGGACGTAGAGGAGGAATCCTTCCGAGATGAACGCACCATGCAAGGCCGTGAACTTGTGCTCGTCGTAAGGGACCTCGGTGAAGAAGTGTTCCTTCATGATGTCGGGATGCTCCACCGCAGCGGTAGCCAGATCCGTGAAGACCACGCCCTTGGCCACCAGCTCGTCCGCCAGCGCTGGCACCACCTTGCGGTCCTCCGGAGCCCCGAACCCGTCGAAATCGAAGCCCCTGACGTCGACGTACCGCCACTCTTCCCCCTTCGGATCGGGGATATCGAGCTTCTCGTACAGGTCGAAGGCCTGCGTGCGCCGCTCGGTCAGCCAGCCGGGCTCGCCCCGGCCTGTCGCGAGCCGCTCAAGGGCATCCCTATCGAGCTTCTGGGTCATCTTCGGTTCGTCAACTCCCGGGGGCTTGTGAAGGTTTTCACGTAGTCATCCGATGCTAACAGTTAGGCTTGCCTAACCCAAATGAAAGACGACCTCCAGACCCAGGCGGTAGCGCACCCCATCACTCCCCCGCCCACGACGGCTACATCGAACCTGCTCTTCACACCGCCCTCTCGGGCGGGAAGCGCGGCGACGTAGAGCCGGTCACCATGCCCGGATCTCGGCGCGCCGTGGCGTCGCGCGCCACGGACCTAGATGCAGCAACACCACAAGGGAGACCTCCAGCAGACGCATCTTGAATCCGCTCACGCACATGAGATTACGGGACTTCGATAAAGAAGAGGGAGCCCGGTGGACTCCCTCTCTTAGGGTTCACGCTTATGGATGAAGTGGCTAGCCGACCGAGCCTTCCATCTGGAGCTCGACCAGACGCTGCAGCTCGACGGCATACTCCATCGGCAGCTCTCTCGTGATGGGCTCGATGAACCCTCGCACGATCATCTGCATCGCTTCGGTCTCGCTGAGACCCCGGCTCATCAGATAGAAGAGCTGCTCGTCGGAGACCTTGGAGACGGTGGCCTCGTGCGACACCGCCGAGGACTCTTCCTCGATCTCGATATACGGGTAAGTGTCCGAGCGCGAGATGTCGTCCAGGATGAGCGCGTCGCAGACGACGTGACTCTTGGCGTGCTCGGCGCCTTCCTCGATGCGTATCAGTCCTCGGTAGCCGCCGCGGCCGCCATCCTTAGATATGGACTTCGACGTGATCGCCGACTGCGTATTGGGGGCGGCGTGGATGATCTTGGCCCCGGCATCCTGATGCTGTCCCTGGCCTGCATACGCGATCGAGAGGACTTCTCCCTTGGCGTGCTCGCCGAGGAGCCACACCGCCGGATACTTCATAGTGACCTTGGAGTTATGGACGATGAAGCCTTGCGAGATGAAGTTGCCCGTCCCCTCGACCTCTATGTCCCAGGTCGGCACGACCTCGAGCGGCTCGGTCACCTCAACCTTGTGGATCTCCACCGAGTCGGACAGCTCGATGCTGGAGCGTCCGACCTGGCGGAAGTCCTTGAGCGTGGCCGGCTCCTGCGCCTCGGCCGCCGCCCTCAATCCGGGTGAGACCCTCTCCATCAAGCGAGGGTCGCAACGGGACTCGAGACGGTGGGACCCACGCGACACCGAGGGGATGCCCATGATCTCGACCGCTTTCTCGGTGGCGTCGCTGAAGATCCGAGCGGGGATACCCAGGCTGGTGAGGATCTTTGCAGTATCGACCAACAGTTCCTTATTGACGGATTTGATCGAGAAGCCGCGGCGACCCGACGGCGCGCACCCATCCGAATCGAGATAGCCGGCGATGAAGGAGAGTCTTTGGCTCTCAGGGAGGCTTACGACCCATTCGGGGATACGCGTGACGGCTGCGCCGGTCACGAAACCATGGTTCTCGAACAGATCGGCGAGCTCGACGCTATTCCACGTGATCGCGACCCCGTCCTTGCGCTCGGTCGGAGCAGCCGGGAGCAGGTCGGTCATCACGTTGATCAGTCGGTCGCGCGCCCGGTCCGAATCAGGCACCGAGAAGACCACCTTGGCCCAACGGGTGCCACCGTTAGCAGCAGGCTTCCGCTCGATCGACCCATCACCAGTAAAGAGCCCGAACAACCACATGAGGTCGTCAGACGTCTCCACGACCTCGCCGAGACGCGGCTCACGCCGTCTGGTCGCCTGGAATCCCGTCCCGTACTGGTTGGAGTTGGTGAATTCCGTGTGAGTCTCCGGCATCTCGATCTTGTAGGGAGCTCCGAAATCGATGCTCGTCACCGGAACGATCGCCTTGTCAAGCTCGTCGGCTCGCACGTACGCCAGCGAGTAGCGACCGCTCTTCTTGGCCGCCTCCCCGTCGTAGTTGAACGAGTAGAAGGGATGGTTATCGGTCACCCGCAGCGAGCGCGCACCCACCTTGACGTCCCTGACCGGCTGATGTCCCGAGAACTGCTTGCCCAGGACCTTGCGCCACACGAGCTCACCCTTGGCCTCGTCGAACGACAGCACCTCTTCGCCGGGGATGAGGTCTTCGATCGGCTTGACCCCTCCACGGGTGGTCACCCCAGAACCCTGGGCAAGACAACCGAGGTTTCCGTCGACCCACTCCATGATGGCGCCCTTGTATGCAGCGGCTCGCTTGGTGACGAGGTTGTAGACGTTGTTAGACCAGTTCTGGATCGTCGTGTAACGGGCGCGGCCGTGGTCCTTGACGACGATCTCGACCACTGCCGAGTGGAGCGAGTCGCTCGAATACACCGGCGCCGAGCAACCCTCGACGTAGTGCACGTAGGCACCCTCATCGACGATGATCAACGTCCGCTCGAACTGACCCATGTTCTCCTGGTTGATGCGGAAGTAAGCCTGCAGCGGGATCTCGACCTCGACGCCGGGCGGCACATAGATGAATGAGCCTCCTGACCACACCGCAGAGTTGAGCGCCGAGAACTTGTTGTCTGCGGGGGGGATGATCGTCCCGAAGTACTGCTTGACGACGTCCTCGTACTCACGGAGCGCGGTGTCCATGTCGGTGAAGATGATGCCCCGTCGCTCGAGCTCTTCCTGGGTCTTGTGATAGACGACCTCGGACTCGTACTGGGCGCTGACGCCACCGAGATACTTCTTCTCGGCCTCGGGGATCCCGAGCTTGTCCCACGTCGCCTTGATGTCCTCGGGCATGTCGTCCCAGGACTGCACCTTGTTGGTGGGCTTGATGTAGTAGTAGATGTCGTCGAAGTCGATGCCCGAGAGGTCCGCGCCCCACGACGGCATGGGCTTGCGATAGAAGACGTCGAGCGACTTGTGGCGGAACTTACGCATCCAGTCGGGCTCACCCTTGCGATCGCTCATCATGTCGATCACTTCGTGACTAAGGCCCTTGGACGGCGCCTCGTCATACGACGTGGCGTCGTGCCAGCCGTACTTATATTCACCCTTTAGGGCTCTGACCTGCTCGTTTTCCTGCTGGACCTTGAGGTCTTCGGCGTCGGTAGCCACCTGTGGGCTCCTCCCTGAAAGGCTAGAGAACTTTTGCTACTGACTGTAACAGTTAGGGCCGCCTAACCCTTCCCCGGCGGGCGGGTGGGGGAACCTATCAAGGCCGCTCTCGAGGAGGCGCAGAGCGAGGATCCAGAGGGGCGTCGGGGAGGTCGAACTCGACCTCGTCTTGCTCGCCGGCGTGGAAGCCCGGGCCTTGGGAGATGACCCTGAACGACTCGGCATGGTCGCGGCCCCCGGTGGCGCCGACCTCCGCCGTCCACTCCCTCACCCACATCGCGATCTCATCCGGGCGCTCGCCTACCTGGCTGGCATGGCAGAGCAGTGCCTCGATCTTCCGCTCGATCGTGCTCGAGATGTCGCTGAGGACAGGGCTCAAGCCGGGGCCCATGATCCAGAGCTCTCTGAGACCCCGCCACGGTTCGAGACCTTCCTCCAAGAGCTCGCCGAAGATCCCCGGCGTCGTGCCGGAGGTCATCGACACGTCGAGGGAGGCTTGGCCGATCGCCCGGTGATCGGGATGGTTGATGAAGGTGTCCTCGATCGTGGGCGTCGGGTCCATGACCATGAACCGATGAGGGCGATACCGGCGGAAGATCCGAGCGATGTCCCGCTTCAGATCCATCGTGTATTCCACGTACCCGTCGCGGTAGCCGAGCCACACGACCTCGCGCGCCCCGATGATCTCGGCCGCTCGCTCGGTCTCTACTTTCCGTATATGGCTGAGTGGTTCTCCCATGAGGGCCCGGTCCTGGGTCCCGGTCGAGCCATCGGTGGCGACACAGATCGTGAGCTCTGCCCCCTGGTCGACCCAGCGGGCCAAGGTCCCGGCAGCAGCGAATTCGACGTCATCCGGATGGGCGGAGACGACCAACGCCCGCCATGCCCCACGACTCATGCAGTGTGCAAGATGAGGATGTCGGTCGGAGAGTTATGCGAGAGCCGGTGGGGCACGTTGCCGAGCATGAATCTCTTCGACCCCGACATCCCGACGCTTCCTACAGCTATGACATCGAAGGCGTCGTCCCGCGCGATCTGCAACATGCAATCGACCGGCGAGCCTTCGACGGCTCGGACCTCCGCATCCAAACCCTTCTCCGCCACCCGATCTGCGGCTCGCTCCAGCACGTCCTCGGCCTGTGCCGCGGAAGCGAGGCGCCACTGGAACCCTGCAGGGGTCTGGCGCTGCTCTCTCGTCTGGTTCCAGGCTCCGATCGCATCACTCGAGCCGCTGCGCAATTGCTTCAATTCGTGCTCCGACGGCGGTTCGTACACGGTCACGATCAAGGCCGAAGCCCCGAGACTTTTAGCCAACTCGCAAGACATCTCTACCGCGCGCATGGCGGTCGGTGAACCATCGGTTCCCACGAGGATCTTCTCGTAGCGGATACTGCCGGCCGAGGGGCGGTCCGTCTTCACGATCAACAGATCGGTCGGGCTGTGGTGGGAGACTTTGTTCGGCACGTTTCCCAAAGCGAACCGCTTCGCCCCACTCATACCGACACTCCCTACGACTAGCAGGTCGGCACCCAGCCGCTCGCTCTCGTCGACGAGTACGTCGGCGGGAGGCCCGGGAACGGCCGATGTGGCTGCGCCGAAGCGTTCGCCCAGCTGGTTCAAAGACTCGCCGGGGTCATTACCCGCATAGAGAAGGGTCAGCTCAGCGCCCAGTTTCTCGGCGAGCGAGGCGGCGTGTTCGACGGCAGTCTCGGCCGTCTCCGAAAGGTCCGTTCCTACGACGATCTTCTTGTACATAACGTTCAGCTCCTTATCCCGAAGCTTCGGCTCCGATCGGCCTGATCGCGAGTGTGCAACGTGCGGCCGCTATCTGCTTGTCGGCCTCATCGGTGATCTCGATCGTCCAGACGTGCATCGTTCGCCCCTTTCGAACGGGCACGGCGGTTGCGGTAACGACGCCGTCACGCTTCGAACGCAGATGACTGATGTTCAGGTCGGTGCCGACCGCGTACTCGCGACCCGGATCGCAGTTCAAGAATGCTCCGATCGAGGCAGCGCTCTCGGCGATCACGGCGGAAGCGCCTCCATGAAGAAGTCCTAACGGCTGATGAACCGATGGCGTAACGGGCATCTCCACGACGACCCTGTCCGAGCTCGCCTCCACGATCCGTATCCCGAGAGCTTCGTGGATCGTGTTTTCGTACGGCAATACCGACGCATCCAAGCCCATGGACAGCGATGCTATCCCCCGGGGGTCATTGTCCGCCCCTGGAGGGCCCGGTCCTCCTGGTCCCTAACGGGCGGCCGAGTCAGCCCGGGTGCCGGAAAACGGTCATGACACCGGTTGCCGCGTCCATCAGATACAAGTGGCCCCGCCCGAGCTCGACGTCGATAGCGTAAGGAGCCACCTCCACCCGAGCATCGGGGTTCTTCTTGCCCGCCACCCTTGCAGAGGCTAAGACCCGGCCCGAGTCGGCGTGGAGAACGACCAGCCCCAGGGTGGAATGTGCGACGTACAGCCTGTTGCCATAGAGACGCATCCCTTGGACCCGCTCGGCCTCATGGAGAGCACCTGGGTCCCCACCTAACGAGAAGCGCCGTTCCTCTTCGATCGCCCTCGGATCGGTCACGTCGAGGACGATCACCTCGGGAGGGATGTTCTTGTTGAACCAATACTCGGTCGCCACGTAGGCGAGGCGTCGTTGCTTGGTCGTGCGAACGACCACCTCGGCTAGACCTAGATCGGTCCAATCGCCCAGTAGTACCGGAGCCGCTGGGTCTGCCAGATCGAATATCTGAAGCCCGGTTCGACCGGTGGTGACGTACATGAGCGGACGATCGTCATCGCGGTGAGGAGGTTCGATGACTATCCCTGCCGAGGCAGGGCCACCGACCTTCAGGGCAGGAAGAGCATCAACGTGAACTGGGATCAATTGACCTGTGGTCGGCTCGAAGCGGTAAACCACCAACCCCGATATCGCGTCGAGCAAGACCACCCATTGGCCGCTGTCATCCTCGTGGTAAGCCACCCGATAGGACCCGCCGGCAGGTGCGTATCCGGCCAGGCGTGGCTCCTCTGGATCCGAAAGGTCGAGGACGTGGATGCCTTCTTGGTCCCAATCGCTCGTCTGACGTGCATAGAAGAGCCAGTTGCCATCGGACGAGAAGGCAAGGTCGCCGTCGAGTGAAACATTGGCGGTACCGTAGCGCCCCACCACCGTGGGTTTGTGGGGGCGCGACATATCGAGGATCGCTACCGTTCCCTCATCACGTTGCAGCGCGGCTCCGAGTGTCCCTTTTGGGGCCAGCTTGATGCGGCCGAGCCCCGCGGTCTCGGACAGCTTCAGCTTCCCGACCGGAGCGAGCGCGCAGGCGTAGGAACCGGTGGCCGCCACCTTGCACTTCCTCGGACGGGGACCGTCCTGCGACCGACCGGCGAAAGCCGGAGCCGGGACAATGAACAAGAGAGCAGCCGCGACTAGAGCGGCTAGGGGTCGGCAGGTCACACGGGAAGCATTCGGCGCGCCGAGCGGCTCTCCTCCTTCGAGCGGTTGCCTCGTCTAGCCGGTGAGTGCCGGGTCGGTGACCACCACGGGCTCGAGGATCTTCTCGGCCGCGGTCACCAAGCCCTGGTCGAGCTTCACACCGGAAGCCGCCACGTTGTCGGCAACCTGTTCAGGACGGGAGGCCCCGACGATAGCGGCAGAGACATCGTTGTTGCGCAGCACCCAAGCCAATGCGAATTGGGCGAGAGTCAAACCGGCATCTTCGGCTAAAGGCTTCAGCTGTTGGACCGCCGTAAGGGTTTTCTTCGAGAGATAGTCCTGTGAGATGCCACTTCCCCTCGCGGCGCGGCTGCCTTTCGGGGGCGGTGACTCCGGCGAGTATTTGCCCGTTAAAACCCCCATCGCCAGCGGCGACCACACGATCTGCCCGACCCCTTCTTCACGACAAAGAGGCATGACTTCCGCTTCGGGAACGCGCCACAGCATCGAGTATTGCGGCTGGCTCGAGACGATCCGATCAAACCCCATGTCGCGGGCGATCGATAAGGCGTCGGCGATCTGCTGTGCGTTCCATTCACTGACCCCGATGTAGTGAGCCTTACCCTGTCGAACGATGTCGTTGAACGCCCTCAAGGTCTCTTCCAAAGGCGTGTCGACGTCGTAACGGTGGGCTTGGTAGAGATCCACGTAGTCCGTTTGGAGTCTGCGCAGAGAACCGTCGATGGACTCCATGATGTGCTTCCGAGATAGACCACGGTCGTTGATCCCCTCGCTCATCGGCCAGAAGACCTTGGTAGCGAGCACGTATGAGTTCCGATCGATCCCCTTCATGGCGTTACCTAGGACGATCTCGGCCTTGCCGCGCTCGTAGATGTCGGCGGTATCGAAGAATGTCACGCCTTCGTCAAGGGCTGCCCGGATGCATGCGAGCGCGGAGTCGTCGCCGATCTGCCCGCCGTGGGTGATCCAGTTCCCGAGCGCGATCTCGCTCACCTTCATGCCAGCTCGACCCAGTCGCCTGTACTCCATCAGCCATCCACTCCTCGCCCGGCCACGACGGACCCCGTCGTCGAGAACGACGCGCCGTCAGTCCCCGCCATGCCCTTTGCCTTTCTTCTCTTTCTTTTCCTTGCCCTTCTGAGAACCGTCTCCACTTCCCGAACCAGAGGAGGTTCCCGATGACGCCGATGTGCCCGCGCTCCCGGACGAGGAGCCGGAGGAGCCCGTAATGCACGGCTGCGGGGCGGGAGCGTCCATCAGAAGGACGGTCTCGGTCCGGTAGACCGGCGGCGTCCCCGACGTGGCGAGACAACCCGTCCGGGAGTCGATGACCACACGTCTCAGGCCATCTGGAGGCCGGAAGGGAGTCGCGGGAATGCCGCTCAAGGCCTTCGACATGTAGAGCTGCCAGATCTGGGCCGGCCACGACCCACCGGTGACCTGGATCCGCGTCGGCCGGCAGTCCGCACGGCTGCACGAAGTACGCATTGAGATCGAGCCCTCGGGGTAGCCGACCCACACGGCGGTAACGAGATCTGGGGTATAGCCGGAGAACCACGCGTCCCGATACTCCTGCGCCGTACCGGTCTTGCCGGCAGCGGGGCGGCCGATCCGAGCAGCCGTACCGGTTCCACCTTCAATCGCTTGCTGCAGCGCCTGCGTGACGACATAGGCCACGGCGGGATCGAGAACGCGTCGCTGACGTTTCTTCTGCTTGAAGATCACCTCACCGGAGGCGTCCACGATGCGCGTGATCGCGATAGGGGCTCTATACATCCCCCCGGAAGCAAAGACGCCGTAGGCAGAGGCCATCCCGAGAGGGTTGACGGGGTTCGTCCCGAGCACGGCCGAGGGCACCGCCAGGAGATCGGTCTTGATACCCATCCGCCGTGCCAGCTTGGTCGCCTTCGCAGGCCCCGAGTCCAGCACCAGCTGGGCGTAGACGGTATTGATGCTCTTGACCGTGGCTTCGAACAACGTGACGTTCCCGTACGAGGCATCGCCGTAATTGCATACCTCCCAGGGGCCACCGCTGTCGGCGGTGGGGAAGGTCCTGCATGATGGCCCGGGATACGTCTTCGTGATGCTGTCGCCGGACGAGAGTGCTGCCGCGAGAGTGAAAGGCTTGAAAGCGGAGCCGGCTTGGCGTCCACTACCGGGCGCCCGTCTGACCTTGTCGCCCAGCGTTCTCACCCGTCCCAGCCGAGGTTCCGCCGAGATAGCAAGATTCAGCTTCGCGAAACCGTCCTTCTTCTTCTTCGCGAAGAAGTCGCGGCCGCCGACCATGGCCTTGATGTGACCATCGTTGGGATCGATCGACACCAGCGACGCATGCGGGTCGGAGCGCTCGGTCAGGACCGACCTCACGGCGTCCTCTGCCTGACGCTGCATATCCAGATCGATCGTGGTCTCGATGCGCAGCCCACCCTCGAAGAGCTTCTTGGATCGCTGCCGCGGATTCTTGCCGAGGAAATCGAAACGGGGGTGGAAAGTCAGCAACCGCTTCACGTGATCGACGAAATAAGGGGCCTTGTATCGAGCATCCTTGGGCTCTTTTATCCGGAGCGGCGTGCCGAGGAACCGTTGTTTGCGTTCATCGCTTATCCATCCCAGCTCCGCCATCTTGTTCAAGACGACATCTCGGCGCGCCGCGGCGCGCTTCGGTCGATCGTAGGGATCGAGCTCAACAGGAGAACGGATGAGACCGGCCAACAATGCCGCCTGCTTGGCGCTCAATCTCTTAACCGGGCGGCGGAAGTAGGTCTTCGCTGCTGCCTGTATCCCGTAGGCGCCGTTGCCGAAGTACACCGTGTTCAAGTAGCGGCCCAAGATCTGCTCTTTCGTCAACCGCTCCTCGATCTGGCGCGCCAGGATTGCTTCATTCATCTTGCGTTCGAGGGTCTTCCTCGCACCACCGTTGGGAGCGATGATCACGTTCTTCACGAATTGCTGCGTGATCGTCGATCCCCCTTGTGAGGCATCACCGCTGTCGATGTTGGCTACGGCGGCCCGCGCTATCGCTTTCAGGTCGATGCCGTCGTGCTCGAAGAATCGCTCGTCCTCGATGGCCAGCACCGCGCGCCACACGCGCTTCGGGATGCGCTTGAAGGCCACGACGTCGCGGTTCTCCTCGCCGTGGAGAGTGGTGATGCGCCTGCCGTTGGCATCGAATATCTCGGACGTCTCGGGAGGGTGGAACTCCAGGTCTTTGGCCTCGAGCCGGGGCAGGTCGGCCAGGACCTCGAGTTGATCCGACAAGGCGCTCATAGGGCCGCAAGAAGCCGTGACGAGCGCGCCCGCGCCGACGAGGGCGAGGAAGCGGGTGCGGAACGAACTCATTGTCCCCTCATTGCCCGCTCGCTCTCCTACGCAAACGCAACCAGGCAGGAAGCAAGGGAGGAAAAGGACGCGCACCTGCGGGCCCCGTGCTATTTTTTGGCGACTCGAAAACCTGTCTTGGGGCCTCAAAACTGTGACCGACAACATCACGAAGTCTGATCGCGAGCTGTTGAAGGCGGTCTACCGCCAGAGCAAGGACTCTGGGGAGACGCTGACCGGAGCTCTCGCCGAATCGCTGGGAGTGTCTCCCGGGACGATCACCTCCGCCGTCAAGAAGCTCGCCGAGCGGGGCCTGGTCGACCACCGTCCCTACAAGGGGATCGTCCTGACGCGACCCGGCCGCCAGGCGGCGATCGGGGCGATCCGCCGCCACAGGATCATCGAACGCTTCCTGTCCGACATGCTGGGCTATCCCTGGAACGAGGCCGACCGCCTGGCCGCAGCCTTCGAGCACCATCTCCCACAAGAGGTGGAGGACAGGCTCTTCATCGCTCTCGACCGCCCCGAGACATGTCCGCACGGATTCCCGATACCGGCCCCCGACGTGGAGGAGCTTCCGGACATGCCCCCTCTTTACACGCTGGAGCCCGGGGACGTCGCCGTCGTAGCGGTGCCGGGTTCCACCGATCCTGAAGTAGTGAAGTTCCTCGACAAACTCGGGTTGAGACCCGGCGTCAAGGTCGAGGTGAAAGAGAAGCATCCCTTCGAAGGGCCGCTGGTGCTACGCGTCGGGACAGACGACAGGACCGTCGGAGAGAAGGTGGCAAGCCAGATATTCGTTCAACCGAGGCCGAAGAACCGGTCTCCTAAGAAGAAGGAAGGAGCAAAGGACTGATGGACATAGTCCCTTATCTAGCCGTGGCGGCGGCGCTCGCAGGTCTTGCTCTCGCGGGTTACTTCTCGAAGGCCGTTCACAAGGCGGACCCCGGGAATGCTCGGATGCAGGAACTCGGTGCCGCCATCCGCGAGGGCGCTATGGCGTTCCTGCGACGCGAATACACGTACATGTCTGTGTTCGTCCTAGCGATGTGCATCCTGATCTTCGCGGTGCTCGACTATGGGCGCCCATGGGGCGCCATCGCGTACCTCTTCGGGGCGCTGTTCTCCTCGATCGCGGGCTTCATCGGTATGAGGATAGCCACGGCAGCAAACCACCGCACCGCGGAAGCCGCGCGTACCGGCCCGGAGCTGGCGCTGCCGCTCGCTTTCAGGGGTGGCGCCGTGATGGGCTTCACCGTCGCCGGTCTCGGCCTCTTTGGGATCTCGATGGCGTACCTCGTATTCAAGGTCTGGCTCGACATCGATGATGCTTTCCAGGTCGTAGCTACATTCGGCCTAGGTGGTTCCTCGATCGCACTGTTCGCCCGTATCGGCGGAGGCATCTACACCAAGGCGGCAGACGTCGGCGCCGACCTCGTGGGCAAGGTGGAGGCAGGGATCCCTGAGGACGATCCTCGCAACCCTGCAACCATCGCCGACAACGTCGGTGACAACGTCGGTGACGTTGCGGGGATGGGTGCCGACCTTTTCGAATCCTATGCAGGTTCGATGGTCGCTCCGATCGTCCTCGCAGCACTCGTCTTTGCAGGAAGCAGCGCCGAGCTTCAGGAAAGCACCTTCCTCTTCCCCATCCTCGTGGGAACCCTCGGGATGATCGCCTCGATCATCGGAGCTCTATCGGTGCGAGGCAGCAAGAAATCAACGAACTTCGCCAAGCAACTGCACCGAGGAACCAATGTCGCCGCCGGGATCACCGTCGTGCTGGCGCTTCTCGGCTCGATGTGGCTATTCGGCGATGTAGCCGAGGTCGAGAATGAGCTCTACATGGGTCTCACGATCGTTGCGGGTCTCATCGCGGGGATGGCGATCGGGTTCACGTCCGAATACTTCACGTCCGACCATTACCGTCCGGTGAAACGGATCGCACAGCAATCCGAAACGGGCAGCGCGACCGTGATCATCAGCGGCATCGCCGAAGGCATGCTGTCTACCGCAGGCGCGGTCAGCATCGTGGTCGCGGCCATCGGCAGCGCTTACTGGTTGGGACAGAACGCCATGCCGACGATCGACGCCTCCGGCCTCTACGGGGTCGCTCTTGCCGCGATCGGCATGCTGGCAACCACCGGAGTGGTCGTAGCCGTAGACGCATACGGGCCTATCGCGGACAACGCCGGCGGCATCGCAGAGATGGCCGAGCTACCGCCCGAGGTTCGCGAAGTGACCGACTCGCTCGACTCGCTCGGCAACACCACCGCAGCGATCGCCAAAGGATTCGCCATCGGCTCGGCTGCTCTTACTGCCCTGGCTCTCTTCAAGGCATTCAGTGCCGCGGTCGATCTGCAGGTGATCGACATCCAGAACGTCGAGGTGACCTCCGGACTATTCCTCGGGGCGATGACGCCGTTCGTCTTTGCGGCACTCACGATGAAGTCCGTCGGGCGTGCGGCGAACAAGATGATCGAAGAGGTGCGTCGTCAGTTCCGGGACATCCCCGGGTTACGTGAAGGTAGAGAAGGCGTGCGCCCCGAGTATGCGAAGTGCGTAGACATCTCGACCACCGCTGCTCTGAAGGAGATGATCGTTCCCGGCGCTCTCGCGATCATCCTTCCGCTCGCGATCGGCTACATCTCGGTCGAAGCTCTCGGCGGCTTCTTGGCCGGAGCGCTGGTGTCCGGTTTCTTGCTCGCCATCTTCATGGCGAACGCTGGAGGTGCTTGGGACAACGCCAAGAAGTACATCGAGGCGGGTGCACATGGCGGGAAAGGCTCGGATGCCCACAAGGCGGCCGTCGTCGGGGACACGGTTGGTGACCCCTTCAAAGACACCTCCGGGCCCGCGATGAACATCTTGATCAAGGTGATGACCGTCGTTTCGTTGGTCTTCGCGCCGTCTTTCCTGTAGGGATCGACCTGAGGACGGGGAGCAGAACAGGTGGCTGAAGAGTTACTTAGCTATATCCCCGTCCTCAGGGATCTACCTCCCGCGGTCACGGTCGCGCTGGTCGCTACCCTGCCGGTGATCGAACTGCGCGGCGCCATCCCTTTGGGGGTCCTGCTTGGGTTGAGCCCACTCGAAGCGGCGCTGCCGGCGGTCATAGGAAATCTGATCCCGGTGCCGGCGCTCGTGTGGTGGCTCGATCCGGTACAGAGATGGCTGTCCGAGCGCTCAAGAGGGTTCGCCCGGTTCTTCGAATGGCTGTTCTCGCGGACGCGCAAGCGAGGCGGGGAACGCTATGAACGCTTCCGTGACCTCGCTTTGATCCTGTTCGTGGCCGTGCCGCTCCCAGGAACCGGCGCATGGACGGGAGCGGCGGGGGCGTTCGTATTCGGCATCAAAGGATGGAAGGCCTTCTTCCTGATCGCGATCGGCGTGCTTCTCGCCGCAGCAGCTGTGACTGCGTTCACGACCGCGGGGAAGGCCGTGGTCGACCGCGCGATCGCCTTCTGACGTTAGGAGCTGACCGCCGGCTCCGCGACTTCAGGCGTCGTTCTCAGTTTCAAGCGCATCACCGCTCCCCCCTCGGCAGCGTTCTCTGCCACCACCGAGCCCCCGTGGGATTCGGCCACTGCGCGGACGATGGCGAGCCCTAGGCCCGACCCGGGGGTCCCGCGGGAGGATGGCGACCGGTAGAAACGGTCGAAGATGAAGGGCAGGTCATCCTCCTCGATCCCGGGGCCGTGATCCCGCACGGTGAGCTCGCCGTCCCGAAGCGTCACCTCTACGTCATCTCCCGGCTTACTCCACTTCGCCGCGTTGTCCAGAAGGTTCGCGATCGCCCGGTCGAGCCTCTGGCCCACCCCGTTGACGACGGTCTCTTCGAGAGAAACGGTGAAATCGACCCACGGCGAGTGCTTGCGCGCTCTCTCGATCGCCTGGGCGACCAACTGGTCGAGCCGTATCGCCTCCGCGGGAAGATCCGGCTGGTTCCCTCTCGCCAGATCGACGATGTCGGTCATCAGCATATTCAGCTCGCGTAGTTGCGCTAGGACATCCAGCAGCACGGCGTGCTTCTCTTCCTCGGGAAGTCCTTTGCTTGCAACAAGGAATTCCAGGTTCGCGAGGGAGCTGGTCAAGGGCGTACGCAGCTCGTGCGACGCATCCGCCACGAGCTGCCGCTGGTTACGTATCGATTCTTCGAGCGCCTCCAGCATCACGTTGAAGGTCGCGCCCAACTCAGCAAGCTCGTCACCACCTCGCACACTGATGCGGCGAGAGAGATCGTGGGTCTCGGCGACGTGACGCGTGGTCCTGGTGAGTCGGCGGATCGGAGACATCACGGCTCGCGCAACGGCGCGCCCGAATAGGGCGGCGATCACGACGCCTCCTAGGGCAACGCCGATGATCGTTATCAGCAAACGTTGCAGGATCGTCTCGACCTCTTCCAGCGGCCTCGCTACCTGCAGCGCGAATTTCTTCTTCAGGGGCACCGAGTAAACCCGCAGACGTTTTCCATCAACGGTGACCTCGCCGAAGATGGGCCCCCCGCCCGACTCTGCCACGAGGCGCGCGGTGGCGGTAGCAGGGAGAACGGCTTGGTTACGTTCGGCGGACCTGATCGTTCCCGTTGCCGTCACGACCTGGACGAACACAGGGGAGTCGGGGATGTAAGTATCCGGGGGGATCACCCTGAAACCCTCTTTGGGAGCGAACTCATCCGTGATGTTTCCGGAGTCGGGCGGGATCTCATACGAGACGTGCGCTGCGAGCTCCACCAGCGAGTCGTCGATCTGTCCCAAGAGCTCGGCTCGGATGAACGTGAACATCGTCCCCGCTGCAAGGATGATGGCCACCGCAACGGCGAGAGCCGATGCGACGGTTAACCTGCTGCTGAACTTCACGGCCGCCTCAATGCGTACCCGACACCGCGCACGGTGTGGATCAATCGAGGCTCTCCCTCAGCTTCCGTCTTCTTCCTCAAGTGACCGATGTACACCTCGAGCGAATTCGACGCATAGCCGAAGTCATAGCCCCACACCGATTCAAAGATGGCGGATCGAGAGAGGACCTTGTCGGGGCTGCTCATGAAGAGCTCGAGCAGCGAGAATTCCGTCCTGGTCAACTGGAGGGCTCGCTCCCCTCGCCACACCTGTTGCTTGGCGCGGTCGAGCGTCAGGTCCTCGAAATGCAGGGGACTCTCATCCTGCTCCGGTACTGCTCGCCGCAACAACGCCCGTATGCGGGCGAGCAGCTCCTCTAGAGCGAAGGGCTTGACGAGATAGTCGTCGGCTCCTGCGTCGAGCCCGGTGACCCGGTCTTCGACCGAATCCCTGGCGGTGAGCATCAATACCGGGATATCACCGTTCATCTCGCGCAATTTCCTGCACACCTCGAGTCCGTCCATCCCCGGCATCAACACGTCGAGGATGACTGCATCGGGAGCTTCAGAGGCGACCCGATCGAGCGCTCCGGGGCCATCCGCTGCGGACAGCACCTCGAAGCCGGCACCCACGAGGATCCGGCTCAGGGCGACTCGAACCGCCGGCTCGTCGTCCACTACTAGGATCCGCAAACTCGTCACCACCCGCTCTCGGCAAAGGATCGTCTACCAGCCTAGCCACGGTCGCGCCTAAGTGAAGGCCCTTCAGCAGATATTCATCGAGGGCCGAAGTAGGCGGTGGTTCTCGATTGACGCCTGCCAGCCAGGGTACTGACAAGGCAACCGACGGAAAGCCGCTCGGTCGGGCCCGGAGCTGGGCTGCGGCCAAGCTATTAACCAACCAAGTCAGGAGGATCGATGTCCCATCTAGAGGGTGACCACCGGTCGCTGTGGATCGGCACCACCCCGCGCACGGCATACGGAGCGCTACCACCGGGGGTGGACGTGGATGTCGCGATCATCGGAGGAGGCATCGTCGGGATCACGTCGGCCTACATGCTGAAGGAGGCCGGAAAGACGGTAGCGGTGGTCGATGCCGCCCGCATCCTCGAAGGGGTCACAGGTAACACCACGGCCAAGGTGACTTCGGCCCACAGCCCCATCTACGCGCAACTGGTGAAAAAGCACGGTGAGGATGGGGCTCGAACCTATGGACAGGCGAACGAAACGGGCCTGGGCATTATGCGCCGGCTGGTCAAGACGCTCGACATCGAGTGCGATTGGGAAGACCGTGACCACTACACCTGCACCGAGAAGGACGACAACCTCGAGGAGATCGTCGAAGAAGCGCGGATCGCAGCCGATCTCGGTCTCCCCGCCACTTACGTCGAACGAACCCCTCTTCCCTGGCCGGTCAAAGGCGCAGTGAAGTTCTCTAGCCAAGCGCAGTTCCATCCCCGCAAGTACCTATTGAGGTTGGCCGAGCTGATAGATGGCGACGGCTCCTACATCTTCGAAGGGGCCCGTGCGCATGATCTCGATGAGGGTGACCCGCACGTGGTGCGTACGTTCGCGGGGGACATCAGAGCTCGAGACGTCATCGTCGCGACCCACATGCCGTTCCTCGACCGAGGGGGTTTCTTCGCGAGATTGAAGCCCGGCCGGTCCTACGCGGTGGCCGCAACCATCGAAGCGTCCGGCGCGCCGGAAGGGATGTTCATAAGCGAGGGCTCAAAGCCTGCATCTCTGCGCACGGCTCCCTACGAAGAGGGGAAGAGGTTGATGATCGCCGTCGGGGAGAGTCATCACGTCGGTCACGTGACCGACACCAACGACAGATACGAGTCTCTGATCAGAGCCTTGAGGGATCGACTCCCGGTCGAGGAGGTTCTGTACCGCTGGTCGACCCACGACCTCATGACACTCGACAAGGTCCCCTACATCGGCAAGTTGAGTCCCCTGCACGACCACGTCTTCACCGCGACCGGATTCGCCGGTTGGGGCATGGCTCACGGCACCGTCGCCGCGATGATCATCCGCGACCTGATCACCGGCGAGGAGAATCCCTGGGCGGACTTCTATGATGCAACCCGGGTTGCCCCCGTCAAATCATTCACCGAGTTGATCAAACAGGGGAAAGAGGTCCTGGCGCATTGGGTGGTCGACCGCATCAGCAATCGCAACACCGTGGAGCTGGAGTCGTTGCGGCCGGGAGACGGCGGCATCACCGACATCGACGGTGATGAGTTGGCGGTATACGTGGACGACTCGGGTGCCAGACATGCCGTGTCTCCCGTTTGCACACATCAAGGCTGCATCGTCAACTGGAACGGCGGCGAGAAAAGCTGGGATTGTCCCTGCCACGGTTCGCGTTTCGACACCGACGGCAATGTCATCCACGGACCGGCCGTAAAGCCGCTCGAGAAGAAGCGGCTCTAGAGGAGGTTTTTTGACCCATCAGCGGGGACTCATCCACTAGTTTTGAAGACCAGCCCCCTAACGGAATGAGGAGAAGATGCTCTTTTTAGTCACGTCCACCCACGAGCCTTCCGCGTGCCCCGTCCCATCCGGCGGTGGACCTCATCAACTGATCGATACGTCAGTCTCCGGAGTGAAGTTGATCGCAGCGATCTCGGACATGGCCGCCCACACATCATGGTTCTTGGTGGAGGCAGATTCGGTCGAGCCCGTGAAGAACATGCTCCTGCCCAGCTTCGGGATCGCCAAGTCGATCACGACACCGGTCCTGCCCATCGACGTAGCGATGGACGCGGCCGAGTAGGGGTCGAAAACGCGCTACCGAACGTAAGTATCTAGAGAGAGATGGTTCCCAGACGGAGGACCCGGCCCCGGTCGACGGTCACCTTGATCGTTTTGGTCTTCCCACCGGCTTTGATCGTGAGGGTGTAAGACTCCCGCCCCTTCTCCCATGGCCGGGAGCTCGGGCCGACATGCCATTCGAAGCTGCCATCCGGATCCGTATCCATTTCGATCTTCAGCTTTTCGGTGATGCTGTCTTCCCCCGTGGGATTCCCTCCGGAGAGGCGGGTCTCAAACGTTTTCGTGAGCATCAGCTTGGCCTTCCCGCCGGCGACCTTCCCGGTGATGACCGAGTGATATCTCGGGTCCGCACTGACGTCGAGCATGACGTCGAAAGCCTTCATGTGCTCTTTCCAGAAGGCACCGACTTCCTTCTCGTAGATGGGATGGAAGCCCTGAGAACCATTCTCGATGGTGAATCCAAGAGATCCGACCGAAGCGTACGCCCAGTCATCGGTCGTCCCGGTGGTCGGGTAGCCCACGCTGCCGTTGTTCTGATAGCCCAGGATCTTCGCCATCTTCGCGCCGATCGGCTTGAGGAGGCGTTCGTCGGGAGCATGACCGCCACCGGCTCGCAGAACGGTCGCTTGGTAGGTGTGGTTGGTAATCACACCGGTCACACCACGATTGAGGATGATGTCGCGCACGTTGGCAACCTCGGGCTCCGAGAAAGGCTCACTGCCTCGGTACGTCGCCTCGAACATGTTGCCCGATGAACCACCTTGGTTGTCGCCCCATAGATAGGCATAGTTGCGGTTGGGGTCTACGCCATACGCATCGGGATTGGTCTGCGCTGCGGGGACCGTGACGCCCGTGAGAGAACGCCGGTTCTTGCGCCAGTATCCCTCGAACCCATTCACGTACCCGGTGGGCTCGGTGCGCTCGGCGATGTTCTCCTCTGCAGAGAGGACCGACTCCCTCGAGTAATCGAAACCGTCGACGTTCACGAGTGGAACGATGATCGCTCGGGCTCTACGCAACAGTTTCGTGATCTTCTTGTCCTTGCCGAAGTTGTCGACGAGGTGATGCGCGTAGATCATCGTGTACTCCGAAGCCGGCCACTCACGAGCATGGTGTACCCCGTCCATATAGAAGATGGGACGTCCGTCTTTCTTGCTCACATCGGCCGCGATCTCGAGCCCATATACGGGACGTCCCTCGAGCGTTTGGCGTGGCATCTCGAAGAGTCGGACCACTCCCGGGTTCTCCTTCGCCAGCGCTTCCATCTCGGCGTTGTAATCCTCGGTGCGACGGTACGAGTCCCGATCCGGGCCCGGTAGTTCGATCATGGGGCCCGCCTCTTCGAACAGAGCGCGGTCGCGGGCCACGATATCTTCCGTTACGACTTCGTAGGAGTATCCGAGCGAGTCGAGCGTCACCCGGTCTCCCGGCCACAGGAGGAGTTCTATCTCGCCCTGACCGTGGTTGTGCGTCTCGTCGAAGCGAGTCATCAGGAATCGGGCCTGCTCTTCAGAATCGAACTTGACCCGAACCAAAGCGAGCTTGGCCGTGTCGCCGTGGCCTTGAGGCACGAACGCGGCAAAGAGGACGGACGCGAGGAGACCTACGACCAGTTTTCTCATGGCCCCAGGATTCCCCGCCCGGCACGGAATACCTGCCACGCTCCCCGCTTTTGCGGCGATCGAGGTTAGGGGCCCAGGGTCCTGGCGATGTAGGCGTTCGTGAAGCGGCGCGCCGGGTCGAGACGGTCCCTGACGGCCACGAAGCGCTCCCACTCCGGGTATCTCGTCGCCAGGGTCGCGGCAGTCTGCGAGTGCCGTTTCCCCCAGTGAGGTCGGCCGCCGAGGCTGCCCATGATGGCCTCCACCTCGCTGAAATAGGTGCGCCAGTCCGTCCGCTCAAACATGTGAACGGCGATGTAGCACGTGTCCCGGCCGGCGGCGGGACTGAGAAAGGCGTCGTCGGGCGCCACGAAACGAACCTCGATCGGGAACGACACTTTGAGCTCCGGGCGTTCGGCGATCAACTTCACCGCCTCGATGGCCCCGGTCGCGTGCTCGCGAGGGATGGCGTACTCCATCTCGGTGAACCGGACCCGCCGGGGGGAGACGAAGATCCTGTGCGAGCGATCCACCCTGGTGCTGGTGCCCCATGCTCTCGCCGCCACGCGATCGATCAGCGGGATCATCCTCGGCATCCGCCGGCCCAGCCGCTGAACCCCTCCGAACACAACGTTGGGCAGAAACTCGTCATCGAGCCACTCCTTCACGGGCGATCTCGGTTGCGGAGTCTCGTGAACGTGTTTGTTCGTACGCGTCTGCACCAGACGGCTATGAGGAAAGACGAAGAACTCGAAGTGATCGTTGTCGGCGACGAGAGCTTCGATGTTGTCAAGGACATCCTCGAGGCGCCGGGGCTCGTCCCGAGCCCTCAAAGTGAAGGCAGGGACGACACGCAGCGTCAGCACGGTGATCACTCCGAGCGCTCCAATCGAGACCCGTGCGGCTCTCCATGCATCGGGGTCCTTAGCCTCAGACAACTCCACGACGCTGCCGTCGGCCGACATCAGCTCGAGCGAGACGATGTTCGAGGAGAGGTTGGCGAACCGCCCACCCGTACCGTGCGTGCCCGTAGCCGTCGCGCCGGCGATGGATTGAGCGTCTATATCGCCGAGGTTCTCGAGAGCAAGACCATGCGCGTCGAGAACCTCGTTCAGCGCTCTGAGTCGTATACCGGCCTGGACGGTGACCCGGCGCGCCGCGGCATCCACTTCGAGCACCCGATCCATGCGATCGAGCGAGATCAGCATCCCGTCCGTCAGCACTGCATCCGAGAACGCGTGGCCGGCCCCCGCCACCCGCACCTCGAGTTCCCGCTCAGTCGCCCGGTGAAGCAGGTCGCTCAGCTCGTCGACGCCCGATGGTGTGGCGAGAACGTCCGGATAGCAGGTCTGGTCACCGGTCCAGTTGCTCCAGCTCACAGGAAGGTGCGTCCCTCTCCCCTGTAGGTAGGAACCTCGGCCACCACCCGGTCCCCCTCGACCAGATGTAGCGTGTCGAACCTTTCACATAGCTCCCCCGCCTTCGCATGGCGGAGCCACACTCGGTCACCGATACGTAGATGGCGGGATGCATCGCCGAGGACCGGGGTCTGCACTTCGCCGGCGCCCTCCTGCCGGTCGAGCCTCAAACCATCCGGGAGATGAGGGACGGGGAGACGCGATGCATGGCCCGGCCCCGAAGCGAGATAACCACCACCGAGCAGAGTCACGCTGTCCGGACCGGCGCGCCGGACTACCGGCAATGCGAACAATGCAGCCGGTCGCGGGATGAAGCGAGAGTACGAATCGAACAGGGCGGGGCCGTAGAGCCCCGAACCCGCAGTCACCTCGGTCACCACCTCTTCTTGCGTTGTCGTCTCCAGCGAACCGGTGCCGCCGCCGTTCACGAACTCGAGCGGAGCGATCGAGCGGACCGCGGCGACGATGTCGGCGCGCCGCCCTGCCAGCTCGGCCGCGGAGCGGGATTGCATAGCTCGAAGGATCTTTCCCTTCGCCACCGACACCAGCGACCCTCTTGGAGAGTCGCCCACTCCGGCGATCTGTGCCTCATAGGCCATCAGCCCGACCAGGCGGAATCCTGCATGAGCCACGATCTGTCTGACGAAACCGGTGACCTGCTCCTTGGTATGCAGCGGAGAACGCTTAGCTCCTATTCGCACCCGTCCACGCGCGAGCCGCAGGCCCGCGTCGATGTCTACACAAACCCTGATGGGTATAGAACGCCGGCCCACGACGGTGTCGACCAGCTCCAGGTGGGCGGCATCGTCGACCATGATCGTGACGCCGGCCGAGGGAGTCTCTTGCATGAGCTTCGCGAGGTCGCGTAGTGAGGTGCGGTCGACGGTCGGGTAGGCCACCACGATGTCCTCGAAACCCTGCGAGTGCAGCCACAAGGCTTCGGGCAACGTGAATGCCAGGGTGCCGGCGAACCCGTCGATCGACAGCACCTCTTCCTGCAGATACCGGCACCGGACAGACTTAGAAGGGAGTCGGATCGGCTTTCCGCCGGCCCGAGACAAAAGTGAGCGCGCATTGTCCCGGAAGGCGTTCATGTCAACCACAGCGAACGGCGGCTCGAGATGTGCCGTCGCCGCGTTCAGACGAGCAGCATCAGAAATAGGCACCGCTCCACCTTAGAGAATCTGGATGCAAGCCGCGAGGTCCTACGTCAGTGCCCGGTAGACGAGTCCCGCGGCCGCGGATCCGAAGACGACCCACAACACACTCCACCGGTAGCGCCACAGTCCCACGAAGGCAACCGCTGCGACGGCGATCGCGAACGGATCGACGGTCCCTACCAACGGGCGAGGGAATGACATCCTAAGGATCCGGCTCTGAACCACCTCCTCGAAGAGAGCGAAGATCGCGAACGTCACGGCAAGGTTGAGAACCACCCCTACCACCGCTGCGGTGAGAGCCGACAAGGCCGCATTCAGCGACCGGTTACCGCGCAGGCTCTCGATGTACGGCGCGCCGAGGAATATCCACAGGAAGCAGGGTGCGAACGTCGCCCAGGTGGCCACCATCGCACCCAGGACGCCGGCCGCTACAGGATCCAACCCGCCGGGGAACCGGAAGGCGGCCAGATATCCGACGAACTCGGTGACCATGATCAATGGACCCGGCGTCGATTCCGCCAGACCCAAACCCGTCACCATCTGACCCGGTTCCAGCCATCCGTACGTCTCGACCGCCGCCTGGTTGATGTACGCCAGCACCGCGTAAGCCCCGCCGAACGTCACCATCGCTGCCTTACTGAAGAACGTGGCCTGTTGGGTGAGCGTGTCGTCTGCGCCCCTAACGGCCGCCACCGCCAGCAACGGGACCAGCCACACGGTGAGGCCGACCGCCACGACCTTCGCGGCGCGCCCTATGCCGGGGCGCGCCTCATGAACCGCCGCGTCCCCGATCACTGCCTCATTTTCGTCGGATCCGCCGGGAGCGACCGGAGGAACCAGACCGACGGATACACGCGAAGCGACGAAGCCCACGACTCCTGCACCGATGACCACTACCGGAAAAGGGACGTGTAACGCGAAGATCGCGACGAATGCTGCTGCCGCGATGACGTAAGCGAACGGATTCTTAAGAGCCTTAGAGCCCAGCCGGATCACTGCAGCCGCCACGATGGCGACGACCGCAGCCTCCAGGCCGTAGAAGATCGCCGCGACCCACTCGATGTCGCCGTGCACCGCGTACGTCCACGACAGTCCGAGGATCAGGAAGAATCCCGGCAGAACGAACAGAACTCCGGCCACGATCCCGCCGATGGTGCCGTTCAGCAGCCACCCGATGTAGATGGCCAGCTGCTGCGCCTCGGGCCCCGGCAGCAGCATGCAGTAATTGAGGGCATGCAGAAACCGGTTGTCGCTGATCCAGCGACGTCGGTCGACGAGCTCATCGTGCATGACCGAGATCTGGCCGGCCGGTCCCCCGAAGTTGATGAACCCGAGCTTCAGCCACCAGCGGAAGGCGTCCCGGAACGGAACCAGTCCGTGGCTCCTAGCAGGCATCCGGGCAGGCTACCCGCCCATCGTTACTGCCGAGAAGGGTCTACCTGTGACGACACTTCTGAGGAGGCCGACGCGGGCGGGGAGGACGCCTAACAACCGCGTCCTCCCCGAGCCCGGATCACTCTCTATGGGCTAATCGTTACACCAGAGGCGTGCCTACTCCACCGTGAATTCTGCAGACATCCCCTTGGCGACATGCGGAGGACCTTTGGCCTTCTCGGCTGCGTCCTCATCGGTCGCCCCCACCGGCACGAAACACAAGATCGCGTACTTGCCGGGCGTGAACTCCTTGGTCTCGGAATCCTCCATGCCCGGAGGGCCGAAGGAAGCCCCGAGGAACTCGATCTTCTTCTGGGCGTCCTTGTCGGACATCTTCATCAGATCCTCGATGGTCGTTTCGTCATCCTTGTAGCGGATGAGCAACATCTCGTGCATCTCTTCGCCGCCGTTCTTGAAGTTCAATGTGTGGGTCCCCGCTTCGAGCGTGGGAGGAACACCTTCGAAGGCGTACTCGACCGCCGTTATGTCCACCGACTCAAAACCACAGTTGGCCGCGACCCATTGGTCCAGCTCTTCGTCGGCATCACCGAACTCGTCACTACGGAAAGCAGAATCGTCGGGTTTCTCGAGCGCCTTACGCACCCCCGAGACGACGACGTCGACCTGCTCCGTCAGGTCTTCGGGAGCGTTCTCCTCGGCCGTCGCGACGATCTGCTCCAGGTCACCGGGGTCTCCTCCCGCGGATGCGGCGAAGACCCCCGCCTCAACCCCGATGTACGCATCACAGAAGGCATCGTTCGAGGCAAGAGCCGTCTCATCGGCAGCAGGTTGTTGTGCCTGATCGTCGGCCTCTCCCCCGCCACACGCCCCTGCGAGCAACATGATGGTCGCGGCCAGGGCGACGGTGCGCACCAGCCTGCCGCCGGAGTGCCCCTCGCCGGGACGGGTGGCCCTCGCGAGGCCGGAGAACCCGGCCTTCCTTATCAATCTCATCTAGAACCCTCCTTGTCTGGACTCCTGTCGGACGCAGCTGCAGGCTGACGGAAGAGCGTCCGGGAATCGTTACGAGGGCAGAAAGATGTTGCTGCTATGGCCTGGCGCTCAGCCCTTTCACCTTCAGGACGTCGATCCCTCTTCCGAGATCGTTCGTGTAGATGAGACCGTCGTGCCAATAGGAAGACCAGCTGTTCCCGTCGTCCGGCATGAAGTAAGCGATCTCTTCGGGAAACGTCGGGTCCGAGAAGTCAACTACCGACGTGCCTCCGGTGTACCAGGAGATCACGGCCTTGCGCGTCTTCCCCACGAAGTTCAAGTTGTGGGCGGTGCACCAGCTACTGGCGATGGTGCCTACCGGCATCGCCCCCCGCTGGGGGCCCCAATGGCCGATCAACAACGGCAGGCTTGGAGTGCGGATATCGAACACCCAGACGGATCCGGTAGGTCCTCCTACACAGTCGTGTGCTACGAACGCCTCGTCCGTCATCACCAGGTACTCACCGTCTGGAGTCGCCATCGCGGCGTGCGGGAAGAACGACGGAGTGAACCCGTGAGCGATCACTTCCGGGACGAGGGGGTCGGTGACGTCCCAGATCGACACCTCTCCCCCGCCGGCGCAAAAACCGAGCATCGTGTCCCCGTCGGCAGCACGAGTGAAGGTGATGTCGTGACAACCCGTCTGATTCGGCTTGAAGGTCGCCGCCACCTCGACGTTCTTAGGATTGGACACATCGAGGATCTGTTCCACCGATCCGCCGTTCGCGAGGCCTCCCGGTGAGGCATACAAGATCGGACGACCGGGATACATCGTGATCGTGTGGGAGCCGCCCGGCAACTCGACCGAGCCGAGGAACCGGGGCTTCTTGGGATCCTTCACATCGATCAACCTCACCCCCGCGCCCGGCTGACCTCCGCACTGGCCACTGTGATAGGCGAGCGCGATCAGCCCCGGCTTGACTACGGCCACATCGTTCTGACTGCCGGGGCACTGGATGAACGCCACTTCCTTCGGAATCTTCCCGGAAGCATCCAGCACACGGACCCCACCCTGGTCTCCCAGCTGCCCGAAATAGACGTTCTTGCCTTCGAAAGCGATATCGCTGCCGCCGGTGTAAGGGATGGACGCAAGCAGCTTCACGTTGTCACTCTTCGCAACCGCCGCGTCGGTGGGTGAACCACCCGCGTATCCGGGTGCGAGACCCATCATCAGCAGAACCGATGCAGCTATAGCGACTCGTCTCATCGATGCCTCCCCGGCGGATAGATGCTCCTCAGGGAAGATTCTTCATCGACCGCACGATTCCCTACGGTCTGCCCCGTACCTCTCTGGGGGGATCAATCTAGATCCGCGAAGCGCTCCGTCGCTTTGGTCTCGCCCGCCACGACCAAGACGTCGTTGGGGCCGACCTTGGTATCTGCCGTGGCATATGTGAAGTTGCCGCCTTCGGGACGGATGCAAACGACGGTCACGTCATGCTTCGCCCGAACGCCGTACTCCTCCAAGGTCTTGCCGACGAGAGCCCTCGGAGGTCCTGTTTCCGCGAGCGAGAAGGTGTCATCCAGGTCGATGTAGTCGATCATCTTGCCGGTAACGCGGTGAGCTATCCGCTCGCCCATATCGCGCTCGGGAAAGACCACATCATGCGCTCCGACCCGTTCGAGGATCTTGCCATGAGCGACCGTCACAGCCTTGGCCCAGATGTGCGGGATCTCGAGGTCGACCAGAGCCGCCACCGTCAAGATACTGGCCTCGAGATCACTCCCGATGGCGACGACGGCGTGCTGGAAATCCTGTACACCGAGCTGTTGAAGCGCCTCGATGTCGGTGGAATCTGCCTCGACCGCGTGGGTTATCCGATTCGAGAAGGTCTGCACGAGCCGAGCCGACTGATCGATCCCAAGGACCTCAGAACCTAGCCGCGTGAGCGTCTGGGCAACGGCTCCGCCGAAACGACCGAGCCCTACCACCAAAACATCTGTTTCCTTAGCCAATGATCGGCCGCTCCTCCGGCAAGCGATAAAGCCTTTCTCTGTGACGCAATGCTAATGCGGTTCCGACGGTGATGGGACCCAACCGGCCGATGAACATCAGGATGATCAACAGCGTCTGGGTGACCTTCGACAAGCTAGGAGTCAGGCCCGTAGAGAGACCTGTGGTCGCGAAGGCCGATACTGCTTCGAACAACGAGCGTGACAACGCGAAACCTCCATACGCCATCATCGCCAGCGTGCTTACGACAACAGCTCCGATCGCCAGCAACGCTACAGATATGGCCTGACGTTGAACGGAGGGAGGGAGGCGCCGGCCTAGAACGGATACGCTCGGCTCGCCTCTGGCTTCGGCCCAGATCACGAACCCCAAGAGCGCGAACGTCGTCACCTTGATCCCTCCGGCGGTGCTGGCGCTACCGCCGCCGATGAACATCAATATCACCGTCACCAACCAAGTCGTCTCCCGCATCTGGGAGAAATCAAGTGTGTTGAAACCGGCCGTTCGAGACGTCACGCTCTGGAAGAAACCCGGCAGCAACTTCCCGCGGGCGGTCAGATTGCCGAGCGTATAAGGGTTGGTCCATTCGAACCACAGGAACGCGAGCGTGCCTCCTATCAACAGCAGAACCGTCATCCCCAACGTGACCTTCGTGTGCATGGTCCAGCGCTTCGGCTGGAACGGTCGCTGCCGAAGCTCCATCAGCACAGGGAATCCCAGCCCCCCGAGGATCACTGCCGCCGCGACGGTGAGTGACACCCACGCATCGGAAACGAACCCTTCGAACGAATCTCCATAAAGAGCGAAGCCTGCGTTGTTAAAGGCGCTGATGGCATGGAATATCCCGTGATACGTCGCATCGACGGCGGAGTAGCCATATCCCACGAACAAGCGCGTGCCGATCATCACAGCTGTCACGCTCTCGAACAACAGACTGAAGGCAAGAACACCCAGTAAGACGCGCCGCACATCACCGAGACCGAGAGTCTTCGTCTCGCTCTGTGCGACCAGCCGCCCCTTCAGTCCGATACGACGAGATACCAGTAAGGCGAGTAGGGATGCCAGGGTCATGATCCCGAACCCACCGATCTGGATCAGGACCATGATCGTCCCCTGACCGAAGCCCGACCAATAGGTCGGGGTATCGACGACGACCAGCCCCGTCACGCACACCGCGGAGGTGGCAGTGAAGAGAGCGGTGAGGAAGGGAGTCGGTCCCGGATCCGTCGATGAGAACGGCAGGAGAAGAACGAGGCAGCCGATAAAGATGATCGACGCGAAGGCTGCGACCACGAACTGAGCCGGGTGCCTAAGACGGAATCTGCCGATCAGGCGTCGCAAGCCTCGCGCCTCCCCGCCGCCGGGAGGAAGGTAGACATCAGCCATAAGCGCCGAGAGTAGTGGCAATGAGAGGCCGAGGCTGCGCAGGCCGAGGCGATTTAGCATGGCACCTCAGACATCGGATGAGCCGTGGAGGATGCGTGGACGCAGACGTCATCGTGGTAGGCGGCGGGCTCGCCGGGCTCGTCACCACGGCGGAAGCCGCCGGTGCGGGACTAAAGGTCCTGCTCCTCGACCAGGAGCCGGAGGGTTCTCTGGGTGGCCAGGCGTTCTGGTCCTTCGGCGGCCTCTTCATGGTCGGCACTCCCGAGCAACGCCGGATGGGTATCAAAGATTCTCGTGAGCTGGCCCTGCAAGATTGGCTGGGCACGGCCGGGTTCGACCGAGCGGAAGATGATTGGGCGCGCCGGTGGGCGGAGGCATACGTGGATTTCGCCAGCGGAGAAAAGCGTTCCTGGCTCCACGGGCTCGGCATGCGGTTCTTCCCTGTTGTCGGTTGGGCCGAGCGGGGCGGCCATCTCGCTACGGGACACGGCAACTCGGTTCCGCGTTTCCACGTCACATGGGGAACGGGACCCGCCGTCATCGAGCCTTTCGTACGCCTGGTTCACGAGGCGGTTGAACGTGGGCGGGTGGAGCTCCGATTTCGCCACCGCGTCGACGAGCTCACCGCCCATGCTGGAGTGATAACCGGCGTCCGAGGGACCATCCTCGAACCAAGTCAGGTGGGGCGTGGCCAGAAGAGCTCGCGGGAGGTTGTCGGCGAGTTCGAACTGACGGCGGAGGCGGTGGTCGTCACTTCTGGTGGGATCGGCGCCAACGAGGAGTTGGTGCGAGCCAACTGGCCCTCGCGGCTGGGCGCAGCTCCGAAACGGATGGTCACCGGCGTTCCCGATCACGTGGATGGACGGATGCTAGGGATAACCGAAGCGGCTGGGGGCCGCATCGTGAACCGCGACCGCATGTGGCACTACACCGAAGGCCTCCAGAACTGGGATCCGATCTGGACCGGACACGGGATCAGGATCCTGCCCGGACCGTCGGCGATGTGGTTCGACGCCCTCGGAAGGCGCATGCCCATCCCCTGCTTCCCCGGCTTCGACACGCTGGGCACGCTCGAACACATCATGGGGACCGGGTACGACTACTCATGGTTCGTCCTCACGCAGAAGATCATCGAGAAGGAATTCGCTCTCTCGGGTTCAGAACAGAACCCAGACCTGACCGACAAGAGCATCAAGCAGGTGCTGAAGCGGGTGCTACCCGGCGCGCCCGGACCTGTGGAAGCGTTCAAACAGAAGGGAGCAGACTTCGCCGTCGCCGACACGCTTCCCGAGCTGGTCCAGAAGATGAACGGCTTGACGGATGAGCCCTTGATCGATCTCGCCGAGCTAGAGCGCCAGATCGTGGCGCGCGACCGGGAGATCGACAATCCCTTCACCAAGGACCTTCAGATCACGGCGATCAGAGGGGCCCGTCGGTACCGCGGGGACAAGCTCGTCAGGGTGGCGAGTCCACATCGCATCCTCGATCCCAAAGCCGGGCCATTGATCGCCGTGAGGTTGAACATCCTGACCCGCAAGACGCTTGGAGGCCTCCAGACGGATCTCGCAAGCCGTGTCCTCGGCGACGACGGAAAACCTGTGCCCGGCCTCTACGCTGCGGGCGAAGTGGCAGGTTTCGGTGGTGGAGGCGTTCACGGGTACCGCTCGCTCGAGGGGACGTTTCTCGGCGGCTGCATCTTCTCGGGACGCAACGCGGGGCGCGACCTCGCCGCATCCCTATAGCCAAGCTTAAGAAAGACTGCAGCCCTCGATGGCTCCCGCCTCTCAACGCCACGCACCGCAGTTAAAGCTCGGAACATGGGATCCGCGAGGAGCCCCTGGTCGAGTCGTGATGCGTGCTCTGGCGCGCTGTCAGCGCACCCGGGCGACCAATATCGCGATGTCGTCGCTGGCGCTCCCTAGGTGATGCTCTTCGGCCGCGGCAGCAAGACCCTGCGCCACCTCCTCGACACTGGCCCGCGCGGTCTGCTTGAGCCACGTGAGGAGCCGCTCTTCCCCGAATAGGTCATCCTCACGACGCGCCTCCGTCACACCGTCGCTGTAGATGATCAGCGTGTCGCCGGGTGACAGCCGGGTACGCCTGTCCTTCCCGTGCCATCCCTCGAATGCGCCGACGATGAGACCAGGGTCGGCCATCGCCCGGACGTCGCCCGTGGAGGAAACGACGAGGGGGGGCGGGTGACCACCGACCGAGGCGGTAAGCGTCACAACGCCGTCTCGTTTCCGCAGCCGGCAGTAGGCGACGGTGCAGAACTCGTCGGGAAACTGACGAACGATCGCCTCGTTCAGCACCGAGAGGATCGAGGAGGGGCGTCTCGATCGCATCGCTGCTGCCCTCAACGTGTATCTCGCCAAACCGGTCAGAGCCGCGGCCTTCGGGCCTTTGCCGACCACGTCCCCGAGGACCATCCCCCAGTCGTCTCGCCCCGTCTCGAAGAGGTCGTAGAAGTCTCCTCCCACCTCGATCCCCTCCCCGGCCGGCTTGTATGCCGCAGCCACCTCGAGCCACGAGATATCGGGCAGTTCAGGCGGCAAGAGACTCCGTTGCAGAGTGCTGGCGATCCGTGCGAGGCGATCGCGACTGAGGTTGAGCTGAACCTCCGCCTCGCGGCGAGCGGTGATGTCCCTCACGAATCCAGTGAACAGAGCCGGGCCGGGCACTTCAACGCGGGTAACGGTAAGTTCGACGGGAAACTCGCTGCCGTCCCGTCGAAGGGCGTCGACCTCTACCCGAGCGCCTATAACGGGACCTTGTCCGCTGACGAGATAACTCTCCAACCCCCTCCGGTGAGCGTCGCGCAGTCGCGGAGGGATGATGAGATCGGCAAGCTCGGTCCCGACTGCTTCCTCGCGCGAATAGCCGAAGGTAGTTTCCGCTGCGTGATTGAACTCGACGATGCGCCCAGCCGCATCCATCGAGATGATGCAATCGAGGGCAGCTTCGACTATCGCTGCAGTACGCTGCTCGGAGGCCTTTAGCGCCTCCTGAGACTTCGTCAATTCCGTCGCCCGAGCTTCGGCTGCTTGCCACGCCTGCTCGAGGCGCAAGGCCTGTTGTGAGACGACCCCTCCTCGCACCTCGAGTAGCTCGTTCAATGAGGACACCTGCGCCTGCAGCTGAAGTGTCATCTCCTCTGGACCGGGAGCTCTTGAGAGAGCCGGTTCACCGTCGAAGACCGTGGTGAAAACAAAAGGTAGGAGCACGAGCTTGATACCCAAGGCTACCGAAGCGATCAGATCTGCGGTCTCCTTGGGGATGGCCTGCGAAGAGAAGAGGACGGCGGCGAAGATCGATCCATCAGGGAGCAAACCTCCGAACCCAAGTACCGATCTGATCCCGTACTTCAGCACGAAATCTTCTTGGGCCGGGATCACGTTGCTGCCTCTAGCTTCCGGCACGTAGAAGACGCCGAAGTCCCTCCTGTGGTTAAGGATGAAGAGTTGGGGGTCCACGCGCACGACTTCCTCACTCGAGAAACCGAGATCCTCTACCAGGCGCGCAACCATGGGCAGACGCTGGATGGCGACTGCGTCGCCCAACCAGATCGCTCGGTGCTCCTCAGACGCGCGTCGATCGTTCCAATCTGGTTCCAGCCCCGACGTTGCCAACAGTGTGAGGCAGGAGCTATCTGGATCCAGAGCTTCGGCGTCTGTTCCTTGCCGTACGTATTCCCGCAGGCCCTCTTCGAGACGGCCGAAGGGATGGGTCTTATAGATCCGTACGAGCGCGCAGGAGGGCTCACCGGTGTTCTTATCGATCAAGCTGGTCCGGAAGTAGTCGACGACCGCCCCGGCGGCCTGCTCCATGCTCCCGGCACCTCGCGCGGCATCACGCAGGCCGTCGGATACGGCCAGCATGTCACTCAACGTGAAACTAGAAAGATCGAACACCTGACATCCCCTTTGCGATGCAGGAAGGATAGATGGACCGGGCATCAGATATCGACCATGAGCCGGGTCGTCAGGCGGAGACCTCTACGTCATCGTCCGGAGGAACGCCGGACCCGCGACCGGACACCTTCGGCGGGGAGGATCAGAGAGCTCGGTCGATCTTGAAGATCGTGCCCGAAAAGTCCGCGATATACATCGCACCATCCGCATCGAAAGCGATATCGATAGGGACGTCCATAACGAGGAAAGCACTCTGGGACTTCACCTTCCGACCACTGTCGTCGAGCTGCACCCGAATGATGTCGTGTCCGGCTGGCGGGCCAAACAGATTCCCCCACTCGGCAACGAATAGATCGTTCTCGAACTCCTCTCCCCAATTCTCGGTCGTCTGGAAAGCGAGTCCATTGGACGAGGTGTGCAGGCCAAAGGAGGACACCGGACGTGGGACCGAGGATCGGCAGGGACCGAATCTCTCTATCACTTCCCCGTTCGGGTTCTGAAACGGCTTGAGACCCCCTTGCCGGGCGACGTTGTACATGCACGAAGGGAAGCCGAAGTGATCGACGTTCCTGTCTTCGACGTCGGTAGCGAACAGGAGGTCGTCGGAGTCCTCCAGATCAGGATCGAGCGGATTCTCACCGGTCGAACCCTGTCGAGCATCATCGATGCCGTTCATCGGCACGAACAAGAGGCTCTTCCGGACCGGCGAGAAAGCGAGGTCGTATACGTTTCGCCATCCGGTAGCAACCAGTTCTCCCTTCTTCCCCAGACGGGCCAGAGACAGTTTCCGGGCCCCGGGATTCACCTTCACGACAGAACCCGACCACGGCAGAACTTCGCTGGGTCCTCCGTCGACGCCGTCGTCGGTGGAGTTTCCGTTGGCGATGTAAAGCATCCCGTCGGGACCGAATGCCAGACCATTCGTGTTGTGTCGCCCGTTCGGAAGATCCTTGAGCACTATGTGTCGCTTGTCCGAGACTCCATCGCCATCGGTATCTCGCAATCTCCACACGCGTCCGTAGGTTCGGAAACCGAAGGGCCCCTCGACAGAGTTCGTGGAATCCGAGACGTAGACATCACCACCCTCACTCGCCACGACCCCGAGTGGGCCGTCGAAACCCTCAGCGAAGACGACGGCAGGCCCAGCGATAGCGGCCCCGGCATCGAAAGCCAGAACCGCGCCGTTCGCATGGTCGGTCACGTAAAGGCGCTGGCCCTCGCCCTCAGCGCGCGTGTCGGGACCAAACGCGAGACTCGTGGGCGTCCCGCCGGTCACGGCGTAGGGATGTACATAGAAACCGGGTTCGACGACCGGAGGTTGAGCGATCAGTGGTCCGGCGACCGATGCATTCAAAGGCACGGCCAGGAGAAGGGCGACTACCGGGCCGATGGCTCGCCGCGGGTTCACCGGACGATCAGCGTGCCCCGCATATTGGGATGGACGCTGCAGAAGAATGCGTACTCGTTGCCAGGTTCAAGACCTTCCAATCCGAGCACCTCGGTGGTTTCCCCTGCTCCGATGGTCTCGGACCAGAATAAAGGACACTTACCTTTGTCATAAGCAGAGCACCACTTCACCTTCTTGGCCTTCTTCTTACGGAGGAAGTCGTCCGGCGCCATGAAGTTGTGGGGGGCAACGTCACCGTTTGCGTAGGTGATGTCCTCGCCCTGTTCGACGATCACCACCGGCGGAGCGTATCCGGCCAGGAACCCTCCCGGAGCAGTGGCCACCACCGCTGCCCCAGCGGAGTCCGGAAGGAGCAGAATCGCAAGGAAGGAAAACGCAACTACAGACCGGCGCATAACCCACAGGTTCGCCGGAAACAAGCCCAGTCCTCCCTGCGACGGACGCCACGCGGAAAGGCCGCCCGGCTTTCCGGACGGCCTCCTTCGACCCCTTATCTCGATCAGCAGACCGGCAATTTGAGGCACAACGAGCGCACCAGCATCTCGCTATAAACCAAGCACTTCACGTCCTCCACCCCCGGAGGATCCTCGATGTAACAAGTGGTTGCCGCCGCAGGTGCAGCAGGTACCAGAACAGCCACTGCCGTGAGAGACATCACCACTAGGGCGAGGCGCTTCCGCAAAAGACTCCCTCCTTTTCTTCGATCCTTCATCCAACGCTCGGCTCGCGACTACCAAACCTGGCAGAACGCGAACAGGTCTGCGGTGTACTTGTTGCTCTGACCGGCTTCGCAGACGATCACGCAAGGATTCACAGGCTCCCCGACGCATTTCGCGGTGGCGGGACCCGCTGCCAGGACCAGGAACGATGAGCCCAATAAAGCCGCGACGACGAAGCCTCGTAGTTTCTTCATTCCCTCTCCCACTCGATGCTTGCGTTGCTCCGAAGGTAAGCATAGCGAACAAAAGGGACAAGGCGAGGCTCAGCGCAGTGGGGGCTGTCGTGGGGGCGGCTGGGCTCGAACCAGCGACCGATCGATTATGAGTCGATTGCTCTAACCAACTGAGCTACGCACCCTAAGGGGCCGTTGTCCCTGATAACTCGGCTCCTCGGCTCCTCACCGCAAAAAAATCAGTGCCCGAGTCGCAGCTTCAGAGCGGCGACCAGTTGGCCAACCGAGGGTGCACCTTCTACGCCCTTTCCCGTCTTGTACACCCGGCACGACAGACCGGTAGGAGTCTCAGGATCTCCGAACGGGTCCACGCCTTCGATGAGAACGGTCGGCGAGCCGCGGAAATCGAGTTCGTCCGCCTCCTCAGTAGTTTGTACCGGCTGAAGGCCGATCTCACGGCCTAGACCAAGTCGATCCAACGCCTCTTCCATCCGACCGCGGGCGACTTCCCAGTTTGGGCAGCGTTAGAAGTACAACAACGTCACCTGAGGGTCATTTGCTCTCCTCGATCAACCGGCATCAGCAAACACCAGGTCAGCTCTCATGGAGTTTCTTCGCCCTCGCGAGCGCTTCATCCGGATGCTCAACAACCTCTACGTCAGAAGGAAGCGGCACTATCTTGGGTGTGATCTCGCGCATTGCCTGGGCGAAGACAACGAGATTCCGTGCCATGTGCTGGCCCATGTATTGCACAGACTTGTGGTCTCTTCCCGCTGTTGCGTAGTTGGGCCCAGGTGACTCGTCCGTCCACCCCGTCCAATAGACACGAGACTCTGGGGGAAGGACAAAACCGATGTCGTTGAGAGCTTGAGCACATTCCGCGTACACATGGTGGCCACCATCTTCATTGCCTGTGATCGCGACACCGGCTACGCGGCCGTAGACCTTCTTACGGCCGAGATCGTCATATGAGAACAGCCACGCATCCATCCGCTCGATGACGCGCTGGGCGATGCTCGATGGATGCCCGATCCAGATCGGTGTTCCGAACAGAAGCACCTCGGCAGCGAGGACCTGCTTGCCGATCTTCGGCCACTCGTCTCCGTCTCCCTCGTCCCACTCAACGCCGGGCTTGACGTTGTAGTCGGCGACACGAATCTCCTCGTAATCGATCTCGTCGTGCTCCCGCATCCACTCCACGACGTCCTGCATCATCACCGAGGTGTTCGAGGGCTTCTCGGATGACTTCAACGAACAGTTGAGACCACAGACTTTTACGGGCATGGGCCACCTCCAATCAGTGATCTGACCATACCCATCACGCAGGCACTGCGTCGTCTACCTCAACACCTTTCCAGAAAGCAACGCGATCCTTGATCTTGCGAGCGAGTGGCGACGGCTTCGGGTAGTACCAGGCGGCGCCTTCGTTTCGAGCCTCACCGACAACGAGGGTCAGGTAGCTATAACTAAGAGACGCCCGCCGACGGCAACACTCATCGGCCCTTCCAGGGCGGCCTGCTTAGAACCTGTGACGCGCCCTACGTTCGACCGTCTCGACGCCGTTCTTGATCCTTCGGAGACCTTGATCGAGCTTTCTGGCAGAAGGACACATTGTCGATTTCGCTAAGAATGACCAGGTGTGTGAGTCCTTTTCCAACCGCTGCATCAACCTGGGCTTATGTGCTGTTTTCGCAGGTCAGAGGCCCTTTTCAGGTGGACCCGAGTTCTCTCAAATGGACCTGAAAAAACATGTAAACGTGGAACAAATGTTGAAGACCGATTCTTATCAGTACTGGCGTTTTCCCTGGTCAAGCGACAGTCTTCAGGGCGAACGAGCCAGCAGCGAAGAACCGGATTGGAGAGTGTGCTCCGTGGACAAGCGCAGGGCCTCTAGGTTGCTAGGAAAATTCGTCGTGAACCCGGTCGTAAAGCTGGTCGCCGGCTTCGTTCCCTGGTGGGCGCTACTGGAGACGACGGGCAGAAAGAGCGGAAAGCCGTGGCGTAATCCCGTCGGCAACGGCCTCGACGGCAACACGTTCTGGATCGTCGCCGAGCACGGCCACCAGGCGGGATACGTCAAGAACATCAAGGCGAACCCGCGCGTTCGGCTGCGGGTCGGCGGTCGGTGGCGGAGAGGAACCGCACACATCCTTGAAGACGACGATGTCAGAGCGCGTCAACGGTCACTCCGGCAGGTAAACGCTGCGTTCGTACGGCTGATGGGAACCGACCTCCTCACCGTGCGCGTGGACCTCGACGAATGAGCCCGTCGGTCGTTCGCGATGGTTTGCGAGCAGCGGTCCCCGCCGCGATCCTGAGTGGATTGCCCTCGACGCTTCATGCGCTGCTGACCAGGCGCGATCCTCTTGAAGCTTCCATCGCGGCAAGCTCGATCCTTCTTCCCAACGAAAGCCGTCGTGGTCGCTTGCTGGCGGCGGCCGCACCTGTCCACCTGGGCCTGTCGCTCTTCTGGTCCTTAACTCTTGCTGCACTCCTGCCTCGGAGGAAGCCGATTGCAGAAGGCATCGCGGCCGGCGTCGTCATCGCAGCCATAGATCTTGGTGTAATCGGGCGCCGCTACCGTTTGATCGAAGCACTGGAGCCAGTCCCGCAGCTGGCCGATCACATCGCGTTCGGGATCGTGACCGCCCACCTGCTCTATAAGTTCGACGAATGATGAACCAAACTCTCTAGGCCCAGCTAGCGCCACTGGACTACCTCGAGCGATCGTACTTACTGTCCATATCGGACCTCTTCTACTGGTGGCGCGACTGATAAGCAAGAGCGCGAGCTGATCGAGGGTCCCGATAGGGCTCGTGACGATCGTTCCATAGGCGATGGTTCCCCTCTGCCGAAGGAGGCGTCTACAGGCCCTCAACACGGAGAGCTTCGGGTGCAGTCAACACAGGACGTCGGTATGGCAGATAGCGTCAAACGACCGAGCGCCGAACGGAAGCCAGCGGGCCGAACAGACGACACCTCCGAGCGCTCGGACCTGCTCTTGCTCGATCCGCATCACCGCCCGTCGCAGGCCTTCGATCGGAAGGTCGGTCGCGACCACTTCGCACCCGCTCTTCTTCGCGAGATACAAGCCGGGCCAACCTTGGCCAGTCCCTATGTCAAGCAATCGCTTGGAAGCATCGAGCACTAGCCGGTCGGCTAGCTCGTCCGCCTGGGCGACGGTGGTGTATCCATTCGCACCCCAGCCGGCGCCGATAACAGCTCTCTCTATGCGGTCGAGCACTCCCGACTTATCGAGCGAGTAGCGCTCACCGAACTCAGCTCTCTTCTCACGTTCGTACTTATTCGAGCCTCGCCCCACCTTAGGTACCGACCTCCAAGCTCACGTAGGAACTGACCAACTCACGGGCCACGTTCGACACATCCATCCAAAATCGCTTGTTCTCAGGGTCGCCCGGTACGAACAGATGGTCGTATTTGACGCGGTCGTCACCGCGGGGGATGCGTTCGACTGCCGCCGCCGCGAACTCTTGCAGCTGCCGTGCGCTTGCCAACCGGTCCGAAACGGCTATGTAGTAAAGACCGAGCTTCTCGACCGCCTGGATGTCGTGACCGAGCTCAGCCCCAGCCGCATGTAGCTGGCTTAGCGCAACCAGGACTCGATCCCCGAAGCCGAGGGGCGCGATAGTGAATTGATTGAGACTCGGTACCCGACTCAAGACGTCTGCCCCCTTTGGTCGGGCGTTGATGCGCTGCTTCATACCTTCGAGGCTGAATCCGGAGCTTCCCGCAAGTACGAAGACCACGTGTGCCGTGCCGGCAAGGTTCGCATCGAGATACGGCATGAGTACCTCATATGGCCAGGCTTCGGAAGAATGCGCGTCCACCTCGTCCACCAAACACAGTGACGGCTTCGAGCCCTGGGTCGCCGCTTTCATCGCGTCCTCAAATCCGTGGTCGTCGAGCTTCGCAAGGTTGATCTCGTGATACTCGATCTCTGCAGCTAGCGAACCTGCGATCTGTTCCACGAAGTACGTCTTACCGCTGCCGGGTGCGGCCCACATCAGATGGTTCTCGCGGTGTCGTGAATGATGCTCTAGCCCATTCACGATGCGATTACGGGCATCCTTGAGCTCGTTCAAGACGCCTGGCTCGAAGCGCGTGTATCTACCGACGACGCGATAGCGCGACAGGCGGACAGTGTCGAGCTCAGCGATAAGCGGGTAATTCCAATATGGGCTGGCCTTGCCTGCTTCTTTCAGAGCTGCGTGGTACTCGGCTACGTACTCCCTTCCCTTTTCGAGATAGTCGGGCGCGAGACGCTCCCGAAAAAGTCGCCCCGAAAAGATCTCCAGCCACCTAGAGACGGGCAGGACATAGTCCTCGGCTGCGCTCGAGTAGAGAGGCCATCTCCTTACGTGCTCTTCCGACCGGAAGAGATTCATTCGGCTTCAGTTAAACGCTCCGGACCCCTCGCGCCACTGAACGAACGGTGATAGTTGGTAACCCACCGCGGTGTCCGGATCGATCGAGACTACGTCTTCGTCGCGCATCTTCACCGTCACCAGCTCGCCACAATCGAGACAGGGAGTGGTGACCGTGACTTCTCGTCCTGGAAAAAGCCAGCGCACGGCCAGCGCCTCCATCCCTCACAAGCCGAACCACTTCTCTCGTCCCTCAACCGCTATTCGCACGTGCGTCGGGACATTCGAAAACGGGCCCCAGGCCTCCACATAATCGGTGTCGTGACTGAGCCAGCAAGTCGATGCAGGCGCAGATGCAGCCGCGTCGCGTTGCAAAACGCGTGCCTCTTCTATCCCGATACCGAGCTTCTCAGCGAGCTCTACGTAATGAGGGGCCCGCCCGTGCTCAACGAAATGGGAGAGGATCGCCGTGTACGCCTCTTGAGCTGCCGAGTCCTCCGTGACAATCCCCCCACTCAAATAATCGTTTGTGTCGGCAAGCAAGCATATTGGACTTCAGGCTCTCTTGCGAAGCCGTCCCCTGCGCCGGGCCAAGGACTTGGTAACGGATCAGCCGGAGCCACTGTCAACAATCAGGCGGTACACCTGTAAACCATCAGGCTGAACCGCGTAAACGATCAGGTGACACCGG
>JBPCNH010000028.1:0-55702 GCA_051001455.1 Actinomycetota bacterium
GGTTGGTTCCGCTCGCGTCGCTGACTGTCGGCAGCGCCCTACTGGTTGCGATTTCGGACGCGATTCAGTCATGGCCGCTCGCACAGCTGCCCCTGTCGGGAGAACAGGTCTTCGACCGGACGGGCGATGGGATCTGGGGCACCTTCGAGGATGTCGGACTTCCGCTGCTCGGAGTCTCGTTCCTGCTGTCCGCGATCTCCCTGGGGTTCCGTTTCCGCCGCGCGCGCGCTGTCGAGCGGCAGGAGATCAAGTGGTTATTGCTCGCCGGCGCTTTAACGATCATCGTGATGTTCACTGCGTCTCCGGCCGCGCCTTGGGACTTGGAACGATCGATCCCGCTGCTGTCTTACGTGGCGCTGTTCACCCTCGGCGCGATACCGGTGGGAGTGGGAATAGCCATTACCAGATACCACCTATACGACATCGACGTCGTAATCAATCGCACGCTTGTCTACCTTGCACTCACTGCCGTCCTTGGCCTGACGTACCTTGGCGGCGTCGTTCTCTTACAGCGGGCGATCGGCGGCTTTATAGAGGAATCTGACCTAGCGGTTGCCGGTTCGACTCTTGTGGTGGCAGCGTTGTTCAGGCCGGTCAGGTCCAGAGTCCAGGCATTCATCGACCGGCGTTTCTATCGCCACAAGTACGACGCGGCTACGACGGTAGCGAGTTTCTCGAACCGGGTTCGCGATGAGGTGGATCTCGATGAGTTGTCCCGATACTTGGTGCAGACGACTCGCTCAACGGTGCAGCCCGCTCATGCTTCGCTGTGGATCCGATCTATCGGTGGCCCTTCGTGACGCAGCGCAAAGGTTCGGTAGCCGCCGCTCTGGTCGTCATCGTCCTGGTCGTCGCTCTTGGAGCCACCGTCGTCATCTATCAGAAAGAGTCGGGCGTACAGACAGAAGGGATCGCGGGCGCCTTCGTCTGGCCTGCGTTCGGATTCGGGCTGATCGGCGCATTGCTTCTCTGGCGGAGGCCGGAGAACCTTGTGGGGCGCCTGTTCGCTCTCGACGGGTTGCTACTAGCCACGGGCACCTTTACGGACCACTACGCCCGTTACGTGTTCGGGACCGACAGCGAACTGCCCGCCGGGAACTGGGCCGCTTGGTACAGCGAGTGGTGGTGGATCCCGTTCCTTTTCCTCACGCTGTGCTTCATACCGATGCTGTTCCCGGAGGGTCAGAACTTGCCGGGCCGATGGAGATGGCTCCTGCGCTTCGCTGTGTTCACCATGACGTGGGGCGTCTTGGTGTCGGTGTTCGATCCGGGTCTTGAATACGGCGGAGCAACACGAAGCGTCGACAACCCCATCGGGATCTCGCCATTTGGCGACCTGGAGGAGGGGTCTTCCTCTGCATTCTTCTTCTTGTCCGCCCTTGTTTGCGTGCTTGGAAGTGGGGCCAGTCTCGTGGTCCGGTTCGTTCGTTCTAGAGGGACGGAGCGCCGTCAGCTGAAGCTTTTCACTTATGCATGCGGTCTCTTCATCGTTTTGTTCGTCGGCATGGGTTTGACGGATGGATTTACGGGTCTGAGCCTGCCGCCTTGGACCGAGGGGCTGATCATCACCTTGCCTTCCATAGGCGCCGGCGCTGCGATCTTGCGACATCGCCTCTACGACATCGACGTCATCATCAACCGCACGCTCGTCTATGGGGCTCTGACGGCGATGCTTGCAGGTGCCTATCTAGGCATCGTTGTTCTGCTCCAGCGGATCCTGGAGCCTGTCACTGCCGATTCGGATCTGGCGATCGCCGGATCCACCCTCGCGGTTGCGGCATTGTTCCGACCGATGCGCTCCCGCGTCCAGGGATTCATCGACCGGCGCTTCTACCGTCGCAAGTACGACGCGGCAGCGACGCTGGAGCAATTCTCCGGCGGTTTACGAGATCAGGTCGAGCTCGAGTCCCTCAATCGTGAATTGATAGGCGTAGTCACACGCACGGTGCAACCGTCGTCTGTGTCCTTGTGGCTCCGCTCGGGAGAGACGTTATGAGGTGGCCCCTCCGCCTGGCGTGGGCGCTGTGGGCGATCTTCCTTATCGCGCTCGTGGGCGCCATCTATGTCGGGCTCCACCGTCCGGAAGGTCCGTCCATCGGCGTGTTCGATGCAGTGTGGGCGGTTTCGCTCATCGGCTTTCCCACCGTGGGCGTTCTCGTCGTGTCTCGGTTCCCTCGCCGTCCCTTGGGCTGGATCCTCTGCATCGCTCCCCTCGCGCTGATGGTGGGCGTGTTGCTAAGCGAGCTTGCTGGTCATGGGATCGCGGAGCCCTCTCGCGGCTGGGCGTGGGTGGCCTGGTGGTCCGAGCTCGTGTTTCCCATCAGTTGGTCATTGATGGTCATGGTCCCTTTGCTCCTCCCCGACGGTCGCCTTCCATCGCGTCGCTGGCGCCCGGTGGTTTGGGCGATCGGGGTGATGGGGTCGAGCATGGTGGTGAGCTCGGCGTTGCGGCCGGGTTACTTCGAGAATCACGCGCCGCTGAGGAATCCGATCGGGGTCGAGGCATTGGGCGGGCTGGTCAACGCGGTGCAAATGATCGGAGGATTCGCACAGGCGCTCACCTTGGTCCTTGCAACGCTGTCGCTACCGATCCGTTTCCGAGGGGCAAGCGGTGCCGAGAGGCAGCGATTGAAGTGGCTAGCGCTGGGCGGCCTCACGATCCTGATATCTATCGGAGTGTTGGCACTTGGAGCGATTAGCTTCTCCAACGACTATGTGGAAACGGGATTATCGATCGTGATGATCCTCGCCCTGCCCGTATCTATCGGTTTAGCGATCCGGCGGGATCGGCTGTACGACGTCGACCTGGTTATCAACAAGACCCTCGTCTACGGCGCGCTCTCCGCGATCCTTGCTATCTCCTATCTGACGATCGTGGTGCTCCTGCAGCGTTTGTTCGGATCATTCATCGAAGGTTCCGACATCGCGATCGCCGCCTCGACACTCGCGGTTGCGGCACTCTTCCGCCCGATGCGGTCCCGTGTGCAAGCGTTCATCGACCGTCGTTTCTACCGGCGTCGTTACGACGCCGCTCGTGCCGTATCGGGGTTCTCCGCACGGTTGCGTGACGAGATCGACCTCGGCCATGTGATGGAGGATCTGGTTGGGGTGTTGGAAGCGACGGTGCAGCCATCGCGCGTTTCCGTGTGGTTGCCAGAGCGGAAACCGGCTGAAGGTAGCGCCGATGTCTAGATCGGTGCCCACCGAGGGAGCGCGTTCGGCTGGGAGAGAGGCCGGCTCGGCCAGGCTCGGCTGGCTCGTGTGGTGGACCATCGTCGCACTCGAGGTGGCCGCCACCGCTCTGTTCTTGGCCCACTACCCGCTGCGCGCCACCGCAGCATCTCTCCCGGTTGCGGCCTACTTCGGGCTCTCCCTCGTGACGCTTCTGGTCAGCAGTCTCGGGTTGATCATCGTCTCGCGGCGTGGCGGCCACGTTATCGGTTGGGTCCTCATGGGGTCGGGTGCGGGGGTCGGCTATGTCACGTTTTCCGAGCATTACGCGCTCCAGGGCATGGTGGTGCGTCCGGGGTCCTTGCCGGGGGCCGAATTGATCGGCGGGGTTGCAGAGATGCTCGGCCCCGTCGTGTCGTGGATCCCGATCATCTTGCTGCTCACGTGGTTCCCAACCGGCAGGGTTCCATCGCCCCGCTGGAGGATCATCCCGATCCTGCTGACGGTGGCAGTGACCCTGATGCTCGTAGCCTCGTTGACGCCGGGAAGGATCTTGAACATCCCTGGGAGCGAGAAACCATTGGTCTTGAAAGACAGGGAGGACCTCTTACTTACGGCGGGGGACTTCGCCTGGTTGTTCATGACCGTGGCCCTGTTGCTGGCGGCCGCTTCGCTGGTGGCACGCACCGTTCGTTCTCGTGGGATCGAGCGACAACAGCTGAAGGTCGTGGGTATCACCGCCGCCATGGTCGTCGGGGGTGCCGCTGTCGCGCTCATGTCCGGGATGTTCGAGGCAACGCCGGCGGAGTCTGCAGCGGGGTTTGTCGCCTCCGCATTGATGGCGGGGGGCCTACTGTTGCTGCCGGTCGCGGTGACCATAGCGTTGCTCCGCTACCGGCTCTATGACATCGACGTGATCGTCAACCGAGCCCTCGTCTACGGTTCTCTCACGGCCCTCTTGGCAGGTGGCTATCTGACGATCGTCGTGTTCCTGCAGCGACTCCTGGAACCTCTGACGGCAGAGTCGGATCTCGCCATAGCGGCATCCACCCTCGCGGTGGCAGCGCTGTTCAGCCCGCTGCGGTCCCGGGTCCAAGCGTTCATCGACCGCCGTTTCTACCGGCGGCGCTACGACGCTGCCCTGGCCGTCGAGGGCTTTTCCAGGCGGCTGAGGGACGAGATCGAGCTCGAGGCTGTAGCGGACGGTCTTGCTTCGGTCGTGCGTGAAACGGTGCAACCCTCCCATCTAGGACTGTGGCTACCGGACCCATCAGGCGTGGACATCTCTTCGTAACGATTCCCGGACGTTGGCGGACTAGAAAGGACGCATGGTGAAGACAGAGATAGAGGAAGAAGCGGTCGAGGCGAGCGCCCGCACGGCAGACCCTGAAGAGAAGAAGCGGCGGAGGTTCATCGGCCGGCGGCGGTCCCGCCAGAAGGGCCGCGTGGAAGTATCTCCGGTCGTCGAGACGGCACCGGTAGACATCGCTCCCACCGATCCGGTCTTGGGTTACTTCCAGTCTGCGAGTGGGGTTGTGGATCTGGACGGTCTCGAGATGGACTCGCCGGGCCTCACCGCATTGCGGGAGGCCGGCGTCAAGCTCGTGGTCCCGCTCGTTACCCAGGGCGAGCTGATCGGATTATTGAACCTCGGACCGCGCCTCTCCGAGCAGGAGTATTCCGGCGACGACCGCAAGCTCCTCGGAGATCTCGCCGCGCAAGCAGCTCCGGCTCTTCGAATGGGGCAGCTGGTTAGGGAGCAGCAGGTCGAAGCTCGATCGCGGGAGCGGATCGAACAGGAACTGAAGGTCGCACAGCTGATCCAGCAGCAGTTCCTGCCGAAAGTGCTCCCCGAGCTTTCGGGGTGGCAGGTTGCGGCCTTCTACCGTCCCGCTCGTGAAGTGGGTGGCGACTTCTACGACTTCATCGAGCTTCCAGACGGCCGCGTAGGCATCCTCGTCGGCGACGTGACCGACAAGGGAGTACCGGCGGCACTCGTTATGGCCAGCACCCGCAGCATCATTCGGACGGTGGCGCCGAGGCTTATGTCTCCGGGAGAGGTGCTTAAGACCGCGAACGAGTTGCTGGTCCCCGACATCCCCGCTCAGATGTTCATCACATGTCTCTACGGTGTCCTCGATCCGAGTACAGGTCGCTTCGTGTATGCGAACGCGGGGCACAACCTCCCGTTCGCGTCGAACGGAGAGGAAGTAAGGGAGCTGCGCGCCACGGGCATGCCTCTGGGCCTCCTCCCCGGGATGCCTTACGACGAACAGGAAGCAGTGCTGAGTCCGGGCGAGACGATCCTGTTGCACTCCGACGGCATCGCCGAAGCCCACAACTCAGAGAGGGAGATGTTTGGCTTCCCTCGCATGATGGAGCTTTCCCGTACCGCTCCAGACGGCAGCGAGTTGATCGACCGCACCATGGAGGAGCTCGATCGGTTCACCGGCGGCGGCGAGCAGGAGGACGACATCACGTTGGTCGCGCTCACCCGGAGTGGAGTCGCCGGTGAAAGGTACCTCCGCGCCGAGTCCCCTGACAGCGCCCGAGCTAACGGTCATCACACACTTTTGTCCTTTGACATCCCGAGTGTCGAGGGAAATGAACGTCTGGCGATGGACAAGGTGATGGAGGCCGTGGCGTCCCTGGACCTTGAGCAAGCGCGCCTCGACAAGTTGAAGACTGCGGTTTCCGAAGCGACGATGAACGCGATTGAGCACGGCAACAAAGAGAATCCGGATGTCCCTGTCGTCGTAGAGATCGCCGCGGATGATGCCGCGCTGCGCGTGCGCATCACCGATCAGGGCGGGGGAGGCGAGATGCCGGAGCCGGTGGAACCGGATCTGGCGGCCAAGCTCGCCGGCGAGCAGGCGCCGAGGGGATGGGGCCTGTTCTTGATCAAGAACATGGTCGACGAGATGAACGTCACTTCTGACGAAAAACACCACACGGTCGAACTAGTCATGCACCTGAGAGGAGCTCATTCATGACAACGGCGATAGCAGGTGCCTCCGGCAGGGTTGATGGCTCTGTTGGTGTCATCGAGATGACAGGTCAGGTGAACCGCCAAGCTGAAGAGGTGGTGAACCAGGCCTATGAAGATGCAACAGGCGATGGCGTCAAGTCACTCGACCTGCTTTTCGCAGACGTGGACTACATCAACAGCACCGGCATCGCGGTGATCGTTGGAGTCCTGGCCCGAGCTCGCAAGGACGGCATCACCGTCGCGGCACATGGTCTGACTGATCACTACAAGCACGTCTTTCAGATCACCCGCCTGTCTGACTTCATGAGCATCGAGGACGACAACGGAGAAGGGGGAACCGGGGCATGAACAGTCCAACTCTTGTGATGGATGTAAGGAAGGTTCGTGACGACGTCAGCGTCATCGACGTAAAGGGCGACGTCACGGCCGCTTCAGAGGACGCTTTAACGGAGGCGTTCGAGGAAGCTTCGCCCAAAGGCATCAAGCGGATCGTCTTCAACTTCGAAGGCCTCGAGTACATGAACAGTAGTGGCATCGGCTTGATCGTCACCTTGCTCGTCAGGGCGAACCGGGCGGGACAGAAGATCGCTGCCTACGGTCTCACGGAGCACTACCGGCAGATCTTCGAACTCACCCGTCTCGACGACGCCATCTCTATCCACAGCACCGAGAGCGAAGCTCTCGCATAGCAGGAAGGTAAGGAGGTAGCACTATGGCGCGCGACGAGGGGAACTGGGCCAAGCAGGGCAAACAGCTGCACGTTGGTGAAGTGCCCAGCGAAGCGATCAATCTGAATCTCGAGGGTCGTTCGGTACACAGTCCGATCCAGGGGTTCGGCCGCATGTGGCAGAAGACCTATCGGATCGATCTCGGCAACGGGATCACTCCCGAGGAAGTCATCAAGGTCTGGAAAGCGGAGTTCCCGAGCTTCTGGCCTAAGGGAAATGCTTTCTACGGTCCTCTCACCGGCATCGCCCCGGGTGATGTCGCGCTTCTGAACCTCACGATGCCCGGCCGCGTCAAGCTTTCGACCGGAGTCCTGGTGCTGTACGCAGATGACGAGTCGTTCACGCTGATGACTCCGGAAGGCCACATGTTCGCCGGCTGGATCACTTTCAGTGCATATGAGAAGAACGACGGGACCACCGCACAGGCCCAGGTGCTCATGCGGGCGAGCGACCCCTTGTATGAGCTTGGACTCAGCCTCGGTGGCCACCGCAAAGAGGACAAGTTCTGGGAGCAAACGCTGAAGTCGCTCGCCGCCTTCTTGGATATCGAGGGTCGATTCGAGATGAAGCACGTATGCGTCGACAAGAAGCGTCAGTGGAGACGGGCCCGCAACATCCGGCAGAACGCGGCGATCCGTTCGGGGATCTATGCCTTCGGTACTCCGTTCCGGGCGATGCGCAAGCCGTTCGTAAAGAATGGCGTCACCGTGGTGGAGACCCCGCCCCCCCTTGTCGGCACCCAGCAGGTGGTCTCGACGGACGCTGACGTGGAGCACACTGTGATCGCTCCACAGTCGACGACGGAGGATCCTAGATAACTTCTTCAGCTGGTTCCGGCCCCGATGCGGTTGTGGTCGGGGCCGGTCCGAATGGCCTCGCCGCGGCGATCGAGCTGGCGCGCGCCGGACGGTCCGTGGTCGTTTACGAGGCGGCTGCCACCGCCGGTGGTGGCACGCGCAGCGGCGAGTTGACCGAGCCGGGCTTCCTTCATGACGTGTGCTCCGCGATCCACCCTTTGCTATTGGCGTCCCCGTTCTTCTCCGGTCTATCTCTGGAGCGTCTCGGGCTGGAAGTCGTCCAGCCGGATGCTCCCCTGGCTCACCCGGTGGACGGCGGGCGCGCCGTGGTGGTGGAAAGATCGGTTGAGGCAACGGCCGCCGCCCTAGGACGGGACGAGAAGGCTTATCTCCGCACCTTCGGGCCCTTGGTTGAGCGCGCTGCCGAACTTGTACCCGAGCTCTTGGGTCCGCTCCGACCACCGCGTCATCCGTTCGTACTGGCGAGGTTCGGCCTCCCTGCCCTTAGATCGGCGACAGGGTTCGCCCGTTCTCGTTTCGAAACTCCTGAGGCACGCGGACTCTTCGGCGGGGTGGCCGCGCACTCGATGCTCCCGCTCGGCGCTTCACCGACGGCGGGGGTGGGGCTCTTGCTGATGATCCTGGCGCATCACGTCGGTTGGCCGCTCGTGAAGGGCGGTTCGCAGCGGATCGCCGATGCTCTAGTCGACGAGCTCCGCTCTCTTGGAGGCGATGTGATCACGAACCACGAGGTGCGAGACATAGCCGATCTCCCCGGTGTCGCCGCCTACCTGTTCGACGTGACCCCGCGCCAGCTCGTGGATATAGCGGGGGAGCGTCTCCCCGCTCGCTACCGCTCGCGTCTCGGTCGCTATCGCTACGGCCCGGGAGTGTTCAAGATCGACTGGGCGCTTTCCGAGCCCGTGCCGTGGAGAGCTCCGGGATGCCGGCGCGCCGCCACGGTCCACCTCGGCTGGTCGCTCGAGGAGTTGGCCGCATCCGAGTCGGCTGCGAACTCCGGCGAACACAGTTCCAAGCCCTTCACGCTGGTTGTGCAACAGAGCCTTTTCGATCCCACACGGGCTCCTGAAGGCAAGCACACTCTGTGGGCCTACTGCCACGTCCCGTCCGGATCGGCCCGTGACATGACATCGGTGATCGAAGCCCAGATCGAAAGGTTCGCTCCCGGGTTCAGAGACACTGTCCTCGCTCGACAGACTTGTAACGCGCAAGAGATGGCCGCCTACAACGCCAACTACGTCGGCGGCGACATCAACGGAGGGCTCCAGGACCTACGTCAACACTTCACCCGCCCGGTCGCGCGCGTTTCGCCGTACACCACCCCCGCGAAGGACATCTTCTTATGCTCGTCATCGACCCCTCCGGGCGGGGGAGTGCACGGGATGTGCGGAGTTTTCGCCGCCCGCGCCGCTCTCAAACGAGCTTTCTAAACCGGGGTTAAATGAGGTTATGACGGCTCCTGCGGCTGCACGTGACCTGCCCGGTCCGCTGAAGGAATGGGCGGAGCATCTCGATGGTCATGGATAGCGAGTGCCTCATGAAGGTCGGACTGCACTGGGGCGGGACCCTCTATATGGGACAGCTGGTTCCGGGTGGGCGACTCGAAGTGACCGCATTGGGTGATGAGGTCAACGAAGCGGCTCGCGTGCAGCAATCTGCCGCCCCCGGAACCACGCTGGTGACGAAGCATCTCCTCGAGCGTCTGGATCCCGTGGATGCGGCCGACCTTGGCATCGATCTCGAAAAGACCCGCTTCGAGGTGATCGCCGACCTCGCCACGGCGGATGACAAAGCCCGCAGAGATGCTGGTGCTCTTGCAGTCTCTTGCGTCGACTGACGGCGAGACTCTAGAGCTAGAGGGTGCTGGTTGGTGGGGAGCCGGAATCACGGACGGATCGATCCCGGTGCGGTTCTGGGCGGGATGCCCCTCCTAGAGAACCCCGCAAGAAGGAAAGAACGGGGGGAGCCTTTAATACTCATGATTGGGACAAGTAGTATCGAACCGGACATTGGGCTATGACCGGTAGAGGATCGTTTGCTCCTCGTTGCTCTGAGGCGCAGACGTAACCGAGATCGCGGAACCCCAACGTTGAAGGAGGATCGGCAATGCGTCGCACACTCCCGGCGGTTGCTCTGACCGTCGCTTTGGTGCTCTCTCTTCTCACACCGAGCGCAGCCGGCGACCCGCAGCCCGAGCCGCTTCGTCCTGCGCAGCCGGAGCAAGAGATGCTCTCGCTCGAGAACGTCGGGCCCTTCGGCGATATCACTTTCCCCGTCAATGACAGCCCGCTCGGGCGCGCCGAGGCATGGATGCCTCAGGACCCTGGGACCAAGAAGTGGATCACTCTCGACTACGGCCCTTACGTCGTGCATCCGGGCTCTGACCTCGGCCGGATCGATATCGAGGTGCCCGGCCAGAACGGCTACGCCGTGGGGTTTGAGCCTCTGGTGATCGACGCCGGGACTGGTGATGAGGTCTCCAACCACCACATGCACATCCACCATGCCCACTGGACGTGGCTCGATCCCGACGCGCCGGGCAATCACCGGTGGTTCTACGGAACGGGCGAGGAACGCACGCAGGGCAGTCTTATGCCGTCGGTACGAAAGGACCCTAGGTTCAAGAGCAAGGGACTCCGTTACGGGATCAAGGTTGAGGCCGGCGATCGTTTCGGCCTGATCTCGATGCTTCACAACAAGATGGCCGAGGCGCGCACGGTATTCATTCGGGTTCGCATCCAGTTCGTCTACGGGACCCACGACGAGATCATGGAAGCCAAGGGGTGGGACTTCCACAATCTCAAGCCCGTCCTGGTCGGCTCGACCTTCAACGTCCCCAGGGCGAAGGGGGATTTCATCTTCCCGCTCGACGCGACCAAGAAGACGATCGGCCCGCACGGCAACTACTCGAATCCGGTCGCCAACTCGAAGGTCGTTCCCGGTGTCGGTCAGATATGGACCGTTCCGTGGGATGGCACCGTGGTGATCGGCGCGGGTCATTCACACCCCGGCGCGAAAGAGATTGTTCTATCGAACATGGGAACCAAGAGAGACCCGTGTCCCGACGACGGCGATGAGTTCCCCGGCGTGACCGCGGCGCGCAGTACCAATTACACCTACAAGGGTGTCTGGGGATCCTCGGCTTACCAGCAGGGAGTCACGCAGGCGGGCTGGCGCATGCACGTCCGCAAGGGTGACCGCCTCGTCCTGAACGGCGTCTACGAACCTAAAGGCCAGTACGAGTATCTCGATGCGATGAGCTATTTCGGTATGTATATCGACACGCGCGACAAGCCGAAGTCGAGTCAGTATTGCAAGGTCGAGCTCATCGACAAGCCCGGCGCGCCGAAGAGCGAGATCACGCGCACCGTCCTCAACCGCAAGTGGGAGGACCAGGACAACGCTCCGGTGTGCAAACGCTGCGACAAGCCGGGCCCGAACCCAGAGCCGGGTCTCGAGACCAACACGATCCACATCGCCGGGCACACTTACCTGCCGGGAAACCTCGGCTCGGAAGGTGAGCCGATGGGACCGCCGGTCATCTCTCAAGGGGACACGCTCCGGGTCATCAATGAGGACTACGCCGAGGCCGGAGTCCGCCACTCGGTGACTTCCTGCAAGGCTCCGTGTAACGGTCCCTACGCGGCGAACTATCCCTTCCACGACGGCTCTTTCCATTCCGGCGCGCTCGGTTACACCTGGGAAGAGACCTACGTCACCGCTCGCCAAGAGCCGTATTGGGAGTTCGACACATCGAAGCTCGAGAAGGGCTATCACACCTACTTCTGTCAGCTCCACCCATGGATGCGAGGCGGTTTCTACATCGAGTAGCCGCGATCGTTGCTCTCGGGCAATCTCAACGAGGGGGAAGAACCCGGGCGGGTCTCATAACTGTGTCGGGAAGTGGCTCCTGGGGAACCGTATTCCGGCACAAAAAACGGGTTAGAGCCAGCGGCGCACCTTTTCCTTGTAGCTGCGGTAAGCGTCGCCGAACCTTTCGGCCAGATAGGACTCCTCGCGCGCTATCACGGCGCGATCGATCGTCACGAGGACGACCGGCAGAAGCGCGAGGCCCCAGAGGAACCCGAAGGCGAGTGAGAACCCCAGGTATAGGACGGCCATGCCGAGGTACATCGGATTGCGCGAGTACCGGTAAGGACCTTCCGTGACGAGCGCCTTGGTCGGTTCCCACGGAGCCATGGGCGTTTTGGTCTTGATGAACAGCGACATCGCTCTGCCGTCTAGGAGGTACGAGAGAACGATCCCCGTGACGCCCGCCGCTATAGCCAGAGGCACCGGTAGGTTGGGGGTAGGCCATACCGTCTCGAGCGCCACCGCACCGAGCAGCCCCCCGATGTAGATGAGCGGCGGCGGGAACCGGACCGGTCCACGCTCCCTCTCCTCTGCGTTATCCACGCCCTCCAGCGTAACGTCGCCCTCGCCGGGGACGCACAGACCGACTGATGGCGCGGCCCAGAGACTCCTTTTTCTGTCCGCGATTTCGGTTCCCTGGGAACCCTAAAGAAGGGAAAAACGGGGGGGTTAGTTTCGGACGGTGAGGGTGCCCTTCATGTTGTGGTGGATCGTGCAAAAGAAGGTGTAGATCTTGCCGGGCTTGACGCGCTTCAGCCCTTGGATCTGTACTGACTCACCCGTGCTGGCGAGCTCGCTCCAGAACACCGGGCAGGCATCGCCGTGTCCGCTGTGGGCTCCGTGATCTTTTTTGCACCACGGCGCTTTCTTCTTCTTACCCCCGAAGCCGTCGGTCTCGACGTCTTGGACGAAGTCGTGCTCGAAGACGTCGAAGTTAGAGAGCGTGATCGAGTCCCCCTTGGAGATCGTGATCTTGGAGGTGAGGTAGCCGTAGGTGAAGCCGCCGGGTCCGGCGAGAGCTTGGTGCTCGGCCTTGGGCGCCGCTCCGGCAGATGGCGTCAGCAACAGCGCCCCGGCCGCAAGTGCCACCAGGACGCTTTTCGCTGCAGGTCCCATCAGGTGAGCCATAGCCACTGTTTCGACACCCTCACCCGGTTGCCTGCCCAGGTCCTCCTGTCGCCCTGCGTCCAAAGGTTTGACGTACCATACCCCCCCAGGGTATTCTTCTGTCAAGCTCTGAGTTTCGGGAACCTTCAGGAAGGGACGGGCGATGGAACACGGTTATTACGCACATAAGGAAGATGTCCTGGCTCGCCTCCGTCGCATCGAGGGGCAGATCCGGGGCTTGCAGCGGATGGTTGACGAGGACACTTACTGCATCGATATCCTCACGCAGATCACCGCGGCGAGCAACGCGTTGAAGAAGACGGCAGTCGCATTGCTCGACGACCACATCAGACATTGCGTGGTCGATCCGGCGCATCAGGCCGATCGTGACATGGTGTCTGAGGCAACGGCTGCGATAGAAAGATTGGTCAAGTCATAGATGGACACCACCCATGTTCACGATGAACCAGGAGGACAGATGACGACCCAGCTTCGGGTGGCAGACGCTACCTGCGGACACTGCAAAGCAACGATAGAAGGAGCGGCCACGAAGGTAGAGGGTGTCCGTTCTGCCGAGCTCGACCTCGACTCCAAGGTGCTGAACGTCTCGCATGATGATGCCCTGGACGTTGAGGCTCTTACCGGTGCTATCACCGAGGCCGGTTACACGCCGGAGGCGATCTCATGAACAAGTTGTTCCTGCTGGCGTTTCTGGCTGTGGTGGCGCTGATCGCAGCTGCCTGTGGAGGTTCGGACGGGGTAGAGCACTCCCCCGCGGCTTCCGATGACCATATGGATTCCCACGACCCTGACCATATGGAGGGAACGGTTCCCGGCGGGCCTGCCGACGAGGCGGAGGCAAGCACTGAAGTAGAGGTCGAAGCGCATGACGATTTCACCTTCACCCCTGCGTCGATCGAGGTCGAAGCCGGCGAGGTCGTGACGTTCGTCGTTCGTAACGAGGGTTTGGCCCAACACGAGTTCGTTTTGGGTGACGAGGCGTACCAACAGATGCACGAGGCTGAGATGCAGGGTGATCACGATATGGACATGATGGAGAACGCGGTCGTCGTCCCGGGTGGTGAGACCAAGAAGATCACCTGGAGGTTCGACGAGGCCGGCGAGGTCCTCTTCGGCTGCCACGAGCCCGGTCACTACAAGGCCGGCATGGTGGGCCGCATCACGATCGACGCTTAACGTCGTCCGCTAGGGTGTCTTGGCTGCTTGCGCCGGGCACCCATGATCTCACCCAGTCGACTTGAGGAGTGCGAGATGGAAAGAGGATCGGTACTGAAGGCAGCGCTCTATATGGGCGTGATCTCGCTGTTGTTGATCTGGTTGCCGATCGTCGGCCCGGTCGTCGCTGGGGTCGCCGGTGGTAAGGCCGCCCGGACCGTAGGAAAAGCCCTCTTGGCCTCGGTGATCCCGTCGATCCTGCTCGGCGCGGGGTTGTTCTTCATCCTGAACGCATTCGATCTGCCGTTGATCGGCACCTTGAGCGGCATCGCCGTATTCCTTTTCGTTCTGATCGGCGACATTCCGATGATGATCGCGGCCGCTGCGGTGGCAGCCGTAACCCCAGATTCAACTACCCCCAGGACCTAGCCTCACGCCGCGCTCGCTTCTCCTGGCGCTATCTCATCTCATCAGTGGCTCTCTCGCTCGGGGGTAGGGTGAGCCTTGTCGGCAGTCGAGACGAAAGGGCCTTAGAGATGACCGAACCCCAGGAACTCAAAGACGAGGACATCCGGACGACTTGGCAGCGCGGTGAGTCGGGATCATCCACGATGCTCGCCGACCCCGACACGAAAGACGCCGACGGAACCGACGGAGACACCGGCGGGGACTCTGATGGAACCGACGGAGACACCGGCGGTGACGCAGACGGCACCGACTCCGGCGGTGACGCCGACGGGACGGACTCCGACTCGGATTCGCAAGACAGCTAGGAGATTGGCAGCACCCGACGGAGCTGCGACGCTCGAGCGTTGCGTCGGAGACGCGGCCGAGTTCTTCGAGCGACACTGGGGCGAGTCTCCGCTTGTCTACGCGCGATCCGGGGCGGACTTCGATGATCTGGCGTCTCTCGCCGATCTCGACACGATGGTGTCTTCACTCGGCTTGGGAGCGTCGCGCCTGCGCATGGTGCGCTCCGGCAAGCCTGTTCCGCTCTCCGCTTACACCACGCCTCCCGGCAAGGGGCCCCGCGCCGGCGAAGCATCCGTTAACACCGCGGCGGTCATGGGCCACTTCGATGACGGCGCCACGATCGTGCTCGAGTCTTTACATCGTTACTGGCAGCCGCTCGCCGACTTCTGCCGGGATCTCGAGCTGGCACTAGGTCACCGTCTTCAGGTCAACGCTTACATCACGCCGCCCGGGTCGCAAGGTTTCGATGTGCACCGGGATTCGCACGATGTATTCGTGTTGCAGGTATCTGGGAAGAAGCACTGGATCGTTCACGACCGCAGCAGCGACGACCGGGTGCTCATCGACCAGGACCTCGAAGCGGGCATGTTGCTCTACATCCCCAAGGGTTTTCCGCATGCGGCGGTAGCCGGTGACATGGCGTCGGCTCATCTGACTGTGGGGATCCTCACGCACGGATCGATCGACATCGTGCGCGAGCTCGTGAAGCTGGCCGAGAAGGAGCCGGCCTTCCAGGAGCGTTTACCGACGAGTGCTGCGTCGGATCCGGCGGTCTTGCGAGATGTCGTCGAGCGACAGATAGATGAACTGAAGGCGTGGCTCGACAAGGTGGATGTGGATGATGTGACCGAGCGCATGGCGCGCCGTGTCATGACCAGCGCGCAGCCGATCCTGCGAGGCCAACTGCAGCAACTCGGGATGCTCGGGGACCTGCAGGGAACCACCGAATTACGCCGACGCCGCGGAGCGACCTGCCGGGTGTTCAACAGCGGCACCGAGCTCAAAGTGTTGTTGACCGATAGGGAGCTCAGTATGCCCACGGCGCTGGAGAGGGCGATGGGCGAGGTCGCTCGCCGCGAGCGCTTCATGGTCCGCGATCTGCATCTGTTCCTGGCTCCGGAGAGCGCGCTGGTTCTCGTCAGGCGCCTCGTCAGAGAGGGCTTGCTCGAGGTAGTCGTTGACGGCTGAGATCTTCCGCTGCACCGCGGCCGCTGAAGCTCGAGGTGAGCCGCTTTTCGGGACCGCATCGTTCGTCAGGCGTTGGCTTCTGCTGGAGCAACCCGGCTCGTGGGGACGCGACGCGCTATCCGACAGCAAGCTCCCGAAACCTTTCGCGCAGGAGCTGCACAGGCGCACCAGGGCACTGGGCATCCGAGTCATCTTGATCCGGCGCGGCGTTCGGACCTCGGCCCCACGCCGCCAGTGTTATTTCGTACGGACCTCGGTCGATGATTCCTACCAGGCGCACTTGTGGCTGGATGACGTCACGGATCTCCTCGACGTGGACCTCTCTCCTCTAGCGCAAGGCGGAGCGATCGCCCAAGCTGAGGCCCAGAGTGACCCCTTGTTCCTTGTATGCACCCATGGACGCCACGACGCGTGTTGCTCCATCCGAGGCAACCAGGTCTCCCGTGTTGCTTGCGCGCAGGTCGATCGAGACGCGTGGGAGTGTTCACACATCGGTGGAGACCGTTTCGCGGCGAACGTCGTGTGCTTCCCTCACGGTCTCTACTACGGCCGCGTCGGCGCCGGTGATGTCACGAGGCTGATGGATGCCTACAGCGAAGGTTTGCTCGAGCTGGGGCACTACCGCGGCCGCTGTGCCTATCCCTTCTCCGTTCAGGCAGCCGAGTACTTCGTGCGCCGGGAGCGCGGCATCACCAGGGTCGACGACGTGACGCTCCTCAGCTTCACCCGTCGGGAAGATGGGGTCCGGGCAACGTTCGCTCTTCCGGGCGGCGAGCGGCTCGAAGCCGCGGTAGCGGTTGCGAAGGGGGCGGCTCATCGCTTGACCTGCACGGCTACCGGAGCCAATCCCATCCCGAGCTACAGCCTGGTTTCGATCTCCGCTCCCGGATAGGGCATAAAGGACGTGACGCACAAGTCCTGTTCCGTGGCAGAACGTGGTCGTAGTAGGTGGGTCTTAGGGAAATGACGCGAAATGACTATTGCGCGGCGAAATCGCCGGCCCGATAGTCATTTCATGACCTCTCGGCAGAGACCGATCCCTTCGCTCTCACCGATTGCAACCCAACTCCCACGTTCTTCAGATCGCGTCCTTGCCGATCTTTATACGGGCGTCTCTTCGCACCGGCAGGTGTCAGTGTCTTGAATCTCGAAGATGGATCCCGTGGGTTGACGGAGCACCTCAAGCGAGCCCAGCGGATCGCCGGTATCGGCAGTTGGGAATGGGACCTCCGTTCCGACGTGCTGCTGTGGTCCGACGAGCTGTATCGGATCCTGGGCGTGCCCGATGGCTTCAGCGTCTCGTTCGAGCGTTATCTGTCACTGATTCATCCTGAAGATCGCCCGCGGGTGGAAGCGATGCTCCGGGAAGGCTGCGCCTCAGGAGGATCGTTCGAGTTCGATTATCGGATCCTGCGTCCAGATGGTCTCGAGCGGGTGATCTCGAATCGGGTAGAGGCCCTGATAGGACCGACGTCGGCGCCGGAGCAGATGGTCGGCACGGCGCAGGACGTCACGTTGAGCAAGCGCTCTGAGGAGAAATTCCGCGGCCTGCTGGAGACTGCCCCGGATGCCATGGTGGTCGTCGATGCCGAAGGTGTGATCTCGCTCGTGAACCGCCAGACCGAGAAGCTCTTTGGCTACGCCAGGGATGAACTGATCGGGAAGCCGATGGAGGTCCTCGTTCCAACACGGTTCAGCCATGGTCACGTCAGCCACCGGGACGGTTATTTCGAGGACCCCCGCTCTCGTCCGATGGGAGCGGGGCTGGACCTCTACGCGCTGCATAAGGAAGGTTGGGAGTTCCCGGTCGAGATCAGTCTCAGCCCGCTACACACAGACGAAGGGGTTCTTGCATCTGCGGCGATCAGGGACACCACCGAGCGGCGGAAGACCGAGCGCGCGCTCCGCGACAGCGAGCAGCGGTACCGCAGGATCGTGGAAACCGCACAAGAAGGTATCTGGTTGCTCGATGCAGGGGGCGTCACTTCGTTCGTCAATAGGAAGATGGCCGACATCCTTGGCTATTCGCCAGCCGAGATGGTCGGACGGAACATCTTCGAGTTCTCCGAGTTCATCGACGGGGACCCGGTCACGCGACAGCTCGACATCGGAGCGGTTGAACCCAACGAGCAGAGGGAAATTGTTTTCGCCCGGAAGGATGGCAGCTCGGTCGTGTGCCTCGTTGCTGTAAGCACGATGACGAACGATGAGGAGCAGCTTCTAGGCGCGCTCGCCATGGTCACCGACATAACTCTGCGGAAGAGTTTGGAAGAGGACATCCAGTATCAGGCCGTGCACGATCCTCTGACGGGTCTCGCGAACCGTCTGTTGTTCCTCGACTACGTCAACCATGCGATAGCGGTGCAACATCGAAATCTGACCTCGATCGCGGTTCTCTACTTCGACCTTGATGACTTCAAGAGCGTCAACGACACGCTCGGTCATGCCGCCGGCGACAGGCTTCTGCAGGAGGTCGCCAGTCGTTTGAAGTCTTGTTCGAGGCCGACGGATACCGTTGCCCGCCTCGGAGGTGACGAGTTCGCACTCTTGCTGCAGGATGCGGACGCTGAAGTAGCCGAAGCGCTGGCCGGAAGGTTGCTGGCTGCGCTCCGCCCGCCCATCGACCTCGAGGTGCGTGATGTATTCGTGCATGCCAGTGTCGGCATCTGGACCGGCACTGATGCGGCAAGCGCAGACGAAGTGCTGCGAGATGCCGATGCTGCGATGTACGCCGCGAAATCTCAGGGAAAGAACGGCGTGGCACAGTTCCATCCAAGCATGCATGCTGCCGTTTCCAGGCGGTTGGAGTTGCGGTCGCGTCTTCGTCATGCGCTCGATAAGGAAGAGTTCTCGGTCCATTTCCAGCCAGTCTTCTCGCTCAAGCGGTGCGACGTCGTGGGGATGGAAGCGCTGACGCGTTGGGATAGTCCCGGCGATGGGTTGATCCCTCCGAGTGAGTTCATCCCTATCGCCGAAGAGTCCGGGCTGATCATCCCGCTCGGTCAATTCGTTCTCGAGCGGGCGATCGACCAGCTTAGCGCCCTCCACTCAGCCTTTCCCTCGCTGGCGCACGTCTTTATGAGCGTGAATCTGTCGGTGCGGCAACTTCATGATCCTGGTTTGTTCTCGACTGTCGAAAGGCTGATGCGCGGGTCCATGTTGCCTCGGGGAGCGCTCGTTCTCGAGATCACCGAGACCGTACTGATGGATGACATCGAGAAGGTCGTAGTAGCTCTAGATCGGCTTCGAGCTACTGGCATCCGGATCGCCATCGACGATTTCGGGACGGGGTATTCATCGCTGAGCTACCTCCAGCGCTTCCCGGTTGACATCTTGAAGATCGACAAGGCGTTCATCGATAAGGCCGGTGGTGGTCCTGAGGAATCGGCCCTCGCCCACGCGATCACGAGGCTGGGTCGGACGCTGAATCTCGAGACTATCGCCGAAGGGATCGAGCAGAAGGAGCAACTGGATGCCCTTCGCTCCTGGGGTTGTTCGCTCGGTCAGGGCTATCTCTTGGCGCCGCCCTTGGACGTCCCCGCGCTTCACCTCTTCTTGGAGGATCAACTGCGGGTGACGGGCCCGGAGGACCCGGAGCTGGAGATGGCGCAGAGATAGCGTGCCGGTTAGTCTCACACGCGAGGAGGAACCAATTCGGCGTTGGTGGCGTCAGTTTTTAGGTGACAGGAGCGCGGCAGTCGCCATAGGATTGGTCGTTCAGGGCTGGTTGAGACAGGGGGGTATATGCGTCGCATAGTTGTAGGTCTGTTGTCGCTTGCATTGATGTCCACGATGATGTCTGTCGCCGCGGCCGAAGACGGGCGCCGTAGTTACATCGTCGTGCTGAAGGATTCAGTTTCGGACCCCGGTGCGGTCGCTTCAGAGCACGCTCGGAGAGAAAACGCCCGGGTCAGTTACGTGTACCGGAATGCACTCAAGGGTTACTCGGCAGCGATGTCCGACCAGGCGGCCGCCCGGCTGTCGTCCGATAACCGTGTTGCCTACGTCGAGCGCGACGGGGTGATGTCGGCGGTGGCGACCCAGTCGAACGCCACCTGGGGTCTGGATCGCACGGATCAGCGAGATCTCCCGTTGAACGGAACCTACGTCTACAACGCGACCGGCTCGGGAGTGACCGCCTACATCATCGACACCGGCATTAGGCTCAGTCACTCCGACTTCGGTGGCCGTGCTATCAGCGGCTACGATTCGATCGACGGCGGATCGGCGGACGACTGCAACGGGCACGGCACCCATGTGGCGGGGACCGTGGGCGGGACGACTTGGGGCATCGCGAAGGCGGTCAACCTCGTGGCGGTGCGGGTCCTCGATTGCGCCGGGAGCGGCACCACCTCTGGTGTGATCGCCGGCGTCGATTGGGTCACCGCTAACCACACCGGCACTAATCCGGCGGTAGCAAACATGAGCCTCGGTGGAGGCGCCAGCTCATCGCTCGACACGGCGGTGAAGAACTCGATCGCCGACGGAGTGACCTATGGCGTGGCTGCGGGTAACGGCAACCTCCTCGGGTGGGCTCAGGACGCTTGCAACTCCTCACCCGCGCGGGTTCCCGCAGCGCTGACCGTGGGCGCGACGGACAAGAACGATGCCAAGGCCTCGTGGTCGAATTACGGCACCTGTCTCGATCTCTTCGCTGCGGGCGTCAGCATCACGTCTGCCTGGTATTCGAGCGACACATCCACGAACACGATCAGCGGGACCTCGATGGCCACACCGCACGTCGTCGGAGTTGCCGCGCTGTACCTCGAGGGCAACAGGTCGGCGTCTCCTGCCACCGTCGGCAAGGCCATCGTCGACAATGCAACGCCGAACAAGGTTTCCAGCGCCGGCAGCGGCTCGCCGAACCGGTTGCTTTACTCCGGGTTCATCGGTGGGGGCTCCACGACACCGTCGGCACCGAACGCTCCCAGTAACCTTGCCGCCACTGCCGCGTCCACCAGCCAGATCGACCTGACCTGGACGGACAATGCGAGCGACGAGGACGGCTTCAAGATCGAGCGCAGCACCGACGGGTCCAACTTCTCGCAGATCGCGAGCGTCGGTTCGAACGCCACTTCGTACTCGAGCACTGGTCTAAGCAGCGCCACCACCTATCATTACCGCGTTCGCGCCTACAACGCCGGTGGCGATTCGGCTTACTCGAACACCGCCTCGGCGACCACGCAGTCGGAGCAGACGGCGACCATCGCTCTTACGGCTACCAAGGGGGCGAAGTCCAGGGGTGTTACCCCGATCGATCTGAGTTGGAGTGGGGCCAACGGCTCTGTCAACGTGTTCCGCGACGGGTCGATCATCGCCACGGTAAGCGGTACTACTTACAGGGATCAAGTGAAGGGTGGAGGCCCGTGGACCTACCAGGTCTGCGAGACCGCCACGCCCACGAACTGCTCCAACAAGGTGACGGTTTCGTAATAAGGCAGGTGTGGCTCGCCTGAAAGACGTGCGACGGAAGGCCCCGCTACGGCGGGGCCTTCTTGCTGCCTATCTGGGTCGCCTTCGGTTCACTTAGCAGCGTCGAGACGCCTTCAAGAGGTCCGAGTAGCCAAGGAGGTTTTCCGTAGAAACTCTTTGCGGTTGTGTTGCTAGGAGCGCGCCTCCCGGTCAAGGTCGACCCTCTCGACTCCAACAACCTCGTCATCGAGTGGCATCGGCAAGTGGTGGAGCCGGGCCCGAGGCCGGGAGCAGTCGGGTCGCTCGCGGATTCTTAGGCTTCGCCGGGCACTACCGGAGGCCAGATGCCCATCGGTATGGATGGGATCCCGGGTAGGTCGGGAGAGTCGAAGTGGTGGACGAAGTTCCGGTCGCGCAGCGATCCAGATGTGTAGAACGGGTACATCGATAGGTATTGGCCGCGCGTCGTCTCTCGCCACACTCTGCAGAACTCGCACTTGATCGGCATCCACGTCCGCATGAAGCCTCCCTCGTAGAACCGGAACAGCGAATAACCGCCGGGATACTCCTTGGTGGGCCCAAGCTCGAGGATCGGCATCCTCCCTGTGTGCGGCGAGTATGCGATCCAATTGCGGTGGGTGTGCGAGTTCAAGACGAGCCGGACGTCATAGCCTCCGATCAACGCCAAGAACTGCTGCGCGTCCTCTTGGTTTACACCGAACACCGCGGGCGGGACCGCGACGGTGCTCGAATATTCGGCCACCGGGTGGTGAAAGAAGATGACCGACGGCCGCTGTTGCTTCTCGGCTTTCTTCAATCGCCGCTCGAGCCACGCGAGCTGCTCGTCCGATATCTCTCCCACCCCCGACTCGAGGTTCGCCGAGTCGAGTGCGATGAACATCCACTTGCGATGCGAACGGGCTTGAGGAACGTGTCGTGGTTCTGTTGTCGCACGCATACCGGGTCGGAAGACCCGGCGGAAACAATCCCCGTCGGGAGGGCATTCGGAGGCGGCGGCTTCGTATTGGTTCGGACGGTCGTGCGGCCCTCGAGCGATCATGTAACCGCGCTTGAGGCGGGACAGCAGCCGGCGGGCCTCCGTCAGGTCATGTAGGTCGCCATGGGAGGAGTTATCTGCAGGTACGAGCGTCAGAGAAACATCCTCGGAGTTGACCCCGTCGACCGCCGCCTCGAGCATCCTCGCGGGGTAGTCCAGATCGTTCCGGTAGCCGGGGGGCAGCTCGGTCGGACTCGAAGTCGCAAGTCCCGAGACGGTCTCGCCGAGATGGATGTCGGCGAGCACGGCGACGGTGAATAGCTCCTTGCCCGGCGGAGGCGTGAGGGTCGTGAATATCCCCGGATGGAGTCGGTCCTGAGGAGCCTGGATGCCGTTCGAGGTGACGATGTATGTATAGGTCGTCCCGGGTTTCAGATCCGTCAGCTGTATGTGGTGGAAAGCCGTTTCGGGGCCGCTCGCCCTGCCACCGTGCTCACCGCCGACCTCTCTGTAGCTCACGATCGAGTCGGTTTTCATGGGCCGGCCGGCCGAGCAGGTCATCCAGGTGACGACGAACTCGGTATCGGTGACTGTAGCGAGCTCGACGTTGACCGGCGCGCCGGGGGGCAACTCGCTGGCGCGCCGGCAGGGGGGAAAGCCCTCGACGCTTTGACTGGAGGCGGGGAGAGCCACCGATAGGAGGCATGCGCACACCAAAGGCGCGAGGCGTTTCATAGTGGTGGGGGTTCGCCGTCGCGTCTACCGAATCCTCCCGGGCCTCATTCTCGACGAGGTGCGGCACTATGCTGCCTGCCATGCCGTGGCTCGATGACGAACCCGTGCGGGGTAGCTATCCCTCGCTTCAATTTCTGACCCTGTCCGGTCTCGAGCGGATGCAAGCGTCTCTGAGGGGACAGATGCCGGCACCACCCATCCATTATCTGTTCGGCCTTGCTCCGGAGTCGTCGGATGCCGAAAGCACGACCTTCGTGATGCCTTCGAGCCCGTGGTTGCAGACCGCTCTGGGCGTGTTCCTACCGGGTACCGCTGCTCTGCTGGCCGACGCCCCCTTGGGAAGTGCTGTGCTGACCGAGCTGGGACCGGGTCAGATCGCCGTCACGTCCGACCTCACCCTCAACTACCTGAGACCGATGTACCCCAATAGCGGGTTGCTGTCGGCCCGTGCACGACCGATCGAGGTCGGGCACCGTCTGGGTTTAGCGGAGGCGATCATCAAGGACGGAACGGGGAAAACGCTCGCTCATTCCACCACCAGGTGTTTCATCCAGAACTACCCCGTCCCTGAGCCGACGGCTCTTCCTCCCGTGGAGGAACCGACGTACGACTCGCCGCATCCCTACGAACGCCCTTTGACCACTGGCACGATTCCCCCCGACGTCTGGGCGTCGAAGAGTTTCATCGAGATCTGCGAAATGATGAGAACCGGTGAGCTCCCGACCCCACCGTTCGTGCAGCTCTTCGGTTTCAGCGTTCCGATCGCGAAGGAGGGCTATTTCGAGTCCAGTGTTCCTTCGAGCCCTTGGTTCTCGAGTCCAGCTGGCACGACCTATGGAGGCTTCCTCGCCTATCTGGCCGACTCCGTCCTGGCCGGTGCGGTGAATACCGTAGTTCCGCCGCAGTCTGCGTTCGCGTCGCTCGATCTGAAGGTGAGCTTCTTGAGACCCGTCATGCCCGACGGACGCCTCATGACCGCCAGCGCGTCCGTGATCCATCGCGGCAGGTCGTTGGTCGTCGCAGAGGGCCAGATAGTCAACGCCGACGGCAAAGTTGTGGTGAAAGCGACAACTTCGGCTGCGGTGATGGAAGGCCGCTCGTGGATGCGAGCCGTGATCGACGAAGCCGAGAGCCCCGACGGAGCGGTCGGGATCGACCCGAGTTGAACGCTCGACGTCTGCGCCGACTGCTGCTACGCGTGAGTGAGCGAGGCTAGGGCAACGACAGCGAGCCTTTCATGAGCTCTAGATAGCGCTCCATCCCGCATCCCTCTAGGAGCTCCGCTGCTCGGTCGACGAGCTTTCTCACCTCGGCGCCGTCGACGGGCTCGCCGCGGCGCGCCAAACTCTTGGCCCGGTATAGATACACGTCGGCCTCTTCCATCGGCGCAGGTACCGCGGCGGCTAACTCCGCGGCCCGGTCGAAGTGCTGCTCGGCGAGGTCCCGATCTCCGGCCGCGTCGCACGCTAATGCGATGAGTAGCTCGGTCGTGCGGAAGTCGAAGACGCGATAGTGCGCGCCCTTCCGGGGGAGGTCCTCGACCAGGTGACGAAGCGAAGCGGTCACGTCGTGGAGACCGACCAGCCACGCCGCTTCGAGACAGCTGAGTGCTAGGCCGATCTCACCTACGGTAGGGGGCCTCTCGGTCGCTTCGAGGATCGCTCTCTTTTGCTCGAGCAGCGTCTCGATCTCCTGACGCCGTCCGAGGCGCGCCAGATGGACCATGAGGAGCCCTGCCGACCAGCCTTCGAACGCGCCGGCCGCCTCGATCTCGACCGCCGTGCGGTGATTCTCGAGGGCCTCATCCCAACGGCCCTGCCACGCCAGTGCGACGCCCAGCCACGTGTAGCCGTTGGAGGTCCAACCCAGGTCGTAGTCGAGGTTGGCCGCGATGTCTGAGCGGGCCGACTTCTCGAAACGGCGTGGGTCGACCGAGCGGGATCCCCATTCGACGCCCCGCAAAGTGAGCATGGTGCCGACCTGGTGACCTATCCGCTCGGATAGGGGAAGCAGTTCTTGAGCCAACAGCTGAGCGTCCTCGAACCGACCGGTCAGGTTGTAGGCGAAGAGAGTGACGGGCAGAAAGCTTGCCGTATCCCACAATGCGCCCGTTTCGTTCAGCAGCGGTTTGGCCTGCTCGCCGTAGTCGATCGACTCGGTGAAGTCCATATAGAAGTAGTGGTGCAACGACTTCGCGCCCAGCGCCCGCCCTAGGACATAACGATCGCCGAGTTCCTGTGCGAGTGCGATGCCTTCGTCGATCAGGCGCAAGCCCTCATCGTGCTGACCTATCCAGGACATGGACGCTCCGCAGATCGCCAAAAGGTCGGCTCGATCCTTGGTCTTCATCCCCTCCGTCGTGGCAAGTCCCCGAACGGCCCATTCGACGCCTTCGGAGCCTCTGGCGATCCATCCGAGCTGAAGGGCGATCTCCCGGCAGATGTTCCCGGCCGCAGCGCGCTCTCCGGCTGTCTCGTAGATGGTGACCGCGCGCCTCCACGCATCGAATGCCTCCTCGAACCGCCCCTTTGTCCTCAACGCGAGGCCGTGTTCGAAGAGAAGCTGGGCGTAATCGAGGCCGGTGTCATCCGGATACAGAGCGAGGGCGTTCTCGTAGTGACGCAAGGCGTCTTCGAAGGCGGCCGCGTCGAGGGCGCGCCGGCCGGCGAGCCGCAGGAAGTGCGTCGTCTCGATCGGATCCGTGCCCGAACCGGCTTGCAGAAGGTGTCCGGCGATATCCGCCGCGCGCGCTGCCAGGTCTTTCTCGTACAGCTGCTGCAGAGCACGAGCGATCGAGAGGTGCCTGCGTTGGCGTCTTGGAAGTGCCATGGAGCTGAGTAGCGTCTGGCGGATGAGCTCGTGAGCGAAAGAGAAGACGGGCTCGCCGCTGCTCGTCTCGGACTTGATAAGCCGGGCCGCTTCGGCCTCGTCGATGGCATCGAGCAGGTCGTCCGGTTCGAGCTCTTCGACCGCCTCGAGGACGCGGTATTCGAACCTCTTCCCGGTCAGGGCGGCCATGCTGAGTGCTACGCGGGTGGACTCGGTGAGGCGTTCGAGACGGCGTCCGATCACGAGCTTGACACCTTCGGGCACGTCGAGCTCCGCGATCTTGAGGTCGGGAAGCCAGTTGCCGTGTTCGTCGAAGAGCCGGCCTTCCTCGGAGAGGTGCTTGAAGACCTCTTCGGCGAAGAAGGGGTTGCCGTCGGTCTCCTGGTAGATCGCCTCGACCAACGGGGCAGGAGGTTCCTGTCGGCTCATCACGTGCAGCATCGAGCGCACGCCCTCCTCGGGGAGCCGCTTCAAGGCGATCCGGTGCGCTTGCTGCCGCCTGACGAGAGATTCCAAGCTGCGCGCCAGCGGACGGGTGATCTCTAGTTCGGTGTCCCGGTACGTCGTTAGAACCAGGACCGCGACGTTCTGGAGCCGCTGGGCGATGTGTTCCGCTGCCAGCAACGTCGGTTCGTCGGCCCAATGGACGTCGTCGATGATCAGGATCAGCGGTCTCGTCGATGCGGCGCGTGCGATGAACTCCCACAGCGAGTTGAATAGGTAGCGGCGCTCTTGTTCTGCGGGTAGTTCCAGGGGAGCGGGGAGATCATCGAACATCGTTCGGAGCTGAGGGACGATCTTTGCTATCTCACCCCCCGCATCTCCGAGGGCCAGGCGCAGCGTCTCGGGTGGAACCTCCTGCATGGCCGCTTCGATGATCTCGACGAAGGGGATGTAGGGGGGAGCGCCCTCGGATTCGTAACAGCGACCGATCAATACCCGGTGGTCCCGCTTGCGCGCATCCTCGGCGACCTCTTCGGTCAGTCTCGTTTTCCCGACGCCGGGCTCGCCGCCGATCGCCACGACACCGCCGTGGCCTTGCGTGAGTGCGTCGAGGAAAGAGCACAACTCGGCGCGTTCGGTTTTGCGGCCCACGAAGGGCGTTCTTTCGAACGGGCGAAGTGCCGAGGCGTCTTTCGTCCACGCCACCTCATAGACGCGGAAGCGATCCTCGAGGCCTTTGAGTTTGATGCGTCCGCGATCGACGAATTCCACATCCGGCACGCGTCCGGCGAGCGTCTTGACGACCTCCGAGATGAGGATCTCGCCGCCTTTGGCTTTCGAGGCGATCCGGGCGGCGGCATTGACCGCCGACCCGAAGAGGTCGTCGTTCTCGTGGATCGCCTCACCGGCGTTGAGCCCCATGCGTACGTCTAAGCCGCCGCTCGGGGACGCTTTCTCTGCATGCAGTGCCTTCTGGATGTCGACCGCACACCTGACGGCCCGGCGCGCCGAGGAGAACGCGATCATGAAGCCGTCGCCTAGGGACTTGATCTCTCGTCCTTCGTGGGCGGCGATCTGCTTACGGATCACATCTTCGCAGTCGCGCAGGAGCGCACGCCCGTCGGCGTCACCGCTTCGACTCGTGAGCGCCGTCGAACCCTCGACGTCGGTGAAGAGGAGGGTCACCGTGCCCTCGATCATTTGCTCGGCCACGGGTCGAAGCCTACGGCCCCACGGGCCGCGGTGGAAGTGGATCGCGGCGGCAGGTATTCGAGCTGCTGAGCTGGATCTTCCGGACGTCGGTGAGGCGCTTATCTCGGGGGACGTTGTCGATCCGGCGCGATCTTCAGGATGACCCGCTCGGAGGTGATCGCGTCCGGATCGTACGGCTTGCCCATGTACTTCATGCTGAGATCGTCGATGTGCTGCCGGGCCTCCGGGCCTGTGATCACTTCGACGACGGATCCACGCACCTCCCCGTAGCGATAAGGGTTCCCGGTATCCCAGACGACCACGGACGCGCGCGGGTCCCTCTGGATGTTCTTGAATTTCGCCCGGTGGATCTCGGTATTGATGATCATGTGGGTGTCGTCGGCATCGACCCACATCACGTGGGTCACCGGCGTCCCATCGCGGAGGAGCGTCGAGATCGTCCCGTAGTTGGGACCTTTGGCTAGAGCTTTGATCTTGTCGTCGAGCATCCGATCCTCCTTATTGAGAACGTTGTGCCGTCACGTCTTGGTCGCCCCTGACCCGTAGGACCTAAACATGGATGGAAGTCGCCTGTGACCGGGAGGAGCTAGAGGTGGGGCGGCGAATTGTTAGTTATACCGGTTAGCCCGGCATCCTTAGGTCTCTGAAAGGTTCGTCATGAAGAAGATCGCTATCGCTCTCGCCGTGATCGTTGCCTTCGCGGCGCTCTTCGCTCCGGCCGTCGGGGCCAAGTCGAAGAAGAAGAAGAAAAGTGACACGATGATGAGCACCAAGATCTACAAGGCGCCGAAGAAGTTCAAGTAGCCACCGGTCATTCCGGGTTTCATCCAAGAGCCGGCCCATGAACTAGCCCGGCTCCACGGGGAAGGGCGCGGTCAATACGGCCCGCCTCGCGGGTCGGCTACGGTGGCAGCCATGGAGCAGTTCACTCAGATCGAACCCAACGAGCACGACCGCTTCGTCCTGCGGCAGAAGTTCCGCTTCGTCGTCAACGAATACGAGTTCTCGATCCCGGCCCCCGGAAGCGACGCACCGGGCCAGCCCTTCTGTTTCGTCAAGCAGAAGGCGTTCAAGTTCAAGGAAGACATCCGCTTCTACTCCGACGCCACCCGCGAGACCGAGCTGATGCGCATCAAAGCTCGCCAGCGCTTCGACCCCGCCGCCAAATACGATGTCACCGCGGCCGACGGCACCAAGATCGGCTACATCCAGAAGGTCTTCGGCAAGAGCCTGCTGCGCTCGACCTACAAGCTCTACGACGCGGACGGTAACGAGTTAGCTCTCGTGACGGAGAAGAACCTGGCCGTGGCGCTCGTTCGCAGGCTCGTCGGGTTCGTTCCCTTCATCGAGCATGTGGCCAACTGGCTCCCGATCCCGTACGACTTCGTCTTCCTGCGCGACGGCGTGCAGCTCGGTATCCACCACCGCCAGATGTGGAAGTTAAGGGACACCTACACGCTCGATATGAGCGGTGACCCCGAGCGGACGATCGATCGCCGGCTACTGCTTGCGATCGCGGTAGGGATGGACGCGCTGCAGGCCCGGTAGACCCTTATTTTCCAATACCTTTGAGGTATGGACTTCGTTCAGATGACCACGACCACCGAGAGCGCATCTGAAGCTCAGACCATCGCCGATCACCTCGTGGAGCAGCGGTTGGCGGCGTGCGTGCAGGTTAGCGGGCCGCTCACGAGCACCTACCGGTGGAAGGGGTCGGTAGAGAGATCCGAAGAGTTCATGTGCGTCATCAAGACCCGCAGGGCACTGGTGAGAGAGGTGGAAGTCGCGGTCCGCTCTCTACACTCGTACGACAATCCCGAGATCCTCGTCGTGCCGATACAAGACGGCAGCCCCGACTACCTAGCCTGGATCGAGTCGGAGACCGCCCCCGACGAAAGCTGACGAGCCAAGCAAACCTCCAGCGATGCCGACTCCTGGCGCCGCCGCTCGGACCCGTTGGGATCAGCAGTACCAGCGGTAGGGGATCCCCTTCGGAAGCTTGGCCGTCCCCGAGCTTCCTTCCCACTCGCCGTCCGGCACCCAGCGGTAGAGCACCGCCATCCCGTAGAGGTCGAGGCTCGAGAGACACTTCATCTCGGTACGTTCTCCTCCGTCTCCGAAGGCGAACCCGTCGCCGTACACGAAGGGGGCGGGGCTGTTCATGAGATCGGGCCCCAGCTTCTTGTGCCACGTCGTGGTGTGACCCAAGCCGAAGGTGTGACCGAACTCATGGGTGGTCACGATCTCGAGGTCGGTGAGCTCGGGGAAGTCCCACATCACCTGACCGGCTCGGGGCGATGAGCCGAACAGGCTGAGGGCGATGACTCGGCCGCTGTACCTGCTCTGGTCGCCCAGGCCGACCTGCTCGAGGACGTTGTTGACCGCGTCCTTCGTACTGGTGTCCCCGGCCACGCCCCTGAACGCCGGCCCGGCGGCCACATATCCCAGGATGACGTCGTAGCCGACTGGATCCACGGGGTCGGCACCGTCGAAGACCTCGATATGGATGCTGAGATCCTTCAGGTATCCGAACTTCGGGTAGTCGGCGGCGAACTCGGCCATGGCCTCGGTCCACTTGTGCGTGCCCCGCAGGGTTGCGTCGAGGTAATCCGCCACCGTCGGACCCAGGGGGTTGCCGAGGTCTCCGTGACTGGGCGGCACCAAAAGGACCCGGGCGTCGGCGGTCTCGAGCGATCCTCCGAAGATGAGTTCGATGGGCTCGTTCCTCGGCTGCTCGCAGTTCATGAAGCAGAGGTCGTATTCGCCGAGCTCGTACTGATCGCTCTGTAGGTGCAGCCGGTACTGGCCCGATTCGAGGGCGCGATGCACCGCTACCCGAGTCGTCCCGACCTCGCTGGTGAATGCGGCGCTCGCGCTCACACCCGCTCCGCGGATCTTCGTCCCGACGTCGATCACGTTGCCGCTCGGGTCCAACAGGGTGATCGGGTCGGTGTCGCCGGCGTCGGTCTCGATCAGGATCGAGAGGGAGCTTCCCTCGGAGACATTGAACTTGTAGAAGTCATCGCCGTCACCGTTCTCGGCGTCGAGCTGGCCTTGGTAGAAGCCCCGCGGTTTGACCTTGGTTGCTTCCTCGAAGCTGTTTCCCGCGTCCTTGCCGGAGCCGGCGTCGTTCTGCGAGCCCGCGGCAGCGGGCGGGACCGTCCACAGGGCAGACGCCACAAGGGCGATAGCAAGGCCCCATCGCAGGTGCCGGATCACAGGTCGCATGGGGTAATGGTTCCACCTCGGTCACGAGTTTCCTCCGAAACAACCCACCTCTCTAGGACTTTTCACGCCTAAGTCATCGGGGATAGCAGGACCGGGCGGTCCGGCATCGAATCTTCCAGCAGACGTCTTCAGGAGGTGGGTTGAACTTGCTCCGTAATCGCATCGCACTTTTCACCGCAATTTTCGCGGCCGTCGCGATGACGGCACCGCTCGCCGTCGCCGGGCCGGATCTGTCCGCGTCCGACACCCCTGGATTCGCGAGCGGCAACGTCGAGTGGGTGAGTATCAACCCCCGTCACACCGGCACCTCGGGCGGCAAGCTCGTCGGCAAGTACTACTACATGACCGACCCTCGCGGCCTCTTCATCTACGACACCTCTGAGCCGGAAGCACCCGAGCTGGTCGGCGAGCTCCTCGCGCCGCAGATCGGCGCCGGAGCGGCACTGGCCCAGGAGGACCCGGACACCAACGGCAAGATCATGTTGGTCAACGCCTATTCCGAGAGCGGATCGCCCACCGGCCTCCTGATCGTCGACGTCAGCGACAAGAGCGCGCCGGAGGTGGTCGGGTCGATCGGCCTCACGGACCACACCTGGACGTGCTTCCTCAACTGCAAGTATGCGATCGGCCGCACCGGTTACATCCTCGATCTCCGTGATCCGGAGAATCCTAAGGAGATCGGCAACTGGAAAGAGCACGTCGCCGGAGCGAACTACCTGCACGACTTCGAGGAGGTCGCACCCGGTCTCTTGATCGGAGCGGGACAGCCCTCGTTCTACCTCGACCTGCGCAATCCCAAGAAGCCGAAGGAGCTATCCGCGTTCTCGCCGGAGTTCCACACGCTCGGTTACCACTCGGCGATCTGGCCGCGCAATGGCAAAGACAAGCTGCTGCTCATGGGAGCCGAGGCTTCGCCGCAGGGACAAACCTCCAACGCCGGCAGCGACTGCGCGCAGGACGATGTCCATGCACTGGCGACCTTCGATGCGAGCGCCGCGGTTAAGAAGGGTCCGCGCCGTGGCGCCATCTTCAAGAAGCTCGAGGAGTGGCGCGTCGCGGGACGCGGCGCCTACGCCGATGGAAACGCTCCGGGTCACACGCTGTACTGCGGCCACTGGTTCGACCCGCACCCCGATTGGAAGAACGGCGGCATCGTTGCGATCGGGCACTACGACTGGGGTACGCGCTTCCTCGACATCTCCAGCAAGGGCGAGATAGAGGAGATCGGCTACTTCCAGCCGATCGCCGGCTACACCTCCTCGGCAGAGTGGATCAGCGACGACATCGTCTACGTCCACGACTACCGTCGCGGCCTAGAGATCCTGCGCTTCACCGAATAGCCGCCCGCGGCCCCTTCTTAGAGACGCGTGCTTAGGGCGCCGGACCGGGTTCGGCACCCGGCATGCCCGGTTCCATCTCGGGTAGGGGAGTGAGCGATCCTGCGGATGCGCACTCCCCGTCGAAGGCGCTCGCCGCCCTTTCCCCACGACGTAAGCCAAGCGCGGCATTGAGATCTGATGGAGTTAGATTTTAACTCCGTTTGGAGGTATCATGACTGCATGAAAGGCGGTGAGTTGATCCGCGAGGCGCGACGGCGCTCAGGACTCAGCCAGCAGGCGTTGGCCGAGCGTCTGGGAACCAGCCAGTCCGTCATCACTCGCTGGGAGACGGGGGAGCGATCCCCAACCTTTGAGGCCGTGGTCAGGGCGGTGCGGGCGTGCGGCTTGGAGATAACGGTGGGTATCGCAGCTCCCGACCCGGATCACGAGATGTTCTTGCGCGCTAACCGCAAGTTGAGTTCTGCCGAGCGGGTCGAGCAGATGACCGATCAAACGAAGGGGCTAAGGGAGCTGGTGGCTCGGGTGCGGAGATCGTGAGCGAGCGAGAGTTTCGTCCTCTCAAGATCGCGGAGATCCTCGCCGAGCATGGAGTCGATTACGTCCTGATAGGAGGGCTGGCGAGCACGATCCACGGCGCGCCGTTCCCAACGGTCGATGTGGACGTCGTCCCTAGGCTCACAACGGACAACCTCGGCCGGCTCGCCGCTGCACTGCAGGTCCTGGATGCGCACCTTCGGGATGCTGATAACCCAGCCGGGGTAGCGATCCCTCTCGATGCCAGAGTGCTGAAGAAGGCGATCCCCGACTTCGGTTTCTTGCGCTTCGTAACGACCTACGGCTACGTAGACCTCATCTTCAAGCCCGCGGGCACTGAGGGGTTCCGCGATCTTGCGCGCTCGGCCTCGGAAGAGGATCTGGGCTCTGTCCGCGTGCGGGTCGCCAGTCTCGAGGATGTGATCCGCTCCAAACAGGCCACCGGTCGTCCACGGGACCTCGAGCAATTACCGACCTTGCGCCGCCTGTTGGAGATGCAGAAGGATCCGAACGACTGACTCTGCGTTCCGTGGAAGTCCGTTCGTTAGCGGTTAGTTCTTTGCGGTGTCCACACCGTTAGCCCCCCGCTCCGGGGTCGACGTCGTAGGCGAGTCCGCCGTAACCGACTCCTGATGTGTCGGCGACCTCCGCCTCAGAAAGTTGGTCGGTCGACCGGAGAGTTCTGTAGTCCATGGGCCCTGGATGCCCCATGGACTGGTTGAACCCATTCTTGAAGAGCTGTTGGATCAGCGACCCGCAGCGACCCAGGCGCCTAGTCGAAGTGGACTGGATTTCACTGGAGGGATGTTGAGGTTGCCCGCGGGACGCAGTTCGGTCGATCGAACATATGCACGGGGCAGCCCCATCGGTGCTTGGGCTACACCGCTGACGAGTTCAATGAGGCAGACGTATGCAGGGGCTGGGGATTTCTGCGCGAATTCTCTCGCCCCCGTCCGGAGCCGCCAATGTTCTTTGACAACTAGATAGTGACCGGCGGTCCGTGGCTGAATTCATCTCCGATCCAGGTGCGAGGTCGCCCAACCTGCAGCTTCGCGACGCTCGGCCGGAGGCTAAGAGGAAAGGTGCACCGGAACTCAGGCAGCGTGCGACTCTTAGTCGCTCGGTTCATCCGCACGTCGCGGAGGTAAGGTTGTGAGTGGCGCACGCACCCCAGGGGGAGGACAGCGATGGCGTACTCGGGTCCAAACAGTGCAGACGAAGCTTCACTTGACGACGCCATGCTCCGCATTTACCAGCACCTGGGGAAGGAGCATGGCTATTACGCAACCTATTTCCTGCTGATGCTCCGAGAAAATGGGGGGATTCGAACGGCGCAAAGGCTGTTGAACCCAATGAAGGGATGGTCAGAAGGTTTTCTCAAGATCGTGGAGCTTGGGCAATTGGAATGGACGGTAGAGGCTCTGATTCTTCGACCTGAGTTCAGGAGTCTTTTTGAAGAGCGGTGGTTGTCTGAAGCACGGCGACGATTAAAATCCGTCGGCTTCGACGTCGACCGCTGGGAAACGCAGGAATCGAATTGGGCGCACGCGCACGCGTTCAGCCACAACTGCTACGGGCGGGCGGGCAAGCCTGTGGTTTTTCGCAGGTGACGAGTCACCCAAGGTGATCGCGGCCGTGGCCCGTGTCGTACGCGACGTCGGTCTCGCCGAGGACTTCGCGCAGGAGGCTCTGGTCGCGGCACTCGAGCGCTGGCGGCGTGACGGCGTACCCGACAACCCGGGGTCGTGGCTGGTTACCACCGCGAAACGGCGAGCGATCGATCATCTCCGGCGCGCCGAGACGAGAGAGCGGAAGTATGCGGAGATGGCCCGCGACTTGGAGGACCACACGGACATGCCCGAGCTCGACCATGTGGAAGACGATCTGTTGCGGTTGATGTTCATCGCCTGCCATCCGGTGCTGACGCAAGAGGCGCGCGTTGCTCTCACCTTGAAGCTGCTTGGTGGGCTCACTACCGATGAGGTCGCGCGCGCCTTTCTCGTAACCCCTCCGACGATGGCGCAACGGATCGTGCGCGCCAAGCGCACGCTGTCCGAGGCGCGTGTGGACTTCGAGCTGCCGGAGCCCGACGAGCGCCCGGCGCGCCTCGCATCGGTGCTCGAGGCGATCTATCTCATCTTCAACGAGGGCTACTCGGCCACCTCGGGCGATCGGTGGATCCGGAGCGAACTGTGCGAAGAAGCGCTCCGGCTCGGGCGCGTGCTTGCCGGCCTCATGCCGGACGAGCCGGAGGCGCACGGGCTCGTTGCACTGATGGAGCTCCAGGCGAGCAGGCTCCGCGCCCGCACCGACGCTGCCGGCGAGCCCATCCTGTTGCTCGACCAAGACCGTGGGCGCTGGGACCATCTCCTCATCGCCCGGGGGCTCCGGTCGCTAGAGCGCGCCGAGGAGCTAGCATCACTCGGTCCCTACGCGCTGCAGGCAGCGATCGCGGCGTGCCATGCTCGAGCGCGCACGCCCGAGGAGACCGATTGGGAGCGCATCGCGGCGCTCTACGCCGAGTTGGCGGTGATCGCGCCCTCGCCGGTCGTCGAGTTGAACCGAGCGGTGGCGGTGGCGATGGCATTCGGCCCCGGGGCCGGCCTCGAGATCGTCGACTCACTCCTCGAAGAGCCAGCGCTCCGCAACTACCACCTCCTCCCGAGCGTGCGCGGGGACCTGCTACAGAAGCTGGGACGGACCGAGGAAGCAGGGCAAGAGTTCACCCGCGCCGCCGAGCTAGCCCAGAACGACCGAGAGCGGGCCCTTCTAATGGCGCGCGCCGAGGCCACCCAAGACCCTGCTTAGGGGACCGGCTCCCTGGTTAGGGAGGGGCCCGGCGCCTCCCAGGTCTTTTACTTATGAGCCGGGCCTGGGCGCGGGCAGGGCTTGGCCGCCTCGACGCCGAACCATTACCTCAAAGAGCGCAAAGACTCTCGAAAGGGACGGCTATGAAAAAGATCCTTGGCGTGGTTATGGCGGTTTCACTACTGGCCCTCCTCGTGGCTCCGACCGGGTCGGCTGCCGAGGCCCAGAAGAAGAAGAAGAAGCCCAAAGGACCCGTCGTCGTGGCGGAAGACCCCGCCGACGACTGGGGCAAGGACGCCGGCGCCCCGGCGCAGATAGGCACTGCGCTCGGGATGGAGATCGTCGAGGCCTCGATCGGATTGTCGGAGGACAAAGAGGCGATCAACTTCATCATCAAGCTGAACGGCCCGACCTCGGGCGGCACCCCTGAGAGTGTCCGCTACGGGTGGGAGTTCGCGGTGGATGGCGATACTTACCAGATGAACGGCGGCCGCACCGAGCTCGTGCGTGGGATGTGCAACCCGCTGACCACGGATCCAGCCTGCCCACCTAACGTGGGGGATCCCACAGCACTCGTGAACTTCCCCTTCTTCGTGCGATCGGGTCCTTGTACGGTCGGTGCCGAGTGCAAGGTGAACGCGGTCGTGAACGCGGTCTTCGACGTCACTGAGTACACCATCACGATCCCGGTACCTCTAGAGGCGGTCGGCGCGAAGCTGGGCTCGACGATCACCCCCGCTGCCGGGCTGTTCGGGGCCATCTACGCAGCTCCGGGAGTGCTCGTTACGACGAACAGTCTTCCGCACGATGCGATCGCGATCCACGAGACGGTGAAGCTACCGAAGAAGTAAGCAGTGGCACATCTAGGTCGCTAGAGATCGGATTTGGCGGTCCGTCGATTCCGTTCGCCCACCGTTAGCTCGACGTCAAGGTAGTTCCCCGGTGGAGCGAGAGGGCAAGCCCAGCGCGGGTCGTAGGAGCAGGATGAATTAACTCTCTTCGCGGGAGGTCGGTAGTGCGCACCCATGGGGTGTGCTACCCATGGGTACGCCGGTGTCTGGATGACCCGCCGGTGGACTCTCAGGCCTGGAAACAAGCCGAGCAACGAGTCATACTCAGGACGATCTTCTCCGAGCTCCGATCCGACGCCTGAGGAGGACACATGCCGGCTGAGACGCTGACGCTCCATCCGTACCGCCGCGAGATCAGGTTTCTCCTGCAGGCGGCGATGCTGATCTTTGCCTACACCGTGGTGATCGGGATCCTGAACGGAACGGATCTCATCGAGTTCGATCACAAGACGCTGTTGTCGCACGTTCACACGGGGACTCTCGGGTGGATCACCACGTCGGTTTTCGCGGCCGCGCTGTGGTTATTCGCCGGCACCCCGGGGATCGGGTGGCGCGACATGTTTGCCCGGAACCTTCCGTGGATCACGGTCGTCACGGTCGTTGCCTACAACATCGCATTCCTAATGACCCTCGGCAGCGCGCGGCCCACCATCGGCGGGTTCATGATGCTGGTGATCGTCGCCTGGGTCGCGTGGATCTTCACTGCAGTGAAGGGTTCGGTTCTGAGTGTCCCGCGACTCGGGATCCTGGCGGCCGTCCTGACGCTAACCATCGGGGGCTTGCTGGGTGTCTTGCTCGGCATCGTCATCGCGACGGGCAACAATTTCTTGCCGGGGGACGCCTACGCTTCTCACCCCGCGACGATGGTGATCGGTTTCTTGATCCCCGTCGGCATGGCACTGGCGGAGTGGAACGTTCGCCCCGAGTTGTTAGAGCAGCAGGCGACGCGCTCCGGGTGGCTGCAGATCGGATTGCCATTCATCGGAGGCCTCTGCGTGACGGCCGGCCTTCTCGCCGACTCACCGCCGCTCATCTCGCTCAGCCTTCCGTTCGAGATCATCGGAGTTGGGATCTTCGTGAAGCGACTATGGCCGGGGATGGCACGTCTCGACAGCGCAGGCGCGGGCTCGGGTTTCGTGGCAGCGCCGACCGTGGTGTGGCTGGTGCTGAACATCGTCATGTTCGTCTACCTGATCGCCCGGTTCCAGGGGGACTTCGACAACGTGCGAGTGGGGCTCATCCTCGCCCTCGACCACATGATGTTCATCGGGGTGATGAGCAACTCGCTCTTCGCCCAGGTCCGAAGGGCCGCGCCGGGAGCGAAACCTGTCTCGGTACGGGTGCTGGTCTATGCGATGAACATCGGGCTTGCCGGATTCATCCTGGGGCTGCTCGCCGATACCGCGATCCTGAAGCAGCTCTTCACGCCGGTTATGGGCCTCGGCATCCTCCACGGGATCGCGTTGTTCACCCTGGCTCTGCGGCGAGATCCAGACCCAGCAGGGACATAACTGCGCCGCGGCTTCAGACATATTCACTTCACCCGCAGCGAGAAACAAGGGAACACCACGTGCTACTCGGGGAAGTCCCGCGCCGCCGTGTTGACCGCATCGGACGGCGGCCGGTCGGGGAAATATCATGTCGCCGAACTCGGCTTCCCCGGCTTCGTCCAGCGTTTGGGATGGCTCGACGATCGCCATGGCTGGGCTCTCGCTTACGAGATGAGGCCCGCCGGTAAGAGTCCGTGCGACGGGAGCGCGTCGACGCGCAACGTGATTCTGCTGACCCGTGACGGCGGGAAGTCTTACAAGGAGGTCCACAGTTGCGAGGGAACCACTCCTGATGACGGAGAGCTACCGAGCGTCGGCGTGGCCAGCCGGCTGCAGACCAGCGTGGGCGAGATGCTGTTCTATGCCGACGGCACCGTGCGATCGGCCTTGAAGATCACGGGATCGCGCTCGCAACCACCCGTCTGATCCACTCTTCGGGCGCAGGCCGCAGAGGATCCTCGGTTCGTATCCCTTAGGCGTCCCGAGAGCTCCCGGCTTCGGTCGTGCCATCGAGGACACCGGGTGGCGCGGGAAGTGTCCAGCCGACCGCCGCAGCGCTTCGGCGCGCCGTTTCGGCCGCGACGTCCTTGGTGAAGGTGTCGACGTTGATCCCGCGGAGCAACGGCACGCAGAGCAGAAGACCGATGGCTTCGATGGCGAAGACGCTCGCGTAGCAGCGTGAGTGGAGACAGTCGATCGAGGAGTCGTCGTTCGCCGTTACCCGAGCGCCGGCGTGACGCAGACCTCTCCCACGACCTCTCCACATGCGGGAGGAGTGCTCCACATCGGAGGCAGGTCGCGCATGACCGGCAACAGGATGCTGGACGGGTGCTCCGCGTCCTGGTAGATCGTCACGACGCTGGCCTGGTTGGGCTCATATGCGTACGTCGAGATGGGATCGTTGGCTGGCGGTGCATGGATCTGCACGACCATGGCGTGCCCGGCGCGGAACACGTGGCCGAATGGGAAGACCTCGATCTCGAAGGTATTGATCTCCCCGGGTATCAACGGCTGAGGATCGACGAAGTGGTGGTACGGCCGGTAGATCTCGCCGCGGTGACGGCCGTTGCGGATCTTGGCCGACAGGGCGGGGTCGAAGCTGCCGTCGAAAGAGCCGCGCTGGATACCTCTCTGCACGAAAGTGGTCTCTCCCGTAGCGAGGTTCAGGTCCAGTACCTCGACGAAGAAGTCCACATCGGTCGACGTAGTGGATGCATGCAACGACAGGGTAGAGGGACCGGCGAGCGCGGTGTCCTTGGTAAACGGGAGCTCGTAACGGGCGGTGTCCGGCAGACCAGAGGTGTACAGCAGAGGCGCGAGACCGCCCGGGCCGAGACCGCCGACGTCGCCCGTCATCTGCCGACCGGTACCGCTGCTCGCGTAGGTGATCGTGCCTTCGCCGCCTGCCGCGCTGGTGCCGAGCGTTCCGTCGCTCCGCAGGAAGTAGCGGGTCCAGTTCGTCTCCCGGAGCGGCCACTCACCCGAGACGTAGGGAGCCAGGCGTTCCGAGCCCTTGGACTCGAAATAGGCGAGCACCTTCTTGTCTGGATCGAGTACACCGGCGCAGGAGCGTCCGGTGGGGAGGATCGCGTCCGTCGAACCGTCGTGACGGATCCAGCAATCGAGCCAATCCTTCTTCGTTCCCTTCGGGTCGTTGGGGTTGTGCCGCCCGGTCGAGAGAACGAGTCGTTTGGGGACGCTCTTGCGGATGTTCTCCCACAGCACATGAGCTCCACGCGGTCCGGTCTGCTCATCCTGATACTGCTGGCCCAACTGGATGGGCACGCGGATCCCGCCGATCTTGTTCATGAGTCCGGCTTGGATCGGCCAGCTGTCGGGCCGCGCCTCGCGGTTCGGGTAGGTGTCGATCAAGCCCTTGGCGCTGAACGCGCTCGTTCCCTGGTGGTCGGCGTAGTTCTCGCGACAGCGCTGGTCACTCTGCAGCTCGTCGACGTTCGATTGGTGCTCACCGGCAGGACGGACGCCGGCGCCCCACAGCACGGGGAAGCCCGGATTCGGCACGCCACCGGGGAAGAGAACGCCGCGGTAGAAGTCATCGATCAGCCCCGACACTGCTACGGCCGTGAGGTTCTTGGGTGTTTGTGCTGCGACGAGGAACCCCGTCAGCCCGGCGTACGAATGACCGAAGATTCCGACCTTGCCGTTGAACCACGGTTGCGTCGGCATCCAGTCGTCGATCAGTTCCTTGCCATCGAGCGACGACCGGTCGCTGAAGAGATCGAGCTGTCCGCTCGAGCAACCCGTCCCGCGGACGGAAGCCGCCACGAGCATGTACCCGTTGCGGTCGTCGTTGTAGGTCGAGTCGTTGTGTCCGCCCGCGCCGCCGTACCCTTCCATCGTGAACAAGACGGGGTAGCGCTCGCCCTCGACGTAGTCGGGCGGATAGAAGACCTTGACGGCGATCTCTTCGCCGTCGGACATCGACACGTAATGGAACTCCGGCTCCGGTGGAGCGGCCACGGCGGGGGACGGGGCGAGTCCCATAGCGAGAAGGCCGACGAAAACAGTAAGGATCAGGGCGCGTCGTTGCAAGGCTTGGTCTCTTTCTCTGAGCGATCGGGTGGTATCGTCCGATTTCGCCGTCCGAACCCGCTGTCCTGCTGCAATCGGTGGACTAAACGGACAAAAGGTGACCCCTTGCGCCTCCGAGCGGAGTCGAGTTGCGAGGTCGAAGTCCCGGGACGAGTCCAGGGCGGTGCGGCGGCCAGAGCTAGGGCGAACCGAACTACTCTTGGGCGCGCCGGCGCATCTCACCGGGAGTGATGCTCCTCGTTCGGGCGCGGTCCGCAGGTACCCAAGGGCGGGACGCTGCGCTCTAGCGCGCCGAGCCGGTAGCGGCAGCCGCCTCGAGGTAGGGCGATATATTCGGGCTCGGTGGGAGAAAACCTCGCAGTTGATCGCTTGCGGTCCCTCGGCTCGCGCTCGTCCCGCAACCTATCGCCAATGCGGGGGAGCGCGTGAGCCGGAACGTCGGGGCTCTGGCCAGCAGGCGGATCGTCTCGGTAGGGGAGAACCAGACCCTCGCCGATGCGGCCCGCCGCATGAACGAGCAACGGGTCGGCTCCGCCATCGTGCTTATCGAAGGAAGCATGCCCGGGATCATCACCGAGCGAGACCTCCTGCGCTCGATCGCCGACGGTGCCGATCCGTCGACGGCTCTCGTCGGCGACTACATGACTCCTATAGCGATCACCGCATCGGCCAACTGGGACCTGCAAGAGGCGGCGCAGCGGATGTTCGACGGAGGGTTCCGGCACCTGATCGTGCTCGACGAGCAGGGCTCGCCTGCGGGGATCCTCTCGATGCGTGATGTCGCCAAGGCGCTGCTTGAGATCGCCACCGAAGACCGGCCGACCTCTATCACCTAGGCAGACCGGTAATCAGACCCGACGATCAGGGGAGTGGAGTGTCCTGATGTCTGAGGAGTTGGTGTCCATGAGCGGCGCGCGGAGCGACCGGTGCGGATAGCGGTGTTCGGCGCCGGCGGGGTCGGCGGGTATTTCGGCGGGCGCCTCGCCCAAGCGGGTGAGGACGTGGTCTGGCTCTAGGAGCGCGGCGGCGCCGATACTACAGATGAATAGATCGCCAGGAGCGACATCGATTCCACAGTCTCGTCCATTTTGGGCGGGGGAGAGGAGCTCGTTGTGGCCCAGAAACCGACGAAGAGAAGTTCCGCGATCTCACTCCGCAGCAGATACGAGCGGCTGACTTACTTGCCGCTGATGTCAGCAAGGCGGAAGGGCTTGCCTTGGCTGAGGAACGAACTGGCCCTTGGGCACTAGTAAGTCGTCTTCGGATACGTCAGAGTGGGAAAAGCCTGGAGCCACCCGGGTCGATCGTTCGATTCCAGATGCTGGGAGGCGATGGAGACGACGGGCAGTAACGAACCACATACGCAGGGCCTACCTCTGCGTCTGCGCGCCCATCTTCCGCCCGGTCCACCGTGGCCTCTGGCCGTCGCGGCGTCGTTGGTGGCTATCTCTTTAGGTGTGCTGGTGCTGGCGGACTCCCGGTTCGTCAAGGAGATCGGTTTCCTGGTCGCGATCGCGACCTCGGTCGCGACGATGATCTGGGGGGTCAGGGCTCACGGCGCGACCCGCATCAGGATATGGGTGCTGCTAAGCGGCGCGCTGGTCGTGGCGGTACTCGGTCAGTCGTTCAGCTTCCTCGCCAGATGGGCGGTCATAGATCCGGGCCTGGCGCCGTGGACCGACGCTATCTACGTCACCGGATACCTCCTGGCGGTTACCGCATGCATATCGATGATCCGCTCCGAAGGAGGAGCCAAGGACCGGACCGGCATGGTCGACGCGACGATCTTCGTCTCTGGAGCCGGCATCCTCGCGTGGACCTTGGTGCTCCGGCCGATGGCGAGCGAGGGCGGCGCGATCACCCTGGACGCGTCGCTGTTGTTGCCCGCCGCGTTCGTCGTTCTAGACCTCTTCCTTCTGTTCCTCCTCGCCCGCCTGGCGTTCGCCCCGGCGGCACTCAGCCCCACGAGGGTCTTCATCGTGGCGGCGGTCACTTCGCTGCTGGTTACCGATCTCGCCTATCTCTCGATCGGCGCGCCGGAGATCGCTCCGACCATCGTGCGTGTCGGGTGGCTGTTGCTGTACGTGATCGGGGCCGCCGCGGCCTGCCATCCTTCGATGCGGGACTTCGCCGAGGCGCGTCCTCCGGCTCCAGTCAGGGCCCGGGCCCGCTCGGCGGTGTTCGCCTTCACACTCGTCGGACCGCTTGCCTTCGCGGTGCAGAGCTTCCTCGAGCGGCAGTATGAGCACGCCGTAGTCCTGTCTCTCCTCATGGCAACGCTGCTGCTCGTCTTCTTCCGCATCTACCGAACGATGCGGCTTCTCGAAGGCGCTCACGAGAAGGCACAGGCCGCCGCGAAGGAAGCGTCGCGCCTTGCCCAGGACGTGAGGGGCCGCGAAGAGAAGTTCCGTTCCCTGATCGCGAACGCGACCGACGGCGTGCTCGTCGTCGACGAGCGAACGGTGATCAGCTACGCGAGCCCGGCGATGGAGAAGATGATCGGGATCCCGATCGAAGAGCTGATCGGGCGCGCCGCTCTCCCGATGGTCGTCGAGGTCGACGTGCCCCAGGTAACCGCTGCGCTCCAGGAGGTCCTGGCCGAGCCCGGCAAGCGCATGGACATCGAGTTCCGGGCGCACCGCGGAGACGGCGTCGAGCGTTGGCTGTCTATGACGGCGACCAACCTGCTGCATCTCCCGAGCATCAGAGGCATCGTTGCCAACTGTCGCGACATCACCGAGAGGCGATCGCTCGAGGTCGACCTGCGGCATCAAGCCTTCTACGACAGCCTCACCGGTCTCGCCAATCGCGCCCTCATGAGGGATCGAACCGAACATGCGCTCGCCGACGCCCGCCGCACCGGTGCGCTCACCGCGTTGTTCGTCATCGACGTCGATGATTTCAAGCGGGTGAACGACAGTCTCGGGCACGACGCCGGCGACGCCGTATTGGTCGAGTTCGCCAACCGCACGCGCTCGGTCGCCCGCGAGTCCGACACCGCGGCACGGATCGGCGGCGACGAGTTCGCGATCTTGCTCGAGAGGATCTCCAGCCCCGAAGACGCCCAGCACGTCGCGCAGCGCCTCCTCGAGGTTCTGAACGCTCCCATGCAGGTGCGTGGCAAGGAGGTGTCGCTGCGGGCCAGCATCGGTGTGGCACTGGATCGCGCCGAGGGCCACGTCGAATCGTTGTTCCGCGATGCCGACCTCGCCATGTACGACGCCAAACGTTCCGGGAAAGGATCCGTCAGCTTCTTCGAGCTCGACATGCACGCTCGTGCCATCGAGGACCTGAAGCTGAGGTCCGATCTCATCGGTGCGACCGGGCGGGGAGAACTCGGGCTCGCCTATCAACCCCAGGTCGATCTCACCACCGGCGCCATCGTCGGGGTGGAGGCGCTTGTCCGCTGGAACCATCCCGAGCGCGGTCTCATCATGCCGGGAGAATTCATCGAGCTGGCGGAGGACTGCGGGGAGATCACCGAGCTCGGCGCCTGGGTCCTCGAGCATGCAGCCCGGCAGGTCGTGGCGTGGACGAACGAATCACGCCGGCCTCTCACCCTCAGTGTGAACGTATCGCCCAAACAGCTGCAAGCCGGGACGTTGGCGAGCATCGTTCGAAACGCGCTGGCGGTATCGCGGCTCCCATCTGATCGCTTGGTCCTCGAGGTCACCGAGTCGACGCTGATCGAGCCGGACGAGTTGCTGTCTACCGAGCTCACGTCGTTGCTGGCCGAAGGCGTTCGCTTCGCGATCGATGATTTCGGCACCGGGTATTCATCGCTGTCGGCGCTGAAGCATCTCCCGATCTCGCTCGTCAAGATCGACCGGGCGTTCGTCGCGTCGGTCACCTACGGGCCGGAGGAGAAGGCGATCGTCAAAGCGATCATCCATCTCGCCGACGGCATGGGGATCCGGACGATCGCCGAAGGACTCGAGACCCAGGAGCAGATACAGGTGCTGCGTAGCCTCGGATGCAAGCGGGGACAGGGCTACTACTTCGGGCATCCTGTCGCCGCGGTCGCCCTCGAAGAGCTGCTCGACGAAGTCAAGATCCCCCGGCTCCGGCTGGCATAGGGGCCGCTCCTTGCGGCGCGCCGGGGCCGATGCGATCCTGACGCGGCGATAGCCGCTACTCGAGGTCGTCGCGGCTCAGCTGGCCCTCGTACGGTCCTCGTCCGGTCAAGACCGCAGCTCCGCAGCGCGCCGCGAAGCCGGCCGCGTCGAGCGGGTCTCTTCCCTCTGCCAACGCGAAGGTAAGGCCGGCCGCGAAGCTGTCGCCGGCGCCGTAGCGATCAGAGATGGGACCGGGCAGCGGGGGAGCGGGGAAGTGCTGGGGTTTCTCCCCGGCGACCACTACCGTTCCGCCCTTGGAGCCCATCGTGCGGACGACGAGATGAGGAGCCGGATCGAGATCCCCGGGGGTGTATTGCTCGTCGGGATCGACCGCGCTACCCACCAAAGCGTCGAGCTGCACGCCTGCCTCTTTTAGTAGCGGGAGTATGCGGGCCGTCGCAACAACTATCCCGGCGCGCCGCGCGTATCGCAGCGCGGGGACATCCGCGGCGGTCACGTAGGCCCCGTCGGTCTCGGCGAGCCTCTCCCACGGGAGCGGGTCGTCGCCTTTCGGGTGGATGCGCTCACCCAACACGGTGATCGTGCGCTCGCCGTCGGAGTCGACGTGGGTGACGCCTCGCCGCGTTGGCCCGGCGCGCCGGGCGGCCGCCACGTGAAGTCCGTGGTCTGACAGGCTCGCTTCCGAGCGGCGTCCGAGCTCGTCGTCGCCCAGGGCCGTGAAGAAAGTGGTGTCGCCGGAGAGCTTCAGGAGCTGCACCGCGGCTCCGGCCCCACCCCCGGCGGGTTCCTCCCAGGAGTCGGTGGCATGCACGATCTCGCCGGGTGTGGGGAGGCACCCCACCCGCAGGAAGTGCACCCATTCGACGTGTCCGATCACCGCGGTTCGCACGTGAGAGACCTTGCCACAGAGAGATCGGGGGGCGAAAGACGACTCACGGCACAAGAAGAGCGAGCAAACTCGAGGATGCCGTGCTTGAAGGGGAACGCCCGTGGGTGAGGAATCTCCTCTCTATGGATCTCTCCTTCGCGGTTCCTCGCTGGCGCGCCTTCACTGCACTGCTGATCGTCGGCGCCGTGGTCGCCTCTCTCATATCTATAGCGCCTCCGGCCGAGGCGGCAGGCAAGGGCAAGGGCAAGGGCAAGCCGCGCGTCACCGTGGCGGTGATCGACTCCGGCATCAACCCGTATCACGAGTATTTCAACGCCCGGGGAACCCTCTATGGGAACTCCAAGCCGTCTTCGGTCACGCCTCAAGTCCTGAAGGAATTCGGGATCGGCAAGGACCAGATCATCGAGCTGACCCGCACCGGTAACTTCGCAGTCGACTACGCGAAGGACAAAGCCCAGTTCGACAAGATCAAAAGGGGCACGCCCTACTGGTTCAAGGGCACCAACATCATCGGCATCTCTTTCACGATCGGCGAGCACCTGCGCCCGGATGGGGACGCCAGCAGCCACGGCATCGGGACCGCCGCCGCCGTACTGACGGCTCACCCCGAGGCCATCGTCGTCGCGGTCGAGGCCATCAATGCCGAGTCCGAGAAGTGGGCGTTCTCCCACCCGGCCGTCGACATCGTCACCACCAGTTACGGGCCCGCTACGAGCGCTCCTACGCTGATGCATCTCTCTTCGAGCTACACCGGTGTCGTCGAGAATGGAAAAGCTCACTTCGGGGCCGCGGCGAACGACCCCACCTATTCGACCTTCGACCAGACGTCCGGTCCGTGGTGGAGCATCGGTATCGCCGGCTACGAGGAAGGCACGACCAACGGCCGCCAGACCACCTCGGGAAGCGTGGCCGACTTCGTCGGCGACTTCACCCAAGACCTTCCCTATTGCCGCAGTTGTGAGGAGGGCACTTCGAGCGTGGGGGGCACGAGCTTTGCTACGCCCCGCAGCGCCGGGACCTTCTCGAAGATCCTGCTCGAGGCCCGGCGCGCCTTCAACCACCGCGGTGGCATCGTGGAGGACAACAAGAAAGGCCCTCTGCTGGTTGCCGGGAAGAAGAGCTTCACGGTGTGGGAGATGCGGAGAGCGCTCGAAGAGGCGGCGTACTACCCGGGCGCGCAGGACTACTCGCCGGGAGCCGATGGCTCGCTGCCCGTCGTCACCCAAGCCCCGTGGTACCAGATGGGATGGGGACTGATCACGCCGGAGCCCGGCATGAAGGTGATCCCCGAAACGCTCGCGCACCTCGGGATCAAGGGGAAGCCGGATCGAGTCAAGCCGCAAGAGGCATGTGACTTCATGACCGCCAATATGCAGGTGAGACGCGGCTATTGGCAGTATGCGGCGATCCTAGGGGACGGTTTCGGCGAAGCCGAGGATCCTTACATCTACTGCTGACACGTCTCCTCAGAGATAGCTTCTCCGGACGCATGCATCGTCCCGATTGCCTCTGTTTCTCATCCTCTCTTCGTCAGTGCTGCAACCGCGCCCCCGAGAACGGCTACACCGGCGGTCACCCACCGGCGGTTCTTGTTGATCCACCAGTGGGGACTGGATGAGCGCGACCGAGAGCCGAACTCGCCGCGTGCACCGAAGTCGTTTGCCACCGGCGCCCACAGGTTGTCCTCGCGGTTCGGCTCGATAGGGAAGTCGGCTTTCTGACCGTCGATCCCCGTGCGTGCAAGGTAGCGGTCGAGCAGACCCGGGATGATCTTGTTGGCAAGCACCGTTGCGCTGGTGGTCCACGCAACGTTGATCTCTCTGCGGTCGTGTTGAGTTGCCCACAGGATCGCCTCGGCCGCAACCTCGGGTTGCCAGATCGGCGGCACCGGCTGCGGATGTTCCTCCATCGATGTTTTAACCCAGTGGAACTGGGGCGTGTTCATGGCCGGTAGCTGGACCATCGTGACCTTCACGTTGCTCCCGTCATGCATGAGCTCCGTCCGGAGCGATTCGTTGAACCCCTGGATCGCATGCTTCGCGCCGCAGTACGCCGATTGCAGTGGGATGCCGCGGTACGCGAGCGCCGAGCCCACCTGGATGATCTTGCCCCTGTCGCGGGGAAGCATCCGTTTCAGAGCGGCCTGCGTTCCGTACACATACCCGAGATAGGTGACCTCCGTCACGCGCCGGAAATCCTCGGGACTGATCTCGCGGAACGGAGCGAACACCGAAGCCATGGCGTTGTTTATCCAGAAGTCGATGGGCCCCAGCTGGTGTTCGGCGATCGCTGCTGCCGCTTCTACCGCCTCGTGATCGGCGACGTCGGTTGGTATAACGAGAGCTTTCCCGCCTCGCCTTTCGATCTCGGCACGGGTGGCGTCGAGGGCTTCGACCCCCCGGGCCAACAGAGCAACCGAAGCTCCTCCTGCTGCCGCTGCGCGTGCGGTGGCGCGTCCAACTCCTGCCGACGCGCCTGTGATCACGATGTTCTTGCCTTGTAGGGTCACATGATGGGATTACCCGGCGACACGACCGTTACTCATCCGACCGGCAATGGTGTCCCGCCGGGGGTGGTAGTACAACCCGTCGATCAGGTCCCAGCGCATCCCCGTCGTGGTCCTGGCCCTGATCGGCGTTGCGATAGCCACTCACCTGGCGCTGTACCAGTTGAACGTTGTCGACTCGGTGCGGGAGCCGTTCTTCGGGGATGAGAGCCGCACCATCTTGAACTCGAGCGTCTCCTACCTCCTTCCGATCCCAGACGCCGCGCTGGGTGCCATCAGTTACCTCGTCGATGCCGTTACCGGAGCGATCGGTGGACGAGAGCGATGGACGATCGTTTCGCCGGGGGATGGAAGTCGTTGTTCCATTCATAAGTCCGGGAATAAGAGACGAGCTTCTATGCGCTCCGGCTAAGAAACCGTAGCGAGCTTCGGGCTCCTAACGAGGATCGCTGCCGCGACGATGACGGCCAGTACTTCTACGATCACCGCGAGGATCTCGGGTGCTTCCAAGCTTGTTGATACGTATCCGAATAGGCCGGGGCCGCGGCTGACGAAGAAAGCCATCAGAGAGCCTGCCGCCACGAGCGCGCCGGCGATGACCCACAGCGACTCTCGTCTCCAGATCAAAAAGGCGGCTATGACCCCCGACACGATCGCGTTGGCGAGGAACATCGGCCCGATGATCGGGGGGTATCTCCAAGGGTTCGTGGCGGACCTTGGCGGCGGATGGGGCCACTTGGCTCTTCCTCAAACAGATGTGGGGCCGAGGGAACTTCTGTGAGAGGTGGGGGAGGCTTCCGCTCAGCGGGGTATGGGTCACCGGATGAATGTCGATCTGGTTCTTCTGATCACGGGCGGGATGCTGTTCGTGCTGGGTTTGCTGTCGGCCGTACTGAAGAGAGTCTTCCTCACCACGGTTCTGGCAGCGCTCCTTCTGGGAGTGATCCTCGGCCCAGAGGTGCTCGACATCATCGATCCTGTGACCGCGGTGTCCTCGGAGCGCCGGGTGCTCGAGGGATTAGCCCGCATCACGCTCGCGGTGACGCTGATGTCCGCGGGTTTGCAGGTGGGCAAGCAAGATCTGAAGGAACAATGGCGACGGGTTCTCTCCTTGCTCACCGTTGGGATGTTCGGGATGTGGTTCGTGACTGCTCTCGGCGCCTACCTCCTGCTGCCGATCCCACTGTGGATGGCGGTTCTGATCGGCGCCATCCTGACTCCTACGGATCCTGTCGTCGCCTCGACGCTTGTCACCGGGCGGATGGCGAAGGAGAACCTGACCCCGACGGTCAGGAGATCCTTGCAGCTCGAATCGGCCTCTAATGACGGTCTCGCGCTCCCGCTCGTGCTGATCGCGATCGCTTTTGCCCCAGGACAGGAAGGCCTCGGATATTGGGCGTTCGAAGCGTTGAAGGAGGTAACCATCGGTGTGGCGATGGGGACGGCCCTCGGCTTCGGCGCCGGAAAGGCGCTGGAGGTCGCGCTCCATAGGTGGGACATCGAGCACGCCAGCCTGGTCACCCTGGGCCTCGCTTTGGCCTTGGGAGCGCTGGGATCGATCCATCTCGTTGGAGGCTCGGGTGTCCTCGGCGTGTTCGTAGCTTCTTTGGTGTTCTCACTGGTGGTGGAGTCGGAGCTGCGGGATGAGCTCGAAGAGATAGAGGAGTCGCTCGTAAACGTGCTGATCCTTCCGGTGTTCACTTTCTTCGGAGCGATGCTGCCGTGGCATTCGTGGAGCGCGCTCGGGGCGGGCGGTGTCCTCTTCGCGCTGTGGGCGGTTTTCCTCCGCCGCCCGTTCGCGGCCTGGGGCGCCTTATCCATCGTCCGAGCCGACCGCCGCGAGCGGGTGTTTCTCTCGTGGTTCGGGCCGATGGGCGTCGCCGCTCTGTACTACGCCCTCTTGGTCGAGACGCTCGGCATCTCCCGGCACCACGACATCTTCGCGGTCGCATCCTTGGCGATCTGCCTCTCGGTGGTCGTGCATTCGTTGACCGCGACCCCGGGGATACGTCTCTTCAAGGGACGGTCGATGTGGACGACCCTGCGCCATCCTCTCAGTAGTCACATCGAACAAGAGAGATAGCCTCCAGACAAAGGGCCATCCGATGTCGGGTCGGAGGATAGTTCAGTGAACTACGCGCTCTTGCTTTCCGGCATCGTCCTCGTGCTTGTCGTGGGCTACGACATCATCCAGACCGCGTTACGTGTAGGTCAGGCAGATGAGGCCCGCCGCTCGCGCCTCAGGTGGCTTGTTCAGGACACTGGTTGGACCTGGTCTGACGTCACCGGAAAGTGACGACAGACGAAGCAACCTCTTAGCACGCTGACGTTTCGCCGAGGGCCGGATTGGTTATCTCCGTACTAGGTGCACGTTGTCTAACCGAAGGGTCCTCGATGCTCCACCAAACCGATAGCGACAGAAACTCTCCCTCGGAAACGCGGTCTCGCCGGCGCTACCGCGGCCGGTTGTTCGCGGCCGCGTGCCTAGTGGTTGCATCACTTGGCGGGTGCGCGGGTGACCAAGCAGGTGACGTCGACGAGATCGACACCCGCCCCGACATAGATGCTCCGCCCGGACTCCAGGACGATCCGAGGCGGGAAGCGGACGGCTCTGATCCGAACGAGCCTTAGAGCGTCTCGCACTTGACGCATCAAGAGGCGGGCGTAACTTAGTGGTTGTCCCGCACACCGAGCTGGGAGGTGGCGATGTTCGTACAGGTGATCCAGAGCAAGGTCAAAGACCCAAAGGGCCTCGAGATGGCTATGTCGGGGGTTCCGACGACGCCGGGTTCGTCCAAGTGATCAGTGGCACCTCGCATGACGACCGGGACATGTCGCCCGAGGATGAGGAGCGGATCCGCAAGATCCGTCCTGACCTCATCGGAGGGATATCAGCGCAGCATCCCGATGGGAAGACCTGGACGACCGTGGCTTTTTTCAAGGACGAGGCGGCGGCGCGCGCGGGCGAGAAGAAAGAGGAGTTCCAGCAGTCGATGCAGGAGTCCGGTAATACCCCGGACCTCAACACCTATTGGGACCTGAGCGATCCCTGGTTAGACGGACCCGGATAGCAGCGTGCCGCCGATACATCGGCGGCACATCGGCGCGCCTTACCCTGTACGGCTGCCGGCCTCAGCACGCCTTATTTCCTGTGCCGCTGCGAGCCGGTGCTGTGGAAATCGCGTCACGACTGGAGTAGACCTCGAGCACCGACAACAGCTTCTGGCAGAACCTTCAACGGGCGCGGTGGGCAGCTCCTGCCGCGGCAACGTTCATCTTGGTCGCCCTGGTAGTCGCCTCACTCGTGCCGAGCGGGGACGGGGAACCCCGGTCGGCACCGGGCGAGACCACGATGCCGGACGAAACGGCTGCGCCCGCCCGGTCGCCTACTCCGTTAGAGGAAGGATCGCCGTACCCCTCACCCGCGGAGCCTCTCGTCGAGAGCGAACGTTTCGTCAACAAACGAGGTGGCTATCGCTTTTCTTTGCCCGAAGGTTGGAAGGCGAACAAGAAGGGACCAAGGACCGAGCTGCGCGGTCCCAAGCGCGTCGCGGCGATGTCGATCGCGCCCATCAAGACTCATTCACTGAAGAAGGTGTCACGTTCGTTGGTTCGCTCGATCCGCGCCGGTTACAGCAAAGTGAAGGTGGAGGGCAGAGAGAACAGTCCGATCGGCGAGCTGCGTTCGCGCGCCGTCGCCGGACGGGCAGTCAACGAGCGGGGAGCGAAGCTGAGGTTCCTTGCCATCGCGATCAAGGGATCCAAGCGGTTCTTCGGGGTCGGCGTGTTCACCCCGAGGTCTTCGGACCCCTCGCAGGTCGTTCCTGCGGTCCAGACGATCGTCTCTTCCTTCGAGCCGGTGAAGCGGCGCTCCTAGGAGACGGTGGGTAGGGGAGAGGTCGCGATGATGCCCGGAGCGTCGTGGTGACCGCTCCGGGCATCCGTTCACCTCTACCGTGCGTCGCCTACCAGTAGTGGCGACGCCCGCCGACGGCCCGATCCATACTCCCGAGGATCCAGAGGATGGCTCCGACGACGATGAGGATGATCCCGATCGTCCACAGGATGCCCGGTAGATCGAGCAACGCTGTGAGGATCAACAACAGAGCTCCAAGAACGATCATCACGCCTCCCTGTACTCGAGTTACATGGGGCCTCGTACTAGATGACATTCCCGCCGGGGCCTGCCGGAAACTCATTGGATCGAAGGTAGGTCTCAGCCGGCCACCGTTATCGGCCTATTTGTCGGGTTCGGTCTTCAAGCCGCATAATCAGACGATGGGGGATTCTAGTGAGGGGTTGCCTTCTGGGGTCGTGACATTCCTCTTCACCGATGTCGAAGGTTCGACGAGGATGCTGCGCCGAGTGGGCGACGAGATGCAGGGCCTGCTCGACGCGCATAACGATCTCCTTATCACGGCTGCACGTGAGCACGACGGAGTTTTCATCGAGGCGACGGGAGACGGTCTGTTCTTCGTTTTCGCCGACGCCTCCTGCGCCGTTGCCGCAGCGGTCGCGGCACAGCTCGCCCTTACAACCCACGAGTGGCCGAAGGACGGTGAGCTGCGCGTTCGCATGGGTCTGCATAGGGGACCGGCGCGCCCTGTAGGAAGGACCTATGTGTCCTTAGCCGTCAACCAAGCTGCGCGTATATGCGCAGCCGCACATGGCGGACAGATCCTCGTATCCGATGACGTGCGGGACAACGCCACACTTCCAGATGAGGTCACCGTCAGCCGTCTCGGTAGTTTCAGGCTTAAGGATTTCGATGCAGCGGTACCTCTTTCTCAACTCAATCACCCGGCCTTGCGGTCGGAATTTCCCGCTCTGCCGACGGCGCTCCATCCCGGACACAATCTGCCGCTGCCGACCACCTCGTTCGTCGGGCGCAGCGATGAGCTGCGTGATCTGTGTGAATTGCAACCACTCAACCGGTTCATCTGCGTGGTTGGCCCCGGAGGTTCTGGAAAGACGCGCTTGGTGTTTGAGTTTGCCACCACGGTCGCATCCGAATATCCGGACGGTGTCTGGGTTGTGCCGCTGGGAGGCTTAGCACCAGGTGCATCCATCATCGACGCTGTTTCCGCAATGGTCGGAGCACGCGAACAAGCCGACGACCGAGGTCTGGCGTCTCTGCTCGATCGACTCGAGGCGCGCCGGTTGCTGCTCGTTCTCGATAATTGTGAGCATGTTCTTGATGATGTAGGGACTCTCGTAGAGAGCGTTCTAAGCCGATGCTCCCGTGTGTCTATCGTGGCGACGAGTCGCGAGCGAGTGGGTATCGCAGGCGAGCTTGTCTATCGGTTAGAGCCGCTGCGATTGCCGTCCTTGGACACGCCGATCGCGGAGCTCTCTAGCTTCGACTCGATCGATCTGTTCATCGCACGGGCGACGCTCGCCTATCCCAGGTTCACGTTGACCGACGAGAATGCCCCCGACGTCGCTACGATCTGCCGCCAGACCGACGGGATCCCCCTCGCGATCGAGCTGGCTGCGGCGAGGATGTCGATCCTGTCCGCGAGAGCGATCGCTACCGGCTTAGAGCGTGGCATCTCACTACTCAGGCGGCGCGGTGGCGACGATCGCCATCGCACCCTGCATGACACATTGATGTGGAGCCATGGCCTGCTCGACGATCCAGAGCGCGCCCTGTGGCGCCGGTTATCTGTGTTCGTCGGAAGCTTCGGGTGGGATGCCGTGGTGCAGGTCATGGGCGAAGACGAAGTGTCTCTACTCGAAGTCTTCAGTTCACTTCTCGATAAGTCCTTGGTCGCGCGCTCCGGCGAGGACAGGTATCAGTTGCATGAGACGGTTCGCTCTTTCGCTAAGGATCTGCTGGTGGGTGCCGGCGAGCACGAGGCGTACGCGCAGCGTCATGCACAGTGGGCGTACTCGGTGGTTCGCGACCTGTACGGGAGACCGGCGAACGAGGAACGGGCCGCGCAGTATGCGCTCGAACGAGAGAATCTGCTCGCGGCTTGGGCCTTCTGGCGAGAGCAGCCTGTCACCGAGCAGTGGCTGCGCATGTCTGCCGCTATAGGGAGGCTCGCCGGGTCCACCGGACGCATGAGTGAGGCAGGTCGCGTAGTGATGGCCGCTATCGAGAGAGCAACCATCCAGATCCCCGGGCGCGCCGAGCTGTTCTCGGCTGCGGCATGGGTCTTCGACTACCTCGACGAATGGGAGCGCGCGGAAGAGTACGCGCGCTGGGCGGCGTCTGAGGGGGCCGTCGAAGACGATGTCGGCGCGATACAGACGGGACGTTATGTCCTCGCGAATCTCTTGCAACGGCGGGGTCAGAACGCCGAGGCCTTGGAGCAGTATCAGATGTTGCTTGCGCTGGCGCACGCTTACGAAGACCGATCGCAACAAGCGGCAGTTCTGAGCGGCGTGGCGATGTGCAACTGGGCCCTGGGAGACACGAAGAGCTGTCGCGAACACGGTGAGGAACTCATCCGGACGGCTCGAGCTATAGGGGATGTTCGGGCCCAGGGCCTCGGGTACATCCGGCTGGCCATGGCAGCTGACCTAGATCAAGCACCTGCTGAATATGCCCGGCGCATGCGGAGTGCCTGGGAACTCGCCGAGAAGAGCGGTGATCCCGGGCTGGTGGCCGAGACGTCTCTGTGCCTCGCAGAGTGTGTCGACGAGGTCGAGGCTAGGACACTGGCCATCACCGGCGTCGAGATCATCCTGGCCTGCGAGGTGTCGGTCGATGCCGATTGGCTGTTCATGTTGGCGCGCGCCGCCGCTTCCGCGGGAGATCCATCCCTAGCCGCGCAGTTCCTCGGTGCGTTGAGGGCGCGACTGGAGCATGGAGACGCACTCGCGCCTCCGGACGAGCGTTCCACCGAAGCCTTGACTGAGCGGCTGCGCTCGCAGCATGGAGACGCCAAGGTCGAGGCGGAGATGGCAGCGGGGAGGGCTCGGGAAGACCTTTTGTCTTACGGTCTCGAGATCTTGCGTCGAAGGCGGCACATAGCGTCCTAGCCGCCCCCTTAGCAGGACGGCCGGGTATATCCGAGGGATTTTCGATGGGTCCAGAATCCGAACTTCACAGTCGGACGCCGGTGCGCCACTCTTGACTAGACGGCCCGGGAGACGAGGCAGCACTTAGGAGGTGGAGTGGTGATGAGTACGAGGATCCAGCAGGGCTCGAGCCCGTCACCGGCGCGCGAGTTGTGGCGGCTGGGGGATTACTCGCAGGTGGTCACCGACGTGGTCGGGGGCTTGGGCCCCGTCTGCTCTCGAGGACGCGCGCGCCACGAACATCGGACCGCCGGACGGCCCCCCCATATACGAGTACGAGTACGTCGTGTTCACCGCGCGCAAGCGCTAGGGGTGTCGCCCCTGGGCCGAGCTACGTCACCTGGGGGCGATGAACAGAGCTTGAGACGACGTTCCTATGGGACCTTCGAGGTCGTAGAGGCGTGCCGACGTCAATGCGATGCCGGTGGGCGCCGGCGTGGTGGTTGCCTCGATCTTGATCCACTCCGTGCGCGGCAACCGGTGGAGGTAGACAGCTAGGTCTGTGTTGATGTAGATCCACTCGCGGAAGTCGAGCGCACCCGAAACCCCGCTTGCAGAGTCGGCAACGGCGAGAACCTTGACCAGTGGCGAATCCTCTTCACCATCTACGAGCGGGACCAGCGTGCGGATCCATGCTGTGGCGGGCCCGGGCGCGAAGAACGATCCCGTGACGAAACGCCATTCGGTGCCATGCAGGTAGGTCGTCGGCGGGACGATCGTGGAGGGGTCCATCGCCTCGTACTTGTCGGGAGGTGCCTGTGGCTCCGCGGGCGAAGGTTCCGGCAGGTCGAGCTCTGCGATGCGGATCGCCCACCCCGCCGCTCGCATCACAACCTCGCCGTCCGCTTGGAGCGACGCTTCGATCAGCGCGACCTTCTTGCCCGGTCGTACCACCGTTGTCGCTAC
>JBPCNH010000029.1:0-10440 GCA_051001455.1 Actinomycetota bacterium
TACCGAACAGCACCGGCCAAGGCGCGGATTTCCAGGGGTGAGGTGGTCCCTAGTTGGTGAGAAGGGTGGTCCCTAGTTTCTGAGAAAACTGCCCCTCAGGTGGTCCCTAGTTCGTGAGAGGCGACACAGGTACTCACATCCATTTCCGTCTACATCCACTGCTGATGTTGGGTGTGCGTTGGGAGCAGACCCAACAGCAACACCGTTTCGATGGTCGGGCGGCGAGCAGCGGATCATGAGTCCAATGTCTGACCGACGAACCTGCGTAGTTGCGTTCGCCTTCGAACACAGCTTCTCAGTCGAAGTGATCACCGCGGTACCCGTGGGGGCACCGTGAAGGTCACCATCCCGTTCTCCGTGGCCCTGCGTGCGATCTCAGTGCGCACTCGTCTAGGACCTCAGAGCGTCTTGACGATCATCTGTTGCCCCCCCGTCGCGATGAGTCGCTTGTCCTCCGACCACACCGCGGCGTAACCACCCAATAGGCCCTCGGCGGCCACCGGGGTCTCGGTCGACGATAGAAGCCATTCCGCGTGTGAGGCAGATGCGTGGAAGCGCACCGCGAGATCCATGCTGGGGGCCATGAACGGAAAAACACCTTCTTGAGTTATCGCTGCCGCGGGATAGAGCATCGTGTCGATCAACACGAGGGAACGGCATGCATCGATGAAGGGGTCGTCAAACTTCGCGGTAGGGCGGAACATGTTCCACGCTCGCCAGAGCGGGTGCATGATTGGTCGTTCATCCCAGCGGCCGGTCCACGTGACCGGACGGCTCTCGAGGTTCTGCCAGAACGCGAACGGGTTCTTGTCGGGGGCATGGATCTCCTCGCCGCTACGCAGACCCTGTGGTCCGGGAACCTCGGGCATCTGGGCGTGGCTGTAATCGAGACCCCCACGTGGAGTTATCGCCCATACAAATGCTTCTAACACCGGCTGACCCTCTTGCGACATCTCCACGCGCATCGAGTGGGTCGTTCCTGATTTCCGCAACGTAGTCACTACCAACTCCGCTTCCTCCCCAGACACACCTGGATTCAAGTAGTGGCAGTAATACGAGGCCGGCTGCTTGAGGTCAGTCTCGGCGGCCGCCGCGCGCAGCGCGATCGAGGATAGATAGCCACCATTTGGCACCCACCCATCCCAATCAGGTGAGATTTTGGCGAAGTATCGGCCGTTGGTGCCGTCGAGCTCGGTGTCTTCTTGCAGATTCCCCATGGCTACCGGCACCCGGTCTCTCGTGCGATGGCTAGTGAGGCCATGTCTATCGTGCGTCGTTGCCGCTCGCGTCGGAGCGCGTCCGCCAGGCGTGTCCGCAGCCGTAGCCGCGCCATCCCCGGAGGGGTGATCCAGTCAAAGTCACACTCCCCGGGTAGCGGGGCCGCGGATATTGCTGCCCGTCGAAGCGCCCATTCGATCGTGGCCATCTCGTCCTCCTCTTGATCGTTTCGCCGTCACTCCTTAGGCGTAGCAATCGGGGTAACGATCCGTGGAAAAAGGGGGAACGGGTCAGGATGTCCATTCGTACGGGGCCGGCTTTCCGGGCAGGTAGGCACAGTGGGTGCCAGTCCGGACCGACTGCGCCAGATGCTCGCCGAGGTCTGGATCAGCCTTACTGATCTTCCCGAGGGTCGCCTTGAGGGCCTTGGTCACATTGACCCGGGCTCGCTCGGCCACCGATCCTGTCTTCCGGTCCCGCCCCCCGATCCCTACCGCGCTAGCAAGCTCTTCGGTGAGGGCCTGGATCTCCACGCGGAGATGTGCCGCCCGCTCATCGTCGGCCCACTCCTCGGCCTCCTCCAGTTCGGTTTGCAGCTCGGTTAGGCGGGCACGGTAAGCGGACTTCGCCTGAGGATCGAGCAGTTCTCCGGTATCCCCCCGCAGGGCTCTCGTCGAGGGGTCGGCCGCGTTGCCCTCGGCGAGCGCAACGAGATCCAAGGCATGGATCTCTTGTCCTGGGTTCTTCAAGAGTTGCGCCATATAGCGAAGCCCCACAGAGTCCTTCAAACGCAGTGGGCGTTGGCTCACCCCGATCGTCCAGTACTCGCCTTCTTGGCGGTACATAGCCGAGACCGCGTCGCTAGACCCCTGGTCCTCCCCCGCGCTACCGGTCATCCCGGTCTCTCGGTCGCGCAGAGCTCGAGTGAAGCCGGCCATGAAGGCGAGCCCGAGTCCGTCGTACGTCGAAGCCGCCGTTTCAAGCAGCCCGGATCCGCGTGCTCTTTCCTTATCGTCACCGAGCCCCATCAGGGCAACCCCGTACATCCTTATGCTGTCGGCGCGGCCGATTGCCGCGTCCAGGACGTCGGAGGTCTTCAAGGCCTCGAGGTAGTAGGCCTCGGCCTCTTCTGTCGATCCGCTGGCGCGCGCCGTCATGGAAGCAACCGCCGCCATCGGAGCCACGACCCCGCTGCGCCAGCGCATCTCCTTTCCAAGCGCGTCCGTAACCGCCTGGTGGAACTCGGTCACGGTGTCCCACTCACCCAACATCCCTAGTGCCTCGGCCCCCATAGCGACGAGTGAGCTCTCACCTAAGGTCCTAGTGCCATCCTCGGTAGAGATGGCTGCCTTCAGTAGGGGAACTTGCTCGAGGACTTTGTCTCTTTCTCCGGCGTAAGCCCATGCCAAGATCAGCACGGCATGGTGCCAGCCCTCGAAGGCTCCCTTGTTCCCGCGTTTCACCGCTTCTTCGAGCAACTCGATAGCCGGGTCCAGATTGCCTCTCAACAGCTCCACCGTTCCTAACCATCCGTAGGACTCGGCGATCCACGGAACCTTCGAGGAGCGGGTCAGCTCGAGATCTTTCTCCGCCTCGCGTTGCGAGCGGTCGAGATCGAACGATCGCAGGTGCAGGTACACCTCATGCCACCGGCGAGCGAAGAGAAGGGTGGCGACCTGTCCGATGCGAGCGGCGAGCGGCCATAGTTCCTCGTGGATCTCCTCGGCCTCTTCCCAGCGTCCCATGGTGGCGAGCGAGTAGTGGACGTAGCCGAGCAGGGTTGCGAGTTGCCACGAGGCGCCGGCAGCTCTCAACGCAGTAGCCGCCTCCAACCCCGCATCGATACATTCTTGGAACTCCCCGATGACCCAATGGTGGATAGCGCGCGCCGACAGCACCCCCACGGCAAGACGGGGGTCCTCCAACGACGCGGCGAACTCGGCGCTCGCTTCTAGTCTGGCTTTAGCTTCGGAGTGACGTCCGCTCCATGACAGCGCGACCGATTGAAGGGCCAATGCGGCACCCGTGTAGGTGGTCTGCTCACCGCCGGTCATCTCGAGACCCCGCTCGAGGACGGCGATGGCCCGTTGCCATTCACCTGAGAACGTGTGACGGTCGGCGATCATCAGGCAGGTCCTGATCAACGCATCCTTATCCCCGAGGCGTTCGAAGATCTCGAGTGCCTCTTCGAAGGCCGCCTGAGCCTCCGTCCCTCGTAGCCCCCGTTTGGCTCGGCCGATCTTGTAGAGGACCTTTCCTCGCTGCAACTCGTCGTCGATCAGCGACAGTGCCGCTTCGTAGCCGCGCAGCGCGTCCTCGTATGCCGCGATCGATTGCGCGTGGTCACCGGCCCTGATGAGGTATTCGATGGTCTTGTCGGGATCTGCTGCCGCGCCCGCCTGGTAGAGATGGTGCGCAAGATCGGACGTGTATCGATCGAGGTTGGAAGAGTGTTTCGCTTCGATCGCCGACGCGATCTGAAGGTGGAGCCGCTGCCTTCTGGGCAGTGAAATATCCGTCAGCAGGGTCTGACGAACGAGCTCGTGGACGAACGAATAACGCGCATCGCGGCCCTTCATCGAGGTGATCAGGTGGGCGGCCTCCGCCTCATCCATGGCTTCGAGCGGATCCAACTGCGCGACGTCGTCGATTTTCGAGATGAGATCGAACTCGAACACCCGTCCGAGCACCGCCCCCACGGTGAGGACCTTCTTGGTCTCGTCTCTCAATCGGTCCAGCCTGCGCCCGATCACCAAGCGGACACCCTCGGGTACGTCGAGCTCATCGATCTGGAGACCTGGCCGCCACGTGCCGGTGGTATCGAGAAGCTTCCCTTCCTCGAGGAGATGGCGGAACACCTCTTCAACGAAGAATGCGTTGCCCTCGGTCTCCGAAAAGATTGCTTCCACGAGAGCCCGGGGAGGGTCGCTCCCGCTGAGGCGGTGGAGCATCGCGTGCACGTCCTGCTGGGTCAGTCGTTTGAGAGCAAGCCTATGAGCGGCACGTTGCCGGACGAGCGTTTCGAGTGTTCGAGCTAATGGGCGGCTGGTGGCGAGCTCGACATCCCGGTAGGTCCCGATAACGAGGACCGGCACGTCACTGAGATTCAGCGCGAGGTGCTCGAGTAACAGCAAGGTGGATTCGTCCCCCCAATGGAGGTCGTCAAGGATCAGAATGATCGGCCGAAGGGTTGCAGAGCGTCGCATGTAACGCGAGATGCTGTTGAAGGTGTAACGGCGATCCTCTTCTCCCGGAAGGTCGGCTGACGGTGGGATGTCGGGGAACATCTTTCTGATCTGCGGCGCGAATCGCGCCAGCTCCGGTGCCGAATCTCCCATCACCTCTCGGAAGGTGTCCGCGGGGATCGTCTCGGCTGTTGCCTCGAGGATCTCGACGAACGGGGCGTAGGGGATCGCCGCTTCCATCTCGAAGCAGTGGCCCGCGAAGTTCAGCATCCCTTTCTGCTGGGCGCGCAACGCGACCTCTTCGGCCAGCCGTGTCTTGCCGACCCCCGGTTCCCCTCCGATCAAGACAACGCCGCCGCGTCCGCGTATCGCTTGTTCGAGGTACCGATCCAGCTGGGCCAGTTCCGTTTGACGTCCGACGAAGGGGGTCTTATCGAGGAGCATGAGCTGCGGCGATTCCTCGGAGTCGACCTGGAACAGCCGCCACTGGCCCGCGAATCCTTTGAGTTGATGCGAGCCCTTGTCCTCGAAGATCAGGTCCGGCACCGTTCCAACGAGATCTTTCAAGATGGCCGACACGAGCGTCTGGCCACCTTCGGCGAGGGCCGAGATGCGTGCCGCCGCGTTGACGGACTCCCCGAACACGTCGCCGTCCTCTTCGAGAACCTCACCCGTGTTGATCCCGATACGCACCCGAAGAGGCTCGTCAGGGAAGGAGCGATTGATGCCGGTGACCTCCCGTTGGATCGCAACAGCCGACGCGACCGCGCTGCGTGGGGAGCGGAACAAGGCGAGGACCCCGTCACCGAGGGTTTTGATCACCCGGCCCCCATGATGTTCGATCTCCTTAGACACGACCTCGTGAAGGGCCTGCAAGCGGCGGTGGGCCGCGTCATCCCCCCGCCGGGTTCTGAGATCAGTCGAACCTTCGACGTCGGTGAATAGAACTGTTCCGAGCTCTTTAGACACTCGATCTACCGCCGCTGGATGTAATGGGCCCACGCCGGCAATTTAGCAGCCTGACCTGCTCTTTCACAGTCTCCTATCCTTTCCCGGCGCTATGAAGGTCGTCAGATTACGAGTGCCAGCTGGATCGAACGATGCGCGGACGTCTCAAAAGCGCGTGAGCGGAGCAGGGCAGGAATCGAACCAACCCACCGTCTTGCGACGGCGCGCCGGTTCTTGAAGACCGAGCCGACTATCGGAGGCACCCCACATGCGCCGGCCGCGCAGAGAAGGAGCATGTGACCACACCTCACACTCGGGTGCGATCGATCAACCCCTGAGACCAATGAGAAGAGCGACGGCTTGACCCGCGGCTGTGCGCGCAGCACATGCGCCGAACCGGCGAGTTGCCGCCGCAATGTTGGGTTTTTGTTGGGGGAGTCCAGGGTACGGAGTCATCGCAAAAAAACATGGGCTCTGACCTGGGCTTTTGTGGACCTGAGGAGAATCGAACTCCTGACCTCACCCGTGCGAGCGGTGCAAAGCGGATTTACGGAGACTTGCAGCGGTGCACATCCGTAGCCATTTGCGCTGGTCTCAGTGCTTTTCCCGATCACAGATGCTCACATCCATTTCCATCTACATCCGCTGCTGATGTTGGGGACTTGTTGGGGGCAGACCGACGGATTATGAGTTCGTCGACCACGTTATCTCGAACGGCGTCATCAACCTTTCCCCGCGCAAGGCACGCGTGATAGCGGAGTGTGTGCGGGTCCTGCGAGCAGGAGGCGGTTTGTGCGTCTCCGACATCGTCGTCGAGGAGAACTCGCTGCCGCCCGAGGTGATGACTCATTCGGCCGCCTGGGCTGGGTGAGTATCCGGGGCCATGGCGGAGCGTGACTTCGTCCAGACACTCACGAAGAGCGGTTTCACCAACGTGGAGGTACTCGCGCGTCGCGCGTGGGGGATCGAGGACTGTGCTCGATATCCGTTGTTTGGAGCGGACCTGATCGACCTCATGCGTCGCACGATCCCGCCTGAGCGCCACGATCACGTCGCGGAATCGATCGTAGTTCGGACGCGCCTGGTCCGATAGACCGACGGAGCCGCGCCACTGAAGCGGGTCCATTCTGTCTCTCCCTGCTGCGAGAAGGTCGTGTGAGGGGTCTAGGCGGATCGGTTGGAAATAAGAGCTCTAAGCGACATCAGTGCACCGACCACGAAGACGACAGTCGCCAGGTAGATGAGCCCGAGATGACCCATCGTGTCGAGATCATTCGGGTAGTGGGCCGGCAGCGCCACCAGCAGAGCCAGAACGGGGGCGGCGACGGCACCAACCCACGCCCACATGTGTCCGCGACGCACGCCGAACCAGACGAGGAACAGAACAGCCAGTCCGGTGGCTGCAATGAATCCCGAGATCGCGATGTGGAGATGGCCGATGTAGTGATACAGCGATGGGCTGAACTGGATGATCTGGTCCTTCCCCACCTCGACCTCGTTCTCAACCTGAATGACGCGTCTCGCTCGTTCATGTGTAGAGGTCCGCTACGTACTTCAAGCCGGTGTCCACCGCCACGGTCACGACGACGTGGTCGGGACCGAGCTCACGTGCGATCCGGATCGCCCCGGCCACATTGAGCCCGGACGACGTCCCCGCGAACAGGCCCTCTTCCCGAGCCAAACGAAGTGCCATAGCGCGGGCCTCCTCTTCTTCGACCCCCATGGCTTCGTCGTAGAGCTCGCGATCGAGAAGAGGTGGGACCAAGCCGATGCCGATACCTTCGACGTGATGCGGGCCCGGCTCGCCCCCAGATATCACCGGCGAGGCCGCCGGCTCCAGCGCCACGATCCTGGCCCCCACCCCTGCGTCCTTGAATACGCTCGAGACCCCCATCAGCAGTCCACCGGTACCGACGGCCGCGGTGAACACGTCGATCTCCTCGTCGACCTGTTTGAGGATCTCCTCACCCACTCCGCGATACCCAACCAACGAATCGCGGTTGTGGAGTTGGTTGGTGAAGTACGTATCTCCCCTTTCCGCCAGCCGGCCTGCCTCTTCCACCATTCGCTCGACGAGACCGGCGGTGACCATCCCATCACTAGGAATGATGTTGAGATGGGCGCCGAAAGCTTCCATCGTCTTGAGCTTCTCTTGCGAGAAGGCATCGGATGTGACCACTTCGAACCGGTATCCCTTGACGGCACAGATCAAGGCCAGCGATGAACCGGTGCTTCCCGCGGTGTATTCGACGACGGTCATACCCGGGCGCAGGTCGCCGCGAGCTTCGGCTTCCTCGATCATGCTGAGAGCCATCCGGTCCTTGTACGAACCGGTGGGATTGAACGACTCGACCTTCACATAGACATCTGCGCACCCAGCTGGCACCACCTTTTGAAGCTGCACCACGGGGGTGCTGCCGATGGCTTCGAACATCGAGGTGATGACTTCCGTGACCATGTGACCTCCAGCTCTTTCGCGCGGTGGACTGTCGCGATCTTCGCCACCAGGCGTTGGACTCCGCGTTGGATTCGGAAAAGAACTCTAACGAACCGGGAGATCGGCTTTCTCGAGTTCTTGGGCCAGCCTCGGATTGTGGATGCCCTCCGCCGCGATCCGGGCTGCATCCAGAGCCTTGCGGTCGCCTAGGCGACTACGGTAGAGCAGCGCCCGGATCGACAACTCGCGGAAGCCCGCTCGTTCACTGAGCTCTTCTAGGGATTCGATCCACCGACCTGCGGAGGGCGAGCCGTGTTCGAGGGCCACGGCACATAGAGCCTCCATGGCATACGCCTCCACCCACAGGTAGGAATCCGGCAACCGGCGACACAGGCGGGGAGCCTCTTCGAGCAGATTCAGTCCCGTGTCGAGGTCACCCTTCAAGACCGTGGTCAGACCCAATCCTCGTGCACTGATGCTCTCGTAGCACGGGTCCCCGAGCTCGCGTGCCATTGCGAGCGCGTGACCGAACATCTCCTCGGCGACCGCGAGGTTGCCCTTGCGAAGCTCGACCTCGGCCAACAGCGATTCCGGCCACGGGAGGAACGCGGTCCATGCTGCTTTCCGGGCATCGTCGATCGAACGGTTGAGGAAGGACTCCGCAAGTTGAAGATCACCGAGCAACAGATGAAGCCGACCGAGGAAGGACCGTGCCAGCGCCGCGGGGGCGAGAAGTTGATCTCGATCGGCGATTTCCACGGCTTCGGTGAGGTCTCTGATGGCGGCCGAGTATTCGGATGTGTCGGTGCGTGTCGCTCCCGATATCAAAGAGATCCATGCCTTGTCGAGAGGGCCGCATTCGGGCTCGGACGCGGCTCGGTCGAGCCATAGCCACACGCGGTCGTAGCGGGCCCGGAGGAACTCCACCCACGCCAGCTCCCTCCAGGCGGTCACCGCGACGGCAGACTCACCTATGCGCTGAGCGAGCTCTCCTCCCTCGTGAAGCGACGCTGCACCTTCTTCGTCCTGACCGCGAGCGGCATGCACCAGAGCCGAGCCCAACCCCACCAGAGCGCGTGCATGGGCAGCTTGATCCTCTAGGGCGCGCGAGCCGGCGACGGCACGACGGAAGAGATCGATCCCCGACATCCACGATCCTGCGGCAACTGCGGCCTCCGCAGCTTGCAGCTGCGCGTTCACGGCGGTTAGTGTTGCGTCCCTACGTGTTGCCTGCGGCCTCGTCGCGAGGGCATCCCGAAGTGCACCCGTCGGAACCCTGTCCAGTTCCTCTTTGAATAGAGATACGCATGCGTCCACCCGCCGCGCCGCTTCATCGGTTCTGCCTGTTGCCATAAGAGACCGCACCAGTACGACGTGATGACCTTCGTCGAATGGGTCGAGTGCGACGAGACGCTCTGCAAAACCCACTGCACGACGCGCGTCCGATGCAAGGCTCGACAGGGTGGCCTCGTGCAGGATCGCCGCCGAAGCAGCCTTCAGTCGACGGCGTTCCCCGGTCAGCCACAAGTCGAACGCCGCGAGTGCATCGAAGGAGATCCCCTCGAGCAGCTCCCGGTCCAGCGTGGGTAGCGCAACGGCCTCGCTCCACCGGGCATCCCCGAGCATGTCGGTATCGAGCACCATGCCCGCGGGACGTTGTAGATGGATCGGATTACCCTCGACCACGACCAGCCCGCCGAGTAGACGGCGCATCCCGGCAAGGACCCATCGCACAGCAGCCAACGGATCGTCAACCTCGGGAAACATCAACTCGGCGAGACGTGTCCGCGGTGGAGGGGCTTCGCTAAGGAGCAGGTAAGCGAGTGCCCCCCACGTCTTGCGGTCGCGGGGCGGGGGGGCGTCGACACCGCCGATTCGAACGCTGGGGGGGCCCAGTAGCTGAATCGAGAGGATCGCTTTCACCTCCAAAGTATCGCGGGTTGGGTTCTGCGAGCGAACCTCGCCCCTCACCCGCAAGCAAGTAGCGTTCTCGAGGGGAGGCGGACGGAATCGAACCCGCCCACCCGGGAGTGCCCGGCGCACCGGTTTTAAGACCGGGCCGACTGACGGAGGCACCCCACATGCGCCGGCCGCGCAGAGTGCGCGGATGTGAAAATGTGCCCTGAGGTTGGGACTTTGTTGGGAGCTGCCCAGGCGGGGATGGAACGTTCGCCCGGGAAACCGGTCCTGAGCAGGATTCTTGCACGGCTCGGCATTAATCGGAGGTTTGACCACACCCCACACTCGGGTGAGGTCATTCGACCGCTGAGATCAAGAAGGGAGCAACGGCCTGACCTGCGGCTTTGCGCGCAGCACATGCTGTCGGACCGGCAATTTGCCGCCCCCAATGTTGGGGATTTGTTGGGGCGATCAGCACGTCGGATGGATCGCACGAAAAGATGCACGTTGACCTGGGCTTTTGTGGACCAGAGGAGATTCGAACTCCTGACCTCGTGCGATGCGAAGTTGGGGATGGAGCCGCTCTAGAGCGCACCGGGTTTCCTTGTGGACCTGAGGAGAATCGAACTCCTGACCTCACCCGTGCGAGGGGTGCGCTCTACCAACTGAGCTACTGGCCCGCGATGCCCGATCTTACGTCTGACCTGGGCATTTACCTTTAAAAAAGTAGATGGAGACTGTCGGGCGTTGTCA
>JBPCNH010000030.1:0-201116 GCA_051001455.1 Actinomycetota bacterium
GTTCTTGTTTGGAGGAGCGGAGCGGGTGGGGCCCGCCCCGGAAGGCGCCCCGTAAGGCGGCGTGGACAGCCGGGAGGGGCGGGTTCCACCCCGGAGCGATGCCTGGGTTCTTGTTTGGAGGAGAGGAGAGGAGCGGGTGGGGCCCGCCCCGGAAGGCGCCCCGTAAGGCGGCGTGGACAGCCGGGAGGGGCGGGTTCCACCCCGGAGCGATGCCTGGGTTCTTGTTTGGAGGAGCGGAGCGGATGGGGCCCGCCCCGTAAGGCGCCCCGGAAAGCGGTCCCCGATCCATTACGCGCGGCTACTGAGTGATGAACGTCCCATTCATATTGGGATGCACGTCGCAGTGGAAGTAGTACTCCCCTGCTTCCGGCGATTCGAACGCGTAGGTTGTGGCCCCACCGGGCTGGATGATCTCGCCTATGAAGATGGCGCCAGCCTCATCGCCGTCGCTAACGAAGGCGAGGGCCGCCTGCTGATCCTGGAAGACCGAGATGTCGTGCTCGGCCGTGTCGGCGTTGTCGAAGAAGATGCTCACCTCGCTGGCCGCCGGGACCTCGATCAAGTCGGAGTCGAAGGCGATGTTGGAAGCCGCCACCGAGGCATCGGCGTCGGCGCCGCCGGACTCACCCCCGCCTTGGCCTTCGCCACCCGGCTCTGCCTCGCCGTGTGCCTCGCCCCCGGCCTGCGCCCCCGGCTCCTGCTGGTTGACCACGATGAAGACCGCCAGCAGCGGGATCAGGATGTAGAGAACCGCGAGGAACGGCGAGCGCGAGTCGGTGTCCTCCGCACTGATCGCAGGAACTCCCGTGGCAACCAGATCGTCGATCAATTTGCGCCGGTCGTACATAGCTTGCTGCCCGGCGAACTGCGCCTCGGTCGATACCCCATCCTCGGGGCGGAGGCGGTTACCGGTCGGGGTCCCGTGCCTGACGCCCGCCGGCGGAGCCGCCACGGCAGCCGCAGCAGGCTGCTGTTGGGTCACGGGTTGCTCGGCGGCGGGAGGAGGTGCAGCGGCGGGCGCCGGCTCTTCTTGTGCGGCCGGGGCCTCGGCGACAGCAGGCTCTTCGGCCGGGGCCTCGGCGGCAGCAGGCTCTTCGGCCGGAGCTTCTTCCACCGGCTCTTCGGTCGGAGCCTCTTCGGCCCCGGTGTCCTCGCCGCCACCTTCGAAGTGCGGCTGGGAGCCCGGCCACCACTTCGCTTCCTTCGGATGCGGGGACCCCTCGGCGGCTCGCTGGCGGGCTGACTTGGCACGTCCTTCGGCTACCGGAGCGGCGCTCCCCTTTGCCTGCTCTTCCTGCAGCACCTCTTGGTAGATCTGTTCTGGGTCCACCCAAACTCCCGCTTAGATGACGACGGTGATTAGCCCGGAGGGCTTCGAAGCCCTGGTAAATCTAACGGACTACGGGACCCTCGCGGCGCATCACAGCAGACGGTCGACCGAACGCCGGGCCAGCTCTTCGAGGGCGGCCCGCGAAGATGCGGCCAAAGGGATGACCTGGAGCGCCTCGGCTGCTTGCTGTCTCAGGGATCCCAGCAAGGCCTCGGTAGTAGCTCGAGCGCCCGACGAATCGATCAAGTCACGCAGTCTCGCAACTTCGGCGGTGGTCAGGGAGTCGCTCCCACCCCACTTGGCCGTGAAGAAGTCGAGATCGTCGCCGTCGAGCGCCTCGATCGTGTGAGCGAAGAGAACGTGGCGTTTGCCTTCACGGATGTCGGAATCAACAGGCTTGCCGATGCTGGAGCGATCGCCGAACGTCCCGAGGAGGTCGTCTCGGAGCTGGAACGCCTCGCCGAGCGGCGCGCCGAACCGCGCCAGCCCTTCGACGATCGATCCCGGAGCGCCGGTCAGAGCGGCGCCGATCACGAGAGGCTCTTGTATCGAATACCGGCCCGACTTCAAGACTGCGATACGACGAGCGTCTGCGACGCTGATGGTGTCTTGTTTCTCGGCCTCGACGTCGAGGTATTGGCCGACGATGACCTCCTGTCGCATCCGGGAGTACGCATCGAAAGCCGTCATCAGGCGGTCGGGTGGAAAATCGGCGCCAAGAAGCGCCGCGTCTGCGAGCACGAGCGCCAGATCACCCACCAGCAGCGCAACCTCGGTCCCCCGCGCGGCGAAGGTAGTGGGTATCCCCCTGCGCTCGTCGGAGACATCCATGATGTCGTCGTGCACCAGTGCGAAGGTGTGCAGCAATTCGAGACTGCTCGCCGCCGTGACGATCGCAGCCGAGTGCTCGCCGCCTGCGGCCCGGTAACCCCAGTAGCAGAAGGAGGGACGTAGCCGTTTGCCTCCCGCCGCGAGCATGCGTTCGATCTCGTGGATCATCGGCCCTCCGTGAGGCAGGGCACGGCCTTCGAGAACGAGGAAACGCTCGAGCTCGGCGTCGATCAGCGCGCGTAGATCTTCGAGCGCGGGGGTGAAGGTGGTCACGCTCGGTACCCTAGTCCGCATGACGTTGCGGGCGACAGGGTTGAGGCTGTTGATCGTTGCGGCGTTCGCCTTCGGCGCCTGCTCCGCCGAAGAAGGTTGCGCCGGAGCCGGACGGTGCACCGGGGTGATCACCGATATCTCCAGCGCAGGGATCGGGCAGGTCGAGAGCTTCGAACTGAAGGCCGGGGACGAGACGCTCGAAATCTTGATCGCCGACGATGTCGACTACGAATTCGACCTGGGCCACCTCCACGAACATCTAGCCACATCGGAACCCGTGCTGGTCGACGTAGAGGAACGCAACGACGGAGATATCTACGCGCGGAGTATCGAAGACGCCTGAGGAGGCACTTGGGTACCAGCGTCACCGCCGACGCGATCAACGGGTCCGCGACGAGGGCGGTTAAAGGGCGTCGAGAGCGGAGCGAAGCTCTTCGGGTGGGGCGGCGCCTTCGAACTTCGCCACTACCTTGCCGTCGGCATCAACGACGAAGACCCACGGCTCGCTGGGGAGGCCCCATTCGCTCACAGCGGGCAGGACCTTATCGGACGGCTCCAGACCGACGTAGATCTCCGAGTGGATGAAGGTCAGGTCAGGATAGTCCTTCGCTACCGACTCGACATCCTCGAGTGTGGGCCCGCACACCGCCGAAGCGCAGTACTTGGGAGTGGCGAAGACGAGCACGAACGGCTCGCCCTCCTCCAGCGCATCCGCGACCGAGACCTCGTAGAAGCGCGGGTTCGGGTCCTGGGCGGTTGAGATCTTGCTTAGGTTCTGACCATCTTTCGCGGTGGCCGTGGCGGAAGGCGGAGCGTCGGAGCCGAGAGCAGGGGTAGAGCCCGATTCGGTGACGTCGAAGCACCCGGTCACATCCTCATCGAGGTCCGGGCCGGAAACAGTCATCTGCGCAGCCCACCGACCGGGTGAGGGGAAGTCCACCTCGGTCTTGTAAAGGCCTCTCTCTCCCTCGACGGTCCAGAGGAACTCCGCGTCCTCTGCGGGTATGGCACCGGGGCCGTCCACCTCCGTAAAGCCGACGTTGAGCTCGATCTCCGGAGCCGCGATCGGAGCGTCGTTGTCGCCGCTCAGCAAACCGATCAAGAACCTATTCGTCTCGGTCGAGGTCACCTCCGACGACACGAAAACGGGGTAAGCGTCGACGTCCTGGTACTGCGTCGGGCACTCAACCGAGTCCGCCGGAGTACCCGCGGCTTCAGGGGACCGTGGATCGCTGGCGCAAGACACGCCGAGCGAAGTGGCCACCAAGAGGAGCAGGATTCTCGATCTCACGGCTTCACCATAAGACGAACCCTCATCTATCGAACCCCGGGCTTTTGATCGATCCTGACCACGTATTTCGTGGCCGCAATCGATCAAAACCGTTCGGTATCGAAGTTAGGATGCCGAGTCGATGTCTTCCTTCCGCAAGCTGGCGATCGCCTCATCGATCGCGACCTTCCTACTGATCACGATCGGCGGCCTGGTGCGCTCCACCGGGTCCGGGCTCGGCTGCGACGACTCCTGGCCCGACTGCTCCGGACGGATCATCCCGGACTTCCACAACTACAAGGTCGTGATCGAGTTCGGACATCGCCTCGTGGCGCTCATCATCATCATCCTGATCGGGACGCTGGTCGTCAGGGCCTTGAGACAGCGCGCCCAGCGGCCTCAGCTGGTGGTGCCCTCGGTCGGGGCCTTCGGACTGGTCTTGTTCCAGGCACTTCTCGGAGCGGTGGTGGTCAAGCTCGAGCTGCATGCGGAGTCTGTCGTGATCCATCTCTCCGCGGCGCTCGCGCTGTTCGCGCTTCTCATCTACATCGTGGGCTTGGCATCCGCCGGCGAGGGGGACATTGAGCAGGTTCCCGACAAGGGGACGGCCTCGTCCTCGGCCTGGGCTGCGGGAGCGGTCTTGTTCCTGCTCCTCGTCGGCTCCTACATGTCCGGTTACGAGGGGTCCGGGCGGGCCTTCAACGACTGGCCGCTGATGGGCGGGCAGTTGATCCCCGATCTCGGGGTCCAGGAGTACGCGATCCATTTCTTCCACCGGGCTCTAGCCGCTATCGTGGGCGTGATCCTGTTGTTCACGTTGCTTCCGGTCATCCGGAAGCGTTCGGAGGCCCCCATAGCTGCACGTCTTGCACACATCGCCCTCGGTGCGTTCGCGCTAGAGATCCTTGTCGGGGCTCTCAACGTGTGGACGGACCTTCACCCCGCAGCGGTTACGACCCACCTGATGCTGGGGGCGATCATCTGGGGAAGCCTGGTCGGGATCGTCGTGGTGTCCTCTCCGCGCGTGCGTGAGCGGGCGCATCAAAGCACCAGGACAGTCTCGGTCCCCGTGCGGCAGGGCGCATAGATGAGCCAAGTCATCACGGGAGAGCGAGCTCACACCGAAGCTCGAGTCGAGCCGGTACAGGATCTAGGTTGGAAAGAACGAGCGCTTGCCTACATCCTGCTGACCAAGCCACGGATCATCGAGCTGCTTCTGATAACCACCGTGCCGCCGATGTTCGTCGCCGCGCAAGGCGTTCCGTCCGGATGGTTGATCCTCTGGACCCTGTTCGGAGGCGCGCTTTCGGCCGGAGGGGCCGGAGCGATCAACTGCTACTTCGACCGGGATATCGACGAGATGATGACCCGGACGCGCAAGCGCCCGCTGCCACAACACAAGGTCGCTCCGGCGAATGCCGTGATCTTCGGGACGATACTCGGGGCGATCTCCTTCGGACTGATGTGGTTCACCGTGAACCCGTTGTCATCCGTCCTCACGCTGCTAGCGATGCTCTTCTACGTCTTCGTGTACACGATCGGCATGAAGCGCCGCACCCCACAGAACATCGTGATCGGCGGAGCCGCCGGCGCGATGCCGGCGATGGTGGGCTGGACCGCGGTGACGGGGCGGGTCGAATTACCTGCCTTGGCTCTGTTCGCGATCGTCTTCTACTGGACGCCCCCGCACTTCTGGGCGCTGTCGCTACGCTACGAGAAGGAGTACCGGGCCGCAGGGGTGCCGATGATGCCGGTGGTCTATGGAAGAGACGAGACGGCGAAGCACATCCTGCTGTACTCCTTCCTGTTGTTCGCGATGTGCCTCGTCTTCTTCTCGGTGGCGCAGATGGGGCTCGTGTATCTGGGTTCCGCACTGGTCTTAAACGCGCTGTTCATCTGGCACGCCGTGCGGCTCTATAAGAAACCTCAGCCGAGGATCGCGTGGGGATTGTTCCGGTTCTCGATCTACTACCTGGCCGTGCTGTTCATCGCCATGGCGGTGGATCAAGCCATCCTCATCTGAGCCTTCGCCTCGTGGCGTAGCCACAGAACGATGCACGTGACTATCGCTACGAGAAGCAACGCGTCGCCCGCGAGCCACATGACCATGCCTGCCGTTCGCTGATCGGACAGAGCCGCTGCGCCCGTTCCATAGGGTTCGTAGAGGACTCCGTCACTCGAGTAGATGGCCACGCCGAGGAACGACTGGAAGGGCAGAGCCGCGATCAGATAGCCGACGCGCCCCGGGCGCGACAGCTTCCGGCGCGCCGGATCCACCCCTATGACGGGCCACCAGAAGAGCCCTCCCGCCACGAGATACAGGGCGTGCTCCACGAGATGCAGCGGCGCGCTCTCGAGGGCGGCGGCGTAGAAGCCGGTGAAATGGGTCCCCCACATGACCCCGGCGAAGGCGGTCCAGGTGATCGCCGGATGGCTCAGCACCCGCGCCGGCAACGAGTGGAGGATCCTTGCAACCGCAGGGCGACCTTTGCTCCACGCCCGCAGCAGCAACGTGACCGGCGCGCCCCAGACCAGAAGAGGGGCGGCCACCAAAGTCAGGAGCAGGTGCTGCCACATGTGGGCGGAGAGGAGCTCGTGAGCGGCCCGGTCCAGGGGGCCTGTCGTGGCCGCCACGACGATGACGACACCGGCGACGAAAACCACGGTACGAAAGAGCGGCCACCGCCGGGCGCGCCGAGCTGCGAGGACGTAAAGAACAGCAGCGACCAGCGGGAGGAGACGCATTACCTGATCCATCGACGCTGCCCCTTCCCGCGCAGCGACCCGGTCCTACTCGGCGGTGAAGTCCCCATTCATATTGGGATGGACATCACACTGGAAGTAGTAGTCGCCGGCAGGAGGAGCCTTGAAATCGTAATCGGTCTCTTGGTCGCCATCGATGATCTCGCCCTCGAAGATCGCATTCTCGAGAACGAGGCCGTCATCGGGATTCTCATAGACGGAGATGTTGTGTTGTTGGTTGTCGGCATTGACGAAGTGGATCGAGGTCTCTTCCTCGGCCGGAACAGAGATCTGATCCGTATCGAAGGACATCGCCGCGGCCGTCACCGTCAAACCATCGCCCGCCGGGGCCGGTTCCTCATTCCCTCCTGCGGCAGCCACGCTATGGGTGTCGCCTATCCCAGTGGCGGCGATGACGACGCCGATGAGGATGGGGTAGGCCACGATCGCCAGAAGCTCCAGCCACGTCGTCATCGAAAGCCGCGGTTTCAGGGCGGCGTACGCGCAGGCGCCGAGCAGGTTGGCGGCCATAACGACCGCCAGAATGGTGGCGGCCTCGTGAGGAACCGCCAGGAGAACGCGCGAGAACGAGATAGCCAGGACCGCGATCACGATCAGAGCGATCGCCGGGATCGCGAACGGAAGAGGAACGCGGAATCGAACTTCACCGACTAACGGCTCTTCTGACGTTGGATGCTGGTTCATGTTCTCCTCAGATCGAGTGCCTCGAGCTCGTGCTCGAACTCATGCCATGTGACCGACTCTGTAGTTTCTCTTTCTTCCTTCATGTGCCAACGGAAGAAGATCACGGCGATGATGCCCCACAGTAGCAAACCGCCTCCGATCTTCATCAACAGCCCGGCCGTCATCTGGTCGGTAACTGCGCTGATCCCCCACAGCCGCGGGAACGACGCATAGCTCGAGAAGAGTGGTTCCTCCGCGAACGTGAGGAACGAGGCCGGCACGGTCGGCACGATCGATTGAGCGAACAGATAAAGTATCTTGCCCGGATCGCCGAGCGACGGAAGCTCCGGCAACCGGCCTACCACCGGCCACCACATGATCAGGGCGGAGCCGACGAGGACCACGTGAAGCAAGAAATGGGTGGGCTCGGACGCTACAGATGCGTTCACCAGCCGGGGCCAGTGCGTCACCGCAATCACCACATTGAAGATGATCAACGCGATCAAGGGTCTGAATAGGAAGCGGCCGGCCTTCATCAAGGGCGCCGGCAGCAAGGCTCGGAGCATCCACCTGGGCATCCCGAGCAGCAACATCGGCGGGGCCACCAACGTGAAGATCGTGTGCTGGACCATGTGAACGCTGAAGAGGAAATCTTCGGCGATATCGTGGATCGGCCACTCGGAGCCGATGTAAAGCGCCGCCAAGCCGGCGAAGAACCACGCCTTCTGCCGGGTCGTCACCGATGGCTCCCCTTCAGGCGCCCGCTTGGGACCGAGCTTGGCGACGGCGAACACGTACGCGAGAGCCAGCCCTCCCATCAGGATCCATACATCGGGGTGGGCGTGCCATACGACCTGCGGCTCGGCGGCGGCCACGGCCATTAACCCGTGATGAGTGGTGAGGGCCCGCCGCGGTCCGTGAAGATGATGAGGACCACGCTGAAGACCAGGATGGCCGTGATCAAGCCCGTGACGAACAGCATCTTGAACAACCGGTTGTCGAACTTCAGATGCATGAACCACTGTGCTACCAGGATGAACTTGATCAAAGCGAAGAACAGGAGCACCCCAACGAGAAGGGCTCCAGGAAGCTCGAGGTAATAAAGGCCAACCTCGATGGCGGTGACGATGGCCAGGACGACCGCGATGAAAACGTACTTGCGCGGTTCCGGGTGATCGTGAAGCTCGTCTTCGTGCTCGACCATCGACATCGCAGCTACTCCTAGTTGGACGGGATCAGATAGACGACCGTGAAGATAACTACCCAAACGATGTCGACGAAGTGCCAATACAAGCCGATCATCTCGACCTTGCGGGCCCCCCCGGGCCTGAGGCGTCCGAAGAGCGACATCAGCACCAGCGACAAGAGCATCAGGATCCCGATCGTGACGTGCGCCCCGTGGAATCCCGTTAGGACGAAGAAGGAAGAGCCGAACGTGCTGGTCGAGAGCGTGAGACCTTCCTCCACGAAGGTTGTGAACTCGTAGATCTGGCCGCCGATGAAGGTGGCTCCTAGGAGAGCGGTCGCGATCAGCCAGATGCGCATCGCCCGCTCGTCGTCCCGCTGGATCGCCGACAGCGCGAGGACCATGGTGAGCGACGACATAAGCAGCACGAAAGATGAAACCGAGGTGAATGGGATGTCGTAGATCTCGCTCGGCTTCGGCCCGTCGAGGACCCGGTTCCGGTACAGCAGATAGGTCGCGATGAAGGAACCGAAGAAGAGGCATTCGGAGCCCAGGAAGGCCCACATCGCCATCTTGACGTTGTCGACACCTGTAGAGGTGTGATGTTGCGTCTCGAGAGTCGCCTCTTGCGTACTCACTAGTGAGCTCCCTCCTCAGCGGAAGGTTCGAGGCCCCATCCGAATGCTCCGACGATCACAGTGAGTCCCCCGGCGATGACAACCAGCCAGTTCTGATAGATGACCCCCCATCCCATGATCGGCAAACCCGCCGCTAAGACCACCGGCCAATAGGACGGGTCGGGCATGTGGATCCCCTCGGCCGGATCGGCGTGCTCGGCGGCATCCTCGCCGCCGGCGAAGACGCGCACGGGCTCGCCTTCGGGATCGACCATGTACTTGCGGTACCAGAAGTCATCCCGCCGCTGCACGACCGGGATCGTGTCGAAGTTGTGCTCCGGCGGCGGTGAAGGCACCGCCCACTCGAGGGTCCGCGCATCCCACGGGTCGGACACCGCTTCTTCGCCTCGCTTGCGAGACAGCGCCGCATTGAAGATGAACACGAGGATCGAAACGGCGATCGTGAAGGCCCCCACGGTCGAGATGAGGTTCCAGAAGTTCCAGCCCATGCCATCTGGATAGGTGTAGATGCGGCGGGGCATGCCCTGGAGACCGAGGATGTGGAACGGGCCGAAGGTGAGGTTGAAACCGATGAACATCAGCCAGAAGTGAAGCTTGCCGAGTTTCTCTCCCAACAGCCGGCCGAACATCTTCGGCCACCAGTAGTAGAGCCCGGAGAAGAGGCCGAAGATCGCGCCACCGAACAAGACGTAGTGGAAGTGAGCGACGATGTAGTAGGTGTCCGTCTGCTGCTGATCGTGCGGGACGATCGCGTGGGTAACGCCGGAGAGCCCTCCGATGATGAACATCGCGACGAAACCGATCGAGAACAAGAGCGGCGTATGGAACCTGATCGATCCACCCCACAGGGTCCCGATCCAGTTGAAGATCTTCACGCCCGTTGGAACCGCGATGAACATCGTCGACAGGGCGAAAGCGGAGTTCGCAACGGGACCGAGACCGACCGCGAACATGTGGTGCGCCCACACTCCCCATCCCATGAATCCGATAGCGATGCCGGAGAAGACGACCGCGGCATAACCGAAGATCGGCTTGCGTGCAAAGGCCGGAAGCACCTCAGACACGATCCCCATCGCCGGCAGGATCATGATGTACACCTCGGGATGCCCGAACAGCCAGAAAAGGTGCTGCCACAGGATCGGGTCCCCTCCCGCGGCGGGGTTGAAGAACACCGTCCCGAACACCCTGTCGAACATCAACTGGAACAGCGCCACGGCGATGATCGGCATGGCGAACAACAGGAGGAACGACGTGACGAGCGTCATCCAGATGAAGACCGGCATGCGCATCAGCGTCATCCCCGGAGCCCTCATGTTGAGGATCGTGACGATGAAGTTGATGGCTCCACCCAGCGACGCCACACCAAGGATCTGCAGACCCAACGAGTAGTAGGTCATGCCCGCGCCGGGAAGTTGCTCGTTCAGAGGTGCATATCCGAACCAACCACCGTCCGGCGCGCCGCCCAAGAAGAAGCTCGAGTAGATGAAGATCCCACCGAAGAGAAAGATCCAGTACGACATCGCGTTGATGCGCGGGAAGGCCACGTCCCGCGCCCCGATCATCAGCGGGACAAGGTAGTTCATCAGCCCCACGCCCATCGGCATGACCACCAGGAAGATCATCGTCAGCCCGTGCATCGTGAAGAACTGGTTATAAGCGTCGGCGGAGATCACCGTTCCGTCTGGTGATGCGAGTTGAGTACGGATGACCAACGCTTGGAGACCACCGAGGATGAAGAAAAAGAACGCGGTGAAGCCGTACATGATGCCGAGCCGCTTGTGGTCGACCGTGGTGATCCAACTCCAAACCCCGGTCTTAGCCATCGGCCGAGCGAAAAATCCCCGGCGCCTCTGCGCTGCCATCGCCATCTAGAGCACTCCCTTATCTGCTTCGCTCATCGCCCTCATCATTCGAGAGAGAGGAGGTAGGCGACGATCGCATCGACTTCGTTCTGACTGAGTCCCAGTTCCTTCGTGCCCGACGGCATCAACACGCCCGGCTTCATCGACGGTGCATCCGCCACCCATTCCCGCAGACGGCCTTCCTCGATGTCGAATATGGCGCCGGCGAAGGTGTGCCGGGAAGCGAAGTGCGTCAGGTCGGGACCCGCACGCCCTGCCGCTACCGTCCCGCCGATCGTGTGACAACCGGCACAGGCGTTGCTCATGAACAGCTCCTGCCCCTGACGGGCGAGAGACCCGCCGGGCTCGGCCGCGTCCTCGCGCTGTTCCGCCACCCAGTTCTCGAAGTCACTTTGCTCGTGTGCGACCACGCGCAGACGCATGTTGGCGTGAGAGAGTCCACAGAACTCTTTGCACTGACCCCAGTACTCGCCCGGCTCGTCGGCCTGGATCACCATCTTATTCGAGCGACCGGGGATCGCATCCTGGGTACCCCCCAGGCGTGGGATCCAGAACGAGTGGATGACGTCGGTGGACTCGACCGAGATGTAGATGGGCTGGTCGACCGGGATGTGCAACTCGTTGGCGGTGACGAGGTCGAGGTCGGGATAGCTGTACTCCCACCAGAACTGCTTGGCATCGACCGTGACGTTCAATGCACCCGTAGGTTCAGCCGCCGCGTCGAAGATCGTGCGCACCGTGGGCACTGCTAAGCCGGCAAGGATCAGCGACGGGATCACCGTGAGGATGACCTCGAGCTTGGTATTGCCGTGGAACTGCGCGGCTTCCCGTCCCGGCTTGCGCCTGAACTTCAGGATGGTGAACACCAGGACGCCCTCGACGAGGAAGAAGACTACGACCGCGATGCCGAAGGTGATGTCCCACAGGTTGTCCGCCTGCTTGGCCCGCGGCCCATCCTGCTGCTGCAAGAAGTCCTGAGGGCCACTCGTGTCGCAGGCGATGGCGAGGAGAGCCACAAGGGCAAGGAGAAATAGAAGTCGTCTCTTGGCGCCTTTGGAATCAGTCATGTAATCACGCCGGAATATATATGACCGGCCACCCCCCCGGCTCTAATGTCCCCTTGTGACCGGGAACTTCTCGGCGCGCCGTAGGTTTGTCACATGCCATCTGATGAGGGCGCGCCGTCCCCCGATCCCTTGGAGAGCGTCGGGGAAGGCCCGGGCGCGTCAGACGAGGAACCGCCCGACGACCGAAGGCGAGGCGGTTGGGTGCTGCGAGCGATAGCGATCGTCGGGGCGGTCACCCTGCTGCTCGCCTACGGGCTCCGCCCGGCGGCACGCGACACCGGATCGATCCCCATTGTGCCCGACTTCACGCTTCCGCCCTTGGAAGACGGGCCCGCCGTCACTGCTGCGGAGCTCCGAGGTGTGCCGGTCGTCGTCAATTTCTGGGCTTCTTGGTGCGGTCCGTGCCGCGAGGAGATGCCCGAGCTCCAAGAGGCGTGGGAGCGCTACAAGGATCAGGGGGTGCTCTTCGTCGGCGTGAACGTGATGGATTCGAAGGACAACGCGCTTGCCTTCCTCGAAGAGTTCCCCGTCGACTATCCCGTGGTGACCGACCCAGACAAGATTCTGGTCGATCCCCTCGAGATAGTGGGCTTGCCGCAGACGCTATTCATCGACGACACCGAAAGGGCGCTCGATCAGGTCCTAGGGGGTGCCATCGATCGAGGCGGCTTCCTCGTGCAGGGCAGGATCGATTTCGGGACCTTGACCAAGCAGATCGAGGAGCTTCTGCGATGAACGTTGCAACGGCGCCGCCCCGCGCCGGGGTGCAAGGCTCCCTTCTGGGGATGATCCTGTTCGTCAGCTCCGAGGTGATGTTCTTCGGAGGACTGTTCGCTACCTGGTTCACGTTGCGGGCGGCGCGCCGGCCGTGGCCGCCGGACGAGACCGAGCTCGAGCTCGTTCTCCCGGCTCTTCTGACCGTGGTGCTGGTCGCTTCATCGGTTGTGGTTCACCGTGCGGTGGCAGCCCTGCAAGCTGGCGATGCCGGCCGGGCCGCGGGTCTACTGCTGGCGGGGATGCTCCTCGGCGTCGCATTCCTGACAGGCCAGGCTTACGAATACTCGACGCTCGGGTTCAGGCTGTCGGACGGCGCCTTCGGAACGATCTTCTATGCATTGACCGGCTTCCACGGCCTCCACGTGCTGATCGGGGTCGTGATCCTGGGCGTGGCGGGGGTGCAGTTACGCCGGGGCCGGGCGCACCCGGCGCGCCGGGGCGATGTCGAGGCGGCCGCTCTCTACTGGCACTTCGTCGACGCCGTATGGCTGGCGGTGTTCGGGACGATCTACCTCATCGGCTAGGTGTACTGGGGGGCCGCCGTGGCCCCGCGGCGACCCGGCGCACCGGCGTGTTATCCAAGACACAGATTTGGCTACTCTTAGGGGACCGTATGGACGAATCCTCCTCCACTCCAGTAGCGCCACCTTCTCGCAAGCGCACGGCGAAGTTCGCCGTCGGCGGGGGTGCCGTCGCGTTGACCCTCGTCGGTCTACTCACCTGGGCTACCGGACGTGATGGAGCCACGGCCTTCTACATGACCCCCACCGAGCTCGTAGCAGCCGGCGCGTCCACCGCCCAGTCGGACTATCGCGTCAACGGCAAGGTGGTGCCCGGATCGATCACGCAGAACGGCCTGGCCACCTCTTTCGTGGTCTCGGACGGCATCACCGAGGTGCAGGTCACGACCGACCGACCACTTCCGGATGCCTTCAAGGAGGAATCAGAAGTGATCGCGCGCGGGCACTTCAACGGCGAACTGCTGGTAGCCGAGGAGGTCCTGGCGAAGTGTCCTTCGAAATTCAAAGCCAAGGCCTGACCCCCCGCAGCTCATGACATCGCTGGCGGTCCTCGGCCGTCCCTCGCTGGTTGCCGCGCTGGGTTTCGCGCTCATGGCAGTGATCACGGCCGGGCTCGCGGCGCGCCGGGAGCGCCATGACCTCACGACGATGGCGGTACGAGCAACGATCGCCGCAGCAGGCTTCACACTGCTCGCCGCCCTGGTCCTCGTACATGCACTTTTCGCGCACGACTTCTCGCTCGCTTACGTGACCAACTACACGTCTCTATCCCTATCGGGGCCCTACACGCTTAGTGCGCTCTGGGGAGGGATGGAAGGATCACTTCTGTTCTGGACGGTGCTCCTCACGAGCTTCTCGGGTATCGCATTGATGCAGGCGCGCGCCCGCAACTCGAGGCTGGTCGCGTGGGCAACCGCGGTCCTCGGTGGGATCAGCGTTTTCTTCCTGATGTTGCTGGTGCTCCCTGCCGACCCGTTCGCGACGCTCGCCCAGGTACCCGGAGACGGCCGGGGTCTCAATCCGCTGCTGCAGTCGCCCGGCATGATGATCCACCCCCCCCTCCTCTATACCGGCTTCGTCGGGTTCTCGATCCCGTTCGCGTTCGCGATGGCCGCGTTGCTCTCCGGTCGTCTCGACGAAGGGTGGTTCACGGCTACCAGGCGGTGGACTTTGTTCTCGTGGAGCGCGCTCTCGATCGGCATCGTGTTGGGAGGAGCGTGGGCATACACCGAGCTCGGGTGGGGTGGTTACTGGGCATGGGATCCCGTCGAGAACGCGTCGTTCATGCCGTGGCTCACCGCCACCGCGTATCTCCACTCGGTGGTGATCCAAGAGAAAAGGCGGATGTTCAAGGTGTGGAACGTCTCGCTGATCCTGATGACTTATGCACTCGCGATCTTCGGAACCTTCCTCACGCGCTCGGGACTTCTATCGAGCATCCACACATTCACCGAGGGGCCGATCGGCAAGTGGTTCCTGCCTTTCCTCGCCCTGATGTTGATCGGTGGCGTGGGCGTTATCGCGTGGCGATACGACTCGTTGCGCAGCGAGAACCGGTTCGACTCTTTGCTGAGTCGTGAGTCTGCCTTTCTCGCCAACAACGTGCTGTTCCTCGCGGCCGCATTCGCGATCCTCTGGGGCACGATCTATCCGGTCATCGCCGAGTTGATAACCGGGGTTCGCCTCTCGGTAGGACCTCCATTCTTCAACAGCGTGTTCATCCCTATCGGACTCGCGCTCGTAGGACTCACGGGCCTCGGCCCGCTCATCTCGTGGCGCCGGATGGATCGCGCCGCTCTCGTGCGCATCGTGCGACCTCCACTCCTCACCGGAGCAGGTGTCATCGTGGCTCTGGGCATCACCGGCGTGCGCAGCCTCGGCGCGCTGCTCGCGTTCGGGCTGTGCGCTTTCTCCATCGTCGCGATCGCATCGGAGTTCCAACGTGGAAGCAGGATCTATCGCACGCGCTTGGGGATGGGGCGGCTGGCCGCCCTGAACGAGACGCTGGCGCGCAACCGCCGGCGCTACGGCGGGTACGTGATCCATCTAGGTGTGTTGCTGATCGTCATCGGCTTCGCCGGCGCCGCTTTCTCGACCGAACGCCAGGCTCTACTGGCGCGCAACGAAACTCTCGACATCGCCGGCTACACGCTGAGGTACGAAGGATTCGATCAGCGAGAGACGCCCGAGAAACAGGTATTCGAAGCACGGATAACGGTCGCGCGCGGGGATGAGCACATCACGACGGTGTTCCCGCAGCGCAACTTCCACCTGGCTCAGCAGCAACCGCAGTCAGAGGTGGCCATCAGAACGACGCCGATCGAGGACCTGTATGTGGTCGTGACGTCGTTCGACACCGACGGCGACGCCGCAGTGCGCGCCTTCGTCAATCCATTGACGTGGTGGATATGGGCGGGAGCCGCGGTCATGGCTCTGGGGATCTCGGTGGTGCTCGCCGGGAACGCTCCCGTGACGATGACAGCAGCGGTATCTCGTCCCGGGCCGCAGAGGAAAGTCGCAGCGGGGGCGCAAGCATGAACGCGCGCCTCCTCCTGGTGGCAGCAGGGATCCTGCTCGCGAGCGCAGCTCCGGCCGCGGCCGCCCCCGAAGATGTAGCGACGGCCGTGTCCAAAGAGATCATGTCTCCTTACTGCCCCGGTGCAACGCTGCACGATTGTCCTTCACAGAACGCGATCGAACTGCGCGAGGAGATCACGGGCTGGGCCGCCGACGGGATGACGAAAGCGGAGATCATCGACCGGCTCGAGGACGAGTACGGACCGTCCATCCGCGCCGTCCCGCGCGCCGAGGGCAGCGGACTGTTCGCGTGGGTACTCCCCGGCCTGGGACTAGCGGTCGGAGGGGCGCTCGCCTACGCGCTCTTGAGACGCTGGACCGGCGCACCCGGTGGGACGCGCCCAACCGAAGAATCGTCCCTGTCGGATGAGGACCGCGCCCGGGTTGATCGCGAGCTCGACCGCCTGCGAGGACCGGCATGATCCCGGCACTGATCGTGGCACTGCTTGCAGGCGGCGTCCTCGCGTGGGTCATCCAACCGCTCGGCTCGAAGCGCCGCCGCACGCTCGAGGAGACGCCTCTATTGGTGGGGGAAGCCGAGGCCCGCAAGCGCGCCGCTCTCGAAGCGATCGTCGACATGGAGGGCGAGGTAGCCGCGGGGAAGCTGGTCGCCGCCGACTTCGCGATCCTGAGGAACCAGTATGAGGTCGAGGCGATCCGTGCCCTCAAGGAGCTCGATGCCCTATCGGGAGCGGATGCCGCAGACGACGACTCGATCGAGGAAGAGATCGCCCGGCTCAAAGCCAGCCTGACCTGTCCACGTTGCGGAGCGTGGAAGACGGGAGAGACTTGCGACCGATGTCACGCGCCCTCTCCGTAGCTCTCATCCTCACTCTCGTCCTGGCGGTGCAACCTGCAGGGGCCACGGAGAAGGGCTCCATCGAAGGCGTGGTGCTGAACGGCGTCACCCAGGAGCCGGTCGCCGAAGTCCTCGTGACGCTGACCACAGGCACCGCCGAGGATCCTCCAACCGCCCAGACGGCGGTAACAGACGAACGGGGGCGCTACCGCTTCGAGGATCTTCAGACGGGCGAAGATCGCTATTACGCACTGGATGCGCACCACGAGGGAGGGGTCTTCTCGGGTGGAGCCATATCGATCCCCGACGACACCGATGAAGAACCCGTGTTCGAGACGAAGCTCCGGGTGTGGGACACCACGACCGATCCGTCCGCCATCGTCGTCAATCGCCACAGCGTCTTCCTGGTGCAGAACGATCAGGGGAGCCTCAGCGTGATCGAGGCCGTGACCGTCACCAACATCAGCGATGACGCCTACATCGGCCGAGCCCCGATCGCGGAACGCGACGAGACGACCGACGTGCCCACCCTCGGTTTCTCGCTGCCGGCAGCCGCCATAGGCAACGAGGTTTCCATCGTCGACTCGGATCTGAACGTCCCGCGCTTGCTAAGTACCGAATACGGCTTCGCCGCTACCACCGCGATCCCACCGGGCGAGCACACGGTCTCGTTCTCGTATGCACTCGAGGGCACGGCTGCGTCGTACGACCTGTCCCGGCGCATGCTCTATCCGACCCTTGGGTTCACGATCTTTGCAGCCGCTCCTCTCGACATCAGCAGCAACCGGTTGCAACAAGGAGAAGAGGCGGAGGTTGGAGGCCAGACTTACAACCAGTACGCAACCGACGAGACACTGGAGGCCGCCGACTCCATCCAGGCCGTGGCCCTAGCGGACGCAGGTGTTCCGGCGGGACTGCTTGCCGGCATGGCCGGGGCGCTGGCGTTGATGATCGCGCTGGGCGCCTATCCGTTCCTCCGTCGTCGCAGGAAAGACGTGCCTCCCGACGAGCCATCCGCTCCCCCGGTGGACAAACGCGACGAACTCCTTAAGGAGATCGCCGCCCTGGATGTGGCGCACGAACGGGGCGAGATCACCCGCGACGAATGGTCGGCGCGCCGGGCCGCCTTGAAGGACCAGATCATCGAACTCTCTCGCACCGCTACGGCGTCCCGATGATCCGCATCGAAGGTCTGACGGTCGTATACGGACGCACCCTCGCGTTGGACTCCTTGAACATCGAGCTCCGTCCGGGGATAACGGGGGTGTTCGGTCAGAACGGCGCCGGCAAATCGACCCTGTTGAGGACGATCGCAGGATTGCTCCGACCGGTCAGAGGACGGGTGTCGATCGACGGCTCGATCATCCGTCTCGGTGACGAGAGCTTCAGACAGAAGATCGCTTATGTAGGACACGACAGCGGCTTGTACGGCGACCTGACCGTCGCGGAGAATCTCAAGCTGTTCGCCACTTTGTACGGCGCGCCGGTCGAACGGGTCGCTTCGACCCTCGCTTCCGTGGGGCTCGAGGACCGCGCAAGCGCGCGCGTCCAGGAACTCAGCGCGGGTCTCAAACGGCGCGCCGCGGTCGCCAAGGCGTTGGTGCACGACCCGAAAGTCCTGCTACTCGACGAGCCTTACGCCAACCTCGACGACGGCGCGGCAGCACAGCTCAGCGATGCACTTCTTCGATGGCAAACCGCGGAACGTTGCGCGGTCATCGCCACCCACGGAGCGAAACGCGTCAAGGCATTCGCGACGGCCTCGCTCATCCTGCAACGGGGGCGCGCCGTCAGCTACAGCCTGCGGGCGCCGGCAGAGAGATGACGACGGGCAAAGGTTTCATCACCAAGACACAGGCTCTCGTCGTGAAGGATCTTCGGCTCGAGTTGCGAGCACGCGACACGTTGCCTCCGATGCTGATCTTCGCATTGGCCGTAGCACTTCTACTCGCTTTCACGATCCCGGACACGGCCAACGTGAGTGATCCGGCGCCAACGGGCGCCGGCAACGTCGCGCTTGCCAACGTCCTCGCGGGATTCCTGTGGATCACGATCCTGTTCGCCGGACTGATCGGATTCGCTCGTACCTTCGAGGTCGAGCGGAGAGAGGCCGCGATCGAAAGCCTGTTGCTCGTACCGGTGGACAGATCTGCTTTGTTCCTCGCGAAAGCGACCGCCAACCTTGCGTACATCGTGCTGGTGCAACTGTTCGTGGTTCCTCTCTTCGTCCTGCTTTTCGGGCTCGAATTAAGCGGAGCGCTCGGACCCCTCCTTCTGATCATCTTTCTGGTCGATGTCGGATTCGTTGCGGTTGGTACCCTTTTCTCCTCACTGGCAGCGCGAACCTCAAGCCGCGAGCTGATGCTCCCGATAATCGCCTTACCGGCTTTGGTTCCATTGTTCATAGCCGCAACGGAACTGACCTCGACCCTTTTCCTGGGCGGCGACATCGATACGGTCACCGCACAGGGATGGTTCGGGATCCTCGTCGCTTTCGACATCATCTTTGGGATAGTGGGTGCACTGTCATTCGAATTCACACTGGACACATGATGCGCAAGATCTGCCTGATCACCGTGTTACTCCTCATAGCGGCCGCCTGCGGCGGCAACCAAGACATCTACGAGGTGCCTCCGGGTGACTCAGCTGCCGGCGGGAACGGTGACCTGCCGGACCCGGTCCCCGCGTCGCCTGCGTACGCCCTCTCGGTTCCGAAACCACTGACCGACCGGCGATTCGAGGAACTGCAGAAGGTAAAGGGGGTTGCGATCGCCGCTCCCATCCGTATCGCGCGCCTGCCGGTCGAAGGCCCCGGAGGGAAGAAGAAGTTGCGCGTTGCCGGCGTCGAGCCGCTCAGGTTCCGCTCTGTGGCACCGGCTTCCACACGCGATGCAGAGTTCGTTTGGGTCTCGCTGATCGTCGGACACGCGGTGCCTACCTTCGACGCCGCCGGCGCCCTCGGTATCGAAGACGGCGGAGAGATATCGATCGACGGTACGCCGGGATACAAGGTGGGCGCCTTCGCGGATAACGGCGTGCCCAACATCGCCGACGTGATTGTTCAGAACGGGGCAGAGAGACAACTCGACCTGGGCGCGCCGAAGCTGTACGTGATCGGCGCCGAATCGGGCGTGACGATAGAGACGCTCGGAAAGGACCTGCGCAAAACCATCCCCGGCGCGAGGTTGCGCCGGCTGATCCCCCAGGAGACGGCGCCCTCTCAAGCGGCCGCGCCGTCTGCTCCCGAACCCGTGGGCCAGGTCAGCGGCGGAGTCGTCGGCGCGATGAGGTTCCAGATCCTCGAGGGCGGCTTCATCCGTCCCGATCCCGCATGGGTGCGCGCGAACATCGTCTCCGCCACGGTCCCGATCTTCGGCAGGGTGACCTGCCACAGGTTGATGATCCCGAGGCTGGCGGGCGCACTGGGAGACGTACAGCGAGCAGGTCTGGCGCCCTTGATCCGCCCCGGTGATTACGGTGGGTGCTACGTCCCCCGCTTCATCGATCGCGATCCGTCGAAGCCGCTGTCGAATCATGCGTTCGGCCTCGCCGTCGACTTCAACGTATCGACCAACGGCTTGGGAACGCGGGGCGACATGGATCCACGCATCGTGCAGATCTTCATGCGGTGGGGTTTCAAGTGGGGCGGCGTGTGGTCCCGGCCCGACCCCATGCACTTCGAACTAACCGGCTAACCCTAAAACGTTAGGGGGCGAGGGCGCGCATGGCCGCGACCGTTCCTTCCGCTCCTTGCGCGGAGACGAGCATCAGGATCGGCGTATCGAGACCCGCGGCGCGGAACGACTCGAGCCGCTCCTTGCACTCACCGGCAGAACCGATGAGGGCCAGCGCGTCGATCAATCCGTCCGATACGGCGGCGAGCGCGGCATTCCGGTCGCCTTCACCCCATGCCTTCGCAACCGCCGCGGCTTCGGCCTCGAAACCCTGAGCCGCGATGAAGCGGTTGTAGGCAGGCACCGCGATGTACGGAGCCATCTGCCATCTGAGGAGCTGCCTCAAGTCTTCCTTCGGTTCGTCGGGACAACAGATCAGCCGACCGACGACCTCTTTGTCTCCCATGGCTTTCTTAGCGATGCGGACACCTTCTTCGGAGGCTAGGAAGAGCGCGATGCCGTCGGCGTCCGCAGCCGCGAGATCCATCATCTTCGGACCGAGGGCGGCCAGATAGATCGGAACGTCGGCGGCCATTTCCAGCTTGAAACCGGACACGGTGAGAGTCGCTCCGTCGAGCTTCACCTTGTCGCCGGTCAGTGCCGATCTCACCGCGTGCAGCGTCTCTCGGACCCGGATGAGCGGCTGCTCGAAAGGCATCCCCATCCAGCGCTCGACGATCGTTGGGGAGGAGGCGCCAATCCCAAGGCAGAAGCGTCCACCGCTGGCTTGATGGGCGGCAAGTGCTCCCATCGCGATGAGAGCAGGAGGACGCGTGAACGCCGGTACGACCGCGCACCCGATCCGCATGGTCTCGGTCGAGACCCCCAATGCAGTGGCGACGGCCAGGCCGTCGGGTCCAGCGGTCTCGGCGCTCCAGGCGTCGGTGTAACCGAGGCCCTCCGCCTCGCGGGCCAACTCGCAGGAGCGCCTAACATCGAGGGGCCATAGAGGGAAAGTCAAACCGAGACGGGCGCTCATAGGACGACGACATTAGTAGTGTCGGGGCTTCATGGGAAACGAGATGGCGCCGGCGCGCCGAGCCTCCACCCTCAAGAAGCTTGGCGTCGCTGCCTGGGCGCTGACGGCGCTCGCCGTCTTCTTCGCCTTGTTCGTAGCGAGGGAGTCCTGCGATGAGTTCTGCCAGGCGGGGGTGGCTCCCGATGCCTCCGGGGGACCCTTGCAACGGATCTTCTACTTCCACGTTCCGGCCGCATGGGTCGCTTACCTTGCATTCGCTCTTGTCTTCATCGGGTCGATCGCCTATCTGCGGACCGCCAACCGGCAGTGGGATCTTCTCGCGCACGGTTCCGCCGAGATAGGGGTGATCTTCACCTCGATCGTCTTGATCACGGGCCCGATCTGGGCCCGGCCGGTGTGGGGGACCTGGTGGCAATGGGATGCCCGGCTGACGTCGGCCTTCGTGATGTGGCTGACCTACGTCGGTTATCTCTTCTTGCGCTCGCTCGCCGAGGACCCGAAGGGGATAGGGCGGCCCGCCGCCGTGCTCGGCATAGTGGGGTTCTTGAACGTGCCGATAGTCCATTTCTCGGTGCACTGGTGGCGGACCTTGCATCCAAGCGGTCCGACCCCGGCGAACCTGGCCGAAGGATCGGGTCTCGGGAGCCAGGAGCTGCTTGCCTTCTTCACCGCCCTGGTCGCCTTCACGTTGCTGTTCGCCTGGCTACTGGCGTTGCGGGTCGAGGTGGGACGGATGGCCGATGAGGTCGAGGATCTGGAGGTCCGTGCAGCCGCTCGTCCGGCCGGCAGCGGTGTGGCGGAGATGGCATGAGCAACACGAGCTGGTTGATCGTGGCGCTGGTGATAGTCGCTGCAGCGATAGGAGCGTACGTCTGGACGCTCACGGCGCGCCGGCAGAACCTCGCACGGCGACTCGACGAGCTGCGCCGCGATGAACGCCAGGGTTGACCGGCGCGGTCCGGCCCTTCTTTCAGGGAGGTCAGAAGTCTTCAGGGTCGGCCGAGGTTTCAGGGCGTGCGACGTGCGCAAATGCACAAAGTCGGATGGCGCACGCAGGCCCTTTCTGTCGCTAATATGAGGCCCGCATGAAGACCCTGAAAAGGAAGTTCTTCGAGATCACAGACGCTCCCATGACGTGGGCCCGCGCCATCCTCTTGGGGACGGCCATCTGGATCTTCGCGATCATCGCCATGGGGCAGATCCCTTCGATGATCATCTACGCCTTCGATCAGTACGTCGCACAGATCTCCGACTTCTCGGGCAGGCTTCCGGTCATCAACGACGAGGGCCTCAATCCCAAGCAGATCCTGATCATCCGAGACATCATCGCCAACGGCGTGCAGATGACCGCACTGATCATCCTGCTCATCGTCATGTATTTCTGGCAGGAGAAGAAGCGCAAGCGCACCGGCACCAAGGGGGTCGAGGATCCCGTCCGCGGCTACATGTCCGGGAAGTAGGGGAAACCACCATGCCTAAAGCGCCCGAGCCGAAGAAGATGGAGATCATCGAGAAGCCCATCTTCCGTGCCGATTACGAGATGGACCTCGTCGACGCCGACTGGCTCAAGGGCGCCGTGAAACCCAAGCGTTTCATCGACTTCATCCCCGAGCAGTGCATCCTGTGTGAAGGGTGCGTCGACATCTGCCCCTGGTACTGCATCTTCATGGTCGACCCCAGCGCGGTCGAGGATTCGGGTAACGTCGAACTCGCTCGAACCATAGGCCCGACCGACATCCTCTTCTTGATCGACGACAACGCCTGCACGCGCTGCAACCTCTGCGTCGAGCGATGCCCGACCGGAGCGTTGGTGCAGAGCGAGACCACCGGCGGCAAGAAGAAGGGCGCCGGACGCGCCATGGGCAAGGTTCCACAGTCTCAGAAAACCACGTAGTAGTCCGACAGCAGAAAGGCGCGACGTTTGGCTAAGGCAGGACGCTTCCGCCCGAAAGAGAAGGTAGGGGAAGCAGTAGACAAGGTCCACGGGGGCCAGGTCTGGCGGGCCATCTTCCGCCCGGGCTCCTTCTTCCGGCGCGGGTACGCGGACTCCCCCCGCAACCGGGCCTACGTGGTGATGAACTCGCTGCTCTACCACCTCCACCCCGTGAAGGTGAAGCGGCATGGGATCAAGCTCTCCTACACGCTCTGTCTCGGTGGGCTCTCGTTCTTCCTCTTCATCGTTCTAACGATCACCGGCATCTATCTGATGTTCTTCTACCGGCCTTCCGTGGAAGCGGTGTACGGCGACATGCAACGCCTGGCGACGCAGGTGTCCTTCGGACTGCTCGTGCGAAACATGCATCGTTGGGGAGCGCACCTCATGACCATCACGGTCTTCCTCCACATGGCTCGCGTCTTCTACACCGGCGCGTACAAGCCGCCCCGGGAGTTCAACTGGATCGTCGGAGTGATCCTTCTTCTCCTCACCCTGTTGCTCGCTTTCACCGGGTATCTGCTGCCGTGGGACCAGCTCGCGGTTTGGGCCGTGACGGTGGGAACCGAGATGATGAAACAGTCACCGGTGATCGGAGACCAGGTTCAGTTCGCGCTGCTGGGCGGACCCGTTATCGGACCCGAAACCCTATTGAGGTGGTACACGCTCCATGTACTGCTCTTACCGTTCGTGATCGTGATCTTTATCTCGATCCACTTCTGGCGAGTGCGTAAGGACGGAGGTATCTCCGGCCCCATGTAGGGCGGAGCCACGACGATGCCTACACCAGACGAGGTCTACGAGCAGGTACTGAAGGAGGAGACCGATAAGGGCTCCTCGCCCGCCGTCGCCCAAGCACGTGCGAAGGCGGCACGCGTACGAGCCCAGCGGGGATCGAAGGACCCCAACAAGCCCGATAAAGCCACCGCTCCACCTCCTGCCACCAACCCACAAGCACAAGGCGGTGGCGAGGCAGCCCCCGCGGCCGAAGCGAAGCCCGCCGCAGCAGAGGCGAAACCGGCTGCCGCGACCGCTACCAAGCCCAAGCCCACCGGCGCGCCGAAGAAAGTTGCCGCCGCTGGAGGCAACGGCGCGCCGGCCGTTCCCGAGCGCGTCCAGCGACTACTGGCAGTCGTCAAGCCGGAGGCCATCCAGAAGGTCGAGCGGCAACCGATGGACCGCGTCAACGTGTGGCCGCACCTCATGGCTGCCGAGTTCGTGTCGCTGCTCGTGGTGTTAGCGCTGCTGACGATCTACTCGAGCGCGGTCGACGCCCCGCTGCGTGAGCTGGCGAACTTCAACCAGACCCCGAACCCGTCGAAAGCGCCGTGGTACTTCCTCGGGCTGCAGGAGATGCTCCGTTACTTCCACCCGCAGATCGCCGGTGTGTCGATCCCAACCGTCATCATCGTCACGCTGTTCGCAGCTCCGTTCATCGATCGCAATCCTTCCACCCGTCCGGACGACCGCAAGTTGGCGATCGTCATCTTCTCGTTCTTCCTGTTGTCGTTCGCGGTCCTGACCATCCTCGGGATGTTCTTCCGAGGCCCGGGGTTCAACTTCGTGTATCCCTGGGACGGCGGCTACTTGTTCTTCGAGCTGTAAGGGGCAGATATGAGTCCAGGAACCATCGCTCTCATCCTCGTTGCCGTTTCGATCGCGGCGTGGGCTGCCTTCATGGCGAACGTCACGATCCGCAAGCAGCGCAAAGCCTCCGCCGGAGGCGGAGCCGGCGCCGCAGACGCGAAGGCTCCGTCCGAGGGCACCGGCGCGCCGGCTGCGAACAACGCAGCGACCAAGACCGATGACGTGACCGTAGAAACCGTCCCCGAGAAGAAGCGCAAGCCGCTGACCCAGGATCAGCTGGCTGTATCTCGGCGTCAGTTCCTCAACCGGGCCGTGACCCTTTCGTTCATGGGCTTCTTGGGATTCTTCGGGATGAGCTCCCTGGCGTTCTTGTGGCCGAAGCTGACCGGCGGTTTCGGAACGAAGATCGCGGTAGGTAACTACGACGACATCGTCGCTCAGGTCGGACCCGACAACGGTTTCCTGCCCTTGTTCATCTCGGACGGCCGGTTCTGGCTTACGTACTACGACGGCACCGCCGACGAGCCGGTCTACAGCTTGATCAACGCCGAAGACACGAAGCTCGTGGCGCTGTACCGCAAGTGCGTGCACCTCGGCTGCTCGGTTCCTCACTGCGCCAGCTCGATGCTGTTCGAATGTCCTTGCCATGGCTCGAAATACCGCTTGAACGGCGAGTACTTCGCGGGGCCTGCACCACGAGGTCTCGACCGCTTCCCCGTCGAGCTCGACGGGGACACTGTTCTCGTCGATACGGGAAGCGTCCAGGTCGGACCGCCGCGTGGCGCCAACACGTGGGACCGTTTCGCCGAGCCACAAGGCCCGTTCTGCGTGCCCGAATGATCCGTTCTAGATAAGAGGAGAAAGAGACTAGGTGGAGTCCGGCGATCTTCTACTGATAGCCCTGGTGGTTCTGCTGCCCGCCGCGCTGCTCTGGGCCGTCTTCATCGCGCGCAGTGGGCGTCCAGGTAAGCCGCGGCGGCCTAAGCTCGGGATCCCCCCGGCCTTGCGGCCGGCCGATCCGGACGAGGTCCTCGAGGGCCCCCGCCTCGAGCGCATATTGATCTGGATGCTGGTATCGATCCTCGTCACCGCAATCTTCATCCCGGCTTACTGGCTGCCCGAGCGGGAGCGACAGGCTCATTTCCAGGAGCGCTACGACGAAGACGCAGAGCATCGAGGTGCATTCGTCTATGCGGTCCCCGCCACACTCGATGAGGACGTCGAGGCTTCTGAGTTCAAAGAGATCGAGGAAGGGATCGCTCTCGGGCAGGGCTGCGCCTTCTGCCACGGCGGCGACGGAGGAGGCGGACCGGTGCCGACCGGGTTCGTGAATCCCGCCACCGACGAGCAGGTCCAGTACGAGGCCCCGCCGCTCAACAACGTACTCACTCGCTGGGACGACGAGGTCGTGCGCTTCACGATCGAGCGCGGCCGGCCCGGCACGCCGATGCCTGCATGGGGGATCGAATACGGCGGCCCTATGAACGAACAGGCAGTCACGGACGTGATGGCCTATCTGAAAACGTTCGAAGGGAACCAGGAACCGATCGAGCTCCCCGAAGCGTGCGGAGATGGAGCCGCCAACACCGATGAGTGCTCCACCGGACAGGAGATCTTCGAAGCCCGCTGCGCCGTCTGCCACGGCGACCGCGGCCAGGGCAAGGACGACGACACCAAGTGGTACCCGGGGATGGCTCTCTGGGGCGGCGACGTGACGCACCTCGATGAGGATCAACACTTCATCACCGTCGTGAACGGACGGCGTTTCGCATTCATGCCGCAGTTCGGCGAGTCCCCCTCGCAAGGGATCCCCATCCCACCGAACCCGCTTACCGACGACCAGATCCGTGCCGTCGTCGAGTACGAGCGAGGCCTGCCCGGACCTAGCGGCGACGGCGAGAACGAAGACATCGAGGAAGATCTGGAGGCCGAGCAGTAGTGGATACCGATTTCTTCGTAGGTAACGCAGCATTCATCTCGGCGATCCTCATCTTCTGCGGGAGCGTGTGGCTCCTGCTCGCGCTACTGATGGGGGCCAGACTCGCCTACCTCGTGTCTGCGTCGGTGACGCTGGCCTTCGTGCTGATCATGTCCCTGGTGTGGTCGTACGGCGATCCCCTCGGGCCCGTCGGCGAGTTGCCGGAGTGGGATCCGATAGACATCGGCACCGAGGCATCGGGGCTCTCGTTCGGTCCCGCATCTCAATATCCGAACGATCCGTGGCACGTCGCCGAAGAGGATGATCAGCTCCAAGCCACCCAGCAATCAGAGCTCGAGACCGATGCCACCGGCTACCTCGAAGAAGCGATCGCCGAGGGCAAGATCAAGGAGTACTCCTCTCCCGAAGAGGTCATCGTGACGGATGAATCGGCTCGGCTCACCGAGCAGGACGGCGAGACCTACGGTCTGCTCCAGCTGGAGCCGGCGCCGGCCGCGCAGGGGGCCGACGGGGCAGCCGCCCCGCAACAGGACACCACCGGGCCGGATCTATTCGTGGTGATGCAATGGGATCCCGGTAACCCCTCCCGCCCCGCCCGACAGTTGGCCCTGGGCGTCTTGATCGTCTTCGCCGGTCACATCTTCCTCCTGAGCCGCGCCGAGAAGCGCTCGAAGCGGAACCACGACACCCCTGCCAACGGCACCGCCGCCTAGGAGGTACCTGAATTGAGATCCCGAACCCCTGCGCTGCGCCTCGTCGTTGCATCCATGTTGCTGTTGTTCTCTTCGACCGCGTGCACCAGCGGCATCAACGCCGGTGAGCAAGGCGGCGTTGCATTCATCGCTCTGGCCGGGATGCTGATCGTCGGCTGCGTGATCCTCTGGTTCGTACTCGGTAGAGAAGAGTAAATTCCGAGTTCACCCACCCACCCAAAACCTTCATCTCTCATACGCGCGGGGAACCTACCGAGTCCACCCGCCCACCCAAACCGTTCATTTCCGCCGCTACCCCCCGCTATCTGCCAACCGGTAGCCTGTCCACATGCCGCACGAGCTGCCGGACGAGTTGTCGCCGGAAACACTCGCCGTCGTCGCCGGACGCGACCGCTCGCCCGGCGCGCCTGCCAACCAGCCACCGGTTCTGGCCTCTACGTTCCGTGAAGGTGGCGAATCTCTCTACACGCGACTAGGGAACCCCACGTGGACGGCTTTCGAGGAGACACTAGGAACCCTCGAAGGCGGCAGATGCCTCGCCTACGCCTCCGGGATGGCGGCCGCCGTCACCATCCTCGACGGCCTGCAGCCGGGCGCGAAGGTCGTTGCTCCGAGCACGTCGTACCTCGGAGTAAGAGACGTCCTGAGAGAGTTCAAAGAAGCCGGCCAGCTGGATGTCCAGTTGGTGGATATCTCCGATACAAACGCCGCATCGGATGCTGCAAGCGATGCAGCGATGCTGTGGATCGAATCGCCGACCAACCCGATGCTAGACATCGCCGATATCGAACGGCTCAGCACTGGAGCGCACGAGGCCGGCGCGACCGTAGTCGTCGATAACACCTTCGCCACCCCGATGCTTCAACGCCCCCTCGATCTCGGCGCGGACATCGTGATGCACAGCGTCACCAAGTTCATCAGCGGACACTCAGACCTAGTCATGGGAGCGTTGGTAACGCGCGCCGATAACATCTTCGAAAAGTGCGAGTTACACCGCAAGCATCGGGGGGCCATCCCGGGGCCGTTCGAGGTGTATCTCGCCCTGCGCGGCTTGCGAACACTTCCCCTGCGCCTCGAGAAGGGTCAGGCAAGTGCCCGGCTACTCGCGGCCCGCCTGCAGGAACACCCAGCGGTTCATAGGGTCATCTACCCGGGACTGCCCGATCATCCCGGTTACGAACTGTGTGCGAAGCAGATGGAGGGCCCGGGAGCGATGATCAGCTTCGAGGTGGCGGACGCCGGCGCTGCAGACAAAACCTGTGAGCGAACGGGGCTGATCGCTCACATGACGAGCCTAGGAGGGATCGAGACGACGATGGAGCGGCGCACCCGTTGGGCCGGGGAAGAATCAACGCCCGAAGGGTTGATCCGGATGAGCGTCGGCTGCGAGAACGTCGAGGACCTGTGGAGGGACCTCAACCAGGCACTGGGCTGACTAGCCGGACGACTTGGGACCGGTTTTAGCCTCGCCGAGCTCTCGCTCCCGCCGCTGTTCCTTCAACTCGCTCCGCTTCCGCATCGCCAGCACGAATCCCGCGGCGAGCAACCCGTACCCGAGCCAGGAAGCGACGGACAGCCACGTCTCGCCCGCCCCGGTCCCTCTCATGCGAAGCACCGACACCCCCAGCTGGATCAGGGCTCCGGCCAGCATCACGATGCGCCACGTGTCCCACGGATACTTCCTCATGGAGTGGTGAACACCACCCGAGCGGCTTCCGCTACCCGGTCGATGTGCTCTTCCGTGTGAACGGCCGAGATGAACAACGCTTCGAAGCGCGAGGGCGGCAGATAGATCCCATGGAACAACATCCCGCGGAAGAAGCGCGCGTAGGGGTCGGCTTCGGTTGCTTTCGCGTCTTCGTAGTTCAGCACGTCTTCGCCCGCGAAGAAGAATCCGGCGAGCCCGCCGATAGCGGCAGCGACCATGGGGATCTCGGCGAAGTCCGCTGCATCTACAAGTGCCCTGACCAACGAGCGCGCCGTGTTCTGGATGCGCGTGTACAGCCCGGGATCGGCGGCTATCAGCGACATGGTGGCGATCCCGGCCGCCATCGCCACGGGGTTCCCCGACAACGTGCCCGCCTGATAGACGGGGCCTACCGGAGCCAGTCGTTCCATCAGCTCGGCCCTGCCCGCCAGCGCTGCTGCGGGCAAGCCCCCGCCGAGGATCTTGCCCAACATCACGAGATCCGCCGTGACGCCGAAGCGTTCCTGGGCGCCTCCCGGGCCGAGACGGAACCCGGTGATGACTTCGTCGAACACGAGCAACGCCCCGGTCTCGTCGGCGACGGCTCTCAAGCCTTCGAGGAACCCCTGTTCCGGCAGCACCAACCCCATGTTGGCCGCCACCGGCTCGACCAGGATCGCGGCCAGATCCTCGCCGGCCTCCTGGGCGGCGAGTTGGACAGCGTCGCGATCGTTGTAAGGGACGACGATCGTGTCGGCGGTCGTCGCGGCCGTCACGCCCGGGGTACCGGGGATACCGAGCGTAGCGACACCGGAGCCGGCGTCGGCCAGGAGCGCGTCCAGGTGGCCGTGGTAACAACCGGCAAACTTCATGATCTTGCTTCGGCCCGTCGAGGCGCGCGCGAGTCGCACCGCGGTCATAGCGGCCTCGGTGCCGGAGGAAACGAAGCGGATCCGCTCTGCACCGGGGACCATGCTGGTCACGAGGCGAGCCAACTCGACCTCGAGCTCGCTCGGTGTGCCGAAGGAAGTCCCCTTCGCGGCGGCTTCCGCAACCGCTTGGACGATGTCGGGATGAGCGTGACCGAAGAGGAGTGCTCCCCAACTCTGCACCAGATCGAGATAATCGTTGCCGTCTACATCGGTGATCGTCGCGCCGGATGCGCTCCGCACGAAGAAGGGGTCGGAACCGACGGCAGAGAACGAGCGTACGGGAGAGGAGACGCCACCGGGAAGCAGCCCCTTCGCCTCGTCGAAGAGCTTGTCCGAACCGGAGCGACTCACGCCAGCCACTCGGCCGCCTTCTTCGCGTGGTACGTGATCACGAGATCCGCGCCGGCGCGCCGGATGGAGGTCAATGCCTCGAGTGTTGCGGCGCGCTCGTCTATCCATCCGCGCTCGGCTGCGGCCATCAGCATCGAGTACTCACCGCTTACGTTGTACGCGGCGGTCGGAAAACGGAAGGTCTCCTTGACGGCGCGCACGACGTCTAGATAAGCCAGCGCAGGCTTCACCATGACGATGTCGGCGCCTTCGGAGATATCTAGCTCGGCCTCACGCAACGACTCGTCGATGTTGGCGGGGTCCTGTTGATAGCTGCGCCGGTCGCCGAAGCTCGGTGCTCCTTCGGCGGCGTCACGGAAGGGACCGTAGAAAGAGGATGCATACTTGGTCGCGTAAGCCATGATCGGCGCGTTATCGAGACCTGCATCGTCGAGCGCCCCTCTGATCGCACCGACCTGCCCGTCCATCATCCCGGACGGAGCCACTACATCGGCCCCTGCCTCTGCTTGCGCGACCGCGATCCGTGCATAGAGCTCTAGCGTGCGGTCATTGTGGACGTCATGGCCGTCGAGAACTCCGCAGTGCCCATGATCGGTGTACTCACAGAGACACAGGTCGGCAATCACCAGCGTGTCGTCGCCCAGCTCGTCCTTGAGTACCCGCAGACCCTGCTGTGAGATCCCCGCAGGATCCCAAGCCGCGCTCCCCTGCGCGTCCTTGCCGGCCGGGATTCCGAACAGGATCACCCCTGCCACGCCTCGGGACGCTAGTTCCCGAGCTTCCTTCACCAGCGATTCGAGGGTCTGCTGAGACTGACCGGGCATCGAGGCTATCGAAGTGGGCTCTGAGATGCCCTCCTTGAGAAACAGGGGAGCGATCAGGTCCGACGGGGCCAACCTGGTTTCGGCGAACGCTCGCCTGAATGCCGGGGTGCGGCGCAGGCGACGGGGGCGGCGGTCGGGAATGAAAGTCATCGAGCTATCGTGCCATCTCTCCGGCAGACCGCTCGTCCGGCAGTCCCTCCAGCGCCGACGTGAGCCCCTCGATCGTATGAGGATCGGCCTGAGCGTCGATCCGGAAGCCCAGCTCCTCGCAGGCCGCCGCAGTAACAGGGCCGATGCAGACGACCGAGCGGCTGCCGCCGCCGGACGGATGCAGCTCCAGGCTCTCCGGCGCGCCGAACAACTCCGCGAATCCCCTCACGGTAGAGGCGCTCGTGAGCGTGACCACGTCGAAGTCTCCGGCTCGCACCCGGGCCGCACCCGGGCCGCTTCCTTCGGCTGTTTCCGTGCGGTAGACGGTTACGGGCTCGGGCGTCCAGCCGCTTTCCGAGAGAACGTTCGTCATCTCTGCCGGGACATCTTGCGCGCGCGGCATCAATACCCGGCCGCTGCCCTCGCCCAGTGCCAGCGCGAGATCAACAGCAGTGTAGGAACCGGGGACGAGATCGACCTCGACGCCCTTCTCACGCAGTACCTGCTCCGTTGTAGATCCCACGGCAGCAACCTTCGTCTTGCCGAACACTGCCGCGGGCGTACAACCGAGGCGAGCGCAATACCTGGTTACGGCGTTCCCGCTGGAGAACACGACCCACTCGAACTCGCCGGCGAACAGACGCCGGACCGAGGCGTCCACCTCGGTCCACGCGGGCGGGTCGACGATCGCGATCGTTGGAGCTTCGATCGGAACGGCACCGCGCTCTTCGAGCATCGCTGCGAGCCGTTGGTTCTTTCCGGCCTGGCGGGTGAGGACGACTCGTTTGCCGGTGAGGTTCACGGCTCTTCCACTGCAGGTGCCTCTTCGTAAGCGAGCTCCTCGATGATCTCTTCTCCACCGCAGTCGAGCATCGCTCGCGCCAGTTCCTTGCCGAGCGCTGCACCCTGGGCACCCGGACCCGAGATGCGGTCGCGCATCGAGCGGCTTCCATCCGGAAGGCCGAGGAATCCGGTGACGTACAACTGCCCATCGCGCTCTTCGGCCAGGCATCCGAGAGGTACCGAACAACCGCCTTCCATCTCGGCTCCGAATGCCCGCTCGCACTCCAGCTCGGCTCTTGTGGCCGGATGTTCGATCAGAGACAGCAGCTGCAACAGCTCGGCGTCGTCCGCCCTGGCTTCCAGAGCAAGAGCTCCTTGTCCCGGCGGCGGCACCCACCAATCGGCACCGAGTCCTCCCCGCTCCACCTGCTCGTTCCCGTAAAGCCGCGCGAGCCCGGCTTCGGCAAGGATCGCGGCATCCACTTCCCCGGAGGCGACCTTGGCGAGACGGGTATCCAGGTTTCCTCTCAACTCGACGGTGGAGAGGTCGGGACGAGCCTCTCCGAGCAAAGCCCGGCGACGCATGCTAGAAGTTCCGACGGTGGCCCCTTCGGGCAACGAACCCAGTCGTTCCTCTCCGGTCGAGCCGCTCCCTCCGACGACCGCATCGTGGCGGGGCGCACGGGGGGGAACGCAAGCGATCACGCATCCATCGGCGATCGCGGCGGTCAGGTCTTTAGCCGAGTGGACGGCAAAGTCGGCTGCGCCTTCAGCCACCGCGCGCTCGACCTCTGAGGTGAACAGGCCCTTGCCGCTGATCGCGCTGAAGGGGCGCTGGTCGACATCTCCCGATGTCTTCACGACCATCACCTCGACGGTCACCGAGGGATCGGAGGCGCGCAGGAGGTCTTTCACGATCTCGACCTGTTTCAACGCAAGCCGGGATCCTCGACTCGCTACGACTAGGGGCTTACTCGTCGTCTTCATCGTCGAGCTCGAAGAGCTCGCGCAGTGCGGAGAGATAGATGTAGCCCTGCTTGGAATCGGCCAGGGTCTTGGCCTTGTTGAGCGGCGTGTGCAGCAGCTTCGACAGCAACCGGCGAGACATGTGATCGACCGCCTCACGCTGCTCGGGAGTCATGGACTCGAGATACGACTTGATCCTCTCGACCTCGATGCTGCGCAGGAGATCCGCCTTCGCGACAAGGTCTGCGGCGGTCGGAGCGAATTCCGTCGCGCGCTCCCACGATAGGAAGCGGTTGATCTCTTCGTTGATGATCTCCTCGACCTTGGCCGCCTCTTCGAGGCGGCTACCCACCCCGGCTTCAACGACGCCCTTGAGGTCGTCGATGTCCCTCAGGATCACTCCCGGGACCTCGGCTACCGATGACTCGACATCCCGCGGGACGGCGATATCGACGATGAACAGCGGCCTGTCGAGCCCGCGGTCGGCCATCGCCGCATCGACCATCGCCCGGTCTGCGATGGCCTCGGGAGCGGTGGTCGAGCAGATGAGGATGTCCGACTCGGCGATGACGGACGCAAGCTCGGACATAGGCAGGGCCTCGGCATCGAAAACCTCAGCCAGCGCGAGTCCGCGATCTTCCGTCCTGTTGACTACGGTGAGGTCACTGGCCCCTGCCGATGCAAGAGCTTTGGCGGCGAGATGACCCATCTTCCCGGCGCCGACGATCGCAACCTTCTTGCCGGTCAGACCGTGTCCGGGAAAGGCACGGCGCGCCAGATCGACGGCTGCCGAGGAAACCGAGATGGGGTTGCGTCCTATGGCGGTCTCCGTGCGGGCACGCTTCCCCACCCGCAAGGCGTGCCGGAACGCGGTACCGAGAACCTTGTGCACCTGGCCTTCATCAGCGGCCCACTGGAACGCGCGCCTCACCTGGCCGAGGATCTCGGACTCTCCCACGACCATCGAATCTATGCCCGCGCTGACTCGAAACAGATGTCGAAGCGCCCCGTCATCGTGATAGGTGTACAGATGGTCGGTGAAGTCCTCCGGGGCGATGTGGCAGAACTCCGACAGGAAGTTGCGCAGGTCCTGGGCCCCGCCGTGGAACTTCGATACGAGCGCATAAGCCTCGGTGCGGTTACAGGTTGAGAGGATGGCCCCCTCGAGGACATGATCGAAGGTACCGAGCTGATGCAGCGCCTTCGGGAGGCGCTCTTCATTGATCGCGAGCCGCTCGAGGAGCGACACGGGAGCGGTCTTGTGATTCAGCCCTACGACGACGATGGACATCTAGTCAGACCTTAGTGCTTCCTAGCGCGCCCCGAGGCGGCGGTTCGCCTCGCGCGCCGCCGCGATCGCCTGCGTACGTTGCTGGTAGAAGGACAAGATCTGCAGCTCGATCGACAGGTCCACCTTGCGGACCGTGACGTCGGGCGGCACATTCACGTGCGCCGGAGCGAAGTTGAGGATCGACTTGACGCCCGCGTCGACGAGACGCTCGGCGGTCTCTTGAGCGGCTACCGGAGGGGTGGCAATGATCCCTATGGCCACCTCTTGCTCGGCCGCGACCTCTTTGAGGTCGTCCACGTGGCGGACGGTCATCCCGGCCACCTCTTGTCCGATCGTCGAGTCGTCGATATCGAACAGCGCCTGGATGCTGAAGCCCCGCTCGCCGAATCCCTTGTAAGAAGCCAACGCCCGGCCCAGGTTCCCGAGGCCGATGATCACGGCCGGCCAGTCCTGTGTCAGGCCCAGCTCGCGGCTGATCTGGTACAGCAGATACTCGACGTCGTATCCCACACCTCGGGTTCCGTAGGAGCCGAGGTAGGAGAGGTCCTTGCGGACCTTGGCTGCGTTGACGCCGGCCATCCGAGCCAGGTCTTCCGAGGAGACGGTCATCTGAGCCCGCCCCTCGGCGAGATCCAACAAGGACCTCAGGTACACAGGGAGGCGTGCGACGGTTGCTTCGGGGATCGGCCGGCTACGCATATGACCTCATCTTAGCCGAGCTTGTGACCGCGGTCACAAAGTCGAAAACCCCCTACAACCAGGACTTTCGCGTCATCTCACCGACGTACAACAGCTGCTCTGTGAATTTGTGCGTGAGGACCAGACCACCGGCATGCAGGCGCCGCAGCTGAAGGCGTTATGCGCTGTGGCCTAGAACGTCCATAAGCCCTCTAGCGCGGAGACGTTCTTCTGCATCCAGATCGAGATGCGGAAGATCTGATTGGTGACGAACAGCAGGCCTAGGATCACCATGATCCCGCCGCTCACCAGGTTCACCGTGCGGATGTGCTTGCGGACCCAACCGAGGAACCCCGTCAGTTTCGCAACGCCGAGGCCCGAGAGGATGAACGGCACCCCGAGGCCGAGCGAGTAGACGCCGAGGAGCATCCCGCCCTCGGCCACGCTGCCGGTGGCCCCGCGGCCGGCAGCCATGCCCAGGACCGGTCCGAGGGTGGCACCGATGCAGGGGGTCCAGCCGAACGCGAACGCTCCACCCAACACGAAGCTGCCCCACGCCCCCGCCTCCGGGGTGGGATGGAATCGAGCCTCTCGGTACAGGAACGGCACTTTGATAACGCCCATGAACACGAGACCCATGAAGATGATGAAGACACCACCGATGCGAGCGAACAGCTCTTTGTTCACGCGCAGGTAACTGCCGAGAGCCGTGGCACTCAGCCCGAATGCGATGAACACGAGCGAGAACCCAAGTACGAACACGACGGCGACCAGAGCGGGAGAGATGGGCTTCGATGACTCGTTACCGGCGCTCACGCCGGACATGTACGAGAGATAGCCGGGCACCAGTGGCAGAACGCAAGGCGACAGGAAAGAGATCAGTCCCGCCAGGAACACCACGGGTATCGCCGGATCAACCACCGGTCGCCACCAGCCGAGACATGATCCGAGCGAAGACGTCCTCGAACAGCGGACCGTTCACATGCTCGAAGATCTTGCCCTCGGCGTCGATGAAGAAGGTCTCCGGCTGACCGGTCAAGCCGTACGCCGAATAGATGCTTCCGCCTTCATCGCGCACGTCGGGGTAGGTAAGCCCGAATTCCTCGTCGAATGCAAGGGCCTCCGTGCGAGCGTCCTTGATGTTCACTCCAAGGAACTCAACACGGTCCCCGTAGCGTTCGTGAGCCTCCTTCAACATCGGAGCTTCATCACGGCAGGGTTCACACCAGGACGCCCAGAAGTTCAGCACGACAGGCTTGCCGGCGAGCTCCGAAAGAGCCAGCTCACGGTCGCCCTCGAGCAGGGGGCCGCTGAAGTCCGGCGCCCTGTCGCCGGGCCGTGGCGGTCCGGCTTTGCCCAAAGTGGCAAGAGCGATGACCACGACGAACACGACGGCAGGGAGGGCGATGGCCGCGGTACGGAGCCATCGGCGGGCGAGATCCTTGTTCACGGGACCATTCTCGCATCGCCCTCATCACTACACTCTGCTCGACCGCCCCGGAGGGTGGGATGCAGAGCGCGAAACCTTCCCTTTGACAGGGGCGGTTCCCGGGCTAGATTCTCCAAGAGAGGACCGCGCCCTCGGCCATAGGACTACCCCTGGAGGTGCTGCGGTGCGATCGACCCACCATTCCCCCGTCCTCGATGTACTTAGCCCGCGAGACCGAAGCGCATTGATGGACCGATCCGTAGAGCGCCGGCTCTCATCCGGCGACCTCCTTTTCCTGAGCGGAGACGAACCCACCCGGCTCTTCCTCGTCGAGGAGGGACTACTGAAGGTCAGCGTCGTGGACGTCGAAGGTTGCGAGACCCTAGTGGGGCTACTGGTCGAAGGAGATCTCGTCGGTCACGAGGCGATGATCGAGGATATGCCCCACCACGCCGATGTGACGGCGGTCGGGACCTGCCGGGTGCGCGCCCTCGACGGGCGGCACCTGCTGGGCATCCTGGAGAAGGACCCGCGCGCAACTCTCGAGATAGTCCGCTCGCTCACTGAAAGACTGCGCAAGACGAGAGAGATGGCACTGGAGCGCACGGTGGGCGAGGTTCAGAACAGGCTCGCCGGACGGCTCATGGAACTAGCGGAACTGCTCGGACGCATGCAAGGAGGGACCATCACGCTCCAGGTCCCCCTCGACCAGACCGACCTCGGACGCCTCGCGGGCATCTGTCGCGAGAGCACCTGCAAGACCATGAGTCGATTCAGGAGGAACGGCATAGTCGATTATCACGGGAAAGAGCTGCGGATACTGCGCCCCGACGTGCTACAGAGATTGCGTTGTGGAGCGAAGCTCGACTCAGGCGCCTGAACGCAACGCGCGCCGCAGAACCTTGCCCGTCGGCACGCGCGGAAGCTCTTCGACGAAGTCGACGGAGCTCGGGCACTTGAAGCGCGCCAGTCGTGTGGCAACCTCGCGGAAGATCTGTTCCTCCGTCGGAGTTGCACCATCAACAGGCACGACGTAAGCCTTCACCGTTGCACCCGTGTATGGGTGAGGTTCACCTATCACCGCCGCCTCTGCAACGACGGGATCCTCCATCAACGCGGCCTCGACCTCCGACGGATACACGTTGAACCCCGAGACGATGATCAGATCGCGCTTGCGGTCGACTAGATACAGGTAACCCTCTTCGTCCTGGACCGCGACGTCACCCGTCTTGAACCATTCGCCTGCGAAAGAAGCTTCCGTGTCGGCATCGCGGTTCCAGTAGCCCTTGAAGACGTTCGGTCCTCTGACGTAGATCTCTCCCGGGTCCCCGAGTTCCACGTCTGCTCCCTCTTCCCCCACCAGCCGAAGTTCGATCCCCGGCAGCGGCCGGCCGATCGATGCCGGGCGCGGTTCCTCCGCCATGCGGTTGGTGGTCAGAGTGGGAGCGGTCTCCGTCATGCCATAGCCCTCGTAGATCTTGACCCCGAACAGATTGTCGAAACGTTCGAGGACCGGTGCAGGAAGGGCAGATGCGCCCGACACCGCAAGCCTCACACTGGAAAGGTCGTACTGGTCCGCTCCGGGAGTATCGATCCACGCGGCGTACATCGGCGGCGCGCCGAACAGAACGGTGATGCGGTGCTTCTCGATCAGACGCAAGGCCTCGATCGGTTCGAAGCGTTCGGAGAGAATGCCCGATGCACCGTTGAGAACCAGCAGACCGAGTGGAACGTTCAAACCGAAGATGTGGAACAACGGGAGGGTCAGAAAGAGGACGTCGTCCTCCCGCACCTGTTCATCCTCCACCGCCATCTGCTGGTCGAGATTGGCGAGAAGGTTCCGATGGGTGAGCATCGCGCCCTTGGCCTCACCCGTGGTTCCCGACGTATAGGCGAGTACCGCCAGATCGTCGCCTCCGCCGGATATCGGCACCGGTTCCTCGCTTTCGTCGAGGAAGGCGGCCCAATCGTCCGTCGACACCACGTCTGCGTCCGCTGTGGCCACCACCCCGGCAAGGGGCGCAGCCGCAAGCACCAGCTTCGCTCCGGAATCGGTCACTATGCGAGCTACCTCCGGCGGAGTGAGCATGACGTGCAGAGGAACCACCACAGCTCCGGCACGAAGTATGCCGAAATAGGCCTCGACGAACTCGATCGCGTTCGGCATAAGGATGGCGACTCTGTCACCCGGCTCCACCCCTCTGCTTCGGAGAGCCGCGGCGATCCGAGCGGCGTTGGTCTCGAGCTCTGCGAACGTGCGGGCGTCCCCGTTCCGAGCGGACCGAAGGGCGATCTTGTCGGGAAGACGGGCGGCCGCGTCCCGCACCAGCTGGGCAAGATTCACGTCCTTATTGATACCCCATCCCTTTCCCGGGTGGAACAGTAGCTAGCGGTTATGCAACGCCCGCGAGCAGGATGGAAAAGTCTGCTAAAGCTAGAAGGGAGTGGCACCGAAGACGTAAGAGGAGATCGGCATGCGGGACGAAGCATCTGCATGGCCTCACGGTCGTGCGATGAGCCTCCCAGCCCGCCCCAGGATGCCCGCGCCGGACTTCGCAGCCGCCCCCGGGATCGCTCCCGGGGGCGCTTCGCGAACGACGCTACCCTCACCACAGCCTCGCTACCTGGGCGCCTGTGGGAGCATGCACGCGTGACGACGCACCGGCAGGTCCAGTGTTCTACCGGCCCTTTCTGGGCGTACGAGCTCGCGTTCGCCATGGACTGCCTGGCCGAAGCCGGCTTCACAGAGATCGAGCTGATGGTGACTCGCGACCGGATCACGCAGGAGCCCGAAATCCCCTTGAAGCTCGCCGACGAGCGCGGGCTGCGTATCACCTCGGTTCACGCCCCCTTCCTGGTGATAACCAAGAACGTGTGGGGGATGGACCCCGTCGGGAAGATCGAGCGGGGAGTGGAGATGTGCAAGGCCTTCGGAGCGACCTCGATGATCGTGCATCCCCCCTATCTCTGGGAACGCGATTACGCCAACTGGTTGATGAACGACGCCGAACGCTTCACCAACGAGACCGGGATCACCGTGGCCGTCGAGACCATGTATCCGAAGTGGGTCGCAGGACGAAGGGTCCGGGCATACCGGTGGCTCGAACCGGCCGCGCTCGTCGCGGCATGTTCGCACGTTGCACTGGACACCAGTCATCTAAGCGTCTCGAGGTTCGACATCCTGGACTCGTTCGAGATCCTCAAGCCGAAGCTCGAACACATCCATCTGTCGAACAACGCTGCAGATGGACGAGACGGTCATCTGGAACTAGAACAAGGAGTACTTCCGATAGACCGCTTCCTAAGCGAGGTACGAAAGAGCGGGTTCGCCGGAGCCATCTCGCTCGAACTATCCGTTCGCCGCTATGTAGAGAAACCCAAAGAACTCGTCGCTATGCTTCGGAGGAACAAGCAATATGTAGAAAGACGACTGTCCGGAGAAAAGAGAGTCGACAAGGGCCTGCCGCGGGTGTGATCGGGGAGCGAACGTGAAAGTTCTAGTCGTGGACGATACAGACCACGTGCGCAAGATGCTCGTCGACATGCTGCAGCTCGACGGGTTCGACATCGTGGGACAGGCTGGCTCCGGAAAAGCCGCTATAGAGCTCGCCGCCGAGACCTCTCCGGACGTCATCGTGATGGACTACAAGATGCCTGAGATGGACGGCCTGACCGCAGCGCGAACCATCAAGAAGTCGGCACCCACACAAGCGATCATCCTGTACACGGCTTATATCGACGCAGAGCTAGAAGAAGAGGCGAAACAGGCCGGAGTAGCGATAACCGTCGGCAAGATCGAAGGGCTCAATCAACTCGAGCGCCACATCACGGAGCTGTGCCGCAACCTGAAGCATTCGGGCTCGTAACGGCGAGCCTCCGACGGGTTGCGTCCGTTAGACCTGCGAAGCGTCGCCGTATAGGACGCGCGGTCGATTATCGTCTCGCCTCGTGAGACGGAACACGATCCTCGCCATAATCCTGCTGCTGGCAGCGATCGCCATCGCGGGAACGCTCGCGGTCATGAACATGTACGCCCTCCGCGGCGGATAAACGAACGGCCCCTAAAGAAAGAACGTCGAGAACGCCGCTAAAGGAAGGCTCCGCCTCTTCTGTTCAGGTTCTCGTAGATCATCTGTTGGATCGTGTCGCGGATCCGGTCACTCAGGTCGAATACCAACATCGCGTCGTCCGCTGCGTCCGCCGGGTAGTCCCCCATCGGTATGGGATCGCCAAACTCGATGATCCAGCGCGAGGGCAGCGGGAGCAGCCCCAGGGGGCCGAGCCACGGGAAGGTCGCGGTGATCGGAAAATACGGGAAACCCAAGATCTTCGCCAGCGTCTTGGCGTTCCCGAGCATGGGATAGGCCTCCTCGGCTCCCACGATCGCCACCGGGATGATCGGCACGCCGGTTCGCAGCGCCACCTCGATGAACCCTCCTCGTCCGAACCGCTGAAGCTTGTAGCGCTCTCGCCAACCTTTTCCCACGCCTTTGAATCCCTCGGGAAAGACGCCGACCAACTCGCCACGCCGGAGCAACTCGATGGTGTCCTCATCGCATGCGACGACGTTGCCAGATTTGCGCGCAAGGTGGCCGATCACCGGCGATTGCCACACCAGGTCCGCGCCAACGCTCCGCACGAGCCGTTTCTGCGGGTGCTCTGCACCGACGGCGTACTGCATCAAGACGGAATCAAGAGGGATCGTGCCGGAATGATTCGCGATCAGAAGAGCGGGACCGGACTCGGGGATGCGGTCGACGCCTAACGTACGAACCCGGAAGTACCTCTCGTACAACGGGCGGATCAGCGGCATCAGTACCTGTCGGGTCAACTCCTCGTCGTAGCCGAAATCATCGATCGGGTAATCCCCGGCCAAACGCCGCCTTATGAAAGCCTCGAGATCGCCCTGGTCTGAGGGGACAGAGGGGATATCGGTTCCCGCGGTGCCGTGACCGGATGGATGTTGAGCCTTCGCTTCATCTTGCCGGGAATGGACCTTGCAGGATCCCGCAGGAGTGACGGCGAAGTTGCGGCACGGGTTCCCGGCGGCGGTCGACGCGGCGCATCTCGGTCTCTCGGCGCCCGATGGCGGATCCTGACGCGCATTCCTCCCTATCGAGATGATCTCAGCGTCTGCCATCAGACACGCTCCCCATCGTCCGCACGCCGCTTGAGGTACTCGAAGAGCTCTCGCTCCCAAGTGGGATAGGAATCCGGCTCGGGGGTTTCCTCCGTCAGCCGCCGCACCCGCAGATCCTCGATCGTTTCCCTCGTGGTGTAGCGCGGCTCGTACCCGAGCCGCTCTCGAGCGCGACGGATATCCACGACCCGTCCGAACAGGATCAACTTCAGTTGATCGGTCGGGAAATCCACCAGTCCGAGGCGGCGTATCACTTCCGCGGCCCCTTGGGCGGCCGGGAGGATCAGCGGCAGGGGTACCCGACCGAGCAACCTGATGGCTTGCGAAAGGAACACGGACCCGTCTGCCGCGATATTGAAGATCCCACTTTCGTCGGAGAGGACCGAGAGATACAAGGCTTCGGTTGCATCCTCTTCGTGCAACAGTTGCAAGCGAGGATCAAATCCCAGGGCGGTCGGGACGACCGCCAAAGAGAGGTAGTCGGTGATATTAGTCCTGACCGTCGGCCCGACCACGCTTTGGGTTCGCAGGATCACCAAACCGACATCGGGCCTTCGCCGGCCGAAATCACGCACGTATTGCTCCGCCTCGGCACAGTCCTTGCCGTAACCACCTAATTCCACGTGCCTGCCCGCGTAGTCTTCCGGAATCACCGACGGCTCCCCGGCTTTCGTTCCATAGATTGCCGTGGACGACCGCATCACAACCCGCTTGATACGGGGCGATCGCTGGGCGGCTGCCAGCAGTTGCATCGTGCCGATGACGTTGTTCTCCTTCATCTGTAAGCGGCCGCCTAAACGCGCCGGACTGGAGCCGATGTTGGAGTGCACGAGGATGTCCGCTTTCGTGGCTTCGATCACTCGGGCGATCATCGGACTGCGGATGTCGGCGCGTACGAACTCGAGTCCGTCGATGGGAACCAGAGGCTCGTCGAGGTCGACTCCGATCACCGCCTCGACCGCCGGGTCCCTCTCTAGTCTCTTCGCCAGGAGCAGCCCCAAGAACCGGGATACGCCCGTTATCAAGACCCTGTGTTTGCCCTCCTCGGCCATCGTCCGACCCTATCCGGCCAACCGAGGGAAGCGCGCCCGTCCCGCCTAGCTGTTGAGGGGACCGACGATCACCGTTGACCCGGCGCTGGCTCGGAGTCGAGCGGCGGCGTCACCCTTGTTCACCGCGAGCGAGAGGTGCGCATACGAGTCCTCCACGACGACGAACTGCCCGCTCTTCACGTCCGCGAACGTCCGAGCGTATGGAACCTTGAGGCGCTGTCCTTCGAGGCGGACTTCGAGAACGTCATCCTGTTTCAGTCCGATCTCCTCGAGATGAGACCGCCCGAAGTTCAGCTGGAGATTCCCGAAACGATCGACCTGAAGGATCTCGGCGTGAAGGTGATCGTCATGCACCCACGCAACGGGGACCTCGAGGGTCACGAGATCATCGGTGTCGATCGCCGGTCCGAGCTCAGCAGGATCTACTCCTGCAGCTATGTGCGCGGCCGAGGGCGCAAAGATGTCCCGCCCTTGGAAGGTGCGAGAGACAGGAGTCAACATGAACCTTTCGTCAATGATGTTGAAAGCGCGCTTGATCCCACCCGACGCCCCGGCTGCAGGCAACAGCAGACCATTATCGGGACCTACGAAGGTCGCGCCCCATCCACTCTGGATCGCTACGGCGCGCCGAACAGAACCGACGCTCGGATCTACTACGGCGAGATGCACCGCCTCGGGCATATACCCGACCGATTGCTCGAGCACGATGGCGCCGTGCTGGATGTTCTGACGAAGGATGTTGTGGTGGATATCCACGACCCTCACGTGAGGGGCGATGCGGAGCATGACGCCGTGGCAGACACCTACGAACTCGTCTTGGAGTCCATAGTCCGACAGGAAGGTGACGACATCTCTCTTCTTCACGAAGCGGTATTTTAACGAAGAAAGCTGCCGGGTCTCCGGCGGCTCTCTTCTTCGGTGCTCTAGCGGCTACTTACCTTGCTGGCGGCGCTGCCAACGCGTCTTCTTCAGCATCTTGCGATGCTTTTTCTTCCGCATCTTCTTACGGCGTTTCTTGACCAGTGACGGCATCAGTACCTACCTCTTTCCTCGCATCGCTTCATTCAGAGCCGAACAGGTGGCGCAGGTCGACTGGGCCACGTGAGCGTCCGGCAGTATCGATCCTCACCGATCCGATCCGGAGGCCCTTCACGCCCTCGGTCACCGGAGAGATCATCCTAAGTATGTCCTCTGAGGCGTCGTACTCCAAAACGCCGATCCCAACGCACCCTCCGAGACCATCCTCCATCCCCACGACGAGTTCGCCCAACAGGGCGAGATCGAAGTCTGGTGGGAGCGTCGGCATGAAAACGGTGGGCTTCACCCTCCAGCGGGAGGTGCCGCTCGAGAAATAGCGTGCGAACTGCTCCTCACGGAAGGTGATCCTGTCGTCCACGGTCCGAAAAACAACCCGGTCGTCGACCTCTACCTCGATCACTTCGCTAGGGGTGAAGCGTTGAGCGATGCCTACCACCGGCTCGAGCTCGCCGCCTCGCTCGAACGCCACGATGGAGTCGGGGTGGATCAGGTCCATCTTGAAGAATTTGAGCGATTGCCCGTAGATCCCCGAGACGAGGCTGGTGGTGTCGAGGATCACCATCTTGGCCCCCTCGTCCTTCGCCCGGGATACCAGCTTCGCCGCACCCGTGACCAACGGAAGGAGGTGTCCCTTGGGGATCAATGACCCGACGAAACCGAGTGCATCAGCTTGGAACAGCGACTCGTCCGTCAGGTCGGACTCGCTACGGATGTGCTTCATCCCGATGGTGGTCGGAGGCCCGATCACCGACTGAACGGAATCTGCGTCCACGAGCGCAACGGGCAAGCCTGCAGCAAGACAGCGCCGGGCGAGCTCTTTCGCGAAGCTTGTTTTCCCCGTATCGATGCCTCCGAGGAGATAGACGACCCCTGGGGCCTCGAGTAGGCGCGCGTAAGCATCCTCGATCTGAAGCGTCACCCGTCACCTCCTCGACCAAACAGCAAGACCGCCCCTGGGGCGGCCACGGAAATACGGACCCGGTGGTTAGCCGGCGTCCATGTAACGGGCCTCGAGGTAGCGCAACACGTCGGCCTCTCGCAACCGATAGCCGCGTCCCACCCTCACCGCAGGGAGCTGCCCGGATCTGACGAGACGGTAGACGGTCATATTCGAGACTCGGAGCTGGCGAGCGACCTCGGCCACCGTCAGGAAGCGTCCTAGAACGCCGCTGTCGGACCTAGTTTCATCCTGCTCGCTCATCACATCGCGAAGTATAGCAAGCGATGATTTGCGAAGACAGGGCGTTATATGACGTCTGCCCCCGCGATGACGTGCTCGTAGAGCCGGGATGCAGGCTCGTACAGCCGTGGGGGCCTGTTGTCATCGAGCGGCACGATAGACACGTCCTTCCCCTGGCCCCAAGCGATCGCCAGAGCGGGATCGTTGATGTCCATGATGGCTATCGTCGAGATGCCCCGCTCGATCGCCGCCCCGGCGAAACCGTGATCGCCCAGGACCAGATCCGGCCACGGGTCGGCTTCCAAGAGGAACTCCATCCCGATCGAAGAGTGGGTGTGCTTGAGCGAACCCCAATCGGCGAAGCAACCGACCCCCCCGACGTAGCGGATCTCGGCCTCTCTGCTCTTGCGGCCCCTAGAGAATCTCTCGTCTTCTCTCAGGTAGAGAACCTTGCCGCCCGCCTCTCGAAAGGCGTCGACGATTCGGATGTAGTGCTCGAGCATCCCGGTGGGATGGCCGGTGCAGGTAAGGAGCGTCGCTCCAGCGCGAGCGGCGTCTCTAAGCCGCCGAGCGGCAGCCATCATCCCTGCGATGGTCTTGTCCGGATCCATCGTGTCGTAGCCGGCATGATCGTTCAGATCGTCCGAACACCCGGTCAGCCGAGCCAGATATCCGAGGGCCTCTTCCTCCGGTACGACCGTGGTTCCGCTCACACCGAAGCAATACTCGGGGTCGCCACCCACGCACTTGGCTAGGTTCGAGAGATTGTTCTGACGAGAATGTGACTTGTGCGGGCCGGTGATGTGCGCCCTGATCAATTTCTGCTTCGTTTCCTCGAGCGAGATGGTCCGCATCGATGCATCCTAAGATTCGCCCACAGTTACCCATGCCGCAGGAGGCCACGATGTCCACGGAGATCTTCTCGCTCGCCGACAAGGTAGCGCTTGTGACCGGAGCCTCACGAGGCATCGGTCGCTCGATCGCCATCGCTTTCGCTAGAGCAGGTGCCGACGTGGCGGTGGCGGCTCGCAGCGAGGCGGATCTGGAAACGCTCGTCAGAGAGATCGGTGAGACCGGACGGCGCGGTGTCGCGATCCCGACCGACGTCACCGACCGGGATCAGATCCAGAGGATGGTGGACACGACGGTCGAGCAATTCGGCCGTCTGGACATCCTCGTCAACAACGCCGGAGGATCCAACTTCATGGCGCCGTTGGTAACGGTCAAGCCAAAGGGATGGGACAAGATCCGTACGCTCAACTTCGATTCCGTCTTCCATGCGACCCAGATCGGCGCGCAAGCGATGCTCGAGAGCGGAGGGGGATCCATCATCCAGATGGCTTCGGTCGCAGGCATCCAAGGAGCTCAAGGCCTGTCCTTCTACTCGGCCGCGAAGGGCGGTGTGCGACTCTTCAGTCAGGCAGTGGCCAAAGAACTTGCGGGCTCGAACATCCGCGTGAACGTGATCGCTCCGGGTTGGATCGACACTCCGCTCAACGACTGGATGACGAGTGACGAACAGACGCTAAAGGCCGCGGAGGGGATGATCCCGATGGGCCGGATCGGTAAGCCGGAGGAGATAGTCGGAGCTGCCATCTTCCTAGCCTCGGAGGCGTCCTCGTTCGTCACGGGCACGACGCTCGTTGTCGATGGGGGCCAGACCGCGTAGGTTTCCGGTCTCAGACGCGCTCAGCGGGTGCAACGCCCCGAGCCGACCGGCTCCGTGCGAGAGGATCCCGTTCGCACCTGGTCCTCGACCTCCGCCCCCGTCAAGGCGTAGCCGGTCCTGCCGTCGGTCGTAGATGCAGCGAAGACCACTCCGGCGACTTCTCCTGAGGGGAGCACGAACGGCCCTCCTGAGTCGCCTTGCCGTACCGGCGCCCGTAGCTCGTACACCTCGCGCGTGACGAGCTCGCGCCCATAGATATCGCGCCCGGTCGCGTTGTACGAGGCCTGTACCGCGGCTCGCTTCCCGACGAATTCTCCGTTCCGGTTCCCCGGGTAGCCGAGCGTCGCACCGGGGGTTCCTCGCGATTGGATCTCTGTCGTGAGGTCGAGAGGGGGCCCGCTGAGACCGCTCACCTGCAAAACGGCGACATCGATGTCAGGATCGAACAAGGTGATGTGAGCTTGCCGGTCGCTCTGCCCTAACTCCTGAACCACGAAGGAGGTTCCGCCGGCTACAACGTGAGCGTTCGTAACGATCGAGTCACCGTCCACTATCCACCCGCTGCCGAGCTGAGTGCCCCCACACGCCGTCGCCAGGATGCGTACGGTTGATTCCTGCGCCGCCTGGATGGCGCGGCGCGCCTGCTTCTGCGTTGGGAGGTCGACCGGCGGGCTGATTCTGCGGGGAAGCCCGGCGAACACTTGAGGGAATCCTGAGGTATCGAGATACTGCCGGAGATAGGCAAGGACGTTCGGGGGCTTCGGCATCAACTCGTTGGTAGCTCTCAGTATCGAGCTGCGGTTCAAAGCCTTGGCCAGATTCTGAAGCGGCGCCTGTACCAAAAGCGAGCCCACGAGCCAGAAGGACAGCAGCCACACCGCTATACCGAAACCGACACCAAGACCCTGGTCGAGCCCTCCGAGCTTCGCGGTAGAGACGGCACGCCCGGAACGGTGACCCAGCAAGAACCCGACCGTTTGACCGATCGTCAGACCCACGAACACTACGACCACCGATATCAGGGCGCCTTGAAGACCGGCTTCATCGGTGAAATAGGCGGCTATGCGCGGCCCCAGAGCCACTCCGGCAAGAAGTCCGAGGAACCCGCCCCCGAGTTCGAATAACTGCGAGAGGAACCCGCGCCGCCATCCCCGGAACCCGGCGATCATGGCTACCAAGATGACAACGACATCAACGACGTTCACAGCGGCATCGTAGGGCCCCTCAAGAACGCTCTGAGAGGGCGGAGCCGGGTGCAGGGTCCGCTAGAACCAGCCCAATCCAGTTCCAAGTGCTCGGATGGTCGAGAAGCAACAGATGAACGCGGCGATACCGAACCATAGCCACGGCGCTTCAGGAGCCTTGCGCGCGCGCAGATGGGCAACGAGCAAGACCAAGGCCGGGAAGAAAGCGCCGTATACGTAGTGGAGGAACTGCGGATCCCCGATCGGACGAGCTCCGGACAGGAACAGCGCCGCTCCGATGACGAACTGGATGATGATGGCTCCCTGCACGACGCCGAGCAATCCGTAGAAGCCGTCGTGATGCACTTCTTTTTTGAAGGCCAGGGCTCCGAAAGCCCACAGCGCCAGGATCCCGAAAACGCTTGGGATGGCGTAACCGACGAAACGATGAAGTACCTCGACGATATCCACGGAGGCGAGGTTACCTCTGTGTTGCCAAAGCTTCGAGGCGCGGGAGACAACGCTCGAGCACGTCGCTCACGGAATCCTGCACCGCTCGGCGCGAGGACGGCGACACTTCTCCGGGGGAACGGTCTTCGAGCCACTCGGGCGGGATCGTTTCGGGTGCACCGACCATCTCCGCGAAATGGATCGTCCATACCTTGGGAACCACGGTTTCTGCCTGGTAGCCACCTCCGCCGGTCGCGACCCATCGGCCGGCGGTATGAACCTCGACGGCCTCGCGGATTATCCGGGCCATCCGGGGATAAGCGGTCATGGTCAGATCGAGGCCGGCCAAGGGGTCGCCGTGGTGGGTGTCGGCCCCGAGTTGAGTCACGACGACGTCTGGGCGGAAGACGCTGCAAACCTTCGGGAAGACCTCCTCCAGCGCCCATAGGTAGTCCTCCTCATTCGTCAGCGGAAGCAGAGGCACGTTTACCGAGGTCCCGAGTCCCTCTCCTTCGCCAACTTCATCCTCGAACCCCGTTCCCGGATAGAGATAGTGACCCGACTGATGAAGGGAGACGGTCATGACGCGAGGGTCGCGGTAGAAGATCCACTGGACGCCGTCCCCGTGATGGACGTCGACATCGAGGTAAACGACCCGCCAAGACGGTTGCAACTCGAGGATCGCAGCGATCGCAGCCGCCGGATCGTTATAGATGCAGAAACCGGATGCCTCTCTTCGGCGGGCATGATGAAGACCTCCGGCAGGATTGAACGAGCGGGTAACGTCTCCTCGGGCCACCGCCTCACCCGCAGTGATCGATGCTCCGCACACGGCAGCCGACGCCCGGTGCATGCCGGAGAAGATCGGGTTGTCTCCCGTCCCCAATCCGAACTCGAACCCCCCACTCTCGGCTACCTCACCGGCATCTATCCCCCTGACGGCGCGAACGAAGTCATCGTCATGAACCCGCAGGATCTCTTCGTCCGTCGCCGAGCGGGACGGGATGGAACGTACGCCCGGGCGGGTGTCCAGTCCCAGATCGGCGATGTGGTCATAGGTGAGCAGAACTCGTTCGGGTCGCAGCGGGTGCGACGGACCGAAGTCGTAAGCCTTGGCGATGTCGTCAACCTTCACCAACCCGACGGAGCTCATCTGTCGGTCAAGCCTCTGGTTCACCCCTTGCGAGCTCCTGCGAACGCTCCATCGCTGCTTGGATGGCATTCAGGAAAGCGGCGCGCACGCCGGCCTGCTCGAGGACGCGGATCGCACGGATCGTCGTACCGCCTGGGGAGGTCACCATCTCTCGTAGCTCGACCGGGTGCATCTTCTCGTCACGCAGCATCTTGGCCGAGCCAAGCATGGTCTGGACCACCAGGTCGGTGGAGATCTCTCTCGATAGACCGAGCAGGATGCCTGCTTCGATCATCGCTTCCGCCAGTAATGCGAAATAGGCGGGACCGGAACCGGATATCGCGGTGACCGCGTCCAGGTGTTTCTCGGGAACCGTCACGACGCGACCGACCGCGGCGAGTACCTCGGTCGCGACCTTGATGTGGTCATCGGAGGCGTGATGACCGGCCGCCAAACCGGCCATGCCTTCGTGCACAACCGAGGGAGTGTTGGGCATAGAGCGGATGACCGGGATCTCGGGCCCGAGACGGTCCTCGAGATACTCCAATGCAACCGCGGCGACCACGGAAAGAACGGTTTGATCGCTGCTCACGTGCTCGGCGATCGAACTCGTGAGAGCTTCGATGTCTTGCGGTTTCACGGCGAGCACGATCACCTCAGCCCCGGAGATGGCAGCTGAGTTGTCTAGCGAGGTCCTGACACCGTGAGCGGCACGTAGCTCCTCGAGTCGCTCCTCCCGGCGCGCGGTAACGACGATGTCGTCGGCCGAGCACCAATCGGACGCGAGGAGCCCGGCAAGGAGAGCTTCCCCCATCTTTCCGCAACCTAGCAATGCCAGCTTTGCCATAGGGCTCCTATGATGGCAGCAGTTCCGCGAGCGTGGGTAAAGAGACAGCGGAACCGATGACCGAATGGGAGACGGCACTTGCTCGGACGCGCCTTGCTGTGGGCTTCAGAGAAACCCAAGATCCAGGCGTTCGTCACCGAGTCCCGCCTGACCAAAGGGGTAGTCGCTCGATTCATCGCGGGAGACGACCTCGAAGATGCGATCGAGGCGATCCGAGCCCTGAACGCTCAGGGGATCGGAGGGATCCTGGATCTCTTGGGGGAGGGCGTGACCGACCCGGCAGGAGCCCACGCCGCAGCGGATGAATACCTGAAGTCCATCAAGAGGATCGAAGAGACGGGGGTCGAAACCACCGTCTCCGTCAAGCTGACGCAACTGGGACTGGCTTTCGACAAGGGCGCGTGCATCGACCACCTCCGGAGGTTGGCAGCGGAAGCTCAGGCGATCGAGACGACCGTCGAGATCGACATGGAGCAGGCGGAACACGTATACGACACGATCGACGTATACCGACTCCTGCATGCAGATTTCCCCGGTCTGCGTCTGGCTATGCAGGCGTACCTGCGGCGTACCCCGGTCGATCTCGAGACGATGGCCTCTCTGGCGCCAAAGGTGCGCCTGGTCAAAGGTGCCTACTCCGAATCCGAAGCGATCGCGCTTCAGAAGAAATCCGAGATCGACCAGCAGTACCGCTTCCTCATCGACTGGCTCTTCGAGCGAGGGACCGATCCTGCGATCGCCTCCCACGATCACCGCCTGATAGAGCACGCGCAACGTGCCGCGCGCAACCTCGGGAGGGACAAGGACAGCTTCGAGATACAGATGCTCTACGGCATCCGCCGGGAATTACAGGAGCAGCTAGCTCGCGACGGCTACCGGGTCCGGACCTACGTGCCTTTCGGATCGGCCTGGTACCCCTACCTCATGCGAAGGATGGCGGAGCGGCCGGCGAACCTCAGGTTCTTTTTGCGCGCGGTCATGAGCCGCAGTTAGCCCTGCTAAGGAAAGGCCCCAGGAACCTCCGGCCGTCACACACCTCGTGCACTTCCCCACACACGAGATGCGTCCCGGTCTTCGATCCCTAGGGCCGCGCAGGAATGTAGGCGCGCGAGACCTTTCGGTCAACGACGCGAAACTCCAGGCAGAGCAACAAACACGCAGGTCAGAGAGGTACGCATTTTCTTCGCGGATTCAGACCAACTTTTCGCGCTTCACGATATGTCGCTCATCATGCGTCGGGCAGAACGACGCGATGCGGAAAACCGTTAGACGAAGTGAGTCAGCAAGCGCAGAGATCCGGTGCAACGTCGTGAGCAACGCATTCGTAAAGTTCAAGGAAAGATGCTGCGGTTCGTTCCCAGGTGAAGCGAAGTGAGCGGGCCGATGCATCTTGCTCGAACCTCTCGGCGAGGTCGCGATCGGCGAGGATGGTCTTTAACCTGCCGGCCAAGACGGCGGGGTCTCGATCATCCACGAGGAAACCGGACCGACCGGAGCCGACGACATATGAAAGGCCTCCGACCGGAGTCCCTACGACGGGCCGGCCGCAAGCATGCGCCTCCAAGGCGGCGAAACCGAACGACTCCGAATGCGAGCACACGACGACCACGTCGGATGCGGCGTAGTAAGTGGGCAACTCGGTATGCGGGCGGGGTCCGGTGAACCTCACGAACGGAGCGAGGCCCAGGGAATCGATGAGTGCCTTGAGCCGATCTACCTCCAGCTGACCACCATTGCCGCTGGCGCCACCGACGATCAAGAGCAGCGGCTCTGCGTCCAGGGCATGGACCAGTTGCTCCGTGGCTCGGATCGCAAGTTCTATACCTTTGAGCTTCTGGATGCGTCCGACGCAGAGGAGTACCGGCCGCCCCTCGATCCCCAGCCCCTTCTTAGCTTCCTGTTTGTCCTGTGGGTGAAACAACCGATGGTCCACACCCGGAGCAAGGATCTTCAAACGATCGTGTGATGCGCCGTACATGCAAGCGAGTTGCTGGTACTCATCGTCCGTCGAGGCGATCAGAGCGGCAGCCGAGGAGATGACGCGACTTTCGCCCTCGAGCCGGGAGTCAGGCTCCGGCGGGTCTCCGGGAGCGAGATACAGGTTCTTCACGCGTCCCAGGGTGTGATGCGAATGCACCAGTGGCACACCCCAGACCTGCGCTAGATCGGCCCCTGCCAATCCCGATTGCCAATAATGAGAATGCACGACGTCGTATCGCATCCTTTGGGACGTGGCAAAGGCGCGTATGCCATCCACGAACGCCTCGAGATGTTGAGGAAGCTGCTCCTTCGAGATCGGAGCAAGAGGGCCTGCTTCGACAGGGATCACCCGGACGCCGGGACGCAGCGACACCGGACGCTCGTTCGGCCCGTCCGCACGGGTATAGATGTCCGTCCACACGCCCACTTCGGCAAGTGCATGGGCAAGCTGCCTCACATAAACCGTCATACCGCCCGCGTCCCCGGAACCCGGCTCGTGAAGGGGCGAGGAGTGGTACGAGAGAACCGCTACTCGCCGGATCATCTACCGGTCCTGAATACCCGAACGTTGTTCAAGGGAACGGGTTCGGCTCCAAGACGGTACTTGTACCGCTCGGGCCCGCGGAGGAAATCGAAGGTAGACACACCCTCATCTATGGCCTGCTCGATCAAGTTCGAAACCAATACGAAACCGGGAGACAGCCTGGCGAAATCGGGCTCGTATGCAGAGTTGTAGAGATACAACGTGTTTCCGTGCTCGAACCCAAAAGTGGAGGCGATAGGGGTGCCTCCGATCTCCAGCAGATCGAGCCGCAACCACCCGGTCGGCATGAATGCCCGGGCGACCCTCTCGAAGAAGGTGGCGATCTCGGGTCTCATGAAGTGGCCCTTCAAACCCTCCGTACCACGGTGCATATCTACGAAAGCTTTGAGGTCCGCCTCGAGCGACTCCGGCGTGGCGGTGCGGATCACCAGGTCGGGCTGTTCCCGCTGGATACGACGTCGCTTGCGCTTCAGCTCGTGCCGCTCTTTCTTCGACAGAGAAGCCAGGTACGTCTCCCAGGCGCCGGGCAGCTTCAAGATCGCGGTTGTTTCCTCTTGCTCGATCCCGAAGCCGAATCCCGCACGGTCCGCCCTTTCGACCAGATAGTCGGCGAAACCGAACGGGACCGGCATGTTGTGAGCGTCGAACTCGTCCCACTCGAGGTCTGTGGTCCCAAGCCAGCGGACGAGTGCATCGGCAACCTCGGGCTCGTCTTCTGCCGTGCAGATCGGGCCCAAGTAATCGGTCAGGTCGATCCCACCGACGAAACGCAGGATCGAGCGATCATCCTCCCTCTTGGTGTAGAGGGGGACCACGGCGATCAGATCGTCTCCGCGATGCATGGCAAGCACCACGAGATCCTTGCCGGCGCCGAATTCTTCCCACCACACCTTCTGCCATTCCGGCGTGTTGAAGATGTGCTTATCTACATCGCGCTCCAGAAGGGCACGCCACTCGGGCATCTCGAAAGCTTCGATCCCCCGGTGGACGCGCACGTCAAGCGCGGCCATAACCGTCATGGCTGAGACAACCAAGCATGCCTATCCCTATTCCCGGGCCCCGACAAAGACTTAAGTCCGCCCCACAGGGACGGACTTAGCCTTTCGGGCTATGCACCGGGCCCTATGAGGCGGCCGCGGTCTTCTTACGAGTGGTCTTCTTGCGAGCCGTGGACTTGCTGGCTGTGGACTTGCTGGCTGTGGACTTGCGAGCCGTTGCCTGCGAAGCAGACGATTTGCGGGCCGTGGACCTACGGGTCGTGGGCCAGGACACTACGTTCACGCCGAGAGCCTTCCCGACGTTCTTAGCTGCATCGTTCAGCTGCTCTTTAGCAACTTCGGAGCTCGTTCGAACCTGCTTCCCGGGCTTGGAGTTCTTCACCTGGGTGGACAGGGTGCGACCGCGCTTCACGAACTCGTTGTACAGCTTCTCGTTGCGCTTGCGATCGGCAACCTTGCGGATGCTCTTCACCTTGTCTACGGCGAAGTCACTCGCGCCGACTACTGCGAACAGCACCTCTTGAGTTTTAGCCATTCCTTTCACCTCCTTTAAATGAACTGATCGATCTGTTGTTATCCAAGGCGACGGGAAGCCGGAGAATCGCCGGATCTCGTCTGCGCGTACGCGGCCGAGATCCAACGCCGGGTGGGGGGTGAAGAGGGTCGCTCCGTCTTCCCGTCAAGCTTGTTACTCATCTCTTTGGACCATCCTTGGTGTCGCGTGGCGGCCGAACACTTGCCGCCTTCTCGTGGGGCTGTTCGGCAAGCTCCAGATAGTTGCGATAGGTCTGGACCAGGCTGTCCTTCTGTGCGTCGGTGAGGCGTCTGTCGGCGAGGATCTCGGAGACGAGATCACGCTCCCGGTTCTCCTCGAGGAACCCGGCCCGCTCGTACAGCGTCTCTGCAGAGATCCTCAGCGCCTTCGCGATGGACTGGAGGATCTCGGCCGACGGCTTGCGAAGACCGCGTTCGATCTGGCTCAGGTATGGGTTGGATATCCCCGCTTGGTCCGAGAGCTTCCTCAGAGACATCCTGGCCGCGCCACGCTGCTCGCGGATGAACGCGCCGAGCTCACCCAGCTTGGTGCGGCCTTCGGATAAGGCCCCCTCGATTCGCTCCTTCTTCTCCATTGCTAGCAATCATAGCCTGGTTGCATAACAGTTGCAAGCAGTCGAGACGGCCCAGGCCGATCTTCTTGGGCGCAGATCTAGGTTTTTCGTGCCATGGCGTCACCAAGCCACTACTATCTGTATTGGAACCCCCGTAAGTGGGAAGGCTTACAGTTCCCCACGGCGAACCCTGTAGCACCATGGAACGGAGCGACGAGTGCGGTTTATGAAGATCCCCAGGATGGCGACGGTCGTCCTAGCTCTCGCCGTCCTGGCTGGCTCCAGTCTCGTCAGCGCTGCCTTGCTGGGCAAACGCGCTGAGCCGTTCACTCCCCCCGATGCCGCGGTTCAAGCCGTGAGGACTGGCGGCGCCGACGGAGAACCGATCCTCGTTGCTCCTTCGCCACAGGCACCCGCCACCGCCCCCGGCTCGATCACGACTAACAAGACGGTACCGGTCGTCACTCCGCCTGTCCTCGCGATCGGAGCGGCTGGCACCGCTACCCCAAGTCTGACGGCCGATCCCGATCTGTCCGTGAGCTTCGCTTCCCCTCAGGCCGATCTGGTCGATGTCGATCCTTCATTGGATCTTCGGGTGGCCGAGACCGATCTCTCCGTCTCCGGTCTCTCATTGGACGTCGCGTCCGCCGAGGCTACGAGCTCCGACCTTCTCGGTTCGCAGGAAGCGGAACACGAAACCTCCAAGGCCTCTAAAGAGAAAGTCGGAGCGCTTGGTTGGTGGTCCGAGAATGGGTACTCGCCGGACAACCTCACAGCCGCAGGCTCCCTGATGGCCGGCACCTCCTCGGACGACGCCTCTGCCAAGGAGGGATCCTCGGGAGGATCCGACAAGGCGAAGGGGAAATCATCTCGAGGATCCGGAAAATCGAAGGGGAAAGCTTCCGGCAAGTCCAAGGGGAAAGGACCGAGCTCCTCGTCTTCGGGAAAGGCCGGTCACAGTCCGAAGAACAAAGCCCCCGCTAAGGGTTCCGCCAAGCCACGCGACCACAAGGCCGCACAACCTAAATCCTCCTCGAAGCCGCACGAAAAGAAGTCACGCGGCCGATCTAAAGGTAAGGGGAAGCGCTAACGAGGCGTTTCGAATAGATCGGCCGGGTCACTGGCGCCGCTCTTGTAACGTCGCACCACCTCAGCCTGCACCTTGTCCATCACTTCCTGGATAACCTTCCGGCGCGCCGAAACACCCGTCTCCCACTCCTTGAGTGATGCGAGGATGCCTTCGACCTCTTCGTCGGGGAGCGTCGCCATACGCGACAGTGTTCGCTCGCCTGCGATCTCATCTACGCGGCGACGCGGGACGTCCGCGTTGCGTGGAACAGACAAGTCCGGGGCGCGTGAAGGAAGGGGCGACGAGCTCTGGTTCGACTCCGTGGCAAGAATCTCCGGCAGGCGGGACATCAGGTCGCCTTCTCCGCCACGTCCGGCGCGCCGGTCCAGCTCGGCGGCCAAGATATCGATGCGCGCCTGACACAACCGGCGCTCGAAGGAAAGCTCCATCTCTGCCTCCCGGCACTCTTCCCGCATCACACGCAGTCGTTCGATGGGCAGCTCGCTCAGACCCTCGAGAAAAGTGGGATCGGCGAGGCGCTCTATCAAGCGGCGGTCACTAGCCTCAGGTGTCATCGATCAAGCGTACCCCGGCCGACTACTCCAAGCCGAGACAGGTACGAGCGCCCGAGGGAGACGCGATCTCTCGCCCGCGCTCCTTCGCCATGGCCGAAACCCGCTGCACGAGCTCGGCATTGGACCTTGCCAGCCGGCCTTTCGAGAGATACACGACATCTTCGAACCCGGTCCTGATGTGCCCTCCCAGCTCCAGCGCGCTCTCGATGACCGGAAGGTGACTCTTCCCGATCCCGGTGGCGCTCCATGTCGCGCCTTCGGGCAGATGGGCAGCAAGGAAAGCGACCGAGTCGTCCCATGCCGGCATGGCTCCGGGCACACCGAGTACGAAATCGAAATGACGATGATGTCCGTCTCCCAGATCGCGGTAGATCCGCTCCGCATTCGCGATCATCCCCGGCTCGAAGATTTCGAACTCCGGGAGGATCCCCAGCTCACGCATCCGTAGGTAGAAGCGCTCGACCAGCGGTAGCGGATTCATGAAGACATCACGTCCGAAGTTGACCGTCCCGGTGGTGAGCGAGGCCATCTCCGGTCGCAGCGACAACGGAGCCAGGCGCTCCTTCTCGTCGTCTGTCACCGCGCCGCCGGTCGTGAATTGCACGATCAGGTCGGTTGCACTCTCTATCGCCTCTTTGGCCGCGGCGAAACGGTCAACCGACATCGTCGGATGTCCGCCGGCGTCCCTCACGTGGAGGTGATAGATCGATGCTCCGGCTTCCTCACAAGCCGCGGCGTCGGATGCGATCTCTTCAGGCGATAGAGGCAAGGCCGGCTGTTGGGCACGGGTTACCTCGGCACCGATAGCAGCAACGGTGACGATCAGGGGTTGGTGCTTCAAGGCGTATCCGGGTATCTCACCAGGGGCATCCTGGATGCCCGTATCAGCAGAGAGAGCGAACCAAGGGGTAAGGGTTTACGGCCGCCCCACCGCCGGGGTGGTATTCGAAGTGCAGGTGAGGGTTACCTGCCGCGTTGCCGGTGTCACCGACGACGCTGATCTGCTGGCCGGCGTTTACGTGACCGGACGTGACGGTGTTCGAGTCCTGGTGGACGTAAACGTAGAGGTTACCGTCGTCGCCGGATAGGTACTGGACGTTGCCTCCGAGACTGGAGTAACCGGCATAGGTGATCGTCCCCGACGTGATCGCAACCTGCGGTGTCCCTCGTGCGGCCATCATGTCGACTCCCTGGTGGGAACGACCGCCGGAGCGAGCGTCGCCCCAGGAATCCACGAACGACGTTGCTCCTCCGACCGGGCAGTACATACCGCCGGTGGAGGGTAGCGAAGCAGTCTGAACCGCCGGTGCGGCGCTACCGCCCGCGGGCCGCGTTACCTGTCGTGTCTGAGCCAGCTTCGTCTGCAGTTCCTTGTACTCGCCCGACACCGACGCGAACTGAGCCTGTAGCCGGTCGGCTTCCTTCTTCATCTCGGCTCTGATCTCGGCCAGCTCGACGCTTTTTTCCTTGAGCTCTACTTCTAGCGCCTCGAACCTATCGGTGGCACGAGCGAGCTCGATGAAGACTCCGTTGTCTCCCATAGAGATCTGCGACAGGATCTCGGCCTGATCGCTCAACTCGGCGATGTCCTCAGAGCCGAGCAGGATGTCCACCACCGTCGAGTCCCCGGACTTATAAAGCTCGGCCGCGCGGGCGACGGCTTTCTTCTGCAGTTTCTTGTTGCGCTTGGCCAAATGTTTCATCTCGGCGCCGATCGACTTGAGCCGGGTGTCGAGCTCTTCCTCTGTGGCGTGGATCTCGGTGATCCTCGCTGCGGACGCGTCGAGATCGGCCTGGACCTTGTTCATCCTGGCCTTCAGATCTGACAGTTGCTCCTCGCCTGCGGCACTACCGCCTAGAACGGCGGCTACCAAGGCGATCAAGAGCACCGGAACGACGATCCTTACGAACCGTGAGTGATTTCCCGCGAACACGAGTCTCCAAGCTAGCACAGGCCAAACTTCGGGACGCGGTGCTCCATCCCTGCCGCCAGTCGGGGATCACCGGCCGGGGAGCCATCGCCCTAGGCCTGGACCGGTGGCAAACTGGGGGCATGCGAGGGGTCGAGGACTACCTGGAGGAGATAAAGCGGCTCGAGGAAGACGGGGACCGGATCACGGCCACCGTCCTAGCGAGGACCCTCGACGTCTCCCTCCCGAGTGCCTCCGAGATGCTGAAACGGTTGGCCGGCGAGGGCTATCTGACCAGGGAACAAGGCGGAACCATCCTGCTCACTCCCGACGGGCGGCGGCTCGCTCACACGATGCTGAGGCGGCACCGGCTGGTCGAGTGCCTCCTGGTCGAAAAGCTCGGCATGGCCTGGCATGAGGTGCACGGGGAGGCACACAAGATCGAGCACGCCATCTCTGCCCGGGTCGAGGAGGCCATGGCCAAGGCTCTCGACTACCCCGATTACTGCCCCCACGGCCATCCGATCTGCCCGGTGGACCTCCGACAGCTCCGCCGTCTGAGCGATCTGGAAGCAGGCGAGTCGGGGACGATCGCACAGATATCCGAGGTCAAGGAGGAAGTCCTCCCTTACCTCGACCAGATGGGCGTGCGCCCCGGGGTGACGATCGGCGTCAAGGACATCGCTCCGATGGAGGGCCCGATGACGATCGAAACGTCCGAGGGGTCGATGTCACTCGGGCGTGAATTGGCGATCCTCGTGCGGGTATCGGCTGAAGACCCGATCTCGTAGCGCGCCGCTCAGAGTCCGGAGATCTTGCTCACGATCTCTTTCATGATCTCCGAAGTGCCTCCGCCGATCGGACCGAGGCGCGCGTCGCGGTAGATACGTTCTGCCGCGGCACCCGCCGTGTAACCCGCCCCTCCATGCACCTGCATACACATGTCGGCGGTTTCGACGAAGAGTTCGCTCGTCAGCAGCTTCGCCATGGCAGCTTCCCTGGTCGCGTCCTCTCCGGATTGGAACTTGATGAGGGCTCGATAGGTGAGCGCCTGTGCGGCCGCTATGCGCGTCATCATGTCTGCGAAGCGGTGACGCCATATCTGGAAGCTCGCAACGGAGCGACCGAACGCTTGCCGCTCCTTGGCGTAGTCGATACTCAACTCCAGCGTGCGACGGGCGCCTTCTGCCTGGGCCAAGGCCATAACCAGTCGTTCCCACGCGAAGTTCTGCATGATCGCGTAGAAACCGCTTCCTACCTCGCCCAGGCGCGCCGCGTCGGGTACCCGCAATCCGCTGAAGTACAGCTGACCCGTTTGGCTCGGTCGCCATCCCATCATGTGCATGCGATCGGCTTGGAAACCGGGCGTCGTCGTCTCCACGACGAAGAGCGTGATGCCGGCATGCCCTGCATCGGCATCGGTCTTAGCGGCAACGACCACGACATCCGCCCACGCCCCGTTCGTGATGAAGGTCTTGGAGCCGTCGATGACCCACTCATCCTGCTCGGGGTGCGCCGTGGTACGTATGGCAGCAACGTCGGACCCGGTATCTGGCTCCGTCACCGCCAGCGCACCGATCGACTCGCCGCGCAACATGGGGCCGAGCCATCGCTGATGCTGCCCGGGATTCCCGAAGCGATAGATGTATAGGCACGCGAGATCCTTGTGCGCGCCGAGCGATGCGGCCGTACCGCCGGATGCACAGCCCGTCAGCTCTTCGGTGACGACTGCGTCGGCGAGGTAATCGGGCCCGCTACCCCCGACATCAGCGGGGTACTTCATCCCGAACAGACCCAGCTTTCCGGCTTTCGAGAAGATCTCCCGTGGGAATCCCTCTTCAGCTTCCCAGGTCGCCGCGTTCGGAGCTAGCTCCTTGGCGACGAAGGCGCGCACGGTGGCGCGCAGCTCGTCGTGCTCGGAAGAGAAAGGCCACGCAGCCATCCCGGGAGCGTAGCCGCTCGCGTAGATACTCCGGCAAGGGACGCCGTCGGTGGCTGTTGCCCGCTTAAGAGTCGTCCCTCTCGATGACCACCAGAAACGAGTCTGCCGCGACCCGGCCCTCCTGGTCGACGGCGGCGATCGTGTAGACGTACGTGCCGCTCTCTAGCCCTTCCGGGAGCTCCGCAGATGCCAACCAGGACGACCCGGCATGCTCCACGCTACCCATCAGGTTCACGAGATCTCCGTTCAGTGCAATGGTTAGACCCCTCTAGCCGAGGAGGGTGCGGGCGATGATCATCTTCTGGATCTCGGACGTGCCGCCACCGATCGAGATCAGTTTGGCGTCTCGGATCGAGCGTTCGACGGGATACTCCTTGATGTAGCCGTAGCCGCCGAAGATCTGAGTGGCTTCAAGCGCGTTCTTCATCGCCGCCTCCGCTATGAAGAGCTTCGCGACGCTCGCCTCGGCTTGGTGCGGCAGGCCCTCTTGCTTCATCCACGCCGCCTTGTAAAGAAGAAGGCGCGAGGCGTCGTAGTTGGCCTTCATCTCGGCGATCTTGTGCTGTATGGCTTGATGCTTCGATATGGGCTTGCCGAAAGCCTTGCGTTCCTTGGCATAGGCGATGGCGCCATCGAGAGACGCCTTCATTCCCCCGATCGAGGAGGCGATCATCACGGTGCGCTCCCAGTCGAAACATTCGAACGCGACCTGCCACAGCGCGGCGCCCTCTTGACCCAGCATGCTCGCCGCAGGTACGCGGCAATCATCGAAGTGCAACAGCGACAGCGGCGAGGAGCGGGTCCCCATCTTGTCGAGATCGCGCCCCACGGAGAAACCTTCGGTGCCCTTCTCGACGATGAACGCGCTGACGCCCTGACCCGAACCCGCTCCCGGATCCGTTACCGCGAGGACGATGACGGTGTCCGCGATCGATCCGTTGGTGATGAAGATCTTGGAACCGTTGATGATCCAATCGTCGCCGTCACGGCGCGCCGAGCACTTGATGCCCGCCGCGTCGGAGCCCGCCTCCGGCTCGGTGATGGCCATGGCTCCGATGAACTCCCCGGAGCAGAGTTTGGGGAGGTAACGCTGCTTCTGCTCCTCGGTGCCGTGCAGCCAGATGGGAACCGTGCCGATAGTGATGTGTGCACCTACGGACAAGCTGAGTCCGCCGTCGTGCCCGCCTTCCGAAAGTGCTTCGAGCGCGAGGCAGGTAGTGACGATGTCTGCACCCGATCCGCCGTACTCCTCAGGGACGGGAAGGCCGAGGATGCCGAAGTCGCCCAGCTTGTCCCACAGGGCGCGATCGAAGTGACTCTCGACATCGCGTTCATGTGCTCCGGGCTCGACGACCTCGGCCGCGAACGCCATCACCGACTTGTAGAACGCCTCTTGCTCGGACGTATGCCTGAAGTCCATCTAGCGCCGCACTACTCGAACGACCGCTGGAGACGGAGACCGAGGAGACAGGCCCCACCTGCGGCCGCGAGGCTCAACCAGCGACGGAACGGCGGCAGGTCTCGGAAATTGGCGAGCGTGCCCAGGGCATCGGTCCCGTCGGCTACCACCTGCGCCTGAATCCAGCGCTTCACCGGCTCGTCGCGTTCCAGAGCCAACAAGGTACCGAGCCCTATCGCCACATCCCGCGCGCCCAAGCTTCGGGTTGCCAACGAGGTTGCCGTCGTCCTCGTGCGCTCACCCGTCCACGCGCGGACGAATCTCTTCGGCGCGATGAATGCGGCAACTCCGACAGCAACGCGCCCCAGGGAAAGAGCGCGGACGAGATCCTCATCACTGAGCTCTAGCTCTACGTCAGCCATCCTCCAGTGCCCTCCTCAATAACTCGCGGTCATGCGGCCAGGCGAAGTCGGCATCGGCCAGCTCGCCTTTCTCTAGCCACAAGATCTCGGCCACATCATCAGCCGGTTCCGGATCTCCCGAAACCCAGCGGGCCTTGAAACCGAGTGCCAGGACCATGTCACCTTCATCCCCGTATCGGTGCGGGACCATCGAAACGCAATCGGCCATCTCGGTCTCGATCTCTATGCCCAACTCCTCGCGAACCTCGCGCTTCAAGCCATCCACGGGGTGCTCGTCGGGGCCCAGGAATCCGCCGGGTACGTCTAGCCTGCCCTTCTCGGGGTCGCGCGCCCGCACGGTTACCAGGGCCCGGCCGGCCTTGACGATGGCTGCTCCGGCGGTTGGGGCCATATTGCGATACCAGGACCTGCCGCAACTACCACAGGCAGCCCCGCCTTCGGGATCGGGATCCTCTAAGGACGCGCTGCAGGCGGGGCAGAAGCGGAACGGCTTCATCGTTGCCGGGAGGGTTCCGCTCTAGTGCCGCGCTCGGCTTCCTCGAAACGCGCGCATGCGAACAGCAGGTCGCTCACTCTGTTGAGGTAGCGCAGGATCTCGGGGTCCGCGACCAGGCCCTCTCTATCGAGTGCTACGGCCTGTCTCTCGGCCCGCCGGATCGTCGAACGAGCCACGTCGAGTCCTGCCGACGACATGAGCGCCCCGGGAAGGATGAACTCCTGTGGCAGAGGGTGCTTCTCCAGCAACCTGTCGATGTCTTTCTCTGCCTGCTCGGTCATATCCGGAGATACCTTGGAAACACCTTCTTGGAGTTTGTCCTGATTCTCGGAACTGGTCGCCAATTGCGCTCCGACCAGGAACATCTCACGCTGGATCCGGATCACGATGGCCTCGACCTGCTCGCCCAACCCTGCAGCGCGCGCCAGACCGAGCGCCGAAACGGTCTCGTCCAAGGTCCCGTAGACCTCGGTCCGGAGGTCGGCTTTCGAAACGCGGCCCCCATAGAGGAGACCGGTTGTCCCGTCATCACCCTTTTTCGTATAGATCCTCATACGTCCAAGACACTATCCGTCCATGAGTCGGATGGCCCTATCGGTAACCATGCCCTCTCTATATGCTCCCTGGATGGGTCCCTAGCAGATGGGACCGCGTATACGGGAGGTCCTAAGTTGAGCAAACTCCGACGGCCCTGGCTGGCCGCTCTTCTCATGGTGGTAGCCCTTTTCGCGGCAGCGTGCGCAGAAGAAGCGGACGATCCAGACCCCGCCGCGGGTGAAACGGAGGCAACAGAAGACGTCGATTTCCTCGCTTGTCAGGTCACCGATACGGGCGGAGTCGACGACAAGTCCTTCAACCAGACCGCCTATGCAGGTCTCGAGCGTGCAGAGAGCGAGCTCGGCGTCGAGATCGCCTTTCTCGAGTCCCAAACGCCGAACGATTTCGAGCCCAACATCAACGCGTTCATCGATCAAGGCTGCGACCTGATCGTCACGGTCGGGTTCCTCCTCGGCGACGCCACCGCGGCAGCGGCCGAAGCCAATCCCAATACCAAGTTCGCCATCGTCGACGTGGACTTCTTCGACTTCGAAGCGGGCGAGGACATCACCTTCGAAAACGCCAAGGAGCTGACCTTCCAAACAGACCAGGCAGCATTCCTCGCCGGTTACCTCGCCGCGGGGATGACCGAGACCGGCAAGCTCGGAACCTTTGGTGGCATCAACATTCCACCGGTCACCATCTTCATGAACGGTTTCGAGGAGGGGATGGATCACTACAACAAGCAGAAGGACGCCGACGTAGAGCTCCTCGGCTGGGATTCGGGCAAGCAGGATGGACTCTTCACCGGCGATTTCGAGAACCAGGACAACGGTCGCAACACTGCAGAGTCGCTTCTCGATGAGGGCGCCGACATCATCATGCCGGTTGCCGGCCCCGTCGGCCTGGGCTCGGCCGCTGCCGTTGAGGATGCAGGAGAAGGCTCGCTCATCTGGGTTGACACCGACGGATGCGTAAGCGCGTCGGAGTTCTGCCCGCTGTTCCTCACGAGCGTCATGAAGAACATGGACGTCGCGGTCTTCGATGCGATCGAATCCGCTCTCAACGACACCTTCGAAGGGGGCGTCTACTCCGGAACCTTGGAGAACGATGGCGTCGGGATCGCGCCGTATCACGAGTTCGAAAGCGAGATTCCCGACGAGCTGAAGACGGAAGTCGAGGAGTTGAGGGCACAGATCATCTCGGGAGAGATCACCGTCGGCGGCGGCCAGTAGAAACCGGCAACTCGTCTCGTAATGAAGGTCGAACTTCGAGGGATCACTAAGACGTTCCCCGGAGTGGTAGCGAACAAGGATGTGGACCTCACCCTGGAAGCGGGTGAGGTCCACGCTTTATTGGGGGAGAACGGGGCCGGCAAGTCCACACTGATGAATGTCCTCTTCGGCCTCTACGAGCAGGATGCAGGCACGATCCTCCTCGAAGATGAAGAGGTTGCTTTCAAGAATCCGAATGACGCGATCGCCGCCGGGATCGGGATGGTGCACCAACACTTCATGCTGGTACCGGTCTTCACGGTGACCGAGAACGTCATGTTGGGTGTAGAGCCGACCGGGGCGGGCGGTTTGCTGCACCGGCACGAAGCCAGGGCCAAACTGGTTGAGCTATCCGAAGAGTACGGACTCACGGTCGACCCCGATGCCGTCGTCGAAGATCTCCCCGTTGGTGTTCAGCAACGGGTCGAGATACTTAAAGCCCTCTATCGCGACGCTGACTGCCTCATCCTCGATGAACCGACGGCTGTATTAACGCCGCAGGAAACCCAGCAGCTCTTCCGCGTGATCGAGGCGCTCAAAGAAAGAGGACGCAGCATCGTTTTCATCTCGCACAAGCTGAAAGAGGTTCTGACGATCGCCGACAGGATCAGCGTCCTGCGTCGAGGCGAGCTAGTCGGTTCCGCTACGCCCGCGGAGACGACCGAGCAAGAGCTTGCGACGATGATGGTCGGGCGCGAGGTCCAGTTGGAAGTACCGAAGGACAAGCCCGAGCCCGGCGCGCCGGTTCTGGAGGTACGAGACCTCCACGTGCTGGACGACCGTGGCCAGATAGCGGTCGACGGGGTCTCGTTCAACGTGCGCGCAGGTGAGATCCTGGGCGTCGCAGGTGTGCAGGGGAACGGCCAAACCGAGCTCGTTGAAGCCATCACGGGGATGCGTAAGCCGGCGAGCGGCACAATCTTGATAGACGGCAAAGACGTCACCGGCAGGTCACCCCGTGCCTTGTTCAACGAAGGTGTGGCTCACGTGCCTGAGGACCGGCAAGGTGACGGTCTCGTCACGTCCTTTCCGATCAAGGACAACCTTGTACTCAACTCCTTCTCTGAGAAACCGTTCGCGCGCGGGCTCCGCATCAACCGTGGAGCTGTGAAGGAATCTGCCGAGGCCCTTGTAGACGAGTACGACATCCGCACGACGTCGATCGACGCAACTGCCTCGACATTGTCGGGTGGGAACCAACAGAAGCTCATCGTAGCGAGAGAATTCTCCCAAGCGAAGCGGCTCTTGATCGCGGCACAACCTACGCGAGGGCTCGATGTTGGCTCGATCCAATACATCCATGCCCAGGTCGTAGCCAAGCGCGACGAAGGGGTCGCCGTCGTGATCGTTTCCTCGGAATTAGACGAAGTGCTGTCGCTCGGCGATCGGATCGCAGTGATGTACCAAGGCAGGATCGCCGACATCCTTGAACGGGAGAACGCTACGAGAGAGGAATGTGGCCTCCTCATGGCCGGCTCGAAGGCGCCGCGTCCCTCTATGCCGAAAGCGGATGAGTCTGCGGCGCCGGTAGACGATCCCGATGGCTGATCCCGGCAGCAGTAACGAGCGTCTGAAGGATCTGGGACGCGCGGTACTGGTTCCCGTCCTCGCGCTGTTATCCGGGTTGTTACTCGGTGCGGTCGTGATGGTTTTCTCAGATCCCGAGACCCTGCGAGCATGGGCGTCGTTCGGTCGGAACCCGGGGCGCGCCTTCAGCGAGTCGTGGGAGTTGATCTCGACTGCATACAGCGCCCTGTTCCGAGGTTCCCTTGGCAGCCGGGGAGCCATAAGCGAGACGATCGTCGCGGCAACACCACTTATCCTGGCCGGGCTCTCAGTAGCACTCGCGTTCCGAGCAGGGCTCTTCAACATCGGCGCCGAAGGTCAACTTCTCGCAGGTACGCTCGCCGCTGCGTTCGTCGGGTTCACCTTCAAGTCTCTGCCGATGCCGATGCTCCTTCCGTTCACCCTGCTCGCGGGTGCCAGCGGCGGAGCTCTGTGGGGCTTCGTCCCGGGGTTGCTGAAGGCAAAGACCGGAGCCCACGAAGTCATTGTGACCATCATGATGAACTACGTCGCGTTCCGGCTCGCCGACTATCTGCTGAAAGGAGATGTTTTCCGGCGTCCCGAACGCAACGATCCTGTGTCTAAGGGGGTGGGGGAGAACGCGGTCCTGCCGAAGATCGCCGGCGACGACCTACGCATCCATGCGGGGATCATCCTTGCGCTTCTAGTTACCTACGGCGTGTGGTGGCTGCTCTTCCGATCGACGATCGGTTTCCGGTTCAGGACCGTAGGGTCCAATCCAAAGGCTGCCGCCTACGCGGGCATAAGCGTCGGAGGGACCTTCATGGTTTCGATGGCGCTCGCCGGTGCACTCGCTGGCCTCGCCGGCACCACACAGTTGCTTGGCATCCAACGCAACGTGTTCCCCGGTTTCTCTTCCGGTTACGGCTTCGACGCGATCGCCCTGGCCCTGCTGGGGCGCACTCACCCAGTGGGAGTGGTAGGCGCCGCGCTCTTGTTCGGGGGACTGCGAGCCGGCGCGACCGGGATGCAGGCGGCAACCTCCACGCCCGTCGACATCATCGTCGTGATCCAGGCTCTGATCATCACCTTCATGGCCGCGCCTTTGCTCGTACGCGAGGTCTTCAGGATCCGCGAGAAGAGACGCGCTGAGGTCGAAACCTTCTCGAAGAGCTGGGCAACATGAGGACACGCGAGACGGTCTCCAACGCGCGTGCGAGAGGCTACGGGATCCTCTACCTGGTACTTGCGGTCGGGATCATGTGGTGGTTCGGACTTGGTGCAGACCCCGGAACCGATGCCAGCTTCGGATTGAACTCTCGCGACGCCGCCTTCGAGCTGCCGCCACTGGTGGTCCCTGCCCGCGGCACCGCGTTCCTCCTCGGCGTGATCGCCGCTTTCCTCGGAGGCGTCCAACTTGCGCGCGGATTCGGAAAGAAGACGTATGGAATCTTGGCCATCGTCGTCGCATGCTTCATCGCTTCTTTCCTCGTATGGGCGACGGCAGGGGGATCGCTCAACCTGCTCGGGATGCTCAACTCGACGCTCCTTCGAGCAGTCCCGATCACGCTCGGCGCATTGTCCGGAGTGCTGTGCGAGCGCTCGGGCGTCATCAATATCGCAATCGAAGGCATGATGCTGACCGCGGCGTTCACAGGGTCCATCGTTGCAAGCGCGTCGGGAAGTCTCTGGATCGGCCTCGCCCTCGGTGTTTTTTCGGGCGGTCTGATGGGAGCTCTGCTGGCGGTGCTATCTATCCGTTACCGCGTCAACCAGATCATCGGTGGGACGGTGCTCAACATCTTCGCCATCGGGCTCACCAGTTATCTTTCCGCGCGTTTGTTCTCGACCTACCAGGAACTGAACAATCCGGGAAGATTCACCGTCACTAAGATCCCGATCCTGTCGGAGATCCCCATCATCGGACCGATCCTGTTCGCGAACAACATCTTCATCTATCTGATGTTCCTGTTGATCGCCGTGATCCACATCGGCCTCTTCCGAACCCGTTGGGGGCTCCGGGTGCGGGCCGTCGGTGAACACCCCAAAGCAGCTGACACCGTCGGGATCAAAGTGCTGAGGGTCCGCTACCAAAACGTGATCATGGGCGGGATGGCGGCCGGACTGGCGGGCGCATATTTCACCCTGGGGTCGGTCGGCCGCTTCGACGAGAACATGACGGGAGGCCGTGGCTTCATCGCGCTTGCCGCCATGATCGTCGGGCGGTGGAATCCGATCGGCGCGTTCGCCGCAGCCCTTCTGTTCGGTTTCGCCGATTCCCTCCAGAACAAACTCGCCATCCTGGACGTGCCCATCCCATCGGAATTCCTGCTGATGGCGCCCTATCTCGCCACGATCCTCGTCGTCGCGGGGGTGGTCGGCCGTGCCCGAGCCCCGGCCGCCGATGGGGAGCCCTACGTCAAGGGGTAGAAAGCGCGACACTTACTCACTGTCACTATCAGCAAGGAAGGAAGCGCATGGGCCACGGAGTCACCTGGGAAGAACTCAGAGCAGAAGCCACCGATGCTGCGGCCCGAGCTTACGCCCCATACTCGCGCCTTCACGTCGGTGCCGCCGGGGTCGTCGATGACGGCAGCATCATCACGGGATGCAACGTCGAGAATGCGTCCTATGGAGTGACCTTATGCGCCGAATGCGGATTGGTGTCCGCGCTCTACGACTCCGGAGGCGGACGACTCGAAGCGATCTGCGTCGTGGATCAGAACGGCGATCACATGATGCCTTGCGGACGCTGTAGGCAGATACTCCTCGAAGTCGGCGGGCCGAATCTCTTGATCGATTCTCCGGATGGTCCGCGTCGCTTGGACGCGCTGCTCCCGGACGCGTTCACTCCGGCAGAGCTCGGATCGCGCCAGTCCGTCTAACTTCCGCGGTTCGCACATGGACCTAGTCGACGTCATCCGGACGAAGCGCGACGGAGGCAGGCTGACCGACGAGCAGATCAGCTGGTTCCTCAAGTCGTACACCGACGGAGCCATCCCGGACGAGCAAGCCGCGGCGTTGCTGATGGCGATCGTGTGGCGGGGGATGGAAGCGGACGAGCTCGCTCATTGGACGGCCGCCATGATCGCTTCCGGCGAACGGTTGGACCTCTCCTCGATCGGAAAAAGAACCGTCGACAAGCATTCGACCGGAGGGGTCGGGGACAAGATGTCGTTGATCCTGGCCCCGCTGATCGCCACGTTCGGACTCGCCGATCCGATGCTTTCGGGACGCGGACTTGGTCATACCGGAGGCACCCTCGACAAACTCGAGTCGATCTCCGGCTTCCGGGCGGATCTCTCCACCGCCGAGATGTTGAAGGTGCTGTCCGAGGTCGGTTGTGTCATCTGCTCGGCGGGACCGGAGCTTGCCCCTGCCGACCGCAAGCTGTACGCGCTGCGGGACGTAACCGGAACGGTCGAATCGATCCCGCTGATCGCGTCGTCGATCATGAGCAAGAAGATCGCCGAAGGCACCGAGGCGCTGGTGCTGGACGTGAAGGTCGGGTCCGGTGCGTTTATGCCGACACTCGAGGGCGCCCGGGAGCTTGCCGAAACGATGGTGCAGCTGGGGGCCGCGCACGGCGTGAAGACCGCCGCGCTGTTGACGGACATGGACCAGCCCATCGGACGCACGGCAGGAAACGCGCTCGAAGTGGCGGAATCCGTCGAGGTGATGAGAGGCGGGGGTCCAACCGACACGATCGCGATAACCCTGGCGCTGGCGGACGAGATGCTGCGCCTTACGGGAACCGAGGGAGACTCGAGCGCGCCGCTGAGCGACAAGACGGCGCTCGTTAAATGGAACGACATGGCGAGCGCTCAAGGTGGCGACCCATCAGCCGAACTGCCGGCCGCGTCCGAGCGCAAGACCGTGGCGGCCCCGCGCGGCGGGTTCGTGCAGCGCGTCGACGCGCGGGCAGTCGGCGTAGCTGCCTGGAGGCTAGGCGCCGGGCGCGCCGCGAAAGATCAAGACGTGAGCCCCGTGGCGGGAGTGGAGACACTGGCCGCGGCGGGAACCGAAGTGCAGGAAGGCGAGCCGCTCTTCGAGTTGCACGCGGATGACCCCGCGTTGTTCGAGCGCGCCCTCGAAGCCCTCGACGGAGCGGTGGAGTTCGGGCCGGAACCACCAATGGAGCGGCAGTTGGTGCTGGAAACGATCCGCGCATGAACACTCGCAGCGTGAGCGTGAGCGCGAGCGGCGCAGGAAGGGCGGCGCGAGCATGACCCCCCGCAATGCCCCGGTCGCGGGGGTGATCGAAGAAGCCACCGGGAGGGACGGTTGGAAGGTGGCCGTGGTGCTCGGCTCAGGCCTGAGCGAGCTCGCCGGCAGCCTCATCGCCGATGAGCCGATCCCCTTCGACCGCATCCGAGGCATGCCCTCCTCGGCGGTCGCCGGGCACCAGGGCGCCCTGTTCGCAGGCGATGTGGGAAGGACGCCCACCCTGGTATTCGCCGGACGCGTCCATCTCTACGAAGGACACGACCCCTCCGCGGTGACCTATCCGATCCGCGCCGCTATAGGCGCGGGGTGTGAAGTAATCGTCCTGACCAACGCAGCCGGAGGCATCCGCGCGGGCCTCGAGGTCGGCGCGCCGTGTCTTATCTCCGACCACCTGAATCTCACAGGCCTCACTCCCCTGTTCGGACCCAACGACGACACCATCGGCCCGCGCTTCCTCGATCTCAGCGAGGTGTACTCGGCTCGGTTGCGGGCTCTCGCTCGCGAGATCGACCCCGACCTCCAGGAGGGCGTCTACGCCGGCCTCCTTGGCCCTACCTACGAGACGCCGGCCGAGGTGAAGATGCTTCGCACCCTAGGCGCCGACCTCGTCGGCATGTCCACGGTCAATGAAGCGATCGCGGCGCGCTACCTGGGCGCCGAGGTGCTCGGCATCTCGGTTGTGAGCAACCCGGCTGCAGGCATCAGCGCCACCCCGCTGGACCACTCCGAGGTAAGCGCCGCCGGGCAACGAGCGTCGGCGCGCCTAGAAACCCTGCTGCGGGCCCTCCTCCAAAACCTCTAACCAAATCTTCAAATCTGCCTACCGCGACGGTGGCTAGATTTGAAGATTTCGGGAGGGGAGGGGGTCAGGAAGGTTGCTACCTCGTTCCGGACGGCATCGGGACGCACCACCACATCCTGGTACGAGTAGTAGATGACTCGCCAACCGGTCAGCTTCAGAAGCCGGTCTCGCTCCAGGTCGCGCGACCAGTTTCCCTGTCTGTGGTGCCATCGCACGCTGTGGCATTCGACCGCTAGGCGATGCGTCGGAAAGGCGAAATCTGCAAAGAAGAACCTGCCTCCGCCAACCGAAATCTTGTAGTCGGGGACCAAGCCGTTGCCGAGGGGCCTCAGGATGCGCAACATCTTCGACTCGAACTTCGATCGCACTTTTTCGTCGTCAGGGTCTCGCATCTCCAGCAACTCGCGGAAGCGAGCAACCCCATTCCGTCCTCGGGCCGCTTCGGCCTCGAGCCGAACCCGTGCCTCATCGAGTGTCAGAAGCTTCCGGCGGAGTGCGTCGTCCAAAGCGTTTCCTGCTGCCCACTCGGGAAGACGCGCACAGAGGTCGAGCAGGGTCCGATCGATATCGCTGACTCTCAGTCCCTCCTTGATGACAGACCGCCCCAGGCGGTTCCGGCAGGTGCGATGCACTCGCAGACCTGATCGGCCGCCCGCTCTCGTCGTGGTTATCTCGATGACATCGGACTGGGGCACTCCGTCTAGCTCCCAAAGACCACCTGCCGAACGGTGCGAGAGATACGCATCAGGGCCTGCCCACACGAGTGCCTCAGATGCTCTTCGATGCCATGTGGCCGGCAGTCCGGTGATCCTGAAGCTTCCTGGGGCGACCCGAACCAACAGACCCTTGGCGACCGAGGTGTCTACCTGTCGATCGCTGAAGCCTCGGTCCCGGAGCTGAGTACGCGAGACCGCACCGCCCTGCTTCTCCGCGATCTCACCGACCCGTCTCCAGTCCTTCACGGGTCGATTATCTGAGTCACTCACCCGCTGGACAGTGGCAACGCTCACACCCCAAATCTTCAAATCGCCCCACCGTGGCGGTAGGGAAGATTGAAGATTTGGTTAGCGGCCTTTGGGGTGCCAGACGGTCTTTAGGTCCATGAAAGCCGTGGCTTCGTAGGGGCTTGTTACCGACTTGGCCCTCACGATGCGCTTGACGTTGTTGGCGCTTGCGATCTCTACGTCGGCGAGTGCGTCCGGCGCGACGCCGCTCACATCGATGCCGTCGATGTCGCCGTGGGCGGCCATCACTGGGACTAGCTCGTCGTGGACGCCCGTAAGGATGTTGACGACACCTTTGGGGACGTCGCTCGTCGCGATGCACTCGCCGACCGTTATGGCTGGGAGCGGATGCTTCTCGGAAGCTAGAACGACGGCGGCGTTGCCGCCGCACAATGCTGCAGCTATCCGAGGGACGAAGCCGAGTGATGACTCCGGAGCGACGACCGCGATAACGCCGGTGGGCTCGGGTGCGGTGATGTTGAAGTACGGGCCGGCGACGGGATTAAGGCTGCCGGCGATCTGAGTCAGTTTGTCGGTCAAGCCCGCGTACCAGACCATCGCATCGATGGCATCGTCCACTTGCTTGGCCGCTCCACGTTTCCCTTCGGCGCGTTCGACCTCGCCGATCAGCTCGGCGCGCCGGGACTCCATCATCTCGGCCACCCGGTAGAGGACCTGGCCCCGGTTGTACGCGGTAGCTCCCGCCCAGCCGGGTTGCGCTTTACGCGCTGCGACGACCGCATCGCGCACGTCTTTGCGTGACGCACGCGCAGCGTTGGCGAGCAGGTCACCCTTGTCGTTCGTTGCATCGAAAGTGCGGCCCGACTCCGAGCGCGGGAAGCCTCCGCCGATGAACAACTTGTAGGTCTTGTGGACGTCGACCCGGCTCACAGGGGCTTCAGCTCCAGGTAGGGCTCGAGACCATGCAGACCGCCCTCGCGCCCGTAACCCGATTCCTTGAAGCCCCCGAAGGGGCTGGCGGGATCGAAGCGGTTGAAGGTGTTCGCCCACACGACGCCGGCCTTGAGCCGATCCGCCATCCACAGGATGCGCGAACCCTTGTCGGTCCACACCCCTGCCGAGAGTCCGTAGGTCGTGTTGTTGGCTTTCTCGACGGCTTCTTCCTCGGTGCGGAAAGTCATCACCGACAGCACGGGACCGAAGATCTCTTCCTGCGCGATGCGGTGCGATTGCGATACGCCGGTAAAGACCGTCGGTGGGAACCAGAAACCGCGCTCGGGCAGCTCGCACGGCGCCTGGTAGATCTCGGCCCCCTGTTCGCTTCCCGAGCCCACCAGTTCCCGGATCTTTTCGAGTTGCTCGCGTGAGTTGATCGCGCCGATGTCGGTGTTCTTGTCGAGTGGGTCGCCGAGTCTCAGCGTTGCGAGTCGTCGCTTCAGCTTGTCGAGGAACCGATCGGCGACCGATTCCTGCACCAACAGGCGAGACCCCGCGCAACAGACATGGCCTTGGTTGAAGAAGATTCCATTGATGACGCCCTCGATCGCCTGGTCGAGCGGCGCATCGTCGAACACGACGTTGGCGGCTTTACCTCCCAACTCGAGCGACAGCTTCTTCCCGCTACCGGCGATCGAGCGCTGGATGGCTTTCCCCACTTCGGTCGATCCCGTGAAAGCGACCTTGTCCACGTCCGGATGCGCGACCAGTGCGGCGCCGGTAGGCCCGGCACCGGTGACGATGTTCACGACCCCCGGTGGAAGCCCCACCTGGTCACATATCTCGGCGAACAACAGCGCGGTGAGCGACGTGGTCTCCGCCGGCTTCAATACGACCGTGTTGCCGGTAGCAAGCGCCGGAGCGATCTTCCACGCCAGCATCAGCAGCGGGAAGTTCCACGGGATGACCTGTGCCGCGACGCCCAAGGGTTCGGCGCGCCGTCCGGGGAAGGCGTACTCGAGCTTGTCCGCCCACCCTGCGTAGTAAAAGAAGTGCGCGGCGGCGAGGGGCACGTCGACGTCGCGGCTCTCCTTGATCGGCTTGCCGCCGTTCATCGTTTCGAGCACGGCGAGCTCGCGCGCCCGTTCCTGGATCACCCGAGCGATGCGGAAGAGGTACTTCGAGCGCTCGGAGCCGGTCAGCTTCTGCCATCCCTTGGAGGCGGAACGAGCGGCATCGACGGCATAATCGATGTCTTGCTCGCCGGCGACGGCTACCGCCGCTAGGACCTCCTCAGTTGCCGGGTTGATCGTCTTGAAATGCTCGGCCGACAACGGCTCGCGCCACTCACCGCCTATAAAGAGGCCGTAGTGCTCGCGCACCGAGACGATGTCGGTGGATTCGGGCGCGGGCGCGTACTCCCACCTAGTCAAGGGTGTACCTGTCAGGATCGGCGTACCGGCCAGTTTTCTGCTTGTGGATCTGCATGAGGAGATCATTCAACAGCGAAGAGGCACCTATGCGGAACCTCTCCGGCGTGAGCCAATCGGGTCCGAGCGTCTCGTTCACGATCACGAGATAGCGGATCGCATCCTTCGAAGAGCGGATACCGCCGGCTACCTTCAATCCGACCTCGCGGCCGGTCGCCCACGCGAAATCGCGGATCGCCTCCGCCATCACCAGAGACACGGGCAAGGTCGCCGCAGGCGAGATCTTGCCGGTCGAGGTCTTGATCACATCGGCTCCGGCTGCCATCGCGACGAGCGAGGCGCGCCGCACCCGGTCGTAGGAGCCGAGCTCGCCGGTCTCCAGGATCACCTTCAGGTGCGCATCGCCTGCTGCTTCTTTGGACGCGACAACCTCTTCGAAGATGGTGGCGTCATCGCCTGCGAGGAAAGCGCCGCGGCTGATGACGCTGTCGATCTCGGTCGCGCCGTCTGACACCGCCTGCCGGATCTCGGCAAGCCGAGTGTCCAGGGAGGCCTGACCCGACGGGAACGCGGTGGCCACCGACGCGACGGCAACCCCGCTTCCCTTCAGTGCCTTCACGGCGATCGGTACGAGACGGGGATAGATGCACAACGCGGCGACCGCCGGGATGGACGGATCGCCTGGGTCCGGCCGGCACGCCTTGGACGCGAGCTGCCGCACCTTTCCGGGCGAGTCCGATCCTTCGAGGGTGGTGAGATCGCAGCACCGGATCGCAAGCTCCAGCGCCCACAGTTTCGAATCCTTCTTTATCGAGCGCTTCGCTAGCGCACCGGCGCGCTCTTCCGCGCCGGTCTGATCGACGGAGCCTCCTATACGTTCGACGACATCGAGCGACAGAGGCTCAGCTACGGCCACAGCTCACGGATCCCTTCGTTCCACTTCATATCCGTTCTGGGAAATGGCTCTGTCAGAACCACAGTCCGGGACGAAAACGGATCAGTGCTGGTGGGAGTGACCATGGGCGTGAGAGTGACCGTTGCCCGTCGGCTGCGACAGAAGCGGCAGCGAGATCCGCTTCGTCGGCTTGGGGCGCGGCGGCAACAGGTTCACCAGTTCCTTGGCAGCGATGTCGAGTTGCTGCGCCACCTCTGAGTCCGGGACCTGCAACACGATCGGCGCCCCGACATCGGCCAGCTCGCCCAGTTTCGGATCGAGAGGGATCTCGCCGATCAGCGGCACACCGAGATTATCGGCGAGAGTTCGACCGCCGCCCGAACCGAAGATGTCGTAGCGCTTGCCATCGTCGCCGCGGAAGTAAGACATGTTCTCGACCACCCCGGCGACCTTTAACCCCGTCTTCTCGGCCATGTAGCCGGCACGCTGTGCCACTTTCTCTGCCACGGCTTGTGGAGTCGTAACGATGACCATCGACGCGCCGGGTAAGAACTGCGCGATCGAGATAGACACGTCACCCGTTCCTGGAGGAAGGTCCACCAGCAGGTAATCGGGCTCATCCCAGTGGACGTCGGTGAGGAACTGCTGCAGAGCCTTGTGCAACATCGGTCCACGCCACATGACCGGGTTGTCTTCGGCGGTGAAGAGACCGATCGAGACCACCTTCACGCCGAACATCTCCGGCGGCATGATCATGTCCTCGACCACGGTCGGCCGCTCGTAGAGCCCCAACATGCGCGGGATCGAGAAACCCCAGACGTCGGCGTCGAGCAATCCAACGGTGTGACCCTGCTTGGCGAGCGACGCGGCGATGTTGACGGTGGTGGTCGACTTGCCGACGCCACCCTTGCCGGAGCCGATCGCAATCACCTGCGTGGTGGAGTCCGAACGGGCGAAGGGAGCGGGCGTCTCCTTGCGGAGTCCTCCGACGACAGCCTGGCGCTCCTCTTCGGTCATCGAGGTCAGCTCGACCTCGACATCCGAGATATCGGGATAGGCCTCCTTGAGCTTGGCCGGGATGACCTCCATGAAGAAGGACTTCAGCGGGCAGCCGGGGATCGTGAGTGCCACCAAGACTCCCACCCGAGAGCCATCGATGGCGATATTCCGGATCATGTTGAGGTCGTTCAAGCCCCGGTGGAGCTCGGGGTCCTGGATCTCTCCGAGGACCTCGGAGATCTGTTCCTGAGTGGGCATAGCCATGTCTGGAGATCGCTCCTCGTAGATAGTCCCCCGGCGTCGACCGGGGGCTCGCAGGTCGGAGTGCCGCCTCGGCACCCACTAGCTACAAGGGTAATGGACGGGGCGCTATTCCCCTCCCGGCGCGCCGGAGATGCCCCAGGTCACACCAGCAGATCGAGGGCGTCGGGCACGTGGCGGAGCTCGGCGGAGGTCCACTCGCCGATGTAGTCCCCGTCCACCTGAACGGGCCGCGGCTCGTCCGCCGTCCAAGTGACGGTCGAGATGTCGTGGTGATAATGCGTGCGCTTCCATCTGACGTGCGAGCGCGACACGAGAACCGCCCACGCGATGCGCGGGATGGTGCCGACTCGCAGCCGTTCCAGACTCAGCAGGTCTAGAGCCGTGTCCAACCGAGCCTCCGGACAAACATCTACCGGCAGACCTTTGAAATAAGTGAACGGCCACGCGTTGCAAGCGATCGACAGCATCGCCTTGTACGGCTCCCCGTCATCCACCTGCACGGTGAGCCACCCCTCTGTGGTCCGGTAGTCGGTCGAACCCGCGGCTAGCGCATGTTTGAGGAAGGTCCAGTGGGACTTCTTGCCGCGCTCGGCAACCTCTTGCTCGACGCGCCTCACGACTTCTGCATCCAGCCCGATGCCGCAGGTGAACAAGAAGTAGCGACCCTCCACGCTGCCGACGCCGATGCGGCGCTTAGTTCCGGAGCGCAGATGCGACGCCAGGAACGCCGTGGCCTCTACCGGATCTACGGGGATGCCGAGAGAACTTGCCAGAACGTTGGTGGTGCCGCCGGGCAGGATGCCGAGAGCTACATCCGTCCCTACCAACGGCTGGGCAGCCTCGTTGACCGTGCCGTCGCCACCGAATACGAAGACCGCCTCGAAACCGTCGGCGACCGCTTGACCGGACAACTCCATCGCATGGGACCGCGATCGGGTCACATGCGTCTCGAGCTTGAAGTCCGCTGCGAGTGCCTTCGCGATCACCTCTCGCACCCGCGGCGAGACCGATCCGGCGCGCGGATTGGAGATGAGCATCACCCTGGTCACAGGCCGCAGGATATTCCCGAAATCCCTCCTGCAACTGAAACCGAAAGGGCTACCCAAGCGTTATACGAAGGACAAGGAGGTGGGATTGCACCCTCCGCCAGGGCTGGCGGACTTCTGTGAGTCGAACAAGGCACGGCTCGTAGGAGTCCTCACGCTTCAATGCTCGGATCCTCACGTCGCCGAGGAACTAGCTCAAGACACTCTTGCCAAGGTGTGCGTTAAGTGGGACTCGGTTAAGAAGATGGCCAACCCGGAAGCATGGATGTTCAGAGTAGGCATCAACCTCGCTAACTCCTACTTCCGTCGCCGAGCTGCGGAGCACCGAGCAGGTGAACGTCTGGTAGCAGACGCGACTCATCGCGAGACCGACCCCTCGGACGTCATCGCCATCAGAGAAGGCCTGCAGGCTCTGCCTCGCCGTCAGCGTGCGGTGCTCGTTTTGCGTTACTACGCCGATCTATCGGTGAGACAGGTCGGTGAAGCACTAGACATGCCAGAAGGAACCGTGAAGACATTGACGGCGCGTGGGCTCAGTGGTGGTCAGGTCCCTCTTCTTCGAGCCCATCCGCGCGTGGACGGGGGCCCATGTTGTCGTCGTCGGGGATACCGGCAGGATGGCTGCGTATTCACCCTCAGACGACAAGTGGTCCCTACTGATCCCGCCCGCGTCGGAAGAACGGTGGATGGTTCCCCTGTGGAGCCCTTCGCTGGTAGCCGGCGACGACGGGGTGATCCTTTGGGGTGGGGTGACTAGAGACTCCGAGAAGAAGACCCGTTTCTTGAACGAAGGGTTGATATTGCGTCCTTAACGCCGCTTTGCAGCATCTGTGTCGCGAGCAGCTTCTCGCCTGTCGCGTTTCCGCGTAAGAAAACGGTTGGATAGCAACCGCATTCTTAGTAAGAACGGGGGGTGGGGCTATCCTCGGGGCGTGAGATTCGAGGTCGAGCATTCGTTCGCTGCTCCGGCAGACCGGTTGGCCGCTCTGTTGCTCGATCTCGACTTCCAGAACTCGCTGGCGGACATCGGCGGTCTGTCCGCGCGCGAGGTCCTGCTGCAAGAAACCGATGGTGACGAGGTGATCCGGCACGTCCGCTGCGTTCTCGACATCCAGATCAACGGAGCGGCACGGCGCTTCATCGGCTCGGGTGAGCCGGCCTGGGTGGAGGTGGCCCGCTGGATCCCTGCCGAGATGGCTTGGATATGGGAGATAGAGCCCGAGGTCGGGGGAGATCTCCTCGAGGCTCAAGGTCGGATCCTCATCGAAAAAGCCGGCAAGGGAGCGCTACGGCGCGTCGAGGGAGACATCAAGGTAAAGGTCCCTCTCTACGGCGGCCGGGTGGAGGGATGGATAGCCGACGGGCTCGAGACCGCTTACGACGAAGAGGCGCGCCGCATCTCAGCTGCTCTGTAGACCTATTCGAGACGCAGGGGCAGACGCGATCCGCCGTCGAAGTCGAGCGGCTCGCAGTCTCCGTCGAGGGGACAGTAGACGCCGCCGATGCCCTGACTGACCGTGCTAAGAAAAACGGCGTCGTTCGCCGGCGACCAGAGGACCCTTGTGATCGATCCCACTCCCTCGGCGAGCAAGCGAGGCTCGGGATCGGAAGGAGAGAACGTCAAGACCCTCGGCGCGGCGATGTCCTCGATCACCACTGCGACCGCCGAGGAATCGAACGCCCAGCCGCCCGCGCCGAGAACGGTTTCTGACGGGAGGTCGACCTCCGACTCTTCGCGCGGCTCGCCCTCTTCAGAGAGGCGGACGAATCGGATGCCGGCGCTCGTAGAGACCAGCAGCCATTTCCCATCGGGGGAGGCTCCCCAGATCCCGGCTGAGTGGATCTCGATCAAGGAATCCGACCCGTCGGTTGCGAGAGAGATCGTGTCCTCCGGCGACCCCGTATCGAAGACCAAGAGACGGTCACCCGCCCAGAAGAGGATCTGATAGGACCCTTCGATCAAGGTCTCGAAGTTGCCCGTTGCGGGATCGAGCACGACGATCTTCTTGTCGCCGGGGCAATCGACGAGGTTGCAGCGCTCGAGGTCGATCGGTTCCGCATATGCCACTGCCGTGCCATCCGCCTTCCATGTGGGAGCGACCCCCGGCCCGACCTTGGTCTCCTCGCCGGAGGCGGGGTCGAACAGATAGAGCATCGGGACCTCGACACCGTCCTGATCGGCCAGTTCGACCACGGTCAGCCAATCGGAGGTAGGAGAAGCCGTCGTAGTCGAGGAACGCGGAAGTTTCGCGATCTCTTCTTCCGTTTCTTCATCGATCCAGAACCGGGCCACGCTGGCGTCCTCACCTGCCGTGAAGTCGGCGTAGACCAACGACACCGGCCCCCCGGCGTAGGACTCGGCGACATTGGGACTGACCGGCTCGGGACCGTCAGCGAGCACCTTCAGCCCCACGAGTGCCGCCACCAGCACGACCGTGGCGATCGCTCCGCCTCGGCGAAAGCGCCGCTTGCGAGCCATCTCGGCTCGCAGCGCATCTTTGCCGGGCCGACCCTGCCGTTGCCGATTCCCCATCCCCACAACCTAAGAGATTACCGATCCCCCACGCCCCCGATCCGTAGACGGAGCGGGGCGTTACCGCCCCGTAACAAAGCAGAAACTAGGGGGTAACCGTCCGGCCTTACGGTGGGGTCAGCCCGCACGGAAATCCGGGCCGTCCATGGAGACATCACAGAGGAGGAGATGTGGCAGTTAGTCCGTCCGACGCCCTGAAGCTCGGTCAGCAGAACGGAGCCCAGTTCGTCGATATCCGCTTCTCGGACCTGCCGGGTCTGATGCAACATTTCTCGGTCCCGTTCGATGAGTTCACCGAAGACGTTTTCGAAGAGGGACTCGGGTTCGACGGTTCCTCGATCAGGGGGTTCCAGGAGATCCAAGAATCCGACATGATCCTCGTGCCCGATCCCGAAACGGCGGTCATGGATCCGTTCCGCCAGCACCCAACCTTGATCATGCATGCGTACGTGAAGGATCCGGTGACCGGCGAGTTCTACTCGCGCGACCCGCGCTACATCGCGCGTAAGGCAACGGATTACCTCAAGGGCACAGGCATCGCCGACACCGCTTACTTCGGACCGGAGGCTGAGTTCTACATCTTCGACTCGATCCGTTTCGATCAGAATCAGCACTCGAGCTACCACTACATCGGAGCCGTCGAAGGCGCATGGAACTCCGGCGCGGAAGAAGGTGGGAAGAACCTCGGCTACAAGCCCCGTTACAAAGAGGGCTACTTCCCCGTTCCTCCGATGGACCATTACCAGGACATGCGCAGCGAGATGGTCTTGGTGCTGCGCGAGCTCGGCATCCCCGTCGAGGTTCACCACCACGAGGTCGGCACCGCCGGACAGGGTGAGATCGACATGGGCTTCGGTCCGCTGCTCCAGATGGCAGACCGTTTGATGCTCTACAAGTACGTGATCAAGAACGTCGGTCTGCGCAACGGAAAGACCATCACTTTCATGCCGAAGCCGATCTTCCAGGACAACTGTTCCGGCATGCACGTGCATCAATCGTTGTGGAAAGACGACGAGACGATGATGTGGGACGAGCTCGGTTACGCACAGCTCTCCGACACGGCGCGCTGGTACATCGGCGGCCTGCTCGAGCACGCAGGGGCACTGCTCGCGCTGTGCGCTCCAACGACCAACTCGTACAAGCGGCTGGTGCCGGGTTACGAAGCGCCCGTGAACCTCGTCTACTCGCAGCGCAACCGCTCGGCCGCGGTGCGCATCCCGCTGTACTCGAAGTCGCCGAAAGCCAAGCGCATCGAGTTCCGCTGCCCGGACCCGAGCTGCAACCCGTACCTCGCGTTCTCGGCACTCTTGATGGCAGGACTCGACGGGATCAAGAACAAGATCGAGCCGCCGGACCCGGTGGACAAGGACCTCTACGAGCTGCCTCCGGAAGATCTCGCAGCGGTCCCCCAGGTGCCTGCGTCGCTCGACGAGGCTCTGGACGCTCTGCAGGCCGATCACGACTTCCTGCTCGAAGGCGGAGTCTTCACCCAAGACGTGATCGACACGTGGATCGCATACAAGCGTGAGCATGAAGTGGACGCGCTCAGGCTCCGTCCCCACCCGTACGAGTTCGCTCTCTACTACGACATCTAAAGAGTCACCGATCACCAGAGGGGGCCCTTCCGGGGCCTCCTCTCGCGTGTGAGCAATAACAAGGTCGAGCCCGGCCGGTTCGGTTACGGGGCGATCACCCCTGAGCGAGGTTCCTATTGAAGGAAGAGAGCGAGCCGCGCTATCGGTCGGTGTCGGTGGGATCTAGCTCTGAGGTCGGTGCGGCGGGATCGGCGACGGCTTCCAGTTCGCCGAAGTGACGCTGGAGGTCGGCACGATCGAGGCTCTCTTTCTCTAATAGGAGCTTGGCCAACACGTCCATATCCTCTCGATGATCCTGCACGACCTCGCGCGCTCGTCTCTGCCCTTCCAGAAGGATCGCCTTTACTTCGCGATCGATCGAGGTCTCGGTCTCATCGGACACGTCCTCCCCGCGACGGAAAGCCGGAGAGAGGAAACGTCCGTCCTGTCCACCGATGTTTATCGGACCCACCTTCTCCGACATGCCGAACTCCATCACCATGCGTCGGGCGACCTCCGTCGCGCGCCGGAGGTCGTCGTGCGCGCCGGTCGTGCCGTATCCGAAAACAATCTCTTCCGCTGCTCGTCCCCCGAGCAGCACCGCGATGCGATCACGTAACTCCGGCTCCGACATCAGGTACCGCTCTTCATCGGGAAGTTGCTGCGTGTATCCCAGCGCGCCGATACCTCTAGGGATGATGGACACGCGGTGCACCGGATCGGAGTGCTCCACGAAGTGCGCAACCAGTGCATGCCCGAGCTCGTGGTACGCGACGAGACGCCGTTCGGGTTCGCTCAACACCTGTGAGCGCCGCTCTAGACCTGCCGTCACCCTGTCGATCGCCTCTTCGAGATCCTGCATCGAGACCTTGTGCTTGCCGCGGCGCGCCGCGAGCAGGGCGCCTTCGTTGATCACATTGGCCAACTGCGCGCCCGAGAACCCGGGGGTTCGGCGCGCCAGTATCTCAAGATCGACCTCTTCGAGCTTGACGCTTCGAGCATGGATCTTGAGGATCGCGAGGCGTCCACGGATGTCCGGGAGGTTGACCTGGATCTGACGATCGAAACGACCTGGACGCAGCAGGGCGGGATCGAGAACCTCGGGGCGGTTCGACGCCGCGACGATGATCACACCGCTGTTGGGCTCGAAACCGTCCATCTCCGTCAGCAACTGCTGGAGCGTCTGCTCTTGCTCCTGGTGAGATCCCCCGAATTGACCGCCGCCGGCACCGGCTCGTGTTTGTCCGACCGAGTCGATCTCATCGATGAAGACGATCGCGGGTGCTCGCTCGCGGGCCTGTTTGAAGAGATCCCTAACGCGAGCTGCCCCGAGACCGACGAACATCTCGATGAATTCCGATGCCGAGATGTAGAAGAAAGGAACCTGTGCCTCTCCCGCGACCGCACGTGCGAGCAGCGTCTTACCGGTTCCCGGCGGCCCTACGAGAAGGACTCCCTTCGGGATACGCGCCCCGATCTGCTCGAACTTCTCAGGTGTCTTCAGGTACTCGACCAGTTCGACCAACTCGGTTTCGACCTCATCGACCCCCGCGACGTCGTCGAAGGTGGTCTTTAAGTCGGTGCGGTCGTACAACTTGGCCTTGTTCTTACCGAACGACAGCGGACCGCCGCCGCCGCCGAATTGCTTGCGCATACGGCGCGTGATGAAGAGGTAGATCCCGATGATTACGAGGAACGGCAGGAAACTAAACAGCAGGCCCATCCACGGGCTTGGCTGAGTGCCCGACACCTCTACGCCTGCTTCCGACAGTCGCTCCACCAGATCGTTCGTTTCGTAGTTCGGAGGCAAAGTGCTGCGGAATCTCTGGGTCCCATCCTCGGATTCCAACTCTCCGGTGACAGAGGTCGGTGACACATCGGCTTCGGTTACCTGACCCTCTTGGACGTGAGACAGGAAGCGGGAGAAGGGGATGTCTCTTCCCTCGGGCCCGGTCAGAAGGGATTGAACGAGGATCAGCGCGAGGAAGGCCCCACCCAAGAGCACGAGCGTGTTGGGCCTGACAGGTCCCTTGTCGTCGTCTCCGGGTCGTTTGACCGGACCGACGGGGCCTGAATCCATCTCCGGTCCCTGCCTACGTCTCCTGCCCATGGCGCCACCATACCCACGCCTGCTCGCAACAGGCTCTACCATCAGCGGATGCAGGATCTCCGAGCGATAGAAGACACCGTGCTCCCGAACTCCGAAGGCCGCGAGACCCGCTTGGGGGATACCTGGGAGAGCGGGGCGCGCATCGTGGTGTGGTTGAGGCATTACGCCTGAAGCTTCTGCCGGCTCCACGTCATGCAGTTGCGTGACGAGTACGACGAGATCCGCACCGCCGGCGCCGACGTCGTCGCGATCGGCATGGGAACCGAGGCCCAAGCAGCTCATTTCAAAGAGACGGAAGACATCCCCTTCGAGCTACTCGTCGATCGCCGTAAGGAGACATACCGCGCTCTCGATCTGAAGCGCACCAGCCTCTACAGCCTCATCGGCCCCCCTGTATGGATCCGATTCGGCAAGGCTTTGCTCCAGGGCAAGCCCAGCGGGAAACCGAATCAGGACGCCTATCAGTTAGGTGGGACGGTGGTCGTCAAGCCCGGAGGCACCATCGCCTTCATCCATCGCGCTGAAGACATCACCGACAACTACCCGGTAGAGAAGGTCCTCTCCCACCTCTAACGGTTGCGTCGGTCAGGGGGTAGAGGTGCCTCCGAAGATCACCTTTTCGCAGACCTTCCTCGATCTGCGCATGAGTCGGAGGAACGTCTCTTCGAGTTCTTGGCGGGGCTGATCGGCAAAGCCCAAAGCGATGCCGAGCGCCTCCATCTCTTCGGGCTTCACCGGCAGAGCCTCGGCCGGGCGGCCGGTCAAAAAGAAAGCCCTGTCTCTCAACCGGAGGAGAAAGCGGTAGGTCTCTGCCAGCTGCCCAACTTCGCCGGCCGCCAACAGTTCGGCGACTCGTACGGCATCCAGAGCGGCGAATGTGCCGCTCACCTGCAGGAAAGGGATGTGGCGACCGTACTGAAGCTGCAGGAGTTGGACGGCGAATTCGACATCCGACATGCCGCCCGGCCCCATCTTCAGGTGGCGACGGGGATCGAGCCCCCGTGGGATCCGTTCACGCTCCATCCGCGCTTTGAGGTTCCGGATATGTGTGAGATCCGCTTGCGAGACACGCTCGGGGAAAGCGAAAGCTCTTGTTTCCTGCACCAACCGTTCCCCGAGCTCACGGTCACCGGCGGCATACCGGGCTTTTATCAACGCTTGCTGCTCCCACGGATCGGACCAGCGCGAGTAGTACTCGATGTACGACTCGAACGAGCGCGCTAGGGATCCGGCCTTGCCCTCTGGTCTGAGGCCCGCATCCACCTGGAACGTCTGACCCTCCGGCGTCACGTCGCCGATCGTCTTCAATAATTCTGTGGCGGTGCGCTCCCCTATAGAAGGATCACCGTCAAAGACGAACATCACATCGAGGTCGGAGGCGTATCCGAGCTCCCGGCCTCCGAGCTTGCCCATCCCGATCACGGCGAACGGGATAGCTGCATCGTGGAGGGCCGCCTCGAGGCAAGCATCGGCCAGATCGGACAAAGACGAGCCGACGACCTCGACCGGCGCCGAGCCGCCGACGTCTGCGACCGCCACGCGCAACATCTCCCGTCGCTTGAAACGTCTTAGACCTTCGAGCAGACGCTCGGGGCCCCGCCATTCGAGCGAAGCGGATGCTTCTCGAACGAGCCGATCCTTGTCTTTCAGGCCTCCAGGGCCGCGCACATCGGCGATCGTGGCGATCTCTTCGGGCACCTGCGCCAGTCGCTCGCCCAAGAAGCGCCCGCTCCCGAGCACCTCGGCCAGCAACCGTAGGCCGGGGGGATTGTCTCTGAATGATCCGAGTACGTCGAGACGGCCCTCTAATGCCTCACCCAGGCGCAGGAAAGCAAAGAGCCCATCATCTGGGGCAGGGGTGGAAGACAAGAACCGCAACAGTGCGGGGGTCAGGACTCTCAGCAACTTGGCGCGCCGCGAAGAACCTGCAACCAAACCCTCCAGGGTTCGGGCCGCGCGCTCGACATCGCGGAACCCCAGCACGCGCAGTCGTTCGCTGAGGGCCTCGGGAGAAAGCCGCCGGTCACCGGAGTCGGCGAGGGCTTCGATCATCGGGCGGTAGAACAGTTTCTCGAAACGCCCTCGCACGTCGACCAGCACCGCTCGATGACTCTCGAGGAAACGGTCACTCGCGCCCGCGGCAGGCGAATCCTTGAACCCGAGACCCAACGCCAGCCTTCTGAGCTCCTCGGTGTCGGCAGGCAGATGATGCGTCTGTCGTTCTTGCCAAAGTTGAAGGCGATGCTCGACGTTCCGCAACCACCGGTATGCAACGCCGAGGCCGGCACCGTCGTCCTCGGCTATGTACCCGCGGTCCACGAGCGACTTCAGGGCGGGGATAGTCGAAGCTCCTCTAACGGCAGGATCATTGCCGCCGTGGACGAGCTGCAACAGCTGCACGGAGAACTCGATGTCGCGGATTCCGCCCGGTCCCAACTTCACGTCGAACTGTTCTGTCGTCTTGGACCGCTTAGCGGTCATCTGTGCATGTCCCTCTACGCGCTCTTTCATCCTGCGGATCTCCAAGACGCGCTCCGCCGAGACTTCGGTCGCGTAGACGAATGGCCGGGTGGCATCGATGAAGCGTCCGCCGAGCTCTTCGTCCCCGGCAGCACAACGCGCCTTGATCAACGCCTGGTACTCCCAATCCTTCGCCCACCGCTTGTAGTACTCGAGGAAGCCATCTAGCGAACGAACGAGGGCGCCGCTGCGACCCTCCGGCCTCAGGTTCAGGTCGATGCGATAAGCCTGACCCTGGGGGGAGAAATCACCCAGCAGATTCACCAGCGTCGTCGCCGCCTTCGTGGCTGCGTCCAAGTCGCCCTCTGCCACGAACATCAGATCGATATCCGACGAGTAATTCAGCTCCCGTCCGCCGAGCTTGCCCATCGCGATCACAGCCAGACCCGGAGGGGCATCGGCGGCTCGCATCCCGGCGGCTAAACAGCCATCGGCCAGGTTGGCCAGGGCCCTGCCTACGGTCTCGAGGTCGAGCTCTCCGGCAACATCCCGAGCCGCGAGAGCAGCCAGATAGCGGCGCTTCTCCAAGCGAAGTTCGGTGATGCCACCGTGTTCGTAAGCGGTGAGCATCTGCTCACGGAGCGGAGGAAGAGGCGCGGGATCCTCCAGCAGGCGCGCCGCCGCCTGATCGCCCTCGACGAAGGCGGCCAGGGAGCGGCTGCCGGCCGCAAGGGCATCCCGGCGCGCCGGGGCGAGATCGGTCGGAGATCGGGAAGTCACGCCGCGAGCCTATTGGACCGGGAAACCATCTCTCCCACCTAATGTGCGCTTGTGTTTGTGCCTCAGACACAAAAGAGGGTCCACTTTCTTCCCCCCATTCCGGGTTTACTGCCTCGCGGAGCTGGCCTATGGTGCCAACCTGCGTGCGCCACTGAGCGCACCGGAGACCGCCGCCAGCGGCTCCACCAACAAGCGGCTCACCTGGGTCGCGGGAGGACGAGCGCCGCCGGCGCCACACCCAGAACGGGTGCCTCTTCCAGGGAGAGCCGGACGCCAGAAGGGTCCTTCCGGTCGAGCGCGTGTGCCAGCGCGTGCGTTCGGAAGTCGCGGTGCGCTACGGCGCGCCGGACCGGGGTCCTTCACGACGGGGAGGTGGGAATGACGGGCAGCCGTAATCACCATTCACTCTTGAAGTACGGGATGGCACTGATCGCATCCCTCGCAGTACTAAGCACCATCCTGGCCGGGCCTGTTTCGGCACACACGCCGAACAACTACCAGAAAGCTCGCGATCACCTGAGAGCCAGGGCTCGTAACGTGACGGGAACGCCTTACCGCTACGGCGGCAGTTCTCCGAGCGGGTTCGACTGCTCGGGATTCACCCGCTGGACCTTCGACGGTCACGGCGCTCGACTGCCTCGCACCTCGATGGAGCAGTTCAAGTTGGCCACGCGTGCCGGTCACAAGCGTGTATGGAAGCGCAGCAAGCTACAGGTCGGTGATCTGGTGTTCCACAAGACCACCAGTGCGCGGGTCGGCCACGTCGGGATCTTCATCGGCAACGGCAAGTTCATCTCTTCGACGTCGTCGGATGGCGTGCGCGTCCGCAGCATCTGGGACCGGTACTACTGGGGCCCGCGATGGGTCGGAGCGACGCGCGTCCCTGCCACGATCCGTTACAAGGGATGAACGAGGTCTACAAGAGAGGTAAGTAGCGCTCGACCTCGTAGGGGGAAACGTACTCACGGTATGAATCCCACTCGGCGCGCTTGTTGCGCAAGAGGTACTCGAACACCTCTTCACCGAGAGTTTCGGCGACCAGATCGGAAGCTTCCATCTCCCTGATCGCTTCATACAGATCGTCTGGAAGGCGGGCCAGTCCACGGGCCCGCCTTTCGTTATCCGACATCTCGTAGATGTTGTCGGTCTCTTCTCGCCCAAGCTCGTAGCCCTCTTCGATCCCCTTCAAGCCGGCCGCGAGCATCACGGAGAAGGCGAGATAAGGATTGCAGGCCGGGTCTGGAGAGCGGAACTCGATGCGCGTCGACTGATCCTTGCGGGGTTTGTACATCGGAACTCTCACGAGCGCAGACCTGTTGTGGCGGCCCCAGCACACGTACACCGGCGCCTCCTGAACGGGATAACCCTGACCGGTGATCAGGCGCTTGTAGGAATTGACCCATTGGTTCGTGATGGCCGTCATCTCTCGGGCATGCACCAAGAGTCCCGCGATGAAGCTCTTCGCAGTGGCAGACAAGTGGTACTCGTCGCTTGAATCGTGGAACGCGTTCTTATCACCCTCGAATAACGAGAGGTGAGTGTGCATGCCGTTCCCCGGAAGGTCGGTGATCGGCTTCGGCATGAAGGTTGCGTACATGCCCCGGGCGGCGGCGAGCTCCTTCACGACCAACCTGAACGTCATGACCGAATCGGCCATCGTCAGCGCGTCGGCGTGGCGGAGATCTATCTCGTGCTGCGAAGGCGCCACCTCGTGATGCGAGAACTCGACGGGTATCCCGAGCTTCTCGAGCGAGCTGATCGCCTCACGCCGGATGTCCTGGGTAATAGCGGTCGGCGTGTAATCGAAGTACCCGCCCGAGTCGATCGGGGTCGGATCATCGGCGGCCTTGAACACGAAGAACTCCGTCTCGGGATGAACGTAGAAAGTGAACCCCTTCTCGGCAGCCTTTTCGAGATTGCGACGCAAGACGTAGCGCGGATCCCCCCAGAAAGGCCTGCCGTCGGGGGTGTAGATGTCGCAGAACATCCGAGCTACTCCGGCATCGCTCTCATCCTCTTTCTGAGGCATGATCTGGAACGTCCCGGCGTCGGGGCGAGCAAGCATGTCTGCCTCTTGAACCCTGGCAAAACCTTCGATCGCCGAACCGTCGAAACCGATACCTTCGTGGAAGGCCTGCTCCAGCTCTTCAGAGGTCACGGCGAAAGATTTGAGGAACCCTAGGACGTCGGTGAACCACAACCACACGAGGCGGATCCCTCGCTCCTCGACGGTGCGCAGAACGTAATCCTGTTGTCTTTCCATATGGCGAGCGTACGGCGCAGGTGTTTCAGGAACGTAAACCGGTGTATCCCCCGGTCCGCTCTACGATCGCAGGATGGCTCAGATCCCGCCGCCACCTCCGCCTCCGCCTCCTCCGATCGACGTCGATGACCTCGAGGAGGAGCGACCCCGTCCATGGCTGCGCGTCGTGGCGCTGGTCCTGGCGCTGGTACTGCTGCTTTCCTTCGGCGTCGACTTCATGCTCGACAACTTCGCGTCCGAGCAAGGTGGAGAAGATCAGAGCGGAGCGGGGAAAGCAAACGCCCCTCACGACCGCTGCCTCGCTGAAAACGTCCCGCTCTTCCCCGAGCCGAACTCGCTAGAACAACAGATAGAGCGAACCAAGAAGCAGGTGGAGGCGCTGCGCGCTCTCGAGTTCGAAGGCGAGGTCGACGCGCGCGTCGTGACGTCGGCCCAACTAGGCCGGAGGGTGACCCGATCGCTGAGCGCCTACAGCGATCGCAGAGCGGAACGGGACCAACGGATCCTCGCGACGCTCGGGATCGTGAACGAGAACATCGATCTCCGGGAGGTCGTCGAGGACACTCTGCGAGGCCAGGTGGCCGGTCTTTACCTACCGAAGTCGAAGCGGCTTCTCGTTGCCTCCGAGCAAGGGAGCAAACCTCTTAGCCCCGGCAACGCGACCGTTCTGGCGCACGAGATCCAGCATGCCTTGGCAGATCAGCGCTTCGGCTTCCCGACATCCGAGAAGATCCCTCGAGGGAAAGAAGACGAGGTCCTGGCACATCGTTCGCTGATCGAAGGTGACGCGACCGTCACCCAGCGGCGCTTCGCGCAAAGAGCCTTAACGCCAGAACAGCAAGCAGACATATTGCAAGACCCCTCCGTACAGGAATCGCTGCGCGATTACTACGCGCTGCCTCCCTACTTCCGAAAGGCTTTCGAGTTCCCATACGTCGCCGGGGCGAACTTCGTAGAAGCCCTCTGCGCCGAGGGAGGGTGGGAGCTCGTCAACGAAGCCCAGGAAGATCCCCCCGTAACGTCCGCGGAGATCATCTACCCGGAACGGTTCCTCGCTCGAGAAGAACCTCGCGACCCGCCGGAGCTCGGCGCGCCGGGCCGCGGTTGGGATGAGGGATACGAGGTCTCCTTCGGGGCCGCCGACCTGCTGTTGATGTTCGAGCTCCCCGGTGGGTCGGAGGGCCGCGCGCTCGACGATCCTCGGGATGCGGCGGCAGCGTGGGCGGGCGGCGCCCTCACCCTGTGGACCAGGGGACAGCAGAACGCCATCGGGATCGCGCTCGCGCAACAGAGCACAGGCGATCTCTGCCCTTCACTAGCAGCGTGGTACCTGGCCTCGTTCCCCGGCAGCGACACGCAGAGTTCGGGAAAGGGTCGGTTCACGTTCGAAGGTGACGGCCGATCCGGCGCGATCCGCTGCCAAGGCTCCGAGGTGAAGATGGCGATAGCGCCGGATGTGGGTACGGCTCGGGCGGTGCTCGGCACTTCCTGAACCCATAGGCTGGAGACGTGATCAAGGTAGCCCTCGCCCAGATGAACCTCATCGTGGGAGACATTGCCGGCAACACCGACCGAATCATCGAGGCTTACCGCGAGAGCATCGGGAGAGGCGCACAGCTTCTTGCCGTACCGGAGCTGGCGATCACGGGGTATCCGCCCGAAGACCTCGTTCTGAAGAGATCGTTCGTTGCCGCGAACGACGAAGCACTCCAGAAGATCGCAAGAGAAACGGGCGCCGCCGTAGCGATGATCGGGTTCGTCCAGGCCGGCAACGATCGCCTCTACAACGCTGCCGCCATCTGCCAGAACGGCAGCATCCTCGCGGTCTACCGCAAGCACAGGTTGCCGAACTATGGCGTCTTCGATGAAGAGCGGTACTTCGAACCGGGACGCGGGCACTTCTTACTCGATACTGATGACGGCGTCATCGGTCTGTGCATCTGCGAAGACGCATGGAGTCCGAAAGGTCCCATCACCTCGCAAGGCGATGCCGGTGCACAGCTGATCGTCAACATCAACGCGTCCCCCTTCCACAAGGACAAGCTGCGGGATCTGAAACAGATGCTAGTTGAGAGGGCTCGGCGTGCCTAGGCATCGATCGCTTACGTGAATATGGTCGGCGGTCAAGACGAGCTCGTCTTCGACGGCGGTTCTCTAGTGATCGACCCGAACGGCGAAGTGCTGGCGCGCGCCCCGCAGTTCGAGGAACATCTCTCTCTTGTCGACGTGCCTCTGGGAAGCACGACAGAGACCCTCCATCCGGCCGTGACCCGCATCACCTGCACCCTCCCGCGCTATTCGTCGAGGACGACGCCTGTCATGAGCGAGCCGGTGACCGGGATCGCAGAGGTCTATCAAGCGCTCGAACTGAGCTTGCGAGACTACGTGCGCAAGAACGGTTTCACCAAGGTGGTGGTGGGGCTCTCAGGAGGGATCGACTCGGCCCTCACCGCGACGATCGCTGCAGACGCATTGGGACCCGACGCCGTGATGGGCGTGACGATGCCCAGCGGCTTCTCGTCCACCGGGTCGGTCGAGGACTCACTGGAGCTCGCCGCCAATCTCGGGATAACCGTGCACACCATGGCGATCGGCGACCTGTATGCCGCTTTCCTCGAAGCTCTCGAACAGAGATTCGGCGAGCACGAGATGGGGGTCGCCGAAGAGAATCTGCAAGCAAGGATCCGCGGGACGCTCCTCATGACGATCTCCAATCGTTACGGCCACATGGTGATCGCCACCGGCAACAAATCCGAGAACGCGGTGGGATATGCAACTCTCTACGGAGACATGGTCGGCGGGTTCGCCCTTCTCAAGGACGTCTTCAAGACCGAGGTGTACGAGCTCGCCCGCTATCGCAACACTGTCTCGCCGGTCATCCCCGAGGCAACGATCACCAAGCCTCCATCGGCGGAGCTTCGCCCGGACCAGAGAGACTCCGACTCGTTGCCGCCTTACAACACTCTCGATCCGATCCTGTCCGCCTACATCGAGCAAGACGCAGGACTCGTCGAGATAGAGGGGATGGGCTACGACCGGGCCACGGTCGCAAAGGTGATCGGGCTAGTGGACCTCTCGGAATACAAGCGGCGCCAAGGAGCCCCAGGTCCGAAGGTCACCACCAAGGCTTTCGGACGGGACCGGCGTCTCCCGATCACCTCGAGGTGGCGAGAGAGCTAGTCGAGCGACAGAAGGCCCGGGTTGGCGGCGGTGGCCGGGTACGTCACCATTGACGGATGAGGTGGACCGTCCTGTTGCTCTCCGATCACGCCCGGGACATGAGCGACCTGCTGCCGTCATTCCCCTTTGGGCCGTGGCGAGTCGTCGTCGCTCCCCTGAAGACGACGGAGCCTGAGGACCTGATCCCCATCCATCCGGATGTCCTGGTTATAGACGCAACGCACGATCGTGGAACGGCTGAGGAAACCGCTCGTCAACTTTCGCTCGCGTGGGAGATCGGGTTGCCGCCGATCTTGGTCGTCGTCGAAGAGAAAGAGGTGGCGACCTTCCGCTTCGAGGTCGGAGCCGATGACTTCGTGTTGGCCGATGCGTCCGCCGGAGAGATCTCTGCCCGGCTCGATCTCTTGGCGCGCCGCTCCGGTCGCGGCGATAGTCCGACGGTGCTGAAGATCGGAGACCTCACCGTCAATCCCGAGAACTACCAAGTGTATGTACGCGGCCGTCCGCTCGACCTCACCTACAAAGAATTCGAGCTGCTCAAGTTCCTCGCACAACGCCCCGGACGGGTCTGTGATCGGGACATGCTCCTGCGTGAGGTGTGGGGTTACGACTATTACGGAGGCACCCGCACCGTTGACGTGCACATCCGACGCCTGCGCGCCAAGCTAGGGGCGGAACACGAAGCTTTGATCGAGACGATACGCAACGTCGGATACCGTCTGGTTCCCCGACCGCGCGATCGCTAACCATCCATGTCCCTGGTAATCGCGGTCGTCATCGCGGTCATGTTCCTAGAGCCCCTGTGGGGCGTCCTTTTAGTGGTGGCCGCGCTGCTGTTCGAAAGCCTCGAGATCTGGCTGTTCCTCTACCTGCGCAAGATGCGCGCGACCACGGGTCAGGAAGCCATGGTTGGGACGACGGGGAGGACGACGTCGAGGTGCGACCCCGAGGGGCAAGCATGGGTCAAAGGCGCGCTCTGGACGGTGACGGCGGAGGAAGATCTCGACCGCAACACACAGATCGAGGTGACGGCCGTCGACGGGCTCCACCTACGAGTGCGTGCGCTGGAGAACGCGCTAGAGGCCCCGGTTTCCCGGAGCCTCTAGAAGCTAAGAGTTAGACGACGAGCTACTTGCCGAAGACGCCTTTCGCGGCATCTTTGATCTTTTCGCCGGCCTGCTTGACGTTGCTTTTGCCCTGTTCTACCCGGCCTTCGCCTTCCATCTGCTCGTCGTCCGTAGCGCTGCCGACGCCTTCTTTAACTTTGCCCTTGAGCTCTTCGCCCTTGTTACGGGCCTTGTCCATATCACCCATGGCTATCCCTCCTTAAGGGGTTGCTTGCCCTGGGTTTATGCCCACTCTGGGCTGCCCCAATCGCGGGGCACGGGCAGCTCCCAACGAGGTTGACCTAGACTCGTGCGCTGAGTTGGGCCTCTGGGGCCGGTAGAGAACCCTCATCGGCGTCCAGGTTGAGGGTTACGAAAAACGACTGGAACGGATTGCGGGAATCCCGGAACGCACTTCTTTTCCACGCTCGATCTCGAATCAGGCGACGCAAGGCTGGGAGGAGCGACAGCCGACCCCTTTGATTGTCAGTCGTCAACCGCCCTGGGCATCGCAGTTCCCTGCCTCGTACCATTCGGACACGGATTGCATCGAAATGACTGCGGGCGGGAGACTCGAATGAGCCATCTCCACACCAACTGCGAACATGACCTTCTTGCGCGACTTCCCTCTCCACTCGAATCGGTAACGCTCTGAAGACACCTTGGCCTTCACGCGGCCGGGTACATCGACCACATCCTGCTCGATCGTTCCAGGCAATGGAGCCGATCCTTCGCCATCGATCGTCAACATCGATATCCGGGCACTCGATTTCCTGATCCGGCGCGATCGGTCAGGGAAACTGGAGACGATCCGACCGTCACTGGGAGCTGAGATCTCGATCCCGATGCCAGTTGCACAAGTCCCTTTTCCAGGATCTATCTCCAGTTGGTACCACAGCGCAGAGAAATCTTCGTCGATGTCACTCTCCGCCGGGATCAGCGAGTAGGACCAGTAGCACGATTCGAATGTCGTCGTCCCACCCTTCCCTGATGCCTCGTCCCTAACACATGGACCAGGGGAGGCAATGAGGGGGCCCGAGGAACGCGGCTGCTCGGACGCGTCCTGGTTGTAGGCAAGGGCCTCAGGACCTGCAAGCACGGCCACACAGAGAACCGTGACAGGCAGAAGAAGTCGAGTTCCCCATATGCGGTGCCTAGAGCGGGATCGCATCTTGAACATGACCTCTCGAGAGCCCTGAGTATCGGATGACAATCACTAACGAAACTCCATCGGTTCGATCTCTGAAGCGACGCGCTCAGCGGTGCCTCGGAGATCCGGACTTGCATCTGATCCGAGGGCCGTGACAAGAAGAACGGTCCTACCTCCCGTAGTGATTTCCTTCTTAGATAGCGTGACTCCGCCTCTGTCGTGACACGTCTCCCAATCGTCATGGCTCCAGCCTGGTCCAGCCTCAACCGCGATCACTGCTGCCTGATCCGGTGCTAGTTGTCGGATCGACTCCCTACAGGAGTTGGAAGCAATGAACTCCGTCATGGAACTGAGTGCGAGGAGGATATGTGGAGCCGTTCGCGAAGGCTTTCGCACAACTGGGTCGTAGGTCAGATGCCAATCTGCGGGATAGAGAACACTTGTCGGTGCTGCAGGTTCCGCGCGGAAGAACAACTGATTGAACCTTCCAGGGCTTGCTCCCTCTGCATCAGGTTGGGCCCATCCCATCAAGGATGGATCAGCTCCATTCTGCCAACCCACGGATGCGATCAGCGCCACCACTACTAGAGGTATCAGGTGTCGCCGGGAGGTGGTACGGATTCCCATAGTGTTGCCTCCCCGGTCCGCTTAGCTCGCTACGTCCAGGCAACGTGACCCGTCTATCGAGCCCCACGTCGGATGACTCAGGATGAAACGGCGTACCTGGTAGTTCGCAGGAGGCTCGACTTCGGCTCGCCAGCCGTCGTAACTGTTGTAATAGACGTGCTTATGAAGCCGTTGGTAGGAGCCCTTGATTATCTCGTACGTCTTAACGTTGAGTGTCCAGTCGCCCGCCTCCGCTAGGCCCCAAGCCTCAGCTGTCTGTCCAGGATCGCAACCAACCCACTCGTTAGCCTTATCCGGGTACTGATGGAGCAACGGGCCCAAGACGGCATCCGTTGGATTCGCGGAAGGGGATGTTTGACTCGGAGCCCTCTGCGGGTCTGGAATCACGACTATTACTGCTGAGGCGGGGTCATCCTCCAGGTCGACATGTGCACGAGCAGGAATAGCGATTGCCATGACTCCCACGACCCCAACGGCTAGAATTGTACTTACTACCTTCATGTTCGCCTCCGGTTCACTTCTCGTCAGCGGCCCAGCAAGGTTCTCTTTATGAAGTTCGTGGTCAACGGCTGGACTCCTCCCCCATGATGAGAACCGCCCCCGTAGGCTTGGACCGAGGGAGGGTTTGGGAAAGGAGGTGTTCAACCAAGGCTTCTACTACCAGGTGGGCGGCTAGCGGCGGTCCGACCACGCAACGATTTCCTGTCTCTTCCATAAACGGCACCTGCCATGCCCGAAGTCGAGTATCGGGCGCGGCATTTCGGGATAGCGGCGGAGGTAGGTGGTCACACTGTTGTAGTGGCTGAGGCCCAGGATCCGCGCGACCTCGGGCGCATCGATCAGTTCGGCCACATCGATCCGCTTCGCCATACATCTCAGACTATATGAGTTGACAACCATCCGTCCGGTGGAGTAGTCTACTCACATACACCACCAGTGGCCCCGGCGGTGCGGAAACACCCCGGGGCCTGGCCGAGACCTACGAAGGAGGTCCCGACGTGGAACAGATTACGGGCGCGGGCAAGGCTTCCCGCGCCGACGCCTCGATCTCTCCGACCCATCTGCTCGGGCTCGTCCGCAAGGAGCTGCAGGACTCCAAGCTCACCGATCAGAGCGTGCTGCGCGCCGGGGAGCTGATGGCTCGCTTCTGCTCCTTCGTGGAGAAGGGCTCCGGGCTTCGGACCGTGGCCCAGATCGCCGAGGAGCACGTGGAAGGCTTCGTGTTCGCCTCGATCATGTCAGTCGGCGGCAAGCGGAGACCGGCGGTGGCTACGATGCATCTGCGGCGCTCGGCGGTCCGCCTCTACTTCCGTACCACCCGGGCTCTGGGGGTCACCTCCTTCGATCCCACCCTCGACCTGGCTCTGCCTGCTCGGTCGGCGCTAGCGTTGCGAGCACTCACCGACGACGAGGTTGCCTTGTGTCGCTCCAGCGCCCTGGGGGATCTCAGCGCCACGGCACGAGTGGCAGCCTGGGCGCTGGCCGAAGCCTCCGCGCGGAGCTCGGAGATCGCCAAGGCTCGGGTGGGTGATCTCGACCTCGAGGCTGGCGGTGTGCGACTGGCGGGCTCGGCCAAGGTCGAGGCCCGGGTCGGGCTCCTGACCCCCTGGGGTCGCGAGCAACTCCGCCGGCGGGTACGGGTGCTCGGCGACGACCCGGACACCCGGCTCGTGTATCGGGCACAGGGTGATGCGATCTCGGCCCAGGCCTCGGTGTGCAACGCGATCTCGGAGCTGATGCGCCGCGCCGGGCTCGGCGATGAACCCGACCTCAAGCCTGCCTCGGTGGCCGCGTGGGTCGGCACCAGGGTCTATGAGGACACGCATGACATCGGGGAGGTGGCGCGCCGGTTGGGGATGAGGAGCCTCGATCGGGCTGCGCTTCTGATCGGTTACGACTTCACTGCCTCGGGGAGCGGTGGGACACGGGCCGGGTAGGCCGTGGGTGCGGTTCCCGGGATCTCTGCCCTCGCAAAGGTCGAGGCCGTGGTGGCAAACCCCGCGGTCTACGAGCTGGCGCGTCTGATCCCCGAACCGTCCACGGAGAAGGGCGGGCGGAAGCGCGACTATCCCGGGTTCGCTGTGGTGCTCTACGAGGCATTCATCTCGGTCTACGGCTCCGCCCGCCAGGTCGAGGCCGAGCTCGCCCATCCGGTGGTGTGGCGGTTGGTGCGCAAGACCGTGAAGTCGATGTTCCCCGATGACGCCGCGATGCGGTTGCCGCGGCGGCCGATCAGGCGTCACCACTACCTGTATCTGCGCGACCGCTACCTCACCGACCCGGCAGTGCTCGAGGGGCTCGCGGAGGTGCACCGGAAGATGGCCGTGGCCCAAGCCCGGGAGCTGGGGTTGATGGACCCGCAGGGATCCGGTTCGTTCACCCACCCGGACCTGTCGCGCATGCTCTACGCCGACGGCAAGGTCATCACCCCGCTGTTTAGGGCCCAGCCCGGGGACACGCGCGTCGACAAGGCCACCGGGGAGATCAAACCCAGACGTCACGAGCCCGACGCGGCGCTTCACTTCGAGGGCAACGGCGAGGCCTACGGGACCAAGTTCGTGCTCGTCGCGGCCCGCTCCGAAGCGGTGCGAGGTCGCATCTTGCTCGACGTCGGCTACGTGCCCAAGCCGGGAGGCGAAGCTGCCGCCGCCATGACCTGTTTCGAGCGGATCGCTCCGCTGGTGCGGGGAGCGCAAGGGGTGATCTACGACACCGCTCTCCGCGGCGTGCACCACCAGAAGCTGCTGCGGGAGCTGGGGCTGCTCTCGGTCAACCGGGTCACCGCCAAGCGCAAGGGCGCCAAGACGCCGCGCAGGCTGCCCGATCGCCGGGTGGAGAAGACCGTTCACGTCGAGGACAAGACCATGAGGCTGGCCGCTGGGAGCAGCAAGGTCGTGTCGCTTTGCGCGCGCGGCGGAGCGATCGGGATCGCGGAATTGAGTGAGAGCGGCGAGCCTGTCTTCACCGAGCTGCGGAGAGTGCGCACCCATCGCAACCGGGACAAGAGCGGGCTCTATCGCTGGTACAACGATTACGAGTTGCCGGAGGAGCTCGGGGGTGGGATCGTCACCGTGCGCCTGCACGGAAACGAAGAGGACGCTGCCCGGCGTTTCAACCGCACCGAGAACGTGCGCCCGATCCCGGCTTCCGACCCCGACTTCGCTCGTCTCTACGCCCGGCGCAACGACGCCGAGTCGATCAACCGGGCGCTCGACGACTCGATGTGGCTCGCTCGGGCCCATTCGGTCGGCCATGCTCGCCAGCTCCTGAACCTGATCGGCTACGCGCTGGTTGTGAACGGGGTCGCGCTCGCCGAACATCGGGCGCGCCGAGAACCCCTGGCTGCGTAGGCCGAAACCGTTCCCGAGGATCGAGACCCCGGTTCGGCGCGCCCTGGATCTGTGTCGAGGTGGGCTTGAGGCACGTTGCGCACCCGGAGCGACCTCTGCAACCCATATCCTTGTCGGCCGGAGCGTGTCGGGAGGCCGATCGGAGGGTTTTCGACCACCTTTTCGACATGCCCCGGGCCTCTAGCTCATCGGGTAGAGCAACGGACTTTTAATCCGTAGGTGCGGGGTTCGAGCCCCCGGGGGCCCACCGATGTGAGCACGCCTGCCTACGAAGCCTGTAGGACCACCGGTCATGGCAAACCGGGACGAGCACCTAAGACGCGGCCGTGGGCCGAGAGCCGATGCCCTCAGCCCACAGGCCTCCAAAGCGGTGAGTCTGAACTAAGTCAGTCGCGGCTCGGCTGGTTGACGACCGTGTTGTCCCAGTAGACATCCATCGGAACCTGCTTCAGAGCCAGACCGTGGACCCACCAGTCGACGGACGCAGGCATGTGCTGTGCGAAAACGCCGTAGTTCGTCGAGGCCACGGAGTTGTTACCGATGTGGATCTCGGACTTCTCGATGCGGTACAGCCGGATGCCGGACGTCTCATACTGGACGAAAAGTGGCACGTCGGCGTCTCGCAAGGCGTTCGCCTCCACCTCGTTCGTGATCGTGTTGCCGGTGATCCTCATGTGAACGTCCTTGGCCTGATGGATGCTGATGCCGGCCGGTTCCTCGTAAGAGAAGGGACCGCGGTCGCCCTCTTGGACCAGCTCGATCCTGTTGTTCTTGAGCTCGAGGTGCCCCCTCCGCGTCCCCAGGTGACGTTCGTCGTCGGCGTTGAAGACGTTCACGTAAAGACCGGAACCGATCAGGCGGTTGTTGTTCATATGCACTTTTGTGTGATGCACGTGAGGCTTGTTGAGGGCCTCGTTGGTCTCGGACGCCGCCGTTCTGTCGTTCGCCGCGTGGGCCGTGTCGACGTAGTTCAATGCATAGGGACCTGGAGAAGTGATCGTGTTGCCGGTTACGAAGACCTGGTGATAGCGCTGGGTGTGGTCCACCATGTCGTCCTGGCTCTCGTGCTCTTTCGCCGCACCGTGGTAGTGGCTGTTCTTGGTGTAACCGGAGCCGTGATGATGTCCGTGCAATCGGACGGTCACGAAACCATTGATCTTGTTGTCGCGGAAGCGCGACCCGTGGAAGCCATCGAAGTTGACCGCTTGGCCACTGCCGAAGAACGGCAACGCGACGAATCCATCCGGGCGTTCTCCCGTCACTACGTTCTTCTGGAAGACGCCGTCGAAGTGGCGGATCTGGCCAACCACGCCGATGGTGTTGCGCGCGATCAGGCCGCTCGTGGGCTCACCGGTGCGCTCGATGTTCTGGTTGACCCGCAGGTCTCCGATCTCGTTATCGACAACCTTGACGTTGCCGCCGTTCCAATTCAGAACGAGCGAACTCGTGATCACGTTGTCTCGGATCACGACGGCTGCCGAGGTGTCCCTCAGGTGGATCCTGTCTACGGTCCAACCGGAGATCACGTAGGGGTCGGACTTCGTACCCGAACCTGACCGCACGCCGTTGGCCGGATTGAAGTGCTCATCGGACGAGATGAAGATGCTCTCACGGCTCTGGTCCCCGTCGGCTGCGCCTACCGAAGCCAGGCCGAAGACCGACAGGGCCACAACAGTAAGAATCGAGACCGCACACCTGATTCCGAACCTCATATGTCCTCCTTATGCGTCTCTCCCGGGTAGGCCGGGTCCTTGTATCGAGTTCTCCCCGGGTGGGCCGAGTCCTGTATAGGCCGGGTGGCCCGGTATGGGCCGGGTGGCCCGGTCCTTGTCTTGAAGTACGCAAAAGGGATGAAAAGGTAACGGCTGCGCTCCCGATCCGGGACGGTCCCGGATCGACCGAGTCGGGCTAACTGCCTAGACGCCTCCCGTCAAGACGACCGAAGCACGGCGTTGTGCCATGGGATCAGAACGAACGGAAGTGCCAGCTCGACACCCATGAGGGTGACTACTACCGCACCTGGATCACCGACCGTGACGAAGGAGAGCAAGCGGGCTGCCCCGGCGAGAAATGCCGCCGCGGACACCCATCGAACTACGGAAGCCGCACCTCGCGCTCGAAACGAGCACGGACTTCCATCCAGGTGTCATCGCCGAGCCGCTCTACCAACCGGCTCGAACCGACGACGGCGCGACGGCTTCTCTCGCAACCGGTTTACGGCTCGCCCGTCAGTGACGTCGTGAAGCGGGTGCGGTAGGTACCTAAGCTGCTGGTTATCTCCGTGCGACCGCGTGATGCAGCGATCATCGCCTCATCCGGATCGAGCCACACCTTCATATCTGTGGAACCGCTGAACTCACCTCGGAAAGTCATGCTCATCTTCATAACGAAGACGTCCCGCGGTCTCCCTGCCGCGGTCATCGATGCTTTCTCGATGACCTCGAAGGAATAGCTGCCGTCAACCTCGCCGTTGCGATCGCTCCATTGACCGGACCAGCTGTCGCCGACGCGCAGAGGCAACCGCGCCGCCAGGATGGAGGGTCGAGGAACGATCTCGCTCGTCGTCCTGAAGGCGCCATACTCGAATTCACTTCGTATCCTGTCGATCACGAGACGATTCGGCGTAAGTTCGTAGTCGATCGACTGCTCGCGTGAACCAGATGAGCGGGTTGTCGTGCGGAAGAGGGATCCGTCAGCCGAGCGGTGGACGACCTCGATCCGTTGTCGAGGCGCCAGGTCATAACGATCGCAAGTGCCTGCTTGGCACAGCTCCTCCCACCCCTCCTGGGCGAACGTATAGCCGCCGGGAGGGGGCGGAGCAGAGAGAGTCTCCACCCGGCGAGCGGACGATCCTTCGGTCTCATCCTCCCGGTCTTGCGATGCGTTCGGGGCCTCGGATGAGGCATGCGAAGAACCATCCTGCTTGTCGTCCGGTTCGATGCCGCGCTTCTCAGAGCTTGTAGATGCCTGGGTCGGTTGCGTCTGTTGGACCTCGTATTCGGCAGACTCGTCCTGATCGAATACCTGGGCGGGGCCGGGTTCACTGCTGCACGACGCCAGACCTAGCGACAGGGACAGGCAGAGAACGATCCGAATCATCCATCTAGGATGCCCCAGTCGCGCCCATAAGGGGACTCCCCGTGCAGGGGGACCGCCACGTCCCACCCCGTGCGGACCATCTCGAGCACAAAGGAAGGAGCCGTTCTTCCAGAGGCGAAGTCTTCCACCAAGCACGCCAGGCATTTTTCGACCGATCGGAGAGAGCAGATGAAGCGTTACCTGATCCTCATAATGGTGCTCGGCTTGATACTCGGTGCCGTCAGCACCGCAGAAGCCGGAAAGAAGAAAAAGAAGAAGAAGCAGAAGAAGGTAGAGCGGGAAGCGACGGGGACCTACACATCGACCATCGTCGTAGCGGTAGGCACCTGCTCTCAGCAGGACGCCGTCAACTGCGTCCGCATCCCCTCGGGCCCCGACGAGAAATACATCACCGCGACGGTCACGGATGCCACCGGCCAGGGTGTGCCGGTTGCAGTAAAGGCCGACCTCGACGGCGACAACTCCACCGAAAAACTGTATGGAACCTTTTGTGGCGAGACCGAGGAACCGATAGAGGTCGATCCGGGGGTAGAGGTCACGTTCTGGGTCGGCGTCACCGCCGACACCGCAGCCTTGGCGTGTCCGCCGGCTACGGAGGGCTCGATCGACGTGGTTTTCTCGAACCTGCCGTAGCCACGTCTCCCGGTATTCCCTAACTCAGAGGCGATCGTCGTCGTCTGCTCCATCCATCGTCGCCAGCCCCAGCAGGCGGGTACTCACGCGCTCCCACGACCAACGCTCGTGGGCGAGATCGGCTGCGGCTCGCCCCATCTCGGCGCGCTGTGAGACGGGGATAGTCAAGACGCGATCGATCGCGTCAGCGATGCCTCTTATGGGATCGTTTGAATCGAAAGTGAGCAAGCCCGGCGCGCCGATAGCCTGCTCGACGGCGGCTCCTGCCTCTGCGATCCCCGAATGGTCCGGAACGATCGGCAGGACGCCGCAAGCGGCGGCTTCGGCGGCGACCATCCCGAACGCCTCGGGAAGAACGGAAGGCACCACCAAGACATCGAAAGTCGGAAGGAGCAGCGACAGGGGGCCGTGTTCCAGCCGGCCGGTGAACTCGACCTCGACACGAGACATCCGCTCGAAGAAGCCAGGCGGTGGGTCGCGCAAGAAATCGGAGAGGTGCTTCAGCGGCAACCCCTCGCCTCTCTCGGCGATAGCGCGAGCAGAGTCCAGATCTCCCTTCTGAAGTGCGGCTGCAAGGATGTGCAGCTCGTTCTCGAACCCACCGTATCCAACGACCACGGACCGGAGGGCGCGGGTCGTGAGCCCAAGCGCGGCCAGAAGATCGTGCACTCCCTTCGAGGCGATCAGTTTCCCTACATAAGCGACGGTCAAGGCAGACGACCTGCGATCTACCGGCTTGAAAAGCTCAACGTCGCAGCCCGGGTTGACGACACGGGCGCATTGTTGCCATTCCCCCGGGATAACCGCGCCTGCCGCTTGCACCATGTATTCACTGCCGCCGACAACAACGTTTGCTCCATTCAGCCCCGACGCCGCAAGCTCACGGTACCGGCCTTGCAGTTTGACCGCGTACTCCAGTCCGCTTCCGTGCAGCTTGGCCAGGTACCGCGTTCCAGCTTGTTCGCATGCGCGCCGGGCGATCTCGGGGCCCATCACCTCGTGCCCGGTGATGATGGCGTCGGGCCCCCAAGTCTCGATCAAGGCAGCGAGTGCACGAACGTTGTGCTCGACGTAACCGTCTAACTCCTCACCGGTCAGATCCACGAAGCGCTTGACCTCGAATCCCCTGTAGGCGTCGTACACGAACACGGGCAAGAGCCGGCCGATGTCGGGCCGCACCACGACGCACGATCCCGCGACGGGCTCGGCACCGGTTGGGGTGAGCTCGAAGGAAGAGTTCCCCGCCGTCATGGCCCCGACCCCGTCCACGAAGGGGAGCAGGTGGGCGTCGCCGTCCTGGCACACCAGAAGGACGTCGTGTCCTGCCGTCCGCCAGCATCGGGCAATGTTCGCGTTATAGACGTTCGAGCCCGATCCGGTCAGCAGCCACCCGTGCCACACGAGGATCTTCATCCCCGGCATCATTGCTCATGGCGGGTGATGAGGAAGCAAGCCAAGGAGAGAATCTCCGCGCATGCCTGCAGGAACGCGGCTCCGCAGGGCCAACTGCTCCTATTCCTAGCTTGCGTAGGGATTTGCCCTTTGTGTCCGACTACTCTGAGCACAGCCATCTCACTAGGGGGTCTCACCGATTGCGCCAGAAACATCACCTCTTGACACCGGTCTTCGTGCTGCTGCTCGGACTTCTCATCCCGACCCAGGGACTCCTTCCGGCTGAACCAACTCCCGAGCCAGTCATCGAGCGCACGACTACCGTCGCACGCTCTGCACACACCGCGACTTGGAAGCTCGGTCCTTACCGAGGTTTGGGATCCTGGATCGACATGTTCGACCCATGGGTGTGGGAAAGGCCTGAAGTCGCCGTACAGGGCATGCAGGAAAACGGCGTCAGAACGATCTATCTCGAAACCTCCAACTACAAGAAGAAGAGCGCGATCTTCAAGCCGCAGAAGGTGGCCAGGTTCATCGTCGCCGCGCATGCTGCGAACATGAAAATCGTCGCGTGGTACGTCCCCGGCTTCGACAACGTCAGACGCGACTACAGGCGAACGATGGCCGCGATCAACTTCACCACCGAAGACGGACAGACCTTCGATGGATTCGCTATGGACATCGAAGCAACTGTCGTACGAGACATCTCGGAGCGCAACGCCAAACTCGATCGACTGAATCGCCGGGTTCGCTCGGCCATCGGTTCGGGCCCGGTGCTCGGCGCCATCACCCCCGAAGCGGGGGCTCTCTACTGGCCTTACTTTCCCTACCGGAGCGTCGATCAATACTACGACGTCTTCCTCCCGATGGGCTATTACACCTACAGGGTGAACGGAAAAGCAGCGGTCCGGGAGTTCACTGCTCGCCAGGTAAAGACGATCCGATCTGCCACGGGGAACTCATCCCAACCCGTTCACGCGATCGGAGGCATCGCCGGTGTGGGCTCGCCGCGGGAAGTGGCCGGATTCGTCGAGGGCGCCATGAACAATGGCGTGATCGGCGGGAGTCTTTACGACTTTCCGATCACCAAAGCCAAAGAGTGGGAGAAGTTGCAGGTCTTCCGACGCACTCAGCCGGCGGCAGCCGGGCTCGTCAGCAAGTAAGCCGCTACGCTGTCCCTCTACGACGACGAAGGGGGAAACCATGAGCGACGGCGAAGGCAAGCAAGATCCAAACGACAACTCCGATATCCAAGACACGACCTCTTCGAGTAAAAAGTGTCCGGAGTGCGACGCGCCGGTAGACGATGTCAGAGTGACATGCCCCCGGTGCGGTTATGAATACAAGGCCGAGGACCACGAAAGCGACTCAGCAGGTCACGAGTTCACCGCAGGCACGGCCGTCGATGACGAAGGCAACGAGGTCCCCGACCACCCGTCGGGTAACTAGCTACCCGGCACCTCGAGCGCCTCACGCACGGTTCCGTCACCCTCGAACAACAAGAAGCGGTCGAACAGCTGCATGAACCAGCGGTCGTGGGTGACGGCTAGGACGGTACCTTCGTAGCCCAATAGGCCTTCTTCCAGAGCCTCCGCCGAATCGATATCCAAGTTATCGGTCGGCTCATCGAGCAACAGCAAGGTCGGCTTCTCGAGCTCTATGAGGAGCAACTGAAAGCGGGCCTGCTGGCCACCCGACAACAACGGGAACGGCGTGGCGTCCGAGTTTCCCAGCTCGTAACGACGCAGGACCGCCATCGCCGAACCGAGAGGCATGCCTTTCTTTCGCAATACGTCGATGATTGGTAGACCCACGAGATCCGGCCTCTCGTGTAGTTGCGAGAACAACCCTGGAGTAACCCGGGCCCCAAGCTTCCATGTCCCGTAGTGCCGGATGTCCTCACCACCCAGGAGTTTGATGAAGTGGCTCTTCCCAGTGCCGTTCGGTCCCAGGATGGCGACGCGCTCACCGAAGAGGATCTCGGTTGAGAATGGGCCGACAAGCCCCGGGATGGAGAGATCCTGGATGCGCACGGCTATCTTGCCGCTGCGTCCGCCACCGAGAGACATCTTGATGTCCTGTTCTTCAGGACGCTCCCGTGGCGCATCGGTCTTCTCGAACCTAGCGATGCGCTTCTCCATCGAGCGCGCCTTGGTTGCGAACTTATCGTTCAGCGCAGCGCGTCTCTTGAACTCCTTCATCGAGGCCACCAAGCGTTTGTGCTCTTCCCGGTAACGACGACGTTCCTCCTCGATCTTCGCAACCCGGCCACCACGTGCCTCTTGATAGGTTTCGAATGATCCCGGGTGCATCCAGGTGCCTCGACCTTCCAGCGTTATGGCTCGCTGAGACGTCTCGTTCAGCAGCGCACGATCGTGACTGACGAATAACATCGTCTTCGTAGTGGAATTCATCATCTTCTCGAGCCAGCGTTTGCCCGGAATGTCGAGGAAGTTGTCCGGCTCATCAAGTAAGAGAACATCCGCGTCCGACCGGAAGAATGACTCGAGCGCCAGACGCTTCTGCTCTCCTCCAGACAAGCTCGTCAACAGACGTGTCCCCACGGCGCTGAGGTCTTGACCCAACGCCGCCGTGCAGCATGTATCCCACAGGACTTCGGCTTCGTAGCCCCCTACCTCTCCCCATCTAGCCAACGCATCTGCGTAACGCATCTGTGCTTTCGAACCGTGAGGGCCTTGAACGATCTTTTCACTCGCCGCCAACTCCGCAGCCGTCTCACGTAAGACCGGGCGAGACAGCCCGATGAGGAAGTCGCGGATCGAACTGTCGGCTCCGAAAGTTCCGATGAACTGACGCATATAACCGAGGCGACCATCCAAGTGGATGCCGCCCGAGCTGGGCTTTTCCTCCCCGGCGATCAGCCGCAGCAGGGTCGTCTTGCCGGTCCCGTTCGCGCCGACAAGGGCAGCGTGGATCCCGTCGGGAACGCGGAAAGTCGCATCCTCGAAGAGGACGCGCCCCCCGGGTAGGGCATAGGAAAGGTTCTGCACCTCGACGGCCATGACGGCTCACCGTAGCCAACGCGAGGCGCAAAGAGAAGGGGCCCGACCTCTAGAAAACGGCGGCGCGGGTAACATCTTCATCGAGGCTCACCCCTCGATGGCCCCATAGTCTAGTCAGGCCTAGGACGCCTCCCTTTCAAGGAGGAGATCACGGGTTCGAATCCCGTTGGGGCTACCGACCGCGCAGGGAGGCGCTCGCCTCCTTGTCGTAACTTCGGGGCGCCCCTGACCGGACTTGAACCGGCGACCTTCACCTTGACAGGGTGACGAGCACTCCAGACTGCTCTACAGGGGCTTGTTTCCGCGGTTCACGAGGCTAACAGACGGCGAAGTTCTACTTGCTACGGACCTCTGGCGGATTGCTATCCTCAACGCCCTGCACCAACGCGGCGAGGTAGCTCAGTAGGTAGAGCACACGACTGAAAATCGTGGTGTCGGCAGTTCGATTCTGCCCCTCGCCACTCCAGGCCAAAGAAAAGGACGCCCAGTTCCTGGGCGCCCTTTAAAATGATCCCGACTCCGATTAGCTCTGGCTGATCCCCTCGAGGAACTTCTTGACCTCTTCGGCACGGTAACGCCGGTGACCGCCAAGGGTCCTGATCGAGGAAAGCTTGCCCGCCTTCGCCCACCGAGTGACCGTCTTCGGGTCGACCCGAAAAAGTGCGGCGACCTCGGCTGGCGTGAGGAGCGCGTCATCTTTCTGCGCCTTCATATTGCCTCCAAGTTCCTGGTGCCGTCGCCGGCACATCCGATCCGACAGTTCCCGGCTCGCTTTTCGTGCGTGCCGGACATATGTCAATCATCGGTCGAAACAGGGACGGCAGTAATGGCTAGGTAGGACCATCTTTGACCTTTTTGGGACTAGTCCTGAATGACCCTTATCAACTAGGCCTAATCACCAGGAACCGCCATCAAGCCCGAAAGCCAGGGCAATTACGCCCTTAGTTGACGACTTCCCGGGCCCTAACCTCGGTCCACCGATCGGTCAAAGCCGCGAAAACCTCTCCGGCTCTGACGACATCACCCCCTTCGAGTGCCTCAAGGCAGCCCTGCACCTCACCCGCCGAGCGGTCCTCGACCAGAACCTCGTCCGGGAAGATTCCGGCCACAGAGCCGTAATCGAGCTCGAGGACCCCCTCTTCGGTGAACTCGCCGAGCCACGCTCTCAGTTCCTTCACGGCACTCGTGACACCTTCGTCGATCCACGAGCTCTCCAACACTTCGATAGCCCTGGTCAACCGGGCATGGGCGTCGCTCAAACGAGCCTCGTATCGAACGCGGAGTCCTCGTCTGTCCTCCGTCAGGATCCTCTCGGAATCATCGAAGGCGGCGAACCACCTGAGCGGCACGTGCCAGTTCGCATGGATGATGTGAGAGCGCACTTCAGGTTGATTGGCCTCTAACTCGGCGAGCTCTCTGGCCGCCTCGTGAGCTTCACCCTCAGGCACGAACGCGTCCGCCACTTCGTCCGGAACGCTGCCTCGGAAAGCAAGGAGGCCGGCGAGCATCCGAAGACGCGTCCTCCAAGGACAGATCAGGGTCTCGCCGTCGAGTTCACGCATGAAAGCACCCTCACGCGGCGCCTCATCACCGTTAGGTGGCAGGGCATGGTGAAGGAGCCAGCGACGCGATGCCAACTGTTCCTTGGCGTCGTCCTCTTCCGGCGGCTCGAGCAGGCCTGCTCGCTCCCCTGCCGGGAATGCCGACAGCGGTTGATACACACGTAGATATGCGGTTCGCACCATCTCGACCATCGTACCCACAGAAGACCTCATATTCGGGGAGCGGTACCATCGAGAGACAAAAGCGCGCTTTGCCGGGACTCTCTCTGTAAGCCACCACGGTAGAGCCTCCCGGAGTACTCGATCCGGACAGCGAAACAAGGGGGAACGGCTTAATGAGCGTTTTCGAACTCATCAAAGGCGATGGGTACGAACAGATCGTTTATTGCTCTGACGATCGATCAGGGCTCAAGGCGATCATTGCGATCCATTCGACCGCCCTCGGGCCGGCACTAGGCGGCACTCGGTTCTACGACTACGAGACAGAAGACGATGCTCTGATCGACGTCCTGCGACTCGCGAAAGGAATGACGTTCAAGGCGGCGGCTGCGGGACTGGACCTTGGAGGGGGAAAAGCCGTCATCATCGGCGATCACACCCGTATCAAGAACGAGGAGCTGTTGCGTTCGTACGGCCGCTTCGTCGAAACCCTGGGCGGGAGATACATCACGGCAGCCGACGTAGGCACAGTGCTCGCCGACATGGACACGGTGCGCCGCGAGACACGATGGGTTACCGGTTGCTCTCGCACCTACGGAGGATCGGGTGATCCGTCCCCGGTCACTGCTTACGGCGTCTTGCAAGGCATCAAGGCTTGTGCACTCGAGGTCTTCGGTGATCCGAGTCTCGAAGGACGAACCGTCGCCGTTCAAGGCGTAGGCAAAGTCGGCTACGCGCTGTGTGGCTACCTGAAGGAAGAAGGGGCCAAGGTCACGATCGGCGACATCAACCTCGACAACCTGGCCCGCGCCATCAGCGACTTCGGCGTCGAAACCGTCCCTCTGGAGGACATACACAAACTCGAAGTTGACATCTTCGCTCCTTGTGCGCTCGGTGGGGTGGTGAACGACGAAACCCTCACCGAGTTCCAATGCAAGATCATCGCGGGGGCCGCTAACAACCAACTCGACAGAGACGAACACGGCGACAAGCTCCGCGGGATGGGGATCCTGTACGCACCCGACTTCGTGATCAACGCGGGCGGTCTCATAAACGTGGAGGACGAACTCCGAGGTTACGACCGCGAGCGGGCGATGGGTCGAGTTGTAGGGATCTATAAGGCCATGCAGCTGATCTTCCAGATGGCGCGCGAACGCGAGATCTCGACGGCTCAAGCCGCCGCCGAATATGCAGAGGACAGGATCCAGAAGATCAGCCGTCTCCGCCTGGTACGAACCGCCGAGTACGGCCCTACGTCGGGGATCAGGTCGTCTTGACTCAAGAAACACTGAGGTTCCTCGGTGACGGCAGAGACCTCCCGGACAACCCACTCCCTGAGGGTTTAGGGGACAAAGACCTGATCGAGATCTTCCGCGGCCTCATCCTGCTGCGAACCTTCGACGAACGCTCGGTCACGCTGCAGCGCCAAGGCCGGATCGGCACTTACGCGCTGTACTGGGGCGAAGAGGGAACGCAGGCTGGTGCTCTTTACGCACTGGACGAACAGGATTGGGTTTTCCCCTCTTATCGCCAGAACGCGATCGGATTGCTGCGGGGAGTACCGGCCTCCACGGTACTGGCTTGGTGGCGAGGCTACGGCGGAAAACTAGGTTTCTACAATCCACGCGAGCATCGCGTAGGGCCTATCTGTGTACCGATCGCGACGCATCTTCCGCACGCCGTCGGTGTCGCGTGGGCCTCGAAGATCAAAGGCGACAGCACCGCGTCCCTGTCCTGGTTCGGGGATGGCGCCACCTCCGAAGGAGACTTCCACGAGGCGATGAACTTCGCGGCCGTGCTGAAGGTCCCGACAGTGTTCTTCTGCGTCAACAACCAATGGGCGATCTCGACCCCATACAAGAAGCAAACTGCCACCGACACGATCGCCGAGAAAGCACCCGCCTACGGGATGCCGGGCATCCGTATCGACGGTTTCGACCCTGTCGCCTGTTGGAAAGCAACGAAGGACGCCATCCACCGAGCACGCTCCGGCGGCGGACCGACGTTGATCGAGGCGTACTGCTACAGGTTGCGTGCCCATGGAACCGCCGACGACCCGCGCCTCTACAGAGACGAATCCGAGGTCGAGGAGTGGCTCCACCTCGAGCCGGTGGCAAGGATGAGCGGGTATCTCCGCCGCCAAGGCATCCTCGATGAGGCTGCAGAGGAAGAGATTAGAGTCGAAGCCAAGACGTACGTAGGCGAAGCCGTGAAAGAGATGGAGTCGATGGAGCATCCCGGACTCGAGGTGCTGTTCGACCAGGTTTATGCGTCCGGGCGCCCCTGGACGTTCGAGGAGGGACTCGAGGAGCTCCGTCACAGCGAGAGGCCTCCCGAGGTCAAGCCGGTGGGCCCCCAACCCGGTCCGTCGACCGGCGACGTCGAGGAGAAGCGCTGATGGCCGGCAAGAACATGGTCGAGGCTTTGAACCTGGCGCTCCATCAAGCTATGGAGGCGGACGAACGTGTTGTGTTGCTTGGAGAGGACGTCGCTAAGACGGGCGGTGTCTTCCGCGTCACCAGTGGACTGCTCGACCGTTTCGGTGAAGACAGGATCGTAGATACCCCCCTGGCGGAGGCCGGGATCGTCGGGTCTGCGATCGGCATGGCGATGTACGGGATGCTTCCGATCGTCGAGATCCAGTTCGATGTCTTCGTCTATCCCGGCTTCGAACAGATCGTCACGCACGCCGCGCGCCTCGCATGGCGTACCAAGGGAGAGGTGCCCGCCTCGATCGTGATCCGCATCCCCTTCGGTGGGGGCGTACGTGCTCCAGAGCTGCATTCGGATTCCCCCGAAGCTCTGTTCGCACACGTACCGGGTCTGAAGGTTGTCTGCCCCACCACCCCGACGGACGCGCGCGACATGATGCTGGCTGCTATCGAGCATCCCGATCCCGTGGTGTTCATGGAACCCAAGCGGATCTACCGCGCCGGCCGAGAAGACGTCCCCGAGGAACCCCCCTTCACGCTCGGCAACGGGAACGGCGCCACGACCGAGATCCTCTCGAAAGCACGCGTCGCTCGGGAGGGCAACGACATGGCGATCATCACCTACGGCCCCACGGTCCCGCTATCGATCGAGGCTGCCGACGAGATGGCCACAGAACGAGGGATACAGACAAAGGTGTTGGATCTGCGTTCGCTCTACCCGTTCGACATCGACGCTATCGAGAAGACGGCCACTGAGTGCGGCCGGGTGCTCGTCGTGCACGAGGCACCGCGACATGCGGGGCTCGGTGCGGAGGTCTCTTCGCTCATCCACGAGCGCGTGATGCTCGATCTCGAGGCACCGGTGATGCGCGTAACGGGTTACGACGTACCGTTCCCTCAATTCGCCAACGAAGACGACTACCTACCGTCCGTCGACCGCATCAAAGCGGGGATGAGAAAGGTCCTCGACTACTGATGCCCGACTTCAAGCTTCCGGACCTCGGTGAAGGAGTAACCGAGGCGGAGATCGACAAATGGCTCGTCAAAGAGGGCGACGAGATCGAGGAGGACGCTCCGCTCGTCGAGGTGATCACCGACAAAGCCACAGCCGAGATCCCCTCGCCGTTCGCCGGCATCGTCGCGCGCATCCATGTAGGAGAGGGCGAAGTTGTTCCGGTCGGAACCACTCTGGTGACGGTTCTGAGAGGTAGCGACCTGACCGGAGCGATCGAAGCATCTACGGCGCGCCGGCAAACCTCCCCTCCGTTGCCTCCGACCGCCCCATCCACGGTAGGCAGCACACCGGTAGCTCGGGTGGAGCCCGCCGTAGAGGCGGAGCGATCGAACGAGGGCAACGGCTCAAAAAGGGTGAAGGCTATGCCGCCCGTGCGCAAACTCGCCCGTCAGTTAGGTGTCGACATCACCACCGTGAGGGGGAGCGGCCCCGAAGGGCGCGTCCTGAGATCGGACATCGAAGCTCTGACGGAACCGGCTGCCCCAGCCGAGGTGGATGCAGGTCCCGCCAAGATCTCCATCCCACCCGGCGGTCGCAGAGAGTCGCTGCGTGGAGTCCGGCGCAAGATCGCCGAGCGGATGAGCGAGGCCCACCGGATCGTTCCTCCGGTGACTCACGTCGAAGAATGTGACGTCAGCGAGCTGAGCGCAACGAAAGATCTCGTGAACGAGCGATCACCGGACCTCCCTCGGCTCACGTTCATGCCGTTCATCGTCAAGGCTGCCGTGGCCGCTCTCAAGGACTACCCGGCGATGAACGCCTCGCTCGACGAAGAGGCTCAGGAGATCGTCTTCCACGATCGTTACGACATCGGGATCGCCGTTGATACACCTCAGGGATTAACCGTCCCCGTCATAAAGAACGCCGATCGGAAGCGTCTTCGGGAGATAGCCGAAGACATCTCTCGCTTAGCGTCCGACGCGCGCGAGGGAAAACTCAAGGCCGAAGACCTGCGAGACCCGACGTTCACCATCTCGAGCCCGGGACCCTACGGTGGACTGCTCGCGACCCCGATCGTCTTCCATCCACAGTCGGCGATCCTCGGAGTCCATCGGGCCACAGACCGTCCTGTCGTGCGCGACGGTCAGATAGTTGCTCGACTGATGATGAATCTCTCGGTCACTTTCGATCACCGCATCCTCGACGGCATGACCGCAGCCAAGTGGGTGCTGGACGTAGCGCGCCTGCTAGAGCATCCCGCCGCCTTGGCCCTCGAGTCGTAGACAACCGGACGACTCTTCACCCAACACTACCCTCGAGGTCGAGGCGCCAGTCGTTTGACCTGGAGTGGTTGCCGGGCGGGTACTCGAAGTCGCATTCGCCCATCAGCTCGAACCCACAGGCTAGGCACACAGCGTTCGAGGCGGGGTTCTCCGGGGTGGGGAAGGCGTGCACGTACCGGTGCCGGCGCTGGGACCTGGCTTTCGCGATGGCCTGCAAGACGGCAGCCTTGGCGATCCCTCTCCCTTGGTAGGGCGTAAGCACAGACCAACCCATCTCGTAGACCTCTTCCCCGTTCCAAGTCCGGTCCCAGTAGCCGACCGACCCGACGCCCTCGCCGGTCGCGACGTCGACGATCTTGTACATGCAACCGGTTCCGGTGCTCGGCAACCGCTCGTACTTCGTCTGACGCTCGGCAAGCTTCTCTGGAGATTCTGGTCCTCCGAGATGCGTCGTCATCTCGGGATAACCGAGGAGCTTGGTGAGCAGCGGGCCGTCGGCGAGTCCCCACAGCTCGATAGTTATCTCAGTGGGAGGATGAGCCATTAGGGCGACGACCTATCTTGTTGCGCAGTATCCCTATGCGTTCGATCTCGAGCTCGACGACGTCTCCAGGCTCTAGCTTGCGCCCCTGGTCCAGCCCACAACATCCTCCCGGGGTCCCGGAGCCATAGACGTCGCCGGGATAGATGTCCTCGGAATCTGAGACGTGGGCGATCATGTCGCTCCATCGCCAATGGGCGTCGGATGACCGGGCCCGGCCCCACTCCTCGCCGTTGACGCGGCAGATCATCTCTAGATCAGGTTCGGACCCCACCTCGTCCGCGGTCACGATGCACGGACCGAACGCGTTGGCGAAGTCCTTCCCCTTGGCGGGGCCGAGCCAAGCTGTGACCTCCTTCATCTGCACGTCTCGAGCGGAGAAATCGTTGAAAACAGTGAAACCGAAGATGTGCTTGGAGGCCTCGTCTGCAGGGATATCTCTTCCGCGTCGACCAACGATCATGGCCATCTCCAGCTCGAAGTCCAGGTAATCGGTATATCGAGGCCAGCGACACTCTTCCTCGGGTCCGAGCGTCGCGCGCCGGTTGCCCTTGTAATAGACCGGAGCTTCGTACCAGTAGGGAGGGACCTCGCCACCCCGTCTCTGGGCACCGTTCTTCACATGATCCTCGAAGGCGAGGAAGTCCTTCAGGGAAGCGATCAGATCGAGGGGACAGAGGATCTTCACGTCGGCCCCGGAGAGGTCGACCTGCAGGTCGTTGAGGTCGGAAGCGGCCCTGGCGACATCGCGGATCTCGGCCCACACCTCGGGGCCCTGCTCGATCATCAGGAGGGTGGACGTGAGGAAGCGGGCGTCCTCCATCTTCAAACGGGTGCCGGTGACTTCATCCCACGCCGACAAGAGGTCTACTGGTGGCCCATCGACAGCGACTGCCACGCGCGGCTGGAATCCTCCCGCGCGGGAAACGTACCTGTAGATCTTCAATCAAGATCCCGAATCAGATGTGAAGCCGGGTTGTTCACTCGTCCAGCAAGCCCATGCCGCGTGCCCATGAGGTTTCATACTCGGTGATAACGACCGCGCTCGCCTCCTCGGAAGGGATCAGAGGCTTCTCTGTCTCCACCATCACGGCGATCTCTTCAGTACGCGTTAGCGACTTAGATTTTTCTATCGCGGCCGGCTGCGGTCCATGGTGAACCCCTTGCGGATGCAGAGTCATGAAACCCACATCGATGCCGGCACGAGAGAAGTAATTGCCCGAGTGGTAGAAGAGCACCTCGTCCGCGTCGATGTTGGCGTGATAGAAGGGCACCTTCAAGACGTCTGGGTCTTCCTCGAGCGGGCGCGGCACGAACGAACAGATGACGAAACCTTGGTTCTCGAAGGTGGCGTGCGCCGACGGGGGCATGTGATAACTCGGCGAGTACACCGGGCGATGGTCGAGAACGTTCAGCTTCACAGGACACAGGTCACCTTGCCAGCCCACCACATCGAGCGGATGCCATGCGAAGAAGAGCGAGGTGAACTCACCGTCGCGCTTCACACGCACCTCGAACTCACCCTCCTCGTCATGCGGGTCGGGTTCCGGAGTCACGAGGACGCCGGGGTCGAACATCGCGTGGCGCCCCATCAGTCCACGGTCGGGGATGGCGAACTCACCCGAGCCCTCGATGATGAAGAAGAAGTTATCGTCACCGTTCGGGACGATCCGATGTGTCGTGCCTTTCGGGATGATGACGTAATCCCCTTGGCCATACTCGAGGGGCCCATAGTCCGTTTCGAACGTCCCGTCCCCGCGATGTACGAAGTAACAGACGTCGCCATCGGCATCCCTTAGGAAGTAAGGCATCGGCTCGGTTCGGCGGCTGACATAGAGACGCACGTCCTCGTTACCGGCCACCAGCGACCAGGTGGCATTCGGCTCCGTCTGGTCTTCGGGCTTTATCTCGTTTAGGTCGAAAGCCCGCGGGCGCAATGGACCCTCGATGCGGGTCCAGGCGGTCGGCGGGTGCATCCTGTACAGGTGTGATGCACGGCCGGCGAACGCTTCCCTGCCGTGCTCTTCTTCGAAGGTCCCCTCGGGGATACCGACATGAGCCTGCTTAGTGACCTTGCCTTTTGAGTGAACGACTTCCATCTAGCGCCTCCTCGTGACTAAAGGTTGCCTCGGGCGGCCTGGTCCCGCTCGATCGCCTCGAACAGCGCCTTGAAATTGCCTGCTCCGAAACCACGAGAGCCGTGACGCTCGATCAACTCGAAGAAGACGGTCGGGCGGTCCTGGATCGGCTTGGTGAAGATCTGCAGGAGATAACCGTCATCGTCTTTGTCTACGAGGATGCCGTTCCGTTCGAGATCGTCGATCTGGCCTGCCACCTCGGGAACGCGTTCCTTGGCGTCCTCGTAGTAGGTGGTGGGCACTCGCAGGAACTCGATGCCTCGGTCTCTCATAGCTTCAACGCTCTCGATGATGTTCTCGGTGGCCAGAGCCATGTGCTGGACGCCGGGGCCCCCGTAGTACTCGAGATACTCGTCGATCTGCGATTTCTTCTTGCCCTCCGCCGGCTCGTTGATCGGCAGTTTTACCTTGTCGTTCTCCTCACCGTCCCATACGACCTTGGACATAAGTGCTGAGTACTCCGTGGAGATGTCGTCGTCGGTGAAATGCTTCATCTCCATGAAGCCCATAACGCGCTCGTAGAACCCAACCCACTCGTCCATCTTGCCTAGCTCGACGTTGCCGACAACGTGGTCGATGTAGCGGATACCAAAACCACGACGATCGGCCGACGCCCCGGGAAGATCCTCGTAACCGGGGAAGAACGTGCCGGAGTAGTCGGCTCTGCTCACCAGCGAATGGATCGTTTCGCCATAGGTAGCGATCTCTGCCTTGACGAGCTTGCCTTTCTCGTCCTCGAAGACCTCCGGTTCTGCCACACCTCTCGCGCCACGCTCTAGTGCGACCCGATAAGCCTCTTCGGCGTCCGGGACCGTAAAGGCGACGTCGTGTACCCCGTCGCCGTGCTTTTTGACGTGTTCGGCGATCGGGCTCTCGGGCCCCAGGGCGCCGGAGACCACGAAACAGGCATCCCCCTGCTGGACGACGTAAGAAACCAGATCGCGCGACCCCGTCTCGAGGCCCTTATAGGCGATCGGAGTGAACCCGTAGGCCTGCAGGTAATACGCCGCCTGACGAGCATTCCCGACATAGAAGTGGATGTAGTCAAAGCCCTGGATGGGAAAAGCGTCTTCTTTGTTGGGCATGCGTCACACCTCCTTGTGTGTTGATACTCCAGGATACTGCCGGTGCTTCGACCGCCTAACTGAGCGCTATGCGGAGCCTCACGCCGGCCCAGTTCGGATCGGGATCGGGATGGTCGACACGACGATGGCCTCCCCGTGATTCGGTGCGAAGCAATGCCGACCGCGCCATGAACCTGGCCATGATCGCAGCAAACCGCACTTCGAGGACGTCACGGTCGCCCGTCAGATCCAAGACCGTGAGATCCTCGAGCTCATCCGGCAGACTGCGCAGGCGATCCGGATAACGTTCGATCCCAAGCGCCCCAGCACATGCAGAACGCACACGCTTCCACGCATCCATGACTTCGACGTCGGTAGCGAAGAGATCCAGGTTCTCCTTTGCTGCTTTCACGGGTCCCCGCCGCTGACCGGCGATCGCTCTAGCGGCCCGGCGCCCAAAGACAAGGGCCTCGGCAAGCGAGTTCCCGGCCAACCGGTTGGCGCCATGTACACCGGTGTTGGAACACTCCCCGATCGCATAGAGCCGCGGGATGGTCGTACGTCCATCGAGATCGGTCTGTATGCCCCCGATGAAGTAATGGGCAGCCGGAGCCACAGGGACAAGGTCCACCGAGGGGTTCACGCCGTGGCTGCGGCAGCCTGCCAAGACGGTTGGAAACTCCCTGTCGAGGAGGTCCGGATGGAGGTGGCGACAATCGAGCCACGACCTGCGCGACTCGATCGCACGGGCGACCACATCGCGCGGTGCCAGCTCTCCGTCGGAGTGGTGGTCGAACAGGAATCGCCTCCCATCGGCATCAACGACATGCGCTCCGGCACCGCGCAAGGCCTCGGTAACGAGGACGTGCTGCGGCCCTTCACCCAAGGCCAAAGCGGTGGGATGGAACTGGACGAATTCGAGATCCGCGAGGCCGGCACCCGCCTCGAGTGCCAGCACAAGCCCGTCTCCTGTTGCGCCCGGGGGGTTCGTTGTTACAGGAAACAGCGCTCCCACACCTCCGGAGGCCAATACCGTCGAGTTCGCCTGCACCTGCACCGGGCCGTCGTCGCTGAGGACCCATCCCCCCACGCAACGGCCTTCTACGACGTCCAACTTGATGCACACGCCCTCGATCCGGCGGACGCGGGAGCGCGCCTTCTCTCTTAACGTGGCCATGATCGCCGCGCCGGTCGCGTCCTCCTTGTGGACCGAGCGAGACACCGATTGGCCACCTTCGCGCGCGAGATGGAGAGAGCCATCGTCGTTCCTGTCGAACCCACACCCAAGTTGGGCAAGTTCCATAACGCACTCAGGTGCTTCCGAGCAAAGAACCCTCACGGCAGATTCGTCGGCATGGCCCGCGGCGACACGGATCGTGTCCGACGCATGCAATTCGGCGGAGTCGTCGGGCCCAAGGGCGGCCGCTACTCCACCTTGCGCCCACGGAGAAGACCCTGTTCGTATCCGTCCCTTGTCTACGACGAGGACGTCGGTGTCGCCGGGGAGGTGCAATGACGCGAACAACCCTGCCGCCCCCGCACCAACGATGAAGATGTCGGCTCTCACCGAGGGGAAGGTCAACTGCCTTTGAACTCGGGGTTGCGCTTGGCGAAGAAGGCCTGCACCCCTTCCAGATGATCCTCGCTGGCACCCGCCGAGCTTTGGGCCTCGATCTCGAGTTCCAATTGCTCCTCTAGGGAGCCCTCGCTCGCTGCTCGGACCAGTCGCTTCGTCAGCGCGTAGGCATACGTGGGCCCGGCGGCGAGCGCGGAGGCGAAGCTCCTCCACCCAGTCTCGAAATCGGCCGGGTCGTAAACCTCATGAAAGATCCCCAACTCGAGAGCCTGGTCGGCTGAAACCGGGTCCCCCGTCATCGAGAGGTGCAGCGCCCGTGAAGAGCCGACCATCCTCGTGAGGAACCACACCGCACCGGAATCGGGGACCAGACCTACCTTGATGAAGGCCAGCATCAGCTTCGCTTTCTGAGACGCGAGCCGGAAGTCGCATGCCAGCGCGACGCTGGCTCCGGCTCCTGCGGCCACGCCATTGATCGCAGCGATCACGGGCTTCGGAGCCGAGGTGATCGCCCGGATCAAGGGGTTATAACGATCCACCAAGGTATCCCCGAGGGGAGGAACCTCGCCCCGCTCGTAACCCGCCGCTAGAGGCGCCAGATCCTCGCCTGCCGAGAACGCACGGCCTGCGCCCGAGATCACGATGCAACGAACGCTTTCGTCGGCGCTCGCTCGCTCGATCGCCTCGACGGCCTGAACGCCTAGCTCGTCGTTGAAGGCGTTCAAGACCTCCGGCCGATCGAGGGTGACAACTGCTACGCCGTCGTCGACCTCATAACGCAAAGACATGACGCGAGCGTAAACCCTGTCCGGGGCGAGGTTCCTAAGGAAAGCGTTCCGTGGGCTCGGCATGATCGCTCGGAGCGTCGTGCGGCTCGAGCACATGCTTGGCCCGGAGCTGGTCAACGGGGACCTCTACCGGATAGCGCGAGGTGAAGCATGCCGTGCAGAAATCTTCGCCAGGGATCTGTGTAGCCGACACCATGCCTTCGGTTGACAGATACGAGAGTGAGTCCGCGTCGATGTGAGCCCTGATCTCCTCGACGGTCTTGTTGGCACCGATCAGGTCGTTCTGATCCGGCATGTCGATACCGTAGAAGCATGGCCACTTGATCGGCGGAGACGAGATCCGCATGTGCACCTCGCGTGCCCCGACGTCGCGGAGCATCTTCACGATCTGACGGGTCGTGTTCCCTCGGACGATGGAGTCGTCGACGACAACCACGCGCTTGCCTTCGATGACCTCCCGGAGCGGGTTGAGCTTCATCTTGATGCCTTGTTGTCGCATCGACTGGGTCGGCTGGATGAAGGTGCGGCCCACGTAACGGTTCTTGACGAAACCCTCTCCGTAGGGGATACCCGAGCCGAGCGCGAAGCCCTGTGCAGCGGGCACACCGCTGTCCGGAACCGGCATCACCAGCTCCGCGACGACCGGAGCTTCCTCCGCGAGACGCTGGCCCATGCGATAACGCGTTGCGTAAACATTTTGACCGTTGAGGTTCGAGTCCGGACGCGCGAAGTAGACGTGTTCGAAGACGCAGGCGGCGTTCTTAGGTTCGGCGAAAAGATCGCTTGTCATACCCTCGTTGTCGATCGTGACGAGCTCACCGGGCTCGACAGACCGGATGAACCGCGCACCGATCAGATCCAGTGCACACGTCTCGGATGCCAGAACCCAACCTCCGCCGGCAAGGCGGCCGATGCACAACGGGCGGAAGCCTTGCGGATCGCGCGCTCCGAAGAGACGGCCTTCACTCATCATCGTGAACGAGAACGCCCCGGACAGCAGCGGGAGCACCTCGAGGATCGCCTTTCGTAAGTCACCCTTGTCGGCCCGAGCGATGTGAGCGGCCACTAGATCCGTGTCGGAGGAAGAAGGCAAACGTGCAGCCTGTGGTGTCGGGTCGCCGCCGGCATCGGCCAAGGAGCGCTTCAATTGCAGCGGATTGACAAGGTTGCCGTTGTGGGCGAGCGCGATCTGACCATGCGGGCCGCTCTTGTAGGTCGGCTGTGCGTTCTCCCACGAGGATGCACCCGTCGTGGAGTACCGGACATGGCCGATCGCGAGATGCCCGCGCAGACTCTTCAGCACGGTTTCATCGAAGGCCTGAGCTACGAGACCGAGCTCCTTATAGACGAGAACCGTGCCGCCGTCGGAGACAGCTAAACCGGCCGACTCCTGACCCCGGTGCTGCAGGGCGTACAGGGAGTAGTAAGCGAGGCGAGCGACGTCTTCGTCATGGGCGTAGATCCCTACGACGCCGCATGCGTCTCTAGCTTCGCCGCTCATGCGCTCATCGTAGGAGCTGAGAGCGCTCTCGGTAAGGAGGTCTCGAAGGTCGTTTTCGCGGACTGCAGAGTGACATCGAACCAACCGAAGTCGAGACGCTCGCCTCCCACGGTGCCGATACTGGAGGCCTCCAGACGGAGCCGCCCGGCCATGCCGAGCAGATCGTCAACGTGAGCGGCGTCGCAGGAAACGACCGCGCGCGACGGAGATTCAGAGAACAGTGTTCGATGGGCATCCCCGGGCAGGGACACGCTGAACCCGACGTTTCCGTAGATACCGCTCTCTGCGAGAGCCACCGCCAGACCTCCCCCTGCTGCGTCGTGAGCGGACCGCAAAAGTCCCCCCGCGGCCGCCTCTACCAAGAACGCGATGAGGGCCTGCTCTCTTCCCAGGTCGAGACCGGGTGGGAGCCCACCGACGGTCCCCTGGACGATCTTGGCGTAGTCGCTCCCGCCGAAGTCCCCCGGATCGGTAACTCCTAACAGCACGATGGCATCTCCCTCTCGAGAGAATGCCGATCCGACGGCTCCGCCAGCGTCGGACAAGGCTCCGAGCATGCCGATCACCGGGGTCGGATAGATCGCGCGGCCCTTGGTCTCGTTGTAGAAGGACACGTTCCCGCCGGTCACCGGGGTACCCAGTTCGGCACAGGCGTCGCCGATACCTCGCACCGCTTCCGCGAACTGCCACATGACGTCGGGCCGCTCGGGATTTCCGAAGTTCAGGCAGTTCGTGACGGCCAGGGGCCGCGCTCCGGTGCACGCGACGTTTCGAGCGGCCTCCGCGACGGCCAACCGAGCTCCCTCGTAGGGGTCGAGATAGCAATAGCGAGCAGGACCGTCCACCGAGATCGCAGCGGCCACATCGGTACCGGGCAGCCTGATGACCGCAGCGTCGCCTCCCGGCCCACCGACCGTGCCGAGGAAGATCATGTGGTCGTACTGCTCCCATACCCATCGTTTCGACGCGACGCTCGGATCGCCGAGGACGTCTGTGAAAGCTTGCTCCAGCGACGCCGGCGCCTCATCTCCCGCGGGGGCCGCTTGCAGGTCGCTCAACCAGCCCGGACGCTCGAAGGGGCGATCGTAAGCGGGACCTTCCTCGGCCAGAGCCTCGACCGGAGCATTGACCAAGATATCCCCGTCGCCACCCCTCACCTGGATGCGGCCGGAGTCGGTGACCTCCCCCACCACGTTCGCCTCGAGCCCCCAGCGGCGGCACACCGCGAGAACGTCCTCGACTTTGTCCGGCTCGACCACGGCCATCATCCGCTCCTGCGATTCGGAGATCATGACCTCGAACGGCTGCATCCCTTGCTCCCGCAGGTGGACCGCGCTGAGCTCGAACATCATCCCGGTTCCGGCCTTGGCGGTCATCTCGGACGTCGGACAGGAGATACCGCCCGCCCCGAGATCCTGGAACCCGACCAGCAGACCGGAGCGGATCAGTTCGAGGGATGCCTCGATCAACAGCTTCTCGGCGAAAGGGTCGCCCACCTGAACCGACGGTCGCTTCTCCAGCGATGCTTCGTCGAACTCGGCGGAAGCGAGCACGCTCGCACCGCCGATCCCGTCCCGGCCGGTCGAGGATCCGAACAAGATCACCTGATTGCCGGGCCCTTCGGCGCGCCCATTCATCAACTTGTGTTCGACCACCCCGAGACAGGCCACGTTCACTAGGTTGTTCTCCGAATAACAATCCTCGAAGACAACCTCTCCCCCCACGGTTGGAACACCGATCGAGTTGCCGTAGCTCGAGATGCCGTGCACGACACCGTCGACTAAGTAACGAGTGCGCGCGTCGTCGAGGGGTCCGAACCTCAGCGAGTCCATGAGCGCGATCGGTCGCGCGCCCATCGAAAGGATGTCGCGCACGATGCCGCCGACCCCGGTCGCAGCTCCGTTGAAAGGCTCGACGAATGAGGGATGGTTGTGCGATTCGATCTTCCAGGCAACGGCTACCCCCGGAGCGAGCTCGACGATACCGGCGCCCTCACCCGGACCGACGAGGATGTGCTCGCCTTCCGTCGGCAGCCCCTTTAGATGCACGCGGCTCGATTTGTAGGAGCAATGTTCGCTCCACATGACCGAGAACATCGCGAGCTCTGTGTAGGACGGGTCTCGACCGAGCCGGTCCTGGATCGCTTTGTACTCGTCGTCGGTAAGTCCGAGCTCGCGATGGATCGCCATATCGGTGCTCAACTTCTGATCGCCGCTCCCATCACGTGATCCACCATCGAGCCGAGGATGACCCGGCCATCTTCCGAGCCGAGCAGAGCATCACAAGCGCGCTCGGGGTGCGGCATCATCCCGAACACGTTGCCGGCCTCGTTGCAGATCCCGGCGACGTCGTCGAGAGACCCGTTGGGATTATCCGCGTAACGCAACACGATCTGGTCCGCTGCGCGCATCTGATCGAGCACATCCGGATCGGCATACCAGTTCCCCTCGAAATGATTGATGGGGATCCTGAGTCGTTGTCCTTCCTGTGCCCTCGCGGTGAACGGGGTGGTTGGGTTAATCACCAGCAGATCGGTCCACTTGCAGATGAACTTGAGTCCGGAGTTCTTGCGAAGTGCACCGGGGAGCATGCCTGCCTCACATAGAACCTGGAATCCGTTGCAGATACCGATCACGAGCCTGTCGGCATCGGCATGACGGCTCACGGCGTCCATGATCGGCGAGAAGCGGGCGATCGCGCCTGTGCGGAGGTAATCCCCATGAGCGAACCCTCCGGGCAACACGACGATATCGACCTCCGGAAGATCCTTATCGTCATGCCATACGAAAGTGGTTTCGGCGCCGACGGTTTGGAAAGCGTCGCGGCAGTCGAACTCGCAGTTGGACCCGGGGAAGACAACGATGCCGACGCGAGCGGTCATGTGATGGAAACCTCATATGACTCGATCACGGTATTGGCGAGGAGCTTCTCGCACATGTCCACGACCTTGGCGTGGGCGTCGTCGCTCGAGGATGCCTCCAACGACAACAAGATCCTCTTCCCTACACGTACATCGTTCACGTCGTCATAACCGAGCGCAGGAAGAGCTCGCTCGATCGTCTGTCCTTGGGGATCGGAGATCCCCTGTTTCAGCATCACGCTGATGTCGGCGGAGTAGGTCATGTCAAAGCTCCTGCGAGTGCGATGGCCCCGAACCGGAACCCGGCTACGACGATACCGAGGCACAGGACCGCCAGAACGAACCCTCCGGCCAGTCGGAGACTCTTCGAGCCGGAGATCACCTCGATGCCCTTCACGAAGATCAGGACCGACCAGGTCGCCAGGGCGAGACTCAGCGCGATCGACAGAGCGGCCCATGCTGAGGCCACCGGATCGCCGGGACGAGCGCTGGTGAAGGAGCTCGACCCCACCACCAGCAGATCGAGGGGCAACAAGAGGACGAGCGCGAACACCTGCGGGAAAGCGGAGGCGCCCCAAACGAGCCGGGCTTCCCGGGCCTTCACCCCCGAGTCGAGCGACTTGGTCCAGCGAGCCGCCACCGCTCCCCATAGGAACTGAGCGGCCAGACCGAGGAGGGCACCAACGATCCCGGCGCCGACCAGGAAACCCCACCGATAGGTCGCTGCCGAATCGGTGCGGAGGCCCATAAGAACCGAGAGCTTGAGCCACAGCAACAGCGCGGCGGCACCCCCGAGGGCGCCGAGGACATAAGGCGAGTAACCCTCCGGAGGCGAATCTCCCACCCTCTCCTTGCGATCGGCGGAGCGCAGAGCGGCATGGACTCCTGCACTCGGGGCGATCAACACCGAACGCAAAGTGGCTCCTAGGTGGGCCGAAGAGCGCGCTGCTTCGCTGCTCACGACCGACACAGCTCCAACCATCGCTCGAACGGGCCGCCGGTGAGGCGTTCGAAGGCCTCCACGTACTTGGAGCGCGTATTGGCCACAACCTCGTCCGGGAGGGCCGGAGCGGGAGGCGAGTGGTCCCACCCGGTGGAGTCGAGCCAGTCCCGGAGATACTGCTTGTCGAACGACCGCTGGGCCCCGCCCGGCGCGTATCCATCTCGTGGCCAGAAACGACTGGAGTCTGGCGTCATCGCCTCGTCTATCAGGGTGATCTCACCGTCCACCGTGCCGAACTCGAATTTCGTATCGGCCAGGACGACCTCTCTCTCCTCCGCAGCAGCGAAACCCCTGCGATAGAGCTCCAGGGCGTAGGCCTTAGCCGCCTCGTACTGGTCACTCCCGACTGTGTCGGCCGCCACAGACTCCGTGATGTTCTCGTCGTGGCCGGAGGTTGCTTTCGTGGCCGGAGTGAGAAGAGGCTCGGGTAAGCGGTCCGACTCGACCAACCCTTCCGGCAACCGGTGACCACAGACCGTCCCGCTCTCCTTGTATTCACGCCACCCGGAGCCGGACAGATAACCGCGGACAACGAACTCGACGGGGAGGGGTTCGGCGCGCCGGCACAACATCGCCCGGCCGGCCAGATCGTCCATGCCCACATCCGGAAGGTCTGCGGCTCGCACCGAGACCATGTGGTTAGGGCAGACGTCCGCCAGCGTCGTGAACCAGTGATGAGAAAGACCGGTCAGCACCTTGCCCTTGTCGGGGATCGGGCGGTCCATGACCACGTCGTAGGCGCTGATGCGGTCGGAGGTAACGAGCACCAAGTGATCGGGCCCGGCAGCAAAGATCTCACGGACCTTGCCGGACCCCACATGCCCCACGTCACTCAACAATTAGAGGTGCTCCAACCGCTCGAAAACCGTGTCTGCATGTCGAAGATAGCGCGCCGCATCGAAACAACCTTCGATTTCCTCGATATCAAGGTGCTGCGTCACATCCCGGTCCGACTTCAGCAGCTCGAGCAGTGGACGTCCCTCGTCCCACGCCACCATGGCGTTCCGCTGTACCAGCTCATAGGCCTCTTCTCTCTGCAAGGTTCCCTTGGCGAGCAGGGCAGTCAGGACCGACTGCGAGTTCGTCAAGCCCCACGACGCCTCGAGGTTCGCAAGCATGCGCGTGTCGTCCACGAGCAGGCCTTCTATGACCCACCGCATCTTCTCGATCATGTAATCCAGCAAGGTGCAGGCATCCCCGAGAGTGATGCGCTCAACCGAAGAGTGCGAGATATCGCGCTCGTGCCATAGGGCGATGTTCTCGAAGCCGGTCTGCGCGTATCCACGCAGCAATCTAGCCAGCCCCGTGATGCGCTCGCACACGATCGGATTGCGCTTATGAGGCATGGCCGAGGACCCTTTCTGACCCGGTGCGAACGGCTCTTGCACCTCGCGCACCTCGGTCCTCTGCAGGTGACGGATCTCGGTGGCGAACCGCTCGAGCGTCGCTCCGGTGATGGCGATGGCGGCGAGAAGCTCGGCGTGACGATCCCGGGCCGTGACCTGCGTGGCGGCCGGCTCGATATCTAGTCCGAGCCGCTCACAGACGTACGCCTCGACCTCGGGGGACAACTGCGAGTAAGAGCCGACCGCGCCGGAGAGCTTCCCGACCGCCACCCGGTCCCGAGCCGTGCGCAGCCGATCGCGGTCGCGCGCCAACTCGAACACCCAGCCTGCCAACTTCAGGCCGAACGTGGTGGGCTCTGCATGAACACCGTGGGTGCGGCCGGCCATCAACGTGTCCCGGTGCTCTAGAGCTTTGCGCCGCACGGTCTCGGTCAGGCGCCCGACGCCTTCCACCAACAGGTCTCCGGCGTCGCGCAGCGCCACCGCCGTCGCGGTGTCGAGCACGTCCGAGGAGGTCATCCCGTAGTGGATGTGGCGTCCGGCCTGACCTACGTTCTCACGCACGTTCTCGACGAACGCGACGACATCGTGATGACGGACCGCCTCGATCTCTTCGATCCGAGCGACATCGAAAGCGGCCTTTTCCTTGATGGCGGTCAGATCCTCGACCGGGACCTCCCCCAGCCTGACCCGTGCTTCCACGGCCAGGAGCTCGACCTCCAGCCAGCGGGAGAATTTGGCGCGCTCGGAAAAGATGGCGGTCATCTCTTCGCGGGAGTAACGGGGGATCATGAGCCCATCCTACCGGCGGTCCGGTCTGGTTCTCGGGGCGGGATCAGCCTTGCCAGGTGCCCGGCAGGCCGGCCAGAGCGTGGACCGTCCGCGTGAGAGAGGCGTCATCTTCTGCACAGACGGTGACGTGACCTACCTTGCGTCCCGGACGAGCCGATTTCCCGTAAAGATGAAGATGCGCACCGGGCACCCCAAGGACGTCCTCCGGATCCGGTATCTCACCGATCAGATTGAGCATGAACGGGCTGCCTGTCGTGGCGGTGGAACCCAATGGCAGCCCCGTGATGGCTCGGAGATGGTTCTCGAACTGGCTGGTGACGGAACCCTCGATCGTCCAATGTCCTGAATTGTGCACCCGCGGCGCCATCTCGTTGCCCAGCAACTCTCCGGCCACCTCGAACATCTCTATGGTCAACACGCCCGCGTAACCAAGCGCGTCCAGGAGCGACGAGGCGAGCTGCTCGGCGACCTCCTGGAGCGCATCTGCCGCCGGTGCCGGACGCGCCGTTCGAAGGATCCCCTCATGGTGGGTGTTTTCGACCAACGGGTAGAAGGCTTGCTCTCCGGTCGTCGAGCGCACCGCGATCAAGGACAACTCACGATCGAAATCCACGAACGACTCTGCTATCAGGGGAACGGCGCCCAATGCTCCACACGTACCGGCGATGTCACCCTCACTACTGATGACTCTCTGGCCCTTGCCGTCATAACCCTCGCGCCGCGTTTTCACGACTAATGGAGATCCGAGATCCGCTGCGGCAGCTCGGATGTCGTCATCGGAATCGACCGAGCGGTAGGAAGGTACCGTCAGTCCGGCCGACTCGAAAGCTTGTTTCTCGGCCATGCGGTCCTGCGCAACCCCCAGCGCACGAGGAGGCGGCCACACGGGAACCCGTTCGGTGAGGTAGCGGGCAGACGTCGCCGGAACGTTCTCGAACTCGTAGGTGACCACGTCACACTCGTCGCGCAACTGATCGAGTGCGTGTTCTTCGTCGTATCCCGCGACGAGCAGCTCGCCCACGGCGCCGGCGCCCGCTTCAGGCGAGGGATCGAGGAACGTGAACCGGAAGCCGAGCGGTATGCCGGCGAGACCCAGCATGCGGCCGAGCTGCCCGCCGCCGACGACCCCGATGTGCATCGGCGCTTCTTCGGGCACTAGGTCGGGCACTAGATGGAGGGGTCGGGGTGCTCGAGGACCGCTGCCGTTTGCTCGGCGTTGAACTTAGCAACTACGTCTCTCACGGCTTCGTCGGTGACTCCCAGGATGCGGGCCGCGAGGAGCGCGGCATTGGTCGCTCCGGCCTTTCCGATCGAGAGGGTTCCCACCGGCACGCCCCCGGGCATCTGCACGATCGACAACAAGGAATCCATCCCCTTCAGCGCCTTCGACTCGACCGGAACACCGAGAACGGGAAGGGTCGTCTTCGAGGCAGTCATGCCGGGAAGATGTGCCGCGCCGCCGGCCCCTGCGATGATCACTTGGATACCGCGCCCTGCCGCCTGCTCGGCGTAGTCGAACAAGAGATCGGGCGTCCGGTGAGCGGACACCACCCGGGTTTCGTAGGTAACGCCCAAACGATCAAGCATCGCCGCGGCGTGCTTCATCGTGTCCCAATCGGACTTCGAACCCATGATGATGCCGACGCGTTCCGTCACGCCGAAACCTCGGCCTCGATGGCGCGCTCGCCGATGTCGCTGCGCGCATGCTTGCCTTCGAACGTGATCATCTCGGCCGCATCGTAAGCCGCCCGGCGCGCCGCGGCGAAGTCGCTCCCGAGAGCCGACACCGCGAGGACGCGGCCGCCGGAGGTCACCAGAGACCCGTCCTTGATGGCAGTTCCCGCGTGGAAGACCTGCACTCCAGGACGCGCGTCGGCATCCTCGACCCCGTCGATGACGAGACCCTGGTCGTGAGGCCCGGGATATCCGCCGGAAGCAAGTACCACCGACACGCAACGGTCGGCAGACCAGGCCAACTCGACACCGGCGAGAGAACCGGTGGCTGCAGCAAGACACACATCGGCCAGATTGCTCGTGAGACGCGGCAACAATGCCTGCGTCTCGGGATCACCGAAGCGGGCGTTGAACTCGATCACGCGCGGACCGGACGGGGTAAGTGCGAGTCCGGCATAGAGCGCTCCGACGAAGGGCGCGCCCCGAGAGGCGGTCGTCCTGACCATCGGAACGATCACTTCGTCAACGATCCTCGCCGCGAGGTCCGGTGAGCAAGCCGGTACGGGACTATAAGAACCCATCCCGCCGGTGTTCGGACCCGCGTCGGCATCCAGAGCGCGCTTGTAGTCCTGGGCCGGTTCACATGGAGCGACGTCGGTCCCGTCGGTGAAGGCGATCAAGGAAGTCTCTTCACCTTCGAGGAACTCTTCGACGAGGACAGAGTCGCCGGCGGCGCCGAAAGAGCCGCGTTCCAACCTGTCTCGCAACGCTTCGATGGCCTCCGCCCGATCGGATGTAACGACGACGCCTTTACCTGCCGCCAAGCCGTCGGCCTTGATCACATACGGCGCGCCGAGCTCGTCCATGAAGCGCACTGCGTCGTCCACTTGCGAGAAAGAGGCGGCTCGAGCGGTAGGGATGCCCGCGGCGGCCATCAGAGCCTTCGCATGTCTCTTCGATCCCTCGATCCGGGCGGCGGCGTTATCCGGTCCGAAGACCGGATACCCAGCCTGCCGCAGCGCATCCCCGATCCCTGCGACCAGTGGTGCCTCGGGACCCACGAGTACGAGATGCGGCTCGAAGCGCCGAGCCGCTTCGAGCACTGTCGGGATGTCTGAGGGATCCCCCGGGAGCAGATCACCCATTGTGCCGATCCCGGGATTACCCGGGATCCCAAGCAACTCGACAGATGGGTCACGGGTGAGAGACCACGCAAGAGCATGTTCCCTGCCGCCGGCGCCGAGTAGCAGAACCTTCATCAAACGCCTACCTCGGCCATGCGGACGGTCTCGTCCCGCTTCGGACCGACCGAAACCCACGACACCGACGTCTTGGTCAGCTCCTCGAGCCGCTCGAGATACGACCGCGCCGCCTTAGGCAGGTCCTCGACGACCCGAGCGGCAGTGATGTCTTCCTTCCAGCCGGGCAACTCCTCGAACACAGGCCGGCACTTGTTGAAGATCGTCTGGTTCGGAGGAAAATCTTCGTATCTCTCTGCCTCGTACTCGTACCCGACGCAGACCTTTATCGACTCGAACTCCGACAGAACATCAAGCTTCGTTACGACGAGTTCCGTCAGAGTGTTTAGTCGAGCCGCGTAACGTGCAGCCACAGCATCGAACCACCCGCAACGGCGCTTACGACCAGTCGTCGTTCCGTACTCGCGCCCTACCTCCACGAGGATCTCGCCATCGGCCGGATCGGCCTCCGAAGGGAAGGGGCCCGAACCCACGCGGGTGCAGTAGGCCTTCGTGATCCCGATGATGCGGGTGATATCGCGGGGACCGACGCCCGCACCCGCACATGCACCGCCGGCGATCGGATTCGATGACGTCACATACGGATAGGTACCGTGGTCGAGATCCAGCATGGTTGCCTGCGCGCCCTCGAACAACACCCGTTGTCCATCATCCAGCGCGCGCTGCAGCAAGCCGTTGGTGTCCTGGATGTGGTTCTTGAGTCGCCGACCGTAAGCGAGATACCTATCGATGATCTCACCGGCCTCGAGCGGAAGCCGGCCGTACACACGAGTGAGCATCAGATTCTTCTCTTTGAGGGCGACTTCTAGCTTCTGCGAGAAGATCTTGGGGTCGAGAAGGTCCTGAGCACGCAACCCGATCCGGGTGGCCTTGTCGGCATACGTCGGACCGATCCCGCGCTTGGTCGTACCCAAACGGTTCTTACCGAGTCGACGTTCGGTCACAAGGTCGAGTTCGAGGTGGTACGGCATGATCAAGTGAGCGTTGCCCGAGATGAGGAGACGCGTGGTGTCGATACCCCGGTCTTGTAGAGAGTCCATCTCCTCGATAAGGACCTCGGGATTGATGACCACACCCGGGCCGATCACGGGTATGCAATGCGGATAGAGGATGCCCGTGGGGATGAGGTGGAGCGCGTACTTCTCGTCCTTCACGACGATCGTGTGGCCGGCGTTGTTTCCCCCTTGGTAGCGCACCACGATGTCGGTGTGCTCGGCCAACAGGTCCGTGACCTTGCCCTTCCCCTCGTCCCCCCACTGGATCCCGACGAGGGCTATACCGGGCATACGTCTCTCATCCCTCGCGCCTACCTTTCGATCCGGAACTTGATGCGGACGTGTGTCATGTACTCGGTTATCCGCCCCTCTGCCACCGTGCAGGATGACTCGAGGAGGTCCATCCCGTGGATGCCTCGGATCGTCCGGGACGCTTCCTGAAGAGCCTGTTCGGCGGCATCGCTCCACGACTCCGTGGAAACGCCCACCAGATCGATCGTCTTGATCACTGCCATAGCAGTCTCCTCCTACGAGCGGTCCCCAGCCTCCTATCCGACCCTACCGTCCAGTCGGGACTCGACCCACGAAGAGGGGTACTGGCCCCGGGCTATCGGATCTGGTGGTGATCGTGCTGAGGCTCTTTATGATGGAGCGGCCGATAACCGCCGCTGCACGCAGGCGAAGGAGATGAAAACGATGCCCGAGATCGACGCCGACCTCTTCCAGATCATCGTGATGGGACTGCTGGTGGTCCTCCTCATCGCGTTACTTCTGGTGCTCAACAACCTCACCAAATTGGGCAAGAGCATCGACGAAGCCATGTCTGGCTCCGGTGCAGCCCGAGGTGGAGAGGCACGGACCCGCCAGGACACACCTGCCGGGGGCGGGAGCGGCTACACCGACGTCCCTCAGCAACAGAGCTACACCCCTCCCGCACAGAGCGCGTACGAACCGCCGGTGAAACAGACCCAACAGCCGGAGCCCCAGACGCATCAGCCCCAAACGGCGAGCCAGCCCGCTGCGGCTCAGCAGCAGTCCCAGGAGGAGCCGATGCCCGAGGAACAGCCGTTCGAGCGTCAGGGCCGCTGGTGGTTCAAGCGGGGCGACGAGCTTCTCGTGTATGACGAGCAGCAAGGGCAATGGCAGCCAGCTCCTGCAGGCTCTCTCGGGCACGGCGGGCCGGAAAGCATCGCAACCGAGTTCCAATCTTTGTCAGACAGCGCACCGGCGGCTGCGAGCTCCCCGGAGGCCGGATGGAAATGTTCCTCATGCGGCGCCGTGAACGGAGCCACCGCGACCACCTGCCGGATGTGTTTCGCCAGCCGTCCCTAGTCGCGATAGCCGATCATCCGGCGCAGCCCGGGCAAAGCGGGGTCACGTCCCGCGGCCGCGCCCACCAACAAGATCAACCAGACCACCACACCCAGCACCGCCACGACCTGGGTCACGACAGGGGACGCTACCGACGCGCCGTAGAGCGTGACGGCCCAGAGCGTACCGAAAACGATCGCCTGCACCCCGTGGAAGCTCACGCGAGGATCGGAAGAAAATAAGAAGGCGATCAAGCCGCTCACAGGGAGCAACAGGTACGCAAGGGCGGCCATAGCCGATGAGTTTAGAAGACCGGCTTCCGCGCTGCCGGAGCGGGGCATGATGGTTACATGCCGAACCGCTTAGCAGACGAAAACTCCCCATACCTGCTCCAACACGCCGAGAACCCCGTCGACTGGTACCCGTGGGGAGAGGAGGCTCTGGCACTCGCTAAAGAAAAGGACAAGCCGATCCTCCTATCGGTGGGCTATGCCGCCTGCCACTGGTGTCACGTGATGGAGCGTGAGTCGTTCGAGGATCCGAACGTGGCGCGCGTGATGAACGAACTCTTCGTCCCCGTGAAGGTCGACCGGGAAGAAAGGCCCGATATCGACGCGGTGTACATGGAAGCCGTGCAGACGATGACGGGGCGGGGCGGCTGGCCGATGACGGTGTTTCTCACTCCCGAGGGCGTGCCTTTCTATGGCGGTACCTACTTCCCTCCTGAAGACCGCCACGGCATGCCCTCCTTCAAGCGATTGATGATCGCGGTGGCCGACGCGTGGAAGACCAAGCGATCCGAGGTCGAAGATCAGGGCCGCCACCTCGTAGAACACATCGGTTCATACGCACGGATCACGCCATCGGAAGACGAGATAACAACCGAGATCCTCGGGCTGGCATTCGAGGGACTCGCGTCGTCGTTCGACACCGCACACGGTGGATTTGGCGGCGCTCCCAAGTTCCCTCAACCCATGACGATCGATCTCTTGATGAGGCTCGGGCGACGCGGGCGGCCCGAAGCGCTGCAGATGGCAAAGCGAACCCTGGACGCTATGGCGGCGGGCGGGATCTACGACCAGCTGGCAGGAGGGTTCGCGCGCTATTCGGTCGACGCAGGGTGGATCGTGCCGCACTTCGAGAAGATGCTCTACGACAACGCTCAGCTACTCCGTACCTACGCGGCCTCCTGGCTACTGACGGGGTCGGAAAGACACGGCCGGGTAGCTCGGGCTACCGCCACCTGGATGTTGGACGAGATGCGCGATCCCGCAGGTGGTTTCTGGTCGACGATCGACGCCGACTCGGAGGGTGAGGAAGGTAAGTACTACGTCTGGACGCTAGATGAGGTCAGGGCCATCGCGGGGGACGACGCAGACGCCGCTATAACCGCGTGGGGGATGACGGAAGAAGGAAACTTCGAGGGAAAGAACATCCCCGTGTACACGGGCCGGCCGGCCGACGCGGAGTCAGTTGAACGGGCGCGATCGAAGCTGCTTGCCCGGCGCAAGGAACGAGTACCTCCCGCAACCGACAACAAAGTGCTAACAGCTTGGAACGGTCTCGCTGCATCGTCATTGGCGCAAGCCGGAATCATCCTCGACGAACCGACCTGGGTAAAGGCGGCGTCTGAGGCTATGGAGTTCGTCTTCGAGGTGATGAGGAAGGACGGCCGGATGATGCGTTCGTTCCGCGACGGCGCCGTCAAGCATCTGGGTTTCGCCGAGGATTACGCGTTCACACTCGAAGCATGCCTGTCGTTGTTCGAAGCTACCCACGAGAAACGCTGGCTCGAAGAAGCACGCTGGACGGCCGATGAGGCGATCCGGTTGTTCCTCGACGAGACTCGGGGCGGATTCTTCACTACGGGCAGCGATGCCGAGCAACTCGTTTCCCGCGCGAAGGATCTCGTCGACAACGCCCAACCTTCAGCAAACTCCGTATTCGCAGTAGAGCTTCAACGTCTGGCCCTCATCACGGAAAAGACCGATTACGAGGGAAACGCGGTGAACATCTTGCGTCTCGTGACCGGGGGGATATCCAGATCTCCGCTGGGATTCGGACACATGCTCAAAGCGGTCGACCTCTACACGGGCGATCCCCTCGAGATCGTGTTGATCGGGGATCTATCCGCGCGGGATACGCAGGCGCTGCTCGAGACCGTCCGAGAACGGTTCATCCCCAACAAGGTTGTGATCGTTTCCGACGGAACAGGTCCCGCCTTCACCCCACTGCTCGAAGGTCGAAGCCGCATAGACGATGCGGCAACGGCATACGTTTGCAGGCGAGGTGTCTGCGCTTCACCGGTGAACCGACCCGAGGAGCTGGCAGAGATCCTTCCGGCACGATGAGCAACATACGCGTGGGACGGATCCTCGTGATCCCCGAAGCAGAGATCGACATGCGTTTCACAACCTCCGGCGGGCCGGGCGGCCAGCATGCGAACAAGTCATCCACGAAGGTGGAGCTCGTCTGGAATCCGCTCAAGTCCTCGGTGCTCTCGGAACGCCAGAGGTCTCTTCTGAGATCGCATCTTCGGCACCGCATGAACAATGCCGGTGAGATACGCGTGAGCGGTGATTCATCGCGCTCCCAGTTGCGGAACCGGCAGGAAGCAGAACGCCGGCTGGCGCGTCTGATCGGAGAGGCGCTGCGGCCTCGAAAGGTAAGGAGAGCGACCAAGCCGACAACGGGAAGTCGCGAGAGAAGACTGCGAGATAAACGTCACCGGTCCGAGGTGAAGAAGCTGCGTCGGCAAGGTCCCGATCACTAGGCGCCGCATGAGAAGGCGTGACTGCGGCAAAGACCGGCCCCGCGCAGGTCGTCTGCTGCCCTCCAAGCACTACGCACTAGACTCCGCCCATGCTCGACGACTCGTACCGAGCGATGCTCCGACACTTCGGCACGTTCTTCTTGGTACCGGCCGTAGTGATCGCTCCCCTCCATCTCGCCTATGCCTTTGCGTTTCGCGAAGTCATCGCGCTGGGCGAGCTGCACAGCGCGATCGAAGCTCTCCCAAGAGGCGCCGATGTGCGCGGGATCACGGGCAGCGACATCGCTACCGCCCGGCTCGTCTTCTGGGGCTTGGTTGCGGTTGAGATCCTTCTGGTACCGATCTTCGCCGCCGTCACCCGTCGCGCCATGAAAGCCGAAGAGGGTGAGCGGATCGGAAGGATCCTCGGCTACTGGCAAGGGCTACGGGACGAGAAAGGGGGTGGGCATCCGCCCACCGGGGTGCTGGTGCCGGCGGTCCTGATCACCGGCATGATCGCCATCCTCGCGTCCCAGGTCGTCGCGCCGCTCGTCCAGGTCGTTCCCAGCTCCCTCGCCTGGGCAGTCGCCGGGCTCGGGGCGACGACGGCGCATTGTCTGGCCGCGCCGTTCCTGCTCGTTCCGTGGGCGTGGACCACAGGGACCGGGGCCGATAGCGCGCCATCTCAATTAGGTCGCGCGCCGGCCGGCGAGAGTTGATCGATTACTTCTTGAAGCGCCGTTCGCATGACGAGGACATGGACCGGGAAGATCTAAGAGAAGAGCTTGCGTCTATGACTCTCGGCTACAGCCCCGCCAAGCTCGAGCACATCCTCGACGAAGCTCTCGTGTGGGCGCTGCGGGATGGGCGACGTGAGCTCAGTTGGCCGGACGTCCAGAACGCCCGGCTGTCGGCCGAGATCGGCCTGGGCCAGCCGGTTGCCTACACCGAGCGCGAACGCAAGCTGATCGCGACGCACGAGGCAGGACACGCCGTAGCCGCGTTCCTGTGCGCTAAGGAGTATCGCAAGCTCGAGGTCCTTTCGATCATCAAGCGACGGTCGGCCTTGGGCCTCCTCGCTCACTCCGATATCGAGGAGCGCTTCACCAAGACCCGCTCCGAGCTGCTGCCCACGCTCAAGATCATGCTGGGGGGCATGGCGGCCGAACGCCTCTTCTTCGGGGAATCCGGCACCGGCCCCTCATCGGATCTCCAAGCGGCGACGGCGCTCGCTGCTCAGATGGTCGGCTCCTACGGGATGGGTTCGAGTCTCGTTTCTTACGAAGCGGTGAACAACGGTGGCCAATCCTCACCCAACATCGTCGCCAAGGTGCTGACCAATGAAGACGCACGCGCCGAGGTGGAAGAGATCCTCAAGAGCGAGCGCGATGAGGTCCAGAGTCTCCTCGAGAGCAACGTCGACCTCGTCGAAGCGCTACGCGACTCGTTGGTGGAGAAAGAAGAGCTGCTTGGAGACGACATCATGTCGGTGCTCGAGAAAGCACTGGCCGACCGCCCTTAGTCAAGTCCTTCGAACAGGTCTTGCTCGATCTCCGGCACATCCACGGTCGAATAGACGAGCGTGTAATCCTCCCAGGGATAAACCTTGCGATGCAGGTCATCGGAGATCGCGAACCAGAAAGAGTCGGGATCGATCTGCGTCGCATGGGCCAACAGCGCTTTGCTTCGCAGCTCCACCCAGTCACCCACGTCGATCTGACCCGTGATCTTGGGCTCCATGAAGCCCATGGCGTCCCAGTTCTCTAGCCATCCCGCGTACGGCGCTTCGGTCCCCTCCTCTACAGCCGCATCGTTGAGCTTCTGGAACCGCAGCTTGGTGAACGTGGCGAAGTAATAAAGCTTCGATGGCTTCCACGCCGGCCCCTTATCGGGGAAACGCTCTGGATCGCCGGCTTCGTAAAAGGCGCGTGTGCCCCACTCGTGGACACGGATGTGATCGGGGTGCTCGTAACCACGAGACTCGTCGTAACAAAGGACCACCTCGGGTCGTTCTTTACGGATGATCTCGACCAGGCGCCCGACCGCGGCTTCAGGATCGGCGTTCCAGAACGCGTCCGGGTGCTTGTTCGATTCGGTGTTGGGCATCCCCGAGTCGCGGTAGCCCAGTTGATAGATCTCTTCGACACCGAGGAGATCGCAAGCGGTAGCCAGCTCTGCCTCTCGCAACTCGCGCATGCGTTCTTTGATGCCGGGCTTATCCATACGCGGGTTGAGGATGTCCCCTTCGGCGCCGTCCGTAGCGCACACGAGGACGACGCGCACGCCTTCGTGCGCGTATTTGGCCATCGTCCCCGACCCTTTCGACGACTCATCGTCCGGGTGTGCATGGATGGCGAGGAGACAGCGCCGTTTATCGGTCACGCTCGGTAGGCTAACCCTGTGGAAGACGAAGGGCACTCACCCGATTACTTCGACAAGGCCCGCACCGTTGCCGTTGCCGGACTCATAGTCGCCGCCTTGTTGGCGATCCTTGGATCCCTCCTCGACTGGGTGCACATAACTCCTCCCAACATCCTGCCTCCAGGAGAAGCGCCCAATGTTGAGCCGTTCACCGGCGTCGAGGCCCAAGATGGGTTGTGGGTCATCTCGGGGGCTCTCATCCTGCTCGCGTGCGGCGTGGGGTTGCTGTTGCGCCGCCGGGGCGCTTACGCCCTGCTGGCTTTCGTGATCTCGGTAGTTATCGGAGCCATAGCCGTGGCCGACTACCGAGGTCTAGGTGAGGTCTCGTCCGCGATCTCGAGGCGCATGAACATCGTCGGTGACGCGTCTGCAGGTATCGGACTGAAGCTCGTTGCGGTATCCGCGCTGATCGGTTTGATCTCGTCGGTGATCGGGCTGGCAGCCACACCGAAAAGAACCAGCGACTAGAGAGTGTCGCCGTTTGCCCTGTGGGGCTCCGGGTACGGGATGTTCGATGACGAACTTCGGCTACAAGCTGTCCTCGGAGGAGCATTCGGCGCCGGATCTGGTGCGAAATGCCCGGCGCGCCGAAGAGGTCGGTTTCGACTTTGGTGCCATCTCCGACCACTTCCACCCCTGGATCGACAAACAGGGCGAGAGCCCCTTTGTGTGGGGCGTCATCGGCGCCATCGGTCAAGCAACCACCAACCTCCGGATCCTGACCGGTGTGACCTGCCCGTCTATCCGGGTCCATCCGGCGATCGTGGCGCAAGCATCTGCCACCGCGGCCTCATTGATGCCGGGTCGCTTCATGCTCGGACTCGGCAGCGGGGAGAACCTGAACGAACACGTGCTCGGCGACAGGTGGCCGGCGGCGGGAGAACGCATCGAGATGCTCACCGAAGCGATCGAGGTGATCCGCTCGCTATGGAAGGGCGGCAATACCAATCACAGAGGCAAGCACTACACGGTAGAGAACGCGCGCATCTACTCGCTTCCGGAAGAGCTGCCGCCGGTGATCGTCGCAGGTAGCGGCAAGAAAGCGATCGCTCTCGCCGGGAAGAACGACGGTCTGATAAGTCTCGCTCCAGACGAAGACCTGCTAGCCACCTTCGACCACGCGGGCGGCGCCGGGAAACCGAAATTCGCCGAAGTGAATATCTGCTGGGGGCCTGACGAAACCGAAGCCGTGACCACCGCGCTCGAGTGGTGGCCGGTCGGAGGAATAGGCGGCGAGCTGATGCAAGAGCTTCCCCTACCGCGCCACTTCGAACAAGCCGCGAGCACGGTTCGCCCAGACGATCTCACCAAGACGATCTCTTGCGGTCCCGACCCCGACAAACATGCAGCCAACATCAAGAAATTCATAGAGGCGGGTTACGACCACATCTGGATCCACCAGATAGGCCCCGACCAATCCGGCTTCCTAGACTTCGCCGCCAAAGACCTCCTACCGCGCCTCTAACCCGCGCCACGCACCGAACGGCAGGGCGGTCGCGCAAACAGCCGTGAGGGCCCGGTTTCACCCCGGAGCGATGCCTGGGTTCTTGTTTGGAGGAGCGGAGCGGGTGGGACCGGGCCCGGAAGGCGGTCGCGCACACAGCCGATGCTTCGGGACGCTTAGCTAATAGAAATCATCCGCTCTATCGGGAGGCGAGCCTTAGCGGCTATGTCCGGGGGGACGTCTACCTCGTAGGACGAGGTGTCTCCGGCGTCGAGTGCCTGGAGGCAGCGCAGGAGCTTCTGCGGCGTGATCATCTTCATGTAGCCGCATACGGCTGCTTCGTTCGCCGCGATCATCTGGGCTTCGGGGTTCTCTTTACGGAGCCGGTGCATCATCCCGGTTTCCGTAGCGATGATGAACTCCTTCGCGGGAGACTCCTTCATGCGCCGCACCATGCCTCCTGTACCGAGCACGAAGGATCGGTCGGCAGGAAGATCGCCCGTCGACATCAGGTACATGCACTGTGACGAGCACCCGCATTCGGGATGGACGTGCAGCTCGGCGCCGGGGTGCTCGGCCATCGTTTGCTGGATGTGGGAGGGCTCGATGCCGGCGTGCACATGACACTCACCCATCCAGATGTGCATCTTGCGGCCGGTGACGCGCTCGACATGCGCGCCGAGAAACATATCGGGGCCGAACAGGATCTCTTTATCGGCAGGGATCGACTCGACGATCCTGGCCGCGTTGGCAGAAGTCACGCAATAATCGGTTTCCGCCTTCACTGCCGCGGTGGTGTTCACGTACATCACGACCACCGCGCCGGGATGCTCCGCCTTCCACGCGCGTAGTTCGTCGGCGGTTATAGACGCTGCCAGTGAGCATCCTGCCTCGGTGTCGGGGATGAGCACCTTCTTCTCCATCGACAAGATCTTGGCGCTCTCTGCCATGAAGTGGACGCCGCAGAAGACGATCGTCGGTTCGTCGACGCGCGCCGAGATGCGGGAGAGTTCGAGAGAATCTCCGACGAAATCGGCCACATCCTGAACCGCGGGGACCTGATAGTTATGCGCAACGATCACTGCGTTGTTGCGCCGCGCCAGCGCGCGAACCTCGCCGGCCCATTCTTCCGTAACCCCGGTTGCCAGGGCCTCCTGGGTGAGGACCATCAGCTCTCTACCTCCAGAGCCAGGTCGGCCGCCGGCGCAGAATGGGTCAGTGCACCGACCGAGATGAGGTCCACCCCGGCCTCGGCATAACGCCTGACGTTCTCGAGGGTGATGCCCCCGGACGCCTCCAGCTCGGCGCGCCCCTGCACCGCCCGCACCGTCTGGGCGACCAGCTCCGGACTCATGTTGTCGAGGAGCAACGAACGCGCGCCCGCTTCGATAGCGGCCTCAGCTTCCTCAAGATCTATGACTTCGATCTGGACACGCAGGCCGTCGGCGTTCGCCAGCGCCCGCTTAGTGGCGGCTACAACTCCACCTGCGGCGGCGATGTGATTGTCTTTGACCAGTAGAGCGTCGTCGAGACGCATACGGTGATTCATCCCGCCTCCTGCGGCCACCGCATACTTCTCTAGCGTACGGAGTCCAGGAGTGGTCTTGCGCGTGTCGATCACGCGAGCACCCGTCCCTTCGATCGCCTCGACGTAACGAGCGGTGATCGTTGCTACACCGGACAGCCGCTGCAGGATATTGAGCGCCGTTCTCTCTGCGGTGAGGATGGCGGAGAGCGAACCCTCGATACGAGCCAACACGTCGCCCGGACGCGTCACCTCGCCGTCGCTCGCCACGGCCGAGAAGGACACCCGATCGGCTCCCGTCTCGAGGAAGCACGCTTCCGCGATCGGAAGGCCTGCGATCGTTAGATGAGAGCGCGCCTCGATGCGCGCTCTCCCCATCAGCTCGGAAGGCACGACCGCTTCGGTCGTCTTGTCTCCCGTTCCCACGTCTTCGGCAAGCCATGCCCGTATGGCGGGAAGGAAGGATCCGACATCTAAGGCCTGCATCGTTCTCACATTAGATAGAACAGCAACGGGTGACCGAACCTTCCTCTGCCTAGCGATCAGAAGGGCTCGACGATGTAGCCTCTGGAGCCGAGGGTCCGGGTCATCTCATCGATGTGCTCGCGTCCCTTGGTTTCCACCTGAAGGATCACGTCGACGTCGCCGAGGTGAACCGATGCACCCTCACGGTGGTGCTCGATCCCAACGATGTTGGCACCAAGACCTGCTATCAGACCCAAGAGTTCTTTCAGTTCTCCCGGGCGGTCAGCGATCCTCGTGTGAAAGGCGAAGTATCTGCCTGAGGCGCTAAGGCCGAATCTGATGACCCGTAGCAGCAACAAAGGGTCGATGTTCCCGCCGGAGAGCACCACGCAGACCGGAGGCACGAGATCTCCGAGGTTCTGCATGACGGCCGCCACACCTGCCGCGCCGGAAGGTTCGAGCACCAGCTTCATGCGTTCGGCGGTCATCACCAACGCCTGCGCGATGTCGTCATCGGTGACGGTGACGATCTCGTCGACCAACTGACTCACGTGCGCGAGGGTCAGCTCGCCCGGTTTGTTGGCTGCGATCCCATCTGCGATCGTCGAGACACTTTCAAGCTCTACCGGCACTCCTTTAGCCAGCGACGGGGGAAACGCCGCCGCGCCCGCGGCCTGGACCCCCACGATACGGACGCCCGGACGGATCCCCTTCAGCCCGGCTGCGATGCCCGATATGAGCCCGCCGCCTCCGACGGGAACAACCACCGTTCCGAGCTCCGGCATCTGCTCGTGGATCTCGAGTCCGACGGTCCCCTGCCCTGCGATCACATGAGGGTGATCGAACGGATGCACGAAAACCGCTCCGCTTTCTTCTGCGAAACGAGTGGCAGCAGCGAAAGCGGCTCCGAAGTCCTTGCCCTCGAGCACCACTTCCGCGCCGTACCTCTTCGTCGCTTCGACCTTCGGAAGCGAAGCGGAAGCGGGCATGAACACCGTGGCCTGAGTGTCGGAGAGCGAGGCAGCCAGGGCCACCCCCTGAGCATGGTTCCCTGCCGACGCTGCCACGACGCCGGCGGTCCGTTCGGAATCATCCAGGCGCGAGATGCGATTGAAGGCACCCCTGATCTTGAAGGAACCGGTCCGCTGGAGGTTCTCGCACTTGATCGAGACGTCGCCATCGACGAGACCGGATAAAGCTCGCGATCTATCGATGGGGGTGAGCACCGAAACGCCCTCGAGACGAGAACGAGCGTCTTCGATCTCGTCCAGTGAGACGAGAGGGATTGTCTTCACGGCGCAATCCTACGTTCAGTGTCCCAAAGGTCTCCAGATAGGCGACCATATGACTATGAGCAGTACCTGGACGCCCTCATCCTGGCGCGACCGGCCGGTCCTTCAGCAGCCGACCTGGCCGGATGACGATGCTCTTGAACGAGCTCTCGATCAAGTGGCGAGCTTCCCCCCGCTGGTCTTCGCCGGGGAAGCACAACGGCTCAAGGGAGCGCTTGCCACGGTCGGGCGGGGGGAGGCTTTTCTGCTCCAAGCGGGCGACTGCGCCGAATCCTTCCGGGACTTCTCTGCCGACGCGATCAGGGACAAGCTCAAAGTGATCCTCCAGATGGCGGTGGTACTGACCTATGCCTCCGGGCTTCCCGTCGTCAAGGTCGGCCGGATCGCAGGGCAGTTCGCCAAGCCCCGCTCGTCCGAATCCGAAGAAATGAGTGGTCTGAAGCTGCCGGCGTTCAGGGGCCACGCGGTCAACGACAACGTCTTCACCGAAGAGGCCCGGCAGCCTGATCCCGAGAGGCTCGTGCAGGCGTATCACCAGTCGGCCGCGACCCTCAATCTACTGCGCGCTTTCACGAAGGGAGGCTTCGCCGACCTTCGACAGATCCATACGTGGAACCAGGAATTCGTAGCGGCGAGCAAACAGGGGCAGCGCTACGAGCAGATCGCGCGGCAGATCGAGCGCGCCCTCCAGTTCATGGCGGCATGTGGCATCGACCTAGGAGCAGACTCGGCATTGCACGAGGTCGACTTCTACACCTCCCACGAAGCGCTCCTCCTTCGATATGAAGAAGCTCTCACCCGCCGTGACAGCCTCACGGGTGATTGGTACGACTGTTCTGCTCACCTGCTCTGGGTCGGTGAAAGGACCCGCCAGCCCGGTGGTGCTCACGTCGAATTCCTCTCAGGGATAGCCAACCCGATCGCCGTGAAACTGGGCCCTGCCGCGACCTCGCAAGAAGTGACCGAGTTGTGCGAGCGCCTCGATCCTCAGATGGAGCCCGGACGGTTGACATTCATCACGCGCATGGGAGCGGGTTTGATCGAAGAAAAGCTCCCCGCGCTCATCGGTGCCGTCCGGCGCGCCGGACGGCAAGTGGTTTGGGTGTGTGACCCTATGCATGCCAACACATTCCTCACGTCGTCGGGCTACAAGACGCGCCGGTTGGATGACGTCCTGACCGAGATCAAGACATTCTTCGTCGTGCACCAACAGGAAGGAACGGTGCCCGGAGGAGTCCACCTGGAGTTGACGGCGGAAGATGTAACCGAATGTCTCGGCGGGGCGGAAGAGATCCTCGACGTTCACCTCGTCGACCGCTACGAAGCCCTGTGTGATCCAAGGCTCAACGCGCGTCAGAGCTTGGACCTGGCCTTCGCTCTGGGAGAGATGTTGCAGAGCGGCTAGCCCGCTCCCTCTACGGCGGCGCGGATCAACCTCATCGCATCGTCATGCTCGATGTGCTTCCCGGTGGCCTTCTTGGAATAGATAGACCCGCCGTCGAGAGAAAGCTCGAATACACCACCGCTCGACGGGATGAGGTGAACCCCGGAGATCTGGTGTTCGAGCTCTTCGAGTATCAGCTCCGTCAGACCGACGGCTCTAGGCGCATACCCTCACTGGGCGCAATATTCGATCGTTATGATCATGCCGCGAGCCTAAGGCAACTCCGAAGCAGATCGCGCTTGCTCGCGCGCTCGAGTTAGCGCACCCTATGGGCCTAACAACTAGAGAAAGGCGCAGTGATGGAGCTCATCATCATCATCGGCATCATCGTGCTCTTGACGGTCCTCGTGATCGGCATCTACAACCGACTCGTTCGCCTGAGGAACCGGGTCGAGGCGGCGTGGGCACAGATAGACGTGCAGTTGAAGCGGCGTCACGATCTCGTTCCCAACCTCGTCGAGACCGTGAAGGGTTACGCAGCCCACGAGCGAGAGACCCTGGAAGCCGTCATCAAGGCTCGGCAGCAGGCGGTATCCGCCGGAGGGGTCGAGAACCAAGCGCAAGCAGAGAACATGCTGACGGGCGCTCTGCGCCAACTCTTCGCCGTATCGGAGGACTATCCGGATCTCAAGGCGAACGAGAACTTCCTCGCGTTACAAGAAGAGCTCTCTAAGACCGAGGAACGCATCGCCTTCTCACGGCAGTTCTACAACGAGCAAACTCTCGCCTACGACAACTCTCTAGAGACCTTCCCGTCCAACATCGTGGCCGGGATGTTCAATTTCGAGGAGAAGCCGTACTTCGAAACCGAGGAAGCAACCCGCACCGCTCCGAGCGTGGACTTCGGCACGACTGCAGCTCCCCCGCCGGAGCCGGGCGTGACGCCGTAACGGATCGGGGGATCCAGCGACGCTGACACCGACGAAGCGGGTCCCGCCCAGAGACAAGCCGGAGAAGGACCCGTCGGCGAAGTGAGTACCCGCGCAGCTGCTCTCCCACACACCGGAGCTTCACTGCTTGGATTCATCGCACTTTCCTTCGGGCTGCTAGCAGCAGGCTTCGCTGCTCCGAAGCTCCGGCGGAGCTCGTCAGATGCCCACAGCGAAGGGCCTACGAAGGCTCGGTGAAGGACCGGTGGCATTCCCGCGGCAGCCTCACGGATTCAAACTCGTGATCCAGGCGGCCACATGCGAACAAGCTTCGGTCCATGCATCCTGAGTAGTACGTCCGGAGGATTTCGCCACCTTGAGCGAATGGTCGCCACCTTCGATCACCGCCACTTCCGGCGGCACAGGAAGCTCGGCAGCAACCCGCTCGAGTGTCTCCAAGGGGCAGAAGGGGTCGCGCGTGCCTTCGACGAAAAGCATCGGCACCTTCACATCGTGGAGGTGAGCATCGCGCAGGCGATCGGGACGGCCGGGCGGATGCAAGGGGTAGCCGAGGAAAACCAGCCCATCACAGATAGTTCCGGCCGCAGCGACGTGGGAGGCGATCCGGCCACCCATCGATTTGCCGCCGAGGAACAGACGGCCCGCCGGCTCCCCGGCGAGGTGCTCGGCGACCGCTGCATAGGTCTCCTCGAGGATCGGCTGACGGTCGGGCGCCTTGCGACCTAACTCGAGATACCTGAAGTTGAACCTACACACGCGTACTCCATGACCGCCCATGCAGTCCGCAAAGAACGACATGAAATCGCTGTGGATGTCGGCTCCCGCGCCGGGAGCCAGCACCAACAGAGCATCGGCATCCTTGGGGCCATCGAAGACCGCCGAGACCTCTCCGGCAGGTGTTGCGATCGAACGGGTCCGGCGACTGGGCGACAAGTGCATTTACTCCTTGAAAGTGCATCCGTGACGTTCGCGCGTGGCTGCAGGACAGGTTAACTGTCGACCTATACTCCCCCTGTCCCGCTTTGACTTGCGCGATCAAGAGAGAGGCGCTGACTAGTGGTCGAGAAGCTCGTCATGACAGTCCTGCTGCTACTGACATTGGGCGCGTTCGCGCTCCGCGTCAACCAGTTAGTCGGATTCCTTCGACTGGGCGCCGACGAGGACCGCATCCCGCGCGACTGGGGTCGCAAGCTGAAGGACCAGATCGTCGTCGTCTTCGGACAACGCAAGCTCCTTCAATGGACGATCCCGGGACTTATGCATTTCTTCATCTTCTGGGGCTTCGTGATCCTGTTCACCACGATCGTCGAAGGCTTCGGCGCCATCTACCAGGAAGGGTTCCATCTTCCGCTGATCGGGAAGTGGGGTCCGTTGGGGGCGATCCAAGACTTCTTCGTCGTGGCGGTCCTGGTCAGCATCATGGTGGCTTTCATCATCCGCCGGGGCCAGGAACCAGGTCGCTTCAAGGGATCTCACACTAAAGAGGCCGAATACATCCTCTGGGCCATCTCCGGCATCATGCTCACGATCTTGCTGACCCGCGGCGCCGAGCTCTCTTTGGGTCATTTCCCCTACGACGAGCGTTGGACCCCCGCCACCGCGGCCGTCGCACGGCAGCTCGAAGGCTTCTCCCTCGCGACCCGGGAGGCCATCGCCACCGTCTTCCTATGGTGGCACTCGCTGATCATCCTGGGGTTCCTCGTCTACATCACCTATTCGAAGCACCTGCACATCATCACCTCTGGGTTCAATGTCCTGTTCGTCTCGGAGCGCCCTAAAGGAGCACTTAAGAAGATGGACATCGACATCGATTCGATGTCGGAAGACGACCGTTTCGGCGCCGGACGGATCACCGATCTCACGTGGAAACAACTGCTGGACACTATGACCTGCACCGAATGCGGCAGATGTCAGTCCCAGTGTCCCGCGTGGAACACCGGCAAGCCCCTATCGCCGAAGCTCCTTGTGATGGACCTACGGGATCAGTTGTTCGCTGCCGGCCCGACGCTTCTAGACGCCAAGAACGAAAGCCCCGAGGCGTTCCAGGCGGCACTAAAGCAGCTACCGGCATTGAACCCCGATGTGGTCGAGGACGAGGTCATCTGGGACTGCACCACCTGTGGCGCGTGCGTCCAGGCTTGCCCCGTAGACATCGAACACATCGATGCGATCATCGACATGCGCCGCAACTTGGTGATGACAGAATCACGTTTCCCGCGCGAGATGCAGAGCGCTCTTCAGAACATGGAGACGACCGGCAACCCTTGGGGCCAACCGCCGCAGGCACGCACCGAATGGATGCAGGGCACCTCTAAGCAGGAGCCACTTTCGATACCGCACATCTCCGATAAACCCGATGCCGAGGTTCTTTTCTGGGTGGGGTGCGCCGGCGCTTACGACGACCGCAACAAGAAAGTCGTCTACGACTTCGCCAAGCTCATGCAACTCGCAGGAGTGAGTTTCGCCGTGCTCGGCGCAGACGAGAACTGCAACGGAGATCCGGCGCGCCGGATGGGCGCCGAGTACATCTACCAGATGCTCGCCGAGCAGGCGATCGAGTTGCTCAACGAGCACAAGGTGAAGAAGATCGTCACCGTCTGCCCCCACTGCTTCAACACGATGTTCAATGAATACCCTCAGCTCGGAGGAGTTTTCGAGGTCGTGCACCACACGGAGTACCTCGCCGAACTTGTACGGGAAGGCCGGCTCAATCCACAAGGCGAGCTCGCGCTCAAGATCACATACCACGACCCCTGCTACAACGCACGCCACAATGACGTCTGGAAGGGTGCGCGCGAAGTGATCGAGTCCATCCCCGGGACCGAGTACGGCGAGCTTCACCGTCACGGGCACTCCACGTTCTGCTGCGGCGCGGGTGGCGGACGGATGTGGATGGAAGAGCGGATGGGCAAGAAGATGAACATCGAGCGAACCGACGAAGCGCTCGCGTCCGCCTCCGACACCGTGGCGGTCGGATGTCCCTTCTGCAACATCATGCTGGCCGACGGAATCACCGAACGGCATGCCGACGATCAGATGCAGGTCAAAGACGTGGCGCAGCTGCTGCTGCAGTCGATCGAGTTCCATCCCGAGTCGTCCGCCGCCAAAGCAGCCGGCAACGGCTCGAATGGAGACGGGTCCAACGGCGACTACCCGGCGACCCAAGAGCCCGCAGAGATGACGGGCAAGCCTGCCGGGCCGGACGACTCCGCCACCACCTAGCCTTTTCACCTCTAACAAGCCGCTTAGCGATGAGGCTCGTCGCGGAACATAGACAGGTCTCCCGGGTAGCTAACGGCGCAGCAATCCTTTGAGGTGGACCTCCAGCAGGTCGTCGATCGTTCTCTCCAGCGGCAGGAACGGGAACTCAGGATGGCTGATCAGCGCAGAAGTCAGGCCATGAAGGCCGGCCCATAAAGACACCGAAGCCGAGAAGGCATCGATATCGTCCCGTAGAAGCGCGTCTTCGATGCACCGCTGGATGGCACCCACCAACAGGTAGAACGCCGAGAGTCCCGGCATATCCTCCAGCTCGCGGCCCGTCGGCCTCTCTCCGTGGCGTGACATGAACAGCAGCCGGTACTGCTCCTGGTTATCGAGTCCGAACTGGATATAGGCACGTCCACCCGCCCACAGTGACTCCACCGGATCGTCGGATGTTGCGAAGGCGGCGGCGAGATATCCGTGGAACTCCTCGAAGCGGGCGGCGCACACCTCGAAGATGAGCGCGTTCTTATCCTCGAAATGCATGTAGACCGCCGGCGGGGAGACTCCCACCAGTTTCGTGATCGCACGGATCGAAACCTCGTCGGGATCACCGGTCTCGATGAGCAGCTTCTCGGCCGCCGCCACGATGTCATCGCGGAGCCTGAGACCCTCCCCGCGGCGAGCGCGCTGCCGTCGCGTGGTGGAGGCCTGATCGGTGGTCATCCCCGTCCCCGCACCTCCACGTGAGACCTTAACAACGCTAACCTAACGCCAGTAGCCTAACACCGTTAGACCCGAACAAGGGCTGATTTACTGCTTGAAGTTCTCGAAATAGCGCGACGGCGTGGGCCCGCGCTGGCCCTGGTACTTGGAGCCGAGCTTGCTCGAACCGTACGGATTCTCAGCTTCGGACGTCAGTTGGAAGAAACTCACCTGCCCGATCTTCATCCCCGGATAGAGCGTGATCGGCAGATTCGCCACGTTCGAAAGTTCCAGCGTCAGGTGCCCCTCGAATCCGGGGTCGACGAGTCCGGCGGTCGAGTGGATCAGGAGGCCCAGGCGTCCGAGCGAGGACTTACCCTCGAGCTTCGCCACGAGGTGATTCGGGAGACGCACGTATTCGCTGGTGGAGCCGAGGACGAACTCTCCCGGGTGCAGGATGAACGGCTCGTCGCCGGGGACCTCGACCATCTCGGTGAGGTCCTCCATGGGGGTCTTCACATCGATGATCGGATAACGATGGTTGTTGAACGTCCGGAAGTACCGGTCGACGTGGAGATCCACCGAGGACGGCTGCACGTCGCTTTCATCGAAGGGCTCGATGCCGATCTCGCCGTTGGCGATCGCCTTGCGGATATCCCCGTCCGACAGGATCATCAGCCGAGTCTATAAGCCGGGGTCTGCGGTGCCAGGGAAAGACCCAGGCATTCTTCGCGCTCCGGCGGTATGGCTCCACGCTCGACACGACGGCGCGTGCAGAGACCGGTCGCAATAGAATCTCGGTGCAAAGCGCGGGTGTAGCTCAATGGTAGAGCTCCAGCTTCCCAAGCTGGTGACGAGGGTTCGATTCCCTTCACCCGCTCCGAACCACGGCCCGGTTGCCGTGGCGGGCAGTTGAAGCTTGTTCGGTGCGCATGCCGATTCGGTGGCCACCCGCCCACCCGATCGCTCCTAGCGCGGCACTCCAGCGGACCGGGCGATCGAGGCGAACTTCGTGAACTGGTTCATGAACGCTAGGCGGATCGTGTCGGTCGGGCCGTTCCGGTGCTTGGCGATTATCAGCTCTGCCTCGCCGCGGGCCTCAGAATCCTTGTTGTAGATCTCGTCTCGGTAGATGAACATCACGATGTCCGAATCCTGTTCTAAAGAGCCCGACTCACGCAGGTCTCCGAGAAGTGGACGCTTGTCTCCTCTTGCCTCGACCGCTCGGTTCAGCTGTGCGGCGCACAGCACGGGTACGTTGAGCTCCCGCGCCAGGACCTTGAGATTCCTCGAGATATCGGACACCTCTTGCTGGCGGTTCTCGGACCGCCGAGGCGACTGCATCAGCTGCAGGTAGTCGACGATGACGAGTCCCAGACCATGCTTGCTCTTGATCCGCCGGCACTTCGCGCGGATCTCCATCAGGGTGATGTTGGCCGAGTCGTCGATGAAGATCGGAGCTTCGGCGAGCCGCCCCAGCGCCGAGGACAAACGCGTCCAGTCGGCTTCCTGCAGAGAGCCCTTCGCGATCCGTTGGGAATCCACCTTGGCCTCGGATGCGAGGAATCGCTTAGTGAGCTCGTGGCGAGACATCTCGAGGTTGAACATCACGACAGGCGTGTTGTTCTTGAGCGCCGCCGCCAGAGCGAAATCGTTGAGGATGGCCGAGTTGTGCACGCAGATATCTTGGGCCACGAAGTTGCTGCCTTCCGGAACGGTGATGTCGTAGACCTGCCGGGTACCGGTCGGCTCGATGCTGACGATCTCGTCCCAGAAGATATCGGGATTAGCGAGCCATCTCAGGTCATCGCTGTCGAGCACCTCGGCGAACTTCGCCAGACGCCGTTGAGAGATAGCCCGGTTGGTATGGACGTTGGACCACGCCTTATCGCCGGCGCGCCGGGCAAGCTCGGCAAGGGACAGCTCCCGCTGCTCACAAAGCTTACGAACGAGCGCCCATGCCTCTTTCGGAACCAGCCCAACGATCGAAACGCGCGGTCCGTTCGACTCGGTGAAGACCCTGTTGGATCTCTCACCTATCCATCCGATCGAATGCTGGTAGATCTGCACCGACTGCGGATCGGTGATCTCGACCCGCCACGACCGCTCGGGCTTCTGCCACAGCTTGGCGACGATGCCGAAGCGCAGAAGGGCGTGGTGAACATCCTCGGCCAAGGCTTCGGACGCGACCGTGAACTCGATCCGAGCGTAGCCCCCCATCGGGTAGACCGTTCCGTCGCAACTGAACAACGCCTTAAGGAACTCGGCGAGCTGAGCTTGATCGAAGCGCCACACCTCGGCCGGAAAACGCTTCTCCAGCGCCGACTTCCCGAGCAAACCCGTCTCGTCCAACCAGGTCACCACTGAGTTTCGACTGCGCTTGCGTTCGACGGCACGCACACAGAGCGTCCCCCGGTCGCGACGCAGCGAGCAATCCGGGAACTCCGCGGCGATAGAAGACTCGAAGTCGGAGATGATGTCGGAATCGCAATTCGTAAAGCTGGCGGTGTTACCCGTTAGGCCACCCTCGGCGATGTAATAAGCGAGCAGTCGCACGCGTTCGTCCGACCATGGGCTTCCCGCGCCGATAGTCGGCAGATGGCGGGGGACGGCGATCCTGTCACCGACCCGCAGTCCCTCGAGAGGTTTCCATCCGTCCACCTGTAGCAGGGGGTGATTCCCTGTTGCCTCGATCCTTCGTCCGAAGCGTGTGGTGAGGCGAAAACATTCCATTAGGCCGTTATCGATCCAATCGGTAACGCGCAGAGGGGCAAGCGTCCCATCAAGCTGCAATCCGACGATCTGAGACTCACGCCTCCGGACAAACTCTTCGATCGTCACTCGTTCACCAGAGACGGGCAGATCAACCAATTGAGATGCGCTTAGGCACTTACCCATGCCGGGTCTAGCTGCGATCATCACCAGGTTGGACGGCTGCCAGCCGGAGGTGAGCTCGTCGAGGTCGGGGAAACCGGTGGAGAGCCCGGTGATCGACTCGCCGCGCTCGTAGAGTTTCTCTACCTCGAGCATGGAATGGGTCAACAGGGTCTTGATCGGTTGCACGTCATCGCGCAGACGCCGGTCGGCGACCTCGTAGATGATCTCTTCGGCGTTGTCCACGGCTTCGTCGACGTCCTCGGGGATCGAGAACCCGATCTCCTGGACCCGGCCGCCGGCCTGGATCAGGTGTCGCAGGCGTGCGTGCTCCTCGATGATGCGGGCGTAGCGGGCAGCCGACGAGGCCGTGGGGTAGGCCTCGATCAGACCGTGGATGTAGGGCTTGCCGCCGATGCGCTCGAGGATGCCGCGGCGGTTGAGCTCTTCCGCCAGCGTTAGTGGGTCCGGAGCTTCGCCCCGCTCGTAGAGGGCGAGGATCGCCTCGTAGATCTCGCCGTGGGAAGGCTTGTAGAAATCGTCCGGCTGAAGGATCTCGAGCACGTTGGCGACAGCATCCTTGGACTCCAGCATGGCGCCGAGTACCGATTGCTCGGCATCGAGATTGTGTGGGGGGATGCGGTTCGTGGATACGGCTCGCAGTGCCTCACGCTGTGCCAACTATTCCTCCGGCCTCGAGAATTCTACGAACATATGTTCGCAGGTTAACCGCCTGGTGGGACGGATTCACCTGCGTCGGACGGGGGAAGTGGCGCCCGGGCCCCCGCGAAGGGCCAGGACAAAGCTAGGGGTTACGGCTTGTTAGCCGTAACCCCCCAAAGCATGTGGATCTCCTGTTGAAAGGTGTGGAGAACTACTCCGCTACCTCTTCTTCGTGCTCGATGACCTCGACGGTAACGAGCGCGTTCACCTCTTCGTGGAGCCGGACCTCGACCTGGTGAGAGCCGAGGCTGCGGATCGGTTCCTCGAGGCGGATGTGGCGACGATCGATATCCTCTTCCAACTGATCGAGGATCGCGCGCGCCACATCCGAATTGGTTACAGACCCGAAGAGACGGCCACCTTCCCCGGCGCGAGCGGAGATGTAAACAGACGTGGCCGCAAGGTGAGAGACCTTGGCCGCCGCCTCTGCCTTTGCGCGCTCTTCACGTTCGGCGCGCGCCTTCTGCATCAACTGGGCCTGCTTCAACGCACCTCTGGACGCGGGCATCGCAAGACCCTGTGGAACCAAGAAGTTGCGTGCGTAGCCGTCCGCTACGGAGACGACATCGCCCTTCTTGCCCAAGGTATCGACGTCGTTCGACAGGATGACTTTCATCTCTCCCCCTTACCTACTCGAGTAGGGGAGCAGAGCCATCTCCCGCGCGTTCTTCACGGCCGTCGCGACGGTGCGCTGGTGCTGGGTGCAATTGCCGGTCACACGGCGCGCCCTGATCTTGCCGCGATCGCTCATGAACTTGCGCAAGAGCGCAACGTCCTTGAAGTCGACGAAGTCTTGCTTGTCGGCACAGAACTGACAGAACTTCTTCTTGCCGCCTCGTTTCGGAGCGGCGGGCTTGGAGCCTCTCCTATCCCTGTCTCTTGCCATTACCTAGAAACCTCCTTCGACGCCGTCCGGCGCAGATCCTGCGTCCCACCCATCGCCCGGGCCTGCACCGCCGGCAGGCTGAGCAGCGGGTTGCTGCTGGGGTCCCCCGGAACCGCTGCCGCCGGACTGACCTCCGCCGCCGGACTGACCTCCTCCGCCGAAACCGCCGCCGCCGCTCGAAGAACGGTTCGACTTCTGCACGTTGGCGGTGGCCCACCTTAGTGACGGACCCACTTCATCCACCTGGACTTCGATCTCGTAACGCTTCTGACCCTCTTTCGTCTCCCAGGAGCGTTGCTGGAGACGTCCGACGACGATCACGCGGGAGCCTTTGCTCAGGCTCTCTGCCACGTTCTCGGCCATGTCGCGCCAGCAGCTGCACCGGAAGAAGCCATCGAGCTTGTCTTCCCAGCTCCCGTCCTGGTTCCGGTAGCGCTTGTTGACGGCCACGGTGAAGTTGGCGACTGCGGCGCCGGCCGGGGTGAAGCGGAGCTCGGGATCCTCGGTGACGTTCCCTACGAGTGTTACCTGGTTCTCGGATGCCATGTCTTTCTCCTTAGAGCTCTAGTTGGAAGTCGATCCCTGAGCGGCCGGAACAGCGGCGGCTGCCGGAGCGCCTCGGGTGATCTTTCCGCGGATGAACTCGTCGGCGATGTTGACCACATGCTCGATCTCGGCGATCGATTCCACCGATGCCCTGAAGGTGACGGCGAAGTAGTAGCCCTCATGCTGGTGGTTGATCTCATAAGCGAACCGCCTGATACCCCAGCGATCGATGTTGACGACTTCGCCCTCGCGATCGGTGATCGCTGCAGTGAACCGGTCGATGGCCTTCTGGATATCGCCTTCCTCGAGCTTGGCGTCACAGATGACCAGTGCTTCGTAATCCCTCATATATCTCCTCCTCCGGACAGGGTCACGTCTTTCGGACGCTTCCATGGCCCCACCCGCGGGACGAACCCATCGGGTGAAGCAGGGGACTTAGCAACCTCGGTCGAAGCTGCCTGGACGGCCAAGATTAGCACCTCCTTCACGGCCTGCTCTGAGCGACCGGTCTATACGCCGACTTCAAGCCCGACCCGCTCGGCGCGGTCGATGAGGTGCAGGCTCCGTCCAGGCTAGAGGGGAGGTAGGACGGAAAAGCTCAGGCCGGTGCTCCCTCGGGCTCGGGCTCACGCTCCATCTCGGGTTCGGAGGCCTCCACCGGCCGCGCCAGGAGAAACACAACCACCAAGGCAAGGAGCAGCGCGGCCCTGGCCCAGACCCCCCCGATCAGCAGCTTCTTGGCCCAGGTCAACTCCTCCATCCCATGGATGCCCATGTCGTGGAACCACCTGAATATGCCGACGTAGACGGCCAGGTCGGCGAGGGCGTACGCCACCCACCAAGCCACATGCACGCGCAGCAATGCGAAGAACGGCAGCAGCCACAGCGTGTACTGCGGTGAGTGCACTTTGTTCCAGAGAAGGAAAACGGCCAGCAAAGCACCACACGTTTCAAGAACCGGATACATGCGGGTTCCCCGGGCGCGCAGGAACGCCCAGATAAGAACTCCCACCCCGAAGGCCACGGTCAGGAGGAACGTCACCTGATTGACCTTGTCGGGCGCCCAACCCGGGAATCCGAAGAACCAGATCGAATCGAAGTTCGGGCCCCGGTCCTTATGAAATACATAGGTCGCAGACCAGCCTTCCCAGTTGATAAGGGCGAAGGGGAGGTTGACCGCGATCAGAGTTCCTACGCCTGCCAGAGCGGTTCCGGCGGCACGCCTCAGGTCCTTCATCATCACGCCTTCGAGAAACAGTGGAGCAAGGAACATCACCGGGTACATCTTCAAACCCGCTCCGATCCCGAACATGACGGCCGCACCGATAGGGCTCCCTCGCCTCCACAGCCAGAAACCGGTCACACTCGCAGCCACTACGAGCAGGTCCCAGTTGTGGAACGCGTAAAGAACGAGAGCAGGAGCCAGCGCCCACAACAGCGATCGCCAGCCGGCCATCCTCGCCAAGACGTAAGCAGTCCAAAGGGCGAACGGCGCTAGCATCAGAGCGGAGATGCGCAACCATCCGTCACCGTCCGTCACAAGAAGGCCGCTGAAATACATGAACAGACCGGTCAGCACCGGATACTCGATCGCCCCGTTCGTGAAACCCCCGTCCAACGTAGCGTGGACATACGGGAAAACGCGAGAGCCGTCTTCGGCGAATAGCCGCCCGCCGAACAACGGCTGCAGATCGTTGTAGCAAAGACGGGCGTAGGCGTTGGCGTTGAACTCTCCGCCGAGACACTGCGCTTTGAGAAGGAAACCCGCTAGAAGCGTTAGCGCGCAGCAGATGAGGGACGTAAGCACGACCGTCTCGAGTGTGGCGCCGGACCGCTCAGACTCGGACGTTACGGGTCACCACCACCCTGACCTCCGCCTCCACCGCCGCCTCCACCGCCGCGGGCCCCGGGACTCGGTTCGCTCGTGGGAGCGGGCTCGGAGGGCTCGGGCTCGGGCTCTTGGGTTGGCTCCTGCGTCGGTTGGGTCGTGGGCTCGGGCTCGGGTTCGTCGTCGTCATCACCATCACCCGTGGGCTCGGGTTCAGGCGCCGAGGTAGACGGGGGAGGGGAGCCGTTGATGATCTCGCTCGGTTGAGCGGCTGGTATCGCGAACTCCTCGACCGGCATGTCGGCCACCGCTTCGGACATGTAGGCACCCCAGATACGGGCGGGAAAAGAGCCACCCGTCACCTCGATAGGTGCAGACAGATCACCAAGAACAGGCCGGCACAGGTCCAGATCTGAGCAGGACCGCATCTCCGGGATGAAATCGTCCTCGGCGCAGGCGGACTGGCGCTCCAACCGCTTCTGTTCGGATTCGGCCTTCTGGCCACACTCGGTTCCGATCTTCCCGTCGGGTCCGCCTTCGAGGGGATAGCCCACCCACACCACCGTGGACAACTGCGGGGTGTATCCCGCGAACCAGGCGTTGCCGTTGTCTTGCGTGGTGCCGGTCTTGCCTGCAACGGGGCGGCCGATGTTGGCATTGGTGGCGGTTCCCGCGCTCACCACACCGGTCAACGACTGGGTCAATACATCTGCCGAGTTCTCATCGATGATCTCTTCGGGCGCCCTTCCCCCAACACGCTCCTCACAGTCGCCGCTGCCAAGGTAGCGCTTGATGCAGTTGCCTTGGCTGTCCGTGATGTAGGCGACGGGGTTGACGTGCGGCAGCTTCCCGCGTCCGGCGAATCCTGCATACGCACGGGCCATCTCGAGTGGGGTGACGTCCTCGCCGCCCCCGAGGGCATTGGCGCAAACGGGGTTTATGTTCTCGGCCCCATATTTCGGGTTGAACCCGAACTCCTCGAGCATCTTGGCCACCGACTCCGCTCCCACCTCGGCCATCAGCTGTGCGTAGACCGTGTTCACCGAGTTCGTCGTCGCCTGAACCAGATCGATCGTGCCGAAGGAAGAGTTCCCGTAGTTATTCACCTCCCACGGCTGAAAGTTGGTAGCACACTCCGGATCTTCGATCTGCGTCGGACTCGCTCCGGAGAAACGCGATCTCGGAGAGATCCCTTGGTCTATCGCGGTGACAAGTGTGAAGGGCTTGAGCGAGGACCCCGGCTGACGGCCTGGTTCACTGGTCGCGTAGTTAAAGCCACGCGCTTTGGAAACGTTCCGGAAGGCTTTCCCCCCGACCATCGCGCGGATGCCCCCGCGTGGGGTCATGGACACCAGGGCGGCCTGAGGATCCTCTGGGTTAGGAAGCATCGTGCGCACGGCTCTCTCGGCGGCAGCCTGCAGCTCGAGGTCGAGCGTCGTGTGGATCTGCAACCCCCCGGTGTAGAGATCGGATCCAAACTCTTCCTGTAGGAAGTTCTTACGCAGCCACTCCATGAAGTAGGCCGCTTTCGACCTCTTCTCCGACTCGTGATCCGCTGTCCGGGCCAGCTTCAGGCGCTTGTTCATCGCCGCGTCGGCCTTGTCTTGGGTGACGAATCCGAGTTTCACCATCTCCGTCAGCACACGGTCCCTACGGCTCTCGGCAAGATCGCGGTCCTCATCGATCTGGTAGGCCTCTGGGGAGGGGATGATCGAAGCGAGATAAGCGGCTTCTGAAAGATTGATCTGGGAGACCGACTTGTTGAAGTACCTGCGCGCGGCGGCCTCGAACCCGTACGTCCCTCGGCCCAGATAGATCGTCTCTAGGTAGAAGCCCAGGATCTGATCCTTGGAGTACTGACGCTCGAGCTTGACAGCCAATACCGCCTCACGGACCTTCCGGGTGACGGTCCGGGACGGGTCCTGCAGCACGGCGTTCTTCACGTACTGCTGAGTGATAGTGGAACCCCCCTGCTGGACCTGGCCTCCGGTCATGTTGGCCCACGCTGCTCGGATAACTCCTCGAACCGAGACACCGTTGTGCTCGTAGAAGCTCCGGTCCTCAGCCGCAAGCACGGCTTGGCCTATGAACGGTTTCTTCTCCAGCAGTTTCTGGGGATCGAAGGGGAAGCGCGTTATCTCTCCGGAGTAGCTGCCGATGGACTTGCCGTTGGCGTCGAACACTTCCGTCGACAGAGTTAGCTCGATGTCATCGGGAAGCGGGATGTTCGCGAAAGCGTAAGTCAAACCCAGGATGGTTAGCCCGACGAAGAATGTGCCCACCGGGAGAAGAAGGGCATAGCGGGTCAGCACCTTCTGTCCGCGGGTGCGCGGGTCCACTCTCCGCATCCGCCGCTTTCCCCTTCTCTTGCTCACGGACCGATCCTCGACTATCTGTCTGCTCGACTAATAACGATGTCCTCACGGCCGACCGGGTTCGTCGGTTGAGGGTTTCGCCCTCCGGACGCTAGGGGTCCGCTAATCATGCCCTTATCTGACTCATTAACGCTCCAACCCCCGCGCAAAGTCCGGCAGCCCCCAGCGATACGTGGGCAACCAGCGCCGGTGCCCTACTGAGGGCCCATCCGATGCTGCCCGTCAGGACTGCCAACGTGACGGCAGCGAGCCACATCTCTCCCATAGCCCCGCCTGGTCCCCAGGAAAGCAACGCCAAAGCCGCCCCGATGCCGAGGAGTTCGGCTGCCCACAGCGCCCATCCGCGCCTGTCCCACTCGAGATCCGGAGGAAGAGCAAGCGCCAGCGCCAGCAGCACCGAGGTCATTCCCAGCGCCGTGGCCGCCGCCGCCTCCCCGGGACCGACGAGCAACGCAGGGCCGAGGACGCCCTGGGCTCCAGTGATCGCTGCGAGGTCGAAGGTCGACCACCTGAGCGCGCTCGCGACCAGGCCGCCTGCTGCTACGAGCATGACCAGCATCGGAGCGATCGAACTGCGAAGGTCCTTCCCGGGCCACCGGCTCCCGACCAAGACGGCGATCCCCAGCACCGGCCATGCCAGGTGCTGAAGCACCCCGAGCCCTGTAAGCAATAAGACCCCTGCTCCACCTAGCCGGACCCACGCAACGGGGCGGTCGAGTGCCGTATCCACTTGGTTCGTAGCCGGCGCGACCTGGTTCAACCTCGCTCCCGGCGCCCGGTGGTCCGGCGCGCCGGTTGGGCTCTGGTCCTGCGTGCCTCTGCGTAACCGCTGCCCGCTACGTACGAGCGGACGAGGTGATTCCACGCACAATCGACGCACACCTCTACGACATAGCAGGTGAAATGTTCGTACTCCTTAGCGAGCTCCTGCAGCCACTCCGGCGGATACACGACTCTGCCGCTATTGCGCCCGAGCTCGTCTCCGTAGACGTAACGGACGAACCGGATCGTCTCATGCGAGCACATCGGACAGACCCTCTCGGTCTCGTCTCCGATGTTCCGAGCAGCCCGCAGAAGCTCGGGATGGGCATCACAGACGTCGGTGGTGGATATCAGCCCTTGCCGGACCGAGAGGATCAGCGATTGCCGGGCGAGGCGATAATCCACCACCGGCCCTTGCGCCTGAGGGGGGCTCGAGGGATCGAACGAGCGCCCGGAAGCTGTCATGCACGAATGGTACTTCGGCCCTTCCGGATACCTCACGGCCACACTGGGGGCCCGAGCACGATCGGGCGATCCCTTGACCACTGTCCGAGCGACTCACATCCGCCCGCCCGGAATGGCGGTGACTTGCAAGATCCAGAGGTGTGTGTTGATATATCGGTTCGATATATCAACGTATACAGAACGGACGGGGTTGATCGTAACCAGATGAAGCAGCACGGGATGCTCGAGCTCCCCGTATTGGGCCTTTTAAAGGAACGCTCCATGCACGGGTACGAGCTACGCAAGCAATTGAGCACCATGCTCGGACCCTTCTGGCAGGTGTCGTGGGGTTCTCTCTACCCTGCGCTGAGACGCCTAGCCAAGGCGGGAGCGGTCGAAAAAATGGCCGAGTCCACGAAGCCGCGCCGGGCGTCGCGCTCGACGATGCCTCCGCCGACCATGGCGCGCCGCAAGACGGTCTACCGCATCACCCCAGAAGGCGAGCGACTTTTCAGCGACCTCCTAGAGGAGACGGCTGCAGCGGTCGACGCCGAACACTTCACCCTGAAGCTCGCGTTCTTCCGATACCTCGAGCCGGAGGCACGACTCACCCTCCTCGAGAGACGCCGCGCCTACCTGCAAGAGAAGCTGGCCCAGTTCAAAGCGAATCTCAAAGAAATCGGCGAGCGCATCGATAACTACACGCTTTCACTGCAAACACATTCGATGGCCGCAACAGAGAGCGACCTCAAATGGATCGACGAATTGATAATCGAGGAGCGCCGCGCGACCGATAGCGCCGGCGATCTCCGCAATGTCTGACAAGGGGAGGGCGAACATGCCGAAGAAGATACGCGTTGCGATCGCCGGGGTAGGTAACTGTGCATCGTCACTGGTTCAAGGGATCGAGTACTACGCGAAAGCGCGCGAGGATGAGCGGGTCCCCGGGTTGATGCATGTGAACCTCGGCGGCTACCACGTCTCCGATGTCGAGTTCACAGCTGCTTTCGATGTCGACTCGAACAAAGTCGGGCTCGATCTAGCGGAGGCGATCTGGGCCGAGCCGAACAACACCATCAAGTTCTCGGACGTCCCGGAGACCGGCGTGAAGGTCATGCGTGGCCACACCTATGACGGTCTCGGCAAGTTCTACCGGGACACCATCACGGAATCCGAGCTCCCTCCCGTCGACGTGGCGAAGGTCCTGCGCGACACCGACACCGACGTCCTGATCTCCTATCTGCCGGTCGGATCGGAACAAGCCGCTCGCTTCTACGCCGAGCAGGCTCTCGAAGCGGGTGTTGCTTTGATCAACTGCATGCCCGTCTTCATAGCAACGAACGAGGATTGGGCCGCGCGCTTCACGAACCACGGCATCCCGATCATCGGCGACGACATCAAGAGTCAGCTCGGAGCGACCATCTCGCACAGGGTCCTCTCCAAGCTTTTCGAAGACCGTGGCGTCATCATCGATCACACCTATCAGCTGAACTTCGGTGGAAACATGGACTTCAAGAACATGCTCGAGCGTGAGCGATTGGAGTCGAAGAAGATCTCGAAGACACAATCGGTCACATCGCAGATCCAAGGCGGCATCGATGCAGACGACATCCACATCGGTCCTTCGGATCACGTACCTTGGCTAAAGGACCGCAAGTGGGCCTACATCCGGATCGAGGGGCGCGAGTTCGGAGACATCCCGATCTCGATGGAGCTGAAACTCGAAGTATGGGACTCCCCGAACTCTGCAGGCGTAGTCATCGATGCACTGCGTTGCGCGAAACTCGGGCTAGACCGAGGGGTCGGCGGCCCACTGCTGGGTCCGAGCGCCTACTTCATGAAGTCTCCTCCGGTCCAATACACCGACGGAGAAGCTCATGACCTCGTCGAAGCCTTCATCGAGAACGAAGTCGTGGACATGCATTCGGTGCTCCGAAAGATGCCGAATATTGCCGAGCGGAACGGTCACTCGAACGGCAACGGCTACATCAACATCGACGAGGACCTGAAAACCTCTCTCTGATCCTCTGCTTTCGGATCTACTCGCCGTTCCCGAGACCGGCGAGTTTTTCCGTTGCGGCACGATAGGACCACATGAAGGCTCTCTTGAGGGACCACGACACTCGGCATCTCCTGGGGTCGCAGTGGTTGTCGCAGGCAGCCGACGGCGTCGTGCAAGCCACCTTCGCCAACATCCTCATACTGGAGCCTGAGGGGACCCCCACAAGGATCCTCGCCGTCTCCGCTCTCACGCTCGTCCCCTACTCGGTGATAGCTCCGTTCATGGGGATACTCGTCGACCGCTGGCGGCGTCGGTCCCTGATGGTGTGGACGAATGTCGTGCGGGCTGCGCTCTTGTTCCTCCTGGCCTTACTGGTTCGACAAGGGACGGCAGAGGTCGCGCTCTACTCAGGATTGCTCCTACTCCTGGGCCTTGGTCGGCTCTTCTTGACCACCAAGGGCGCAGCACTACCCGTCGTCCTCAATGAGAGTCAACTCCTGAAAGGCAACTCCCTTTCCGGAGGAGGAGGGATGATCGCGGCCCTCTTCGGAGGAGTACTGGGCATCGGCGCGGTCGCGCTGTTCGAGAGCTCGACGACGCTCGTGTTGGGCGCCGCCGTCTACGCGGCATCTGCCTACGTCGCGCGACGGATAACTCATCAACTCGGTCACGAACCTCGAGACACCGAAGAGCTGCGAGCAGCGATGGCTCGCGTTGCCGCCGAACTACGCGAAGGAGCCCACGAGGTATTCGCACGTGCCGAGGCCCGCATCCCTCTGATCGGAGTAACCGTCGTTCGGACCGCAGCGATGGTGGCGGCCGTCTCTGCCATCATCATCATCAAGGAGCAGTACCCGGCGTCAGGCGACGACCTCGGGCGCTTGTCCGCCTCGGGCTTGGCTCTAGGAACCGCTGGGATCGGCGCGTTCCTCGCCGCCGTGACCGCTCCACTCCTCGGCAGACGCTTCTCCGAACCGGGGCTGATCATCCTCGGATTCGTGGTGTCGGGAGCCGGGATAGCCGCCCTAGCAGGCATAGATCAGATCGGTGCTGTTCTTGCCCTAACTTTCATCGGCGGTTTCGGAGCCTTCATATCCAAGGTTGCTGTGGATGCTCAGTTGCAGCGCGCGCTACCCGACGATTTCCGGGGGCGCGGGTTCGCCGTATACGACATCCTCTACAACCTCGCGACCGTGGCTGCTGCCGCCCTGGTGCTGGCCGGCGACGGAGACAGCTTCAGAACATTCCTCGTGGGGGTAGGTCTCGTGACCCTCGTCCTGGCCGCCTGGATCAGGAGTGGCATGAAGCAAGCGGGACTCTTCGACCAACCGGCCGGCGGAACCATCAAGGCCGGCGCGCCACCAGCATGAACTCGGGAAGATCGAGCCGGGGCGGCCGCCGCGCGAAGCTACCGGGCTCGACGGACCACACGTGCTCGGGGACCAACCCCACCCCGATCGCCATAAGCCGTAACTCTCGAGGCGTATAAACGCCCGTCCACAGATCGACCTCACGCGAGGAACCGGAATCATCCTTGACCTCGGTGACCTCGTGAACGAGCCCCTGGTCGACGTCGAACGTTGCGCGCTCGCGCGGATGGGAAGCCTCGAAGACAGAGCTGAAGGCGGTCAAGATCGCGCGGCCTCCGCTACGCAACGCCTCCATCATGCGGCGCAGGACCAACCCGTCATCCGGCCCCATGAGACCGAATCCACCCTGGCAGATAGCGATGACGGCATCGAACTCGTCGTCGAAGGGCATCTGACGGACGTCCACTTCGAAGAAAGCAGCCTTCACGCCCGCCGCCCGGCAGCGTTCCGCGGCGATATCGAGGAACTTCCGAGACACGTCGACTCCGGTTACAGCCAGACCGGCTTGGGCCAACAGAACCGAGTGTCTACCCGGCCCACAACCGACATCGAGCACCCTTGCCCCGGGGGGAAGCCTCAAAAGGTCTAGGAGGAAGCCCACCTCTTGCTCCGAACCCTTGGTGAAGCTGTACCTCAGATACGCCTCACCGAGATAGTCCGCCACATCTGCGAAATAAGGGGTACCGGGGTGATCCTTCACCGGAGCCCTTGCTCCTCAGCCCAGAGCTCCAGTCTCCGATAAGCCTCGGCCTCGCCGACCTCACCCTCTTCGAGACGGATCTCGAGGAGATACGCGAGGGCCTTCCCCACCACGGGACCCGGCTCCACACCGAGGTGGTCCATCACCTGCTTGCCGTCGAGCTCTGGACGGATGCGATCGAGAGCCTCTCGTTCCGCGAGCTCGGCGATCCGCTGTTCGAAAGCATCCATCCTCAACCGCAGGACCTCTGCCCTGCGACGGTTCCGGGTCGTGCAGTCGGCCCGCACGAGGCCGTTCAGTAGGGGAAGCTCAGGGCCGGCGTCGCGCACGTAGCGGCGCACTGCCGAATCCGTCCAATGATCGTCGTCGTACCCGTGGAACCGGTGATGCAGATAGATCGCCTTCTCCACCTGGTCCACCACGTCGTTCGGATAGCGAAGGGCTCGCAAGCGCTTCGCCGCCATCTCCGACCCCACCACCTCATGGTGATAGAAGGTCACACCCTCGGAGGTGATCCGTCGTGTCTTCGGCTTACCGATGTCGTGCAGGAGCGCTGCGAGTCGAAGCTCCAGTATCGGATCGGTGCGCTCCAACACGGCAAGGGTGTGATGGAACACATCCTTGTGACGATGAACGGGATCTTGCTCGAGCTTCAAGGCACCCAGCTCCGGTAAAAAGAACTCGGTGATACCGGTGGAATCGGCAAGCTCCAATGCGCGTCCCGGCTGCCGACCTAGAAGCAGCTTCGACAACTCCTCTTGGATCCTCTCCGGGGAGATAGTGCCGAGCGTCTCCCGGTGTCGCGCTATGGCATCGAGAGCGTCGTCGGAGATCTTGAAATCCAGCTGAGAGGCGAATCTGAACGCGCGCAACATCCTCAGCGGATCATCGAGGAAAGAATCATCCGGAGCCACCGGAGTTCGCAGCAGGCGAGCCTTCAGGTCACTCAGACCGTCGAAGGGATCCACTGCAGTCTTCTCGGGCAGTCGCACGGCCATGGAGTTGACCGTGAAGTCGCGACGGGAAAGGTCGGTTTCTATGTCCGCCGCGAACTCGACTTCGGGATGCCGCGACGAAGGCTGATACTTCTCGGTACGGAAGGTAGTTATCTCGTAGTCGACTCCTTCGACCAAAGCTCCGACCGTCCCGTACTTCATCCCCTGTAACCAGACCGACTTCGCGAAAGGCTTCAGTAGATCGAGGGTCTTATCAGGCTCCGCATCCGTAGCGAAGTCGAGGTCCGGGCTGGAGCGGCCGAGGAAAGCATCGCGGACCGGGCCTCCGACCAGGTAGAGCTCATGCCCCGCGCCTCTGAAAGCACGCGCGAGCCGCATGGCTGCTCCATCGTCGGCCAGTACCTGAGCGAGAGACATGCCAGCACTCTAAGTTAGCCACCTCTCTCCCCTGTGGCCGGGGACGAGGTAGCGCGACCGAACCTGGAACGTCAGGAGGCGGGCTGCAATCCTTCCGCCCGAAGCGCTATCTGGAAGTCGTGAGCGTTGGTCGCTGCCGCCATGGCGTCTTCGAGGTTCACCAGCCCCGAGCGGTACAACGCCAGCAAGGCCTGATCGAACGTCTGCATCCCGTAGAACGACGACTCGGCGACGATGTCATGGATCATGTGGGTCTGCTCGGCATTGAGGATCAGATCGTGAACCCGCCCATTCATAACGAGCACTTCTACAGCGGGGATGCGGCCCGTACCGTCCTTGCGCGGCAAGAGGCGTTGGGAAACGATCCCCTTCAATGATGCCGCTAGAGATACGCGGATCTGCTTCTGCTGATGCGGCGGGAAGAAGTCGATGATCCTGTTCACCGTTTCCGACACGTCGGTCGTGTGCAGGGTGGACACAACGAAATGGCCGGTCTCTGCAGCTTGTAATGCAGCCTTGACGGTTTCCGAGTCGCGGATCTCTCCGACGAAGATCACATCTGGATCTTGCCGCATAGCCGCCCTAAGTGCGATCGCGAAGTCCGCGGTGTCGTGCCCGATCTCTCGCTGATTCACGATCGCTTGCCGATCCGGATGCAAGATCTCGATCGGGTCCTCGATCGTAAGGATGTGGCATGCACGCGTCGCGTTGATGTGATTGATGACGGCCCCGGTCGTGGTCGTCTTTCCAGACGACGTAGGACCGGTCACCAGTAGCATGCCGCGGCGCTCATCCGCCAAGGCTTTCACCGCAGGTGGAAGACCCAGGGTCTCGAAGGCAGGGCTTCCGGGGAGAACGCGCCGACACGCCATCCCGACACTTCCGCGCTGCCGGAAGACGTTAACGCGGAAACGGCCGAGCCCCTCGCCCGAATACGCGAAGTCGACCTCGCCTTTGTCCTTGAACTTGGCCGCCTGTTCGTCGTCCATGAGCTCCATGGCGGCACGTTCACAATCCGCAGCCGTCAGGGCCGGAAATTCAGTCTTGAAGAGATGCCCGTTCACGCGTACGTACGGAGGCCCTCCAGCCTTCACGTGGAGGTCCGATCCCTTGCTATCGACTATGTGACGAAGGAAGTCGTGTATATCGGCCATACGTATCGCGTCCTCCTGCTTCTAGACCTCTGAGTCTGCGCCGCAGTGAATCTCCCGGGGAATGTTGGCGTGCCAGCCCCGCTACAACATCGGCATCGGCCCCTGGCCGGTTGAGCAGGATCCAGCCTACAGAGAGGTGATAGGGCCGTTTCACCCCGGGGTTGCCAGGGTAGGAACCTCTAGCCAGAGCAACCAGTTCAGAGGCGGGGAGGTACACCGCGCATGAGTGACCAGGGAAGCACGGAGAGAGGGCGCCCCATCGTCCAGAGCGAGAAGCCGAGGAAGATGAGCCGGGCGGAAGCAGGGCGCAAAGGCGGCAAGACGACCAAAGAGCGCTACGGAGAAGAGCACTTCGGCCGGATCGGCAAGATAGGCGGCAAGAAGGGCGGAGAAACGACCAAGGAGCGCTACGGGTCTGAGTTCTACCAGAAGATCGGTCGCATGGGAGGCTCCAAGTAACACTCCGGATGTCTAGGGGTTCCGCCCGCGCCTAGCGCGACTCCTTATCCTGAGGGGCATGTCCGCAGCCCCCGATCGACAGACGGCTCATCCCAGCACGGGAGGACTGCGAGGAAACTCTCTCCCGCAGATCGGGTGGGTCGTCGTCGTAGTCCTGATCACGTCGCTGGGGAGCGGAGCGCTGGGCCAGACTCCGCTCGATGCTCCGGAAGCCCGGATGGAGCTCGTCGAGCAGCCGGTCTGGTACGAGCCGGGAGACGAGCTCGGGATCAGCGTCGAGGTCTTCAACCTCGGCACGCAACCTCTCGAGGGATTCAGGATCATAGTCGGGGTGGACGATCTCATCCGCACCCGCTCCGAACTCGACCTCTTCTTCGATGGCGTTCCTCGCTTCGAACCGAGTCGCATACCGATCGATCTCGACGCATCGATCGAGCCGGGCGGCTCTCAGGTAGTGAGCATCGACGAGCCTTTGGAGGCCATCCCTACCCTAGGAGCCGCTCGTGAGGCGGGGGTTTACCCGGCCTCCCTCACTCTTCAGGATGCAGAGGGGACGGTGGATATGGACACCGTCGCCACGCCGTTCATCTTCTACCCCGACGAGCCCGAGACGCCACTGGGCTTGGTGCTTGCGGTCCCATTGAACGCGGCACCGTTGGCTGCTCCAGACGGCTCCTACAGCAGCGTGAACGATGAAGGTGACCTCACTTCGGTACTCGACCCAGCCGAGGGGCCGAGAGCCGTCGTCGATGCCCTGCACGAGGCCACCGGGGCCGGTCGAGCGCAGCCTGCAGGGGAACGCAGCTCCAGACGAAGCGCGGGGCCGGATCCCTTACACGTGGCGGTTGCTCCTACCCCTCGGCTCCTTTCGGAGATCTCCGACTTAGCCTCCGGCTATCGCTCGGGGGATGAACGGGTTGCCGGGGACGAGGCCATCCCGACCCTAGCCACCGAATTTCTCGAGCTGCTGGCCGAGATCACCACGGCCGGACCGGCGGTGCAACCCCTCCTGGTCCCGTACTCCTTCCCCGATCTGCCTTCGCTGGTCGCATCGGACCTGCCGATCGAACATCTTGCCCAACAGCTTTCTGCCTCGCGCGACGTCGTGGCTACGACACTCGATCTGCAACTGGGCGGAGAGTGGCTCTACGTGCCTGGAGGTCGCTTGGATGCAGTCACCCTGGAGCAACTGCAGCTCCTGGGGTTCGCGAACCACTCGCTCTTCTCGCACACCTCGCTCGTTCCACTACCCGAGCCGTCCGGGTGCCCGTCTCTCTCTCCTACATTCACGTGTCCCATCGAGGTGGAGCTGAGCGAGGGAGTATCGAACGGCTTCGTCTCCGATCCCGGCCTTGTCGAGCGCGCCTCGAGCCTGGAAGGAGATCCACTAGATCGCGTCGCGACCCAGAGGTTGCTCGCTGAAACCGCGATGATCCACGTGGAACTACCGGGGACGACCGGGAGGATCATCCAACTGACGATCCCCGCGTCGTGGAACCCATCCAGCGACGCGGCTCGTCATCTCTTGTTGGGACTCCGTGACGCACCGTGGCTCACTTCTATGACGCCGGCGCAGGCTCTGGCAGAGGCCGAAGGGGAGCTCGTCTCCCGGTCGGTGGATGTAGAAGCGACGCCGGCGCGCGACGCGCCACCAGAGGAATTCTTCGAGCAGTTACAGAGCTCCACCGCGATCATCGACAGCTACGCGAGCATCCTTCCGGCGGGAAACGAGAGGATCGCACGACTGCGGCGCAACCTGCTCGTCGCGACGAGTAGGAACCTGTGGGGAGATCTCGATCTAGCCGCCTCGTATTTCAGGGAATCCCGCACGGAGGCCGAAGAGGCGATGCAAAACATCTCCATCGAGCTCGCCCAAGATTTCACGCTCACCTCCCGCGAGGGCCAGGTTCAATTGCGCGTCACTAACGACACCCAGGGCCCCGTCCGACTGAACATCATCTTCGTCTCGGACGGGCTTGAGTTCGAGGAGAACGAAACCACCGAGATCTTCGAACCGGGAAGTCGATTACTCGAACTGAAAACGGTGGCTCGAGGAAGTGGAGTCTTTCGCTTAGATACGAGAGTCGAGACGCCAGAGGGTGGCTACCTCATCGACGAGAAGCACACGGTGATCCGGTCGACGAGTTTCAACCAGATCGCCTTGGCGATCACCATCGGAGCACTCATATTCCTGGTGCTCTTCTATCTTGTTCGCGCAGCTCGACGACGGAGTCACAAGAAGGCGGTCGAAGCTTGACCTCACTCAAACGAGCCACCGCCGTGATGACGTTCGGCACGGTTCTCTCGAGAGTCACCGGGTTGATCCGGATCGCAGCGATCGCAGCCGCTCTAGGAGTCACCGAGAGTCGACTTCCCGACACTTACAACCTCGGGAACACAGCACCGAACATCATCTACGAATTGATCCTCGGAGGAGTGCTTACTTCGGTCTTCGTTCCCGTGTTCGTAGAGCTTCTCGAGAAGGAAGGGCGGGAACGAGCTTGGGAGGTTGCCAGTGCCCTGATCAATGTTGCCGTCGCCGTATTGACCGCTATAGCGACTTTGGGGGTGTTGGCAGCCCCCCTGATCGCCAAGATCTACTCGTCTCGGCTGCAGGGAGCCGATGCGGCGCTGCAGGAAGAAACCCTGACCTTCCTATTACGTCTCTTCATTCCGCAGATCATCTTCTACGGATTGACGGCGATGACTGCGGGGCTACTGAACGCGCACAAGCGCTTCGGAGCGCCGATGTACACCCCGATCCTCAACAACCTCGCAGTGACCGCGGTGTTCGTCTTCTTCGCTAAAGCTTATGGAGCGGTCGGCTTACGCGACGTGTCGACCGGACAACTCTGGCTGATCGGACTCGGAACGACTGCAGGCGTAGCGATCATGGCGGTAACGCAACTCCCATTCCTTCGCGGGCTCGGTCGCTACCGCTTGACTTTCTCGCTATCGCATCCCTCGATCAGAAAACTCGGCCGACTTTCGATCTTCGTGACCGGTTACGTCATCGCCAACCAGATCGGCTACCTAGTCGTGCAGATCCTGGCCAACGGTCAAGAAGGTGGCTACTCCGCCTATATCAACGCCTTCACGTTCTTCATGCTGCCTCACGGACTGTTCGCGGTCTCCGTGATCACCGCGCTCCTGCCGGGGATGAGCGGTCACGCGCTTAATGCAAGATGGGACGAGTTCCGTCAGCAGCTGTCTACAGGGGTACGCGCTACGACCTTGCTAGTGCTTCCCGCCGCCGTCGGATATTTCGTGCTCGGAGAACCGATAGTGCGTTTCCTATTGGAGCGCGGAGTGGTGACTCCTGAATCGACCGAACTCGTCGCCGGTGTTCTTCGTTTCTTCGTTCTCGGACTTCTGCCCTTCTCGATCTACCAGCTATTCCTCAGAGCCTTCTATTCGATGCAAGACACGAAAACTCCGTTCCTCATCAACTGCGCAGCCGTCGCGCTGAATACGGCCATCAACATCCCGATGTTCTATCTCCTGCAGGTCCGAGGGCTCGCTGCCGGACATGCCATCGCATACACATTCGGGATCGGGGTTCAGGCTTTCGTGCTGAGTAAACGCATCGGGGGACTCGATGGCGCTCGCATCAAGCGATCCATGCTTCGCATAGCGGCCGCCGCTATAGGGATGGGCTTGGTGGTTTGGATCGCAGGGAATGTGCTTGAAGACGCGCTGGGCCAAAGCTTCGTAGGCCAGATCGCTACCTTAGTCGTCTCGGTCGGCATCGGAACCCTGGCGTACCTTGGACTCGGCGTTGCCTTAAAGGTGGAAGAGTTGGGGTTGATCCGTGATCTTCTGGGGCGGAGATTCAAGCGGACGCCGGAAGGAGGCCGATAAGCGACGATGTCACAGCTATTGAGAGATGAACGCGGGATCCTGGTCGGGTGGCTCGTGCGGCTCGTGCTCGGCTTCGCCGTCGTCGGGGTGATCCTTTTCGACGTCGGCTCGATATTCGTGAACTTCTTCAACCTCGACTCGACCGCCAACGAGATCGCAGTGGCAGTCGCCTTGGACACCGATCAGCGCCGGACGCTGCCGCAGCAGCCGGCGCTGGAAGTGAAAGCTCGTGAATTAGCCGAGGCGGCAGATGCTCGGCTGGTAAGCCTCACCCTCGAGGATCGGACGGTCATCGTGACGCTACGACGCCGGGCCGACACCTTGGTTGTAGATCGGATAGGCCCGATCCGCGACTGGGGACTCGCAACCGCAGACGGCCGCTCAGCTACCCAATAGCATCCTTCCTGACGATGTCCCTTGACGCGACCACCCTCGTAGAGCGCTACGTCCTCGAATCCACGATCGCGACCGGTGGCATGGGGACGGTATGGCGAGCGCGAGATGACGTCCTCGCCAGGACGGTCGCGGTCAAGGTTCTCCTTCCGCACCTCGCCGAGGACGCTGCGTTCCTCAGCCGCTTCCGAAGGGAGGCGCTCGCCGCCGCACGGCTCACGCATCCGAACATAGTGGCGATCTACGATACGGGGAAGGACGCGGAGGGGGACGGTCCGGACCAGCATTTCATCGTCATGGAGTACTGCGGCGGAGGAACCCTTCTCGACCTTCTCGAGAAGAGCGGTCCGTTGGCGGCGGAGCGGGCGATCGACATCTCTGCCACGATCTGTGAGGCCCTCAGTTACGCGCATGGGTCCGGTATCACTCACCGGGACATCAAGCCCGCCAACGTATTGCTGACCGACACGGGAACACTCAAAGTCGCAGATTTCGGGATCGCGAAAGCAGCTTTCGCCTCGGGAGACATCGCGACAACGGGAACGATCCTCGGGACGGTCACCTACCTGTCGCCGGAACAGGCAGCGGGCGAAGAACCGGGTCCCGCCGCGGATCTGTACTCGTTAGGCGTCGTCACGTATCAACTCGTCGCGGGGCGCCTTCCCTTCAATGAGGGAACGGACATCGCTACCGCCCTCAGCCACCTCCACCGCGACCCACCGCCACTGAGAGCCATCCGAGCGGGTGTCCCCAGAGCTCTCGATGCCGCGGTGATGAAAGCGTTGGCCAAAGACCCCGGATCACGCTATGACTCCGCCGACGCCATGAGGAGCGCCCTGTTATCAGCCGTCGGGTCCATGGGAACAAGCCCAACCGTCGGTTATCGAACCCCGGCACAGCTCGAGCCACCTAGGGACGGTGACGGCACGCCGCCGGGTGGCTTCCTCAAGACCGAGGGACATCGGATCGCCCCGATCATCCTTCTCGTGATAGCCGCCGTTATCGCGGCAGCTCTGATCGCCGGTGTGGCCACGCAAGACGCCGGGGACGACGATGGGAACCGCGGCGGCGGCGGGGGGAACCGTGCCGCAGGGGAGGCCGTGCAGATCGAGGATGCACGTGATTTCGACCCCTCGGCGGGCGACGGTGAGCACCCCGAACTGGTGAACGACGCATTCGACGACGATCCCAGTACTTCGTGGCGCACGGAGACCTACCAGGCGAGCTTCTCTCTGATCGGAAAACCCGGTGTCGGCCTAGTCTTCGATCTCGGGGAGGTCGTTTCGATCGGCGAGATCACCGTCACGTTCGACGCGCCTGGGTACGGGATCGAGATCCGCGCGAGCAACGAAGATGGTGAGCAGGAAGACGACTTCTCATCTGTGACCGATAACGGCAGCGTGGAACGAGAGCAGACCTTCAGCATCGACGGGGCAGAAGGCCGCTACTGGTTGATCTGGATCACGAGCCTGCAGGGACAAGGTGGGGGGCGAGCACATATCGCCGAGGTCGAATTCATTGGAGGCTGAGGAAGTAGACGACGCTGCGCTGCTCAAGCGCGCTGCCGGCGGCGACGAAGACGCGTTCACCCAGTTGATGAGGCGCCACGAGGACCGCATCTTCGCGCTCGCATCGAGGATCACCGGCGACCGCCACGACGCTCTCGATGCCACGCAAGACACTTTTATCTCTGCGTTTCGGCGCGCCGGGTCTTTCCGGGGTGAATCGCAATTCTCAACATGGCTGTACAGGATCGCGGTGAACGCGTCCAAAGACGTCCTCCGTCGCAAGAGTCGCTCGCCGGTCCCGCAGGAAGATGACATCACCGACCAAGGAAGGTCGTCCACGGACAGATCCATCGACGACCAGGTGATCGACCGCATGCAGATCGGCAGCGCTCTCGCGGCGCTTCCTGAGGAATACCGCGCCGCCGTAGCGATGCACGATCTCGGTGGCATCCCGTATGAAGAGATCTCTCGTCTCACGGGGGCGGCGATAGGAACGGTCAAGTCCCGGATCAGCCGCGGTCGCAAGCAGCTCGCGGAACTCTTGGAACAAGGCGGCAGGCTCGGGGCGTCAAAGGAAGAGACATGAGAGAAGACCACGAGGTTTGTTCCGAACTGCTGCCCGGATATGCCACGGAGACCCTGCCGCCGGCAGAACGAGCACGCGTGGAAGGTCACCTTGCCGTCTGTGAGCGATGCCGCTCCGAGCTGACCGCCGTTGCGGCGCTACAAGCAACCGAGGCCGGAGAAGCCTTGAGCGACCTGGAGCGCGCTCGGTTACACCGAGCCGTAAGAGACGAGCTCTTCAGCGTCACAACCGGCGCGCCGAAACGACCCCTCGCAGCCAGATTGCTCCCGTTGATGGGAGCGGCCGCGGCGGTGCTGGCCCTGGGCTTCTTCATCAGCAACGCTGACCTCGGAGGCCTCGGGGAAGGGGACGACGCCGGAGAGGCTGCCTCGGGCGCAGGTGGAGAGACGCGCGATAAGGACCATTCCGGCCTGCTCGAACTGGGCGGGCCTCCGATCGCTCAGGCACCCCCCATGCGGGCGGGAACAGGTGATGCCGCGGTATCGCTCGAGGCCGAAGCGGGCGGAGAATCGGCGGGCGGCAGCCAAACAGCCGACACCGAGGAGACCAACGCCGAGCTCGCCGAGGCGGCGACGGACGTGCCCGCGGAACCGCCTCGACCGAGGTTCACTCGTAAGGGCGGAACGTTCACCCGCGAGGACGCGGCGCGCTTCGGTCGATCACAGGAGCCCTTCACGGCCTTTGCTCGCTACTACACGCCGGACGACGTATCCCCCCTGGTCGGTGCTTATGCGGATGCCCTCGCGTCCGCCGGAGAGACCGACCGGGATAGAAGGACCATCCAGCGATGCTCGGAGCAGGTCATAGCCCAGAGCGAGAACGTCCTCCCAGCCTTCGGGGCGTACGGACGGTTGGACGGGGAGGCCGTGCTGCTCCTGGGCTTCATGTATCCGACCAGCGCCAGCTCCCCCGTCCTCGACCGCTTCATGGTCTGGGTATGGCCCCGGGACGACTGCGAGGTGCCGTCGGCGGCCTTGTCCGGCAAGGTCGACTGACCAGGTCTCTTCGATAACGGCGGGCAGGCTTTACCGGAATCGGTGGGCGCTCCGAAGCGTTCGGTAGGGTATGAGCGACATGGCCGACGTACGCAACGTGATCATCATCGGATCTGGACCGGCGGGGTTGACAGCTGCCATCTACGCCGCTCGCGCTAACCTGAAGCCACTGATGATCGAGGGCGTGGCAGCCGGCGGGCAGCTCATGCTGACCACGGACGTCGAGAACTACCCCGGGTTCGTCGACGGGATCATGGGTCCCGAGCTCATGGAGCGCATGCGCAAGCAGGCGCAGCGTTTCGAAACGGAGATCATCAGCGACGATGTCGTCAGCGTTGACTTCTCAGAAAAGCCGTTCAAGGTCAGCACCGGCGATACCACCCACCTGGCGCATTCCGTGATCATCTCCACAGGAGCGTCGGCGCGAATGCTGAACGTACCCGGCGAGCGAGAGCTGCTGGGGCACGGAGTTTCCACATGCGCGACCTGTGACGGTTTCTTCTTTCGGGAGAAAGAGCTCCTGACCGTTGGCGGAGGTGACTCCGCCATGGAAGAGGCAACCTTCCTGACCAAATTCGCGACCAAGGTGACGGTTGTGCACCGGCGCGATTCCTTGCGTGCATCGAAGATCATGCAGGACCGGGCCTTCGACAACCCCAAGATCGACTTCATCTGGGATTCCGTCATCACAGAGATACAAGGTGACGGAAAGGTCGAGCGTGCGCAGATCGAGAACCTCAAAACGGGAGAGACGAAAGAGGTCCGGACCGACGGGGTCTTCGTGGCGATCGGGCACGATCCCAACACCAAGCTTTTCGAGGGTCAGCTGGGGTTGACCGGCGGATACATCGTGGCTCCCGGCGAAGACATGCAAACCTCGGTGGAGGGTGTCTTTGCCTCAGGTGACGTAGTCGATTTCCGTTATCGACAAGCGGTCACGGCTGCCGGCATGGGGTGCCAGGCGGCGATAGACGCGGAACGCTACCTAGAGTCCTTGAACCTCCAGCACTGACCGTAAAGCCGCGTCGAAGGTAGCTTCGGCTTGTGAGACGACTGATCCTCTTGACTCTGCTTTTATCGGTAGCGGCCCCCGCACTTCCGAGCGCGAGCACCGCTGCCCAACAAGACGAGCGATATCTGCCTCCGGTCCTCGATGATTCCGGCATGACATTCCCCGTGCTCAGATCCAGTTGGTATTCCGTCATCGAGCTGCACAATGACTGGCATGCTCCGCGGATGAGACGCATCGACGGTAGCTGGGAACTCGTAGGAAGGCACGAGGGCAACGACATATTTGCCGAACCCGGGACCCCCGTGGTAGCGGTAACTCCAGGGCGGGTAGAGCGGGTGGGGTGGACCTTTTACTCCGGCTGGCGCGTGGGCATCCGCGATGCCGAGGGACGCTACTGGTTCTACGCTCACCTCGAACGATTCGCACCGGGGATACGGCCCGGAGCGTCCGTTTCAGCAGGAGATTCCCTCGGCGCCGTAGGCAATACAGGCTACGGCAGCGATCCCGGTCACAAGGATGAATTCACCTACCATCTCCACCTCGGTATCCAAGAGGCCGATGGGCAATGGGTGAACCCGTACCCATTGATGCGACGTTTGTATCGAGTAGCCGTTGAGGGAGGCTGATGGATTCCCTGATCCGCGAAGGAGACCACTCACAGCAGGTGGCCGACGTACAAGCGCGGCTTCGTTCGCTGGGATACAGCGTCGACGACCCCGGCGGACACTTCGGCAGCAGCACCGTTGCAGCCGTCCGCGCCTTCCAGCAACAGCGATCGACGTTGGTGGACGGCATCGTTGGACCGCACACCTGGAACGAACTCGTTGAAGCCTCGTGGCAGTTGGGAGACCGCACTCTCTACCTCACCCAGCCCTTCATGCGCGGGGACGACGTTGCCGAGCTACAACGGCGCCTGAACGCGCTCGGGTTCGACGCAGGACGCGAGGACGGCATCTTTGGTCCCCTCGCCTATGACGCGGTCAAAGCGTTCCAGAAGGAATACGGCATCCCAGAAGACGGGATGCTCGGACAGCGCGCATACTCCGCTCTCCTCGGTTTACGCGTTGAGCGGCCCGGAACGGCAGCGCACCTGCGCGAGGAGCTACGTCACAAGCACGGACACAGCTTGCACGGCCGCCTCGTCATGATCGATCCCGGGCACGGACCGGGCGATGAGGGATTGAGCTCCCGTACCGGAACGACCGAAGCGGAGATCTGCTGGGAGCTGGCCGGGGCCGTCGCCGAGCGCCTCGGAGCGGCAGGTGCGAGGGTGCGTTTCACACGTAACGAACCAGAATGTCCTGCCGCCAGCGAACGAGCGCAGCGCGCCAATGAACTTGATACGGACCTCTTCGTCTCGCTTCACCTGAACTCGAACGAGGAAGCGACCGCCGAGGGAGCCTCCGCCTACCACTTCGGCACATCCCGAGCCGGCGCCGAGCTGGCCGAATCGATCCAGTCCGCCTTGGTCGGGCTCGGAGCCCGTGACTGTCGCGTGCATCCACGGTCGTACCCGATCCTGCGAGAGACGAAGATGCCTGCGGTCCTAGTAGAGCCGGCTTTCATCACCAACATCGATGAAGCCAAACGGCTGGAAGATCCGGACCATAGGGCGATGGTGGCCCAGGCCATCGTCGAGGGCATCGCGCGCTTCTATCAGCCCGCCGCGTCTAATCCGGAGTGACGCGGGTTACCTGAGCTCCTTCGGCGCGCCCGAGTATCACTTCAGAAAGTCGTTCGAGCTCATCTACGGTGACGAAGTCGAGGACGATACGTCCCTTGCGCTTACCCATCTCCACGCGCACGCGCGTCTGCAGATGGTCGGCCAGCGCCCTCTGCACCTCAGTCACCTCCGGCGGCTGAGACCGCCCCCTCGAGCCGGTCGTCGCGGACGGCGTCATCGACTGGTACTTGCGAACCAGCTCTTCGGTCTCTCTGACCGACAGCTTCTCGTCCGCGGCGCGCCGCGCCAGCCGTTCGAGGAACGGGTTCCCCTCGAGACCCAGCAAAGCCTTCCCATGTCCCGCTGTGAGGCGCCGATCTACGAGTAACCGCTTGACCGCGTCGGGGAGATCCAACAAGCGCAACGCATTAGAGATCGTGACCCTGTTACGTCCGAGCCGCTCCGCCAATGCCTCCTGGGTGAGTCCACCGGCTTCGATCAGCTGCCTGTACGCCTCCGCCTCTTCCACCGGATCGAGATCGCTGCGATGCAGGTTCTCGACCAGAGCCCTCTCGAGGGAACCTCGGTCATCGGTCTCGATCACCATCACCGGCACATCGTCGAGACCGGCCTGTCGAGCTGCCCGCAAGCGTCGTTCCCCCGCGATGAGTTCGTAGCGACCGCCGGAGCTCTCCCTTACGAGTAACGGCTGCAGGACCCCGAAGGTCGAGATGGAGTGGGTCAGTTCGTCTAGCTCGTCCTGGGAAAACGTCTCGCGCGGTTGGGATGGATTCGCATCGATCAGATCCGGTCCTACCCGGCGCATGCCCCCGCGCGCTTCGGCTTCATCGTCGTCCCGGGCCGGTATCAGCGAATCTAGCCCTCGTCCGAGCCCCGACCTGCGTTTCATCTCTCTACCTCCGTCTCTCGATCAGAGCCCGTAGCGCCAGCCGGTCGATCCCAAACGTTCCGTGGTGGCCACGCCGTATCCAAACCTTTGGGGGCTTGGGTAGTCGTGCCATAGCCTCTGCCTCCCGGGCCGGGCGCGGACCGGACTATGGCCGGTCGGTCCGGCGGTGTTGCAGCCGGCGGTGTTGCAGCCGGCGGTGTTGCAGACGACGGTGTTGCGGGTGGCGCCGTCGGAGCGGGTGGCGGAGAGGATGGGGGCGGAGGGGGTGGGACATGCGGCTCCAACCGGTAACGGGCCTCGACCTCGGCGGCCAAGAGACGGTATGCGATCGATCCCCGCGACGATGGGTCCAGTGTCAGAACCGGTTCTCCGAAAGAGGGAGCCTCGGACAACCGGACGCTGCGCGGGATCACGGTTCCGAAAACGAGATCGCCGAAATGACTCCGGACTTCATCCGCCACCTGGCTCGAGAGTTTCGTGCGGGCGTCGTACATCGTCATCAGAAAACCTGCGATCCGCAGGCCGGGGTTGAGAGCCCGCCTGACCCGCTCGGCGTTGCCCAACAATTGACCGAGGCCCTCCAGGGCGTAGTACTCGCACTGAACCGGCACGATCAGGTCCTGAGCCGCGGCCAAGGCATTGACCGTCAATAGACCCAGCGACGGGGGGCAGTCAAGGAATATCAGGTCGTAGCGGGACGAAACGGGCTTCAACGCGTCCCCCAGCCGCTGCTCCCGTTCCATCTCCGAGACGAGCTCCACCTCCGCCCCGGCAAGGTCCGGGGTCGAGGGCACACAGTCGAGGCCTTTGATGGCGGTCTCGACGATGATGTCGTCCAGCTCGCCGTCGCCCAGCATCAGGTCGTAGGCGGAGGTAGCGAGGGAGCGATGATCCAGGCCGAGGCCGGTCGTAGCGTTGGCCTGAGGATCGATGTCGACGACCAGGATGCGGTGGCCCCGCAAGGCCAGGGCGGCGGCCAGGTTCACCGCTGTGGTCGTCTTGGCCACACCGCCCTTCTGATTGGCGATGCAGATGGTTCGACCCCGGCCGGCCATGATCGGCCGAGCCTCCAGTAATTTCCAGTTATTAGCTGTTGCTGGCTCCTGCAAGGTAGATCCGTTCGGTCAGGGGGAAGTGGACCGGACGCGGACTATAGCAATCCCATCAGACCACTCCTCGGCTCCGGAAGGAAGGGCGGCGTCTCGGCCTTTGAAAATCGCTACCGCTCCGCCCGGGCATGCGAGTGGCAGGCACATGGTGATGGCCTGGTCGGGAGGGGCCAACGCACGGGCCGTGACCAGAGCGGCCCGACCGCGCAGCCGTGGATCACCGGCCGCCTCTTCGGCGCGCTGGACCAGTACCTCGCAGTTGAGATCCAAGGCTCGTACGACCTCCTCAAGGAATCCTGCCCGTTTCTGCCGTGGCTCCAGGAGGACCCACCTCCGGTCGGGGGCGGCGATGGCCAGCGGTATGCCCGGCAGGCCGGCTCCGGCCCCTACGTCGACACAGGGGCCCGGGGGCAGCTCCTCTAGGAGCGGGAGTAGCCGCAGGGAGTCGTCGATGTGGCGTTCGCGAAGACGGGGGAGGTCGGATCCCGCCACTAGATCGAGGCGGGAAGCCCACGATCGGAGAAGCTCCTCATAGCCTTGGAGGCGCTCCTCGACCCCACTGCTCATGCGTTTATGCAGGTCAGGGGGCGTTCCACGATTTACGCGCCGGGCGCTTCGCCCCGTACGACTACCTTCCGGTTGGGTTCCTCGCCCTCGCTGAAGCTGGAGGCGCCGTCTATCCCGGCGACCGCGTCGTGAACGATCTTGCGCTCATAAGCGGACATCGGCTCCAGTTCGATCTCTGTCCCCCGCTCCTTGGCGCGCTCGGCGATCGATGCGGCATAGTCCGCCAGGGTCGCCCGGCGTCGGGCACGATAGCCCTCGACGTCGACCTGCAGGCGCGCCCGTGTCTTTAGCTTCCTTTGGATGGCGGTCCTGGTCAATTCCTGCAGAGCATCAAGCGTTTGTCCCCGGCGGCCGATCATCGACCCCAGGTCCTCCCCCGCCACCTCCACGTGGGCATTGTCCTCCTCGACGCGCGCCGTTACGTTCGCCTCGAGGCCGGTTGACTCCATCAGACCGGCTAAGAATTCGCGCCCGGCCTCGGCCACCTCTTCGGCGGTCGCCGGTTCCTCCGCCTCTACCTCGGGCGTCGGGTCGCCGTTCGAAAGGATCTCTTCGCTGTCCTCGCTCATCGCCTCTTCTTCTTCTTCGATGACGGATGTGGCTTCTTCGCTTTATTCGGGGGGCCTGCCGATTCCTGCTGGGGGCCCCCCTTCTTCTTGGCCTGGCCGGCCAGAGGCTTACCGCCCGTGTCTCCGACCTTTCCGGCACCCTTGTTGGTCGCCTTGCTCGAAGGGCCGGCGCCGGTCGTGGCGGGTGCCGCGGCCAGGATCACTCGCTGCTGCACGATTGTCCAGACGTTGGTCGTGAGCCAGTAGACCACCAAGCCGGAGGGGAACCCGAAGGAGATCACCACCAGCATGATCGGCATGATACGGCCGATCATCTGCATCTGGGCAGCCTGGGGGTTGTCTCCACCACCCCTCTGAGCCTGCATCTGCTTCTGCTGGTACCAGGTCGTCAACCCCATCAATAGGACGAGGACGAGGTACGGAAGGGCAGTGACGAGCCCGCTTCCACACGACTCCGCGAGACCCTGATGCAGGGCATCGAGCTCCTCGAGCTGACCTCCGGTGGGGGGATTGAGAGTGCCGGAGGCGGAGCAGTTAAGCCGCAGACCGAGGAAGCGGTTCGCCTGCAGGGCTCCTTCGAGGGTCGATAAAGCGTCGGCAAGCTTCGTTCCGCTCATGTAGTTGAGTGGGGTCCGCAACACGTAGAAGAGTCCGAAGAGCACCGGCATCTGCATGAGTAGTGGGAGGCATCCACCGAAGGGATTGACCCCATGCTCCTTGTAGAGGGCCATCATCTCTTCGTTCATCTTGGCGCGATCGCCCTTGTGCTTGGCCTGGATCTTCTTGATCTCGGGCTGGATCAGCTGCATCTCGCGCATCGAGCGCGTTTGCTTGATCGTCAGCGGGAGCAGTGCGAGGCGCACCGTCAGCGTAAGCAGGATGATCGCCAGCCCGTAACTGGGGACCAACGCGTAGAAGCCCGAAAGGGCTCGCGCGAAGAGCTCGAAGAAACCCACTAGAGACCTTTCCTCTGGACGGTAGCCGGGACACGATCGACGCCCCCCGAGGACCACGGATGGCAACGTCCGATCCGACGGGCCGCCATCGCGATCCCTCGAGCCCCGAAGCGTCTGATCGCTTGCACCGCGTATTCGGAGCAGGTGGGCTCATACCGACAATGCCGGGGGAAAAGAGGTGAGATGAACCGCTGGTACAAGCGAATGAGCGCCACGAGGGCACCCGTGATCAGGCGCATCACGCGGCCTCCGAACGTAGCGCCCGTCCAAGGATTTTTGACAATTGCTGGAAGTCAACCTCGAGGGACGATTCATCCGCCCGAACCACCACGTCGCGCCTCTCGTCGCCGACTACCGACCGGAAGGCGGCCCTGATGCGGCGCTTGATCCGGTTGCGCACCACGGCATTGCGAGCGCGGACGGCGACCCCCAGACGGGAACTTGGGGTCGAACCGGGGCAAACGTAAGTAGTGATCCCGTCCATACGGACCCTTCTACCGGCTCGCATCACGGAGCGAAAATCTTCCGAGCGCGCGAGCGAAGGGATGCGCGCCATGAAAGCTGCTCTAAGCGGAGAGGCGGGCGCGGCCCTTGCCCCGCCGTGCCTTCAGGATGGCGCGGCCGGCTCTGGTCTTCATTCGGGCACGGAATCCGTGCTTGCGCTTACGCCGGCGCGTGTTGGGTTGGTAGGTTCGCTTAGTCATAAACGCTCGATCCTTCGAAAGACTGCTTCCCCAGATCCTGGTGCAACGACGTGGTCGCGAAGAAGGCCGGGGTCTTGGACGGTCCGAAGGAGTATAGCGGCAACCGGTTTCTGCAGGTCACGCACGGATCCTCGCCAGGCGCGAAATCTCTTGCCGACAACCACTTGACGGCGGTTATCCACACGTCGGTAAGGTATGGCTCGACCGTGGGGCTCGGCACCTGAAGTGTCCCTCGGATCGTGGCCACTTCCCCCCGGCTCGCCGGCTGGCTTGCGCTAGCAACACCCTTTGTCAACACTGTGGACAGAGGTGTTGATGAATACAAAGGTGCAGGTCAGACCCACTTTTACCAGTAGCACGGAGTGGACCAAGGCCGTTTCGGATCCACGATTGTTGGGGTCGGTACTACCAACACCGGTGTTGAAAACCGGTGGAAAAGGGGGAGCAGGGTGCAGGGATCTGTATATACGCGCGCCGGGAACGAGATCAGCAACGACGAGGGCGGCGAGCGAGATCCGGAACCGGTTGTCGAGATCGCCCCCCTGTGGGAGCAAGCCGCCGAGAAACTCCGAGCCAGGTTGTCCGAGGGCAGTTTCACGACCTGGTTCGGGAGATGCCGAGCGGTAGGCCTCGACGGAGATTCATTCGTCCTAGCGGTTCCGAGTCACTTCACTAAGGAATGGATCGAGGGGCGTTACCTAGAGGACATCCACGCCGTGGTCGGAGAAGCAACCGGCAAGGCTCTCGCCATCGCCCTCGTCATCGATCCATCTCTGGCCGAGCAAGAGACGGAGGCCGAATCCTCAACGGCCCCCGCGGCCGCTCCTTCCTCACCGGTCTCCGGTCAGGGTGGCCACCACGAGGTCCCGCGCTTCCATCCCAAATACACCTTCGACTCTTTCGTCATCGGATCGTCCAATCGCTTCGCTCACGCAGCTTGCTTGGCCGTTGGCGAAGCGCCGGCGGAGTCTTACAACCCTCTGTTCATCTACGGCGAAGCGGGGCTCGGAAAGACTCACCTCTTGCACGCCATCGGCCATTACGTTCGTCAGACATCTCCTGGCTCGGTCGTCCGTTATGTATCCACCGAGCAATTCACGAATGATTTCATCATCGCGGTCCAAAGCCGGTCCATCCCCGAGTTCCACCGTCGGTACCGGGTGGCCGATCTGTTGTTGATCGATGACATCCAATTCCTCGAAGGCAAGGAGCGAACCCAAGAGGAGTTCTTCCACACCTTCAACGCCTTGCATCCAAAAAGTCAGGTCGTCATCACATCGGACCGGCCGCCAAAGAAGATCCAGACACTAGAAGAGCGGTTACGCACCCGGTTCGAGTGGGGCCTGATAACAGACATCCAGCCTCCCGATCTCGAGACCCGTCTCGCGATCTTGCAGAAGAAGGCGATGACAGAGCGCCTCGATGTTCCTGCTGAAGTCATGTCCTTCATCGCTTCTCGCATCCAGACGAACATCCGCGAGTTGGAAGGTGCTCTTATCCGCGTGGTGGCGTATTCGTCGCTCACCAGATCTGAGATCAGTCTCGAACTGGCGCAGAACGTGTTGCAATCCCTCTTACCGGACGGTCACGAAGCTCGGGTTACGGCAGATCTCGTTATCTCGGTAGCCGCCGATTACTTCGACGTGACCCCGGAAGAGATCTGTTCATCCAGCCGATCGCGTCCTCTCGTTACCGCACGCCAGATCGCCATGTACATCTGCCGTGAGCTCACGGATCTCTCGCTCCCGAACATCGGGAAGAAGTTCGGTGGCAGAGACCACTCCACAGTTATCTACGCCAACAATAAGATTCGGGAACTGATGCACGATCGTCAAAGTGCCTTTGACCAGGTCAAAGAGTTGACCACCCGGGTTCGCCAACAGGCTGCCCGTGGATAACGTCTTGAGCACCCTTGGGGAACGTGCAGAACCGAACGATGTGATTTATTTCGCGGCATCACTCGACAATCCTCCACCGAACAGCGCGCGCGTTTCCCCCAGCACCACACCGGCTCCTACCTGCGCTTTTGATGGTTATCCCCAGATTGAACAGGCCCTAGTACGAGTACCACTAGATATAGGTCTTTATAGAACCAGGAGCCTTAAACAGAAGAACCTTCTTCAGAAGAACCCGTCACATCTACCACGTAAAGTTTGGGGCCGAAAGGCCGTACCGATCGGAGGCATGTCATGAAGTTTCGTTGCGAACGAGACGACCTGCTCGAAGCTGTGCAATTCGCTTCCCGGGCGATCTCCAACCGGGCCACGTTGCCGGTGTTGTCTGGCCTAAAGATCGAAGCCACCGATCGTGGAACCGTGACACTGGCGGCCACCGATCTCGAGCTCACGATGGAGACTTCGTTCAAGGCTGGTATCGATGAACCCGGTCGAGCGATCGTTCCCGGCAGGCTGTTCGGCGAGATGTCTCGGAGTCTTGGAGCCGGACAGGTGTCGGTCGTGGCGGGTGAAGGCGAGGTTGAGATCGGTTCAGGACGCGGACAGTTCCGCGTTAAGTCTCTTGCCCCCGAGGATTACCCCGCGCTGCCTATCGAAGAGACGGGTACCGATGGAGATGTGGTTTCGATCGAGGTCGCCGCTCCGCTGCTGACCATCGCGCTGTCGCAGGTCGTGAGAGCCGCTTCCGGTGACGAGAGCCGTCAAGTATTGACCGGGGTTCTGTGGGAGGTTGAAGCCGGCTCGCTCACTCTGGCAGCTACCGATTCTTATCGTTTGGCTGTACGCCAGCTGGACGTGACCGGTGGACCGGCCGAGTCCAAGCGGGTGGTCCTGCCTTCCCGCACCCTGTCGGAGCTAGTGCGGTCCCTACAGGGTGTCACCAATACCGTCAGGGTGACGATCAAAGAGAATCTCGTTGCTTTCGCCGTTTCACCGGACGCGGAAGCGACTTCAGGCGCCGGTGAGGCTGTGATCGGCTCTCGATTCATCGAAGGAGAGTTTCCTAACTACAAGCAGCTGCTACCCCAAGGCTACGTGAACGCACTGACCGTAGATAGGGAGCTTTTGCTCGAGGTCACCAAACGCGTCGGCTTATTAGCGCAGAACAATTTGCCGGTGAAACTCAGCTTGGGCAACGAGCTCGAAGTCTCGGCACACACACCCGATGTCGGTGAGGGGCAAGAGATCATCGACGCGGAGTATGAGGGCGAGCCGTTCGTGATCGCGTTCAATCCCAATTTCCTCCATGACGGAGCGTCCGTGGTTCAGTCGGATCGGATCGTTCTTGAAGTCGGTGACGGGTTGAAACCGGCCATCTTGCGTGGCGAGAACGAAACCGATTTCACTTATCTCTTGATGCCGGTTCGGCTCTCGTAAGAGGTGCAGGTCAACGACCTCGTCTTAGAGACGTTCCGTAATTACGAGCGCCAAGAGATCGAGTTCGCTGAAGGCCTGAACCTCGTGGTGGGCCGCAACGCTCAGGGCAAGACGAACCTTCTCGAGGGGGTTTATTGCCTAAGTGGACTGGGATCGCCACGGGGGCCCGATGGAACCCTCATCAAGGAAGGATCGGACGGGGCTTTCCTGCACGCACGAGTGACCAGGGGTGACCGTCCGATCGAGATCGACATGGAGCTTCGGCCCAAGCGAGCTTTGCGACTGTTGATCAACAAGAACGCCGTACAACGCTCCAAGGCGCTGGGCCGGTTGCCGGTCACAGTGTTCTTCGGACCCGACGAGCTGTCTCTCGTGAAAGGTTCTCCTGATGGACGCCGTAGGTTTCTCGACGATCTTGTTGTGAAACTGCGACCTTCACAAGATTCGTTGCGCCGCGAGTGGGAGAAGGTTCTGAAACAGCGCAACGCCTTGTTGCGGTCATTGCCGAAGCCCGACCCTCCTGCATCCATGGTCGGATCCCTGGAGGTTTGGAACGAAGCTTTCTTCGTGGCCGGCGCGGCTGTTGCGGCAGCCCGCTTGAAAGCGTTGGCTCGTCTCATCCCCTTCGCCGACCGGCGCTACAAAGAAGTGGCGGGAGCCGGCTTGTTGAAGCTGTCCTACGTGAGCTCGTGGATCCCCGAGGATGTGTCCACAGCGGCGCTGGCAGCCCCTGACGAGATCGACGAAGCGGTTCTGAGCGCGGCCTTGCGCGCGCGGGTGAATCAGCTGCGGACTGCGGAGCTCGAGCGGCGGGTCTCCCTGACCGGACCCGGTCGGGACGACGTGCTGGTCTTATTGCGCTCCGGCGAGGGCCCCCTTCTCGATGCTCGGACCTTCGCCTCGCAAGGAGATCAGCGAACGGCGGCCCTGGCTTTGAAGCTTGGAGAGCACGACCTGTTGACGGAAGCACTTCTTGAAAGTCCGATCTTGCTCCTGGACGACGTTTTCTCCGAGCTCGACCCGCGCCGCCGGGAGTGGTTGCGGGACGCGGTACGGGGAGTGGGGCAGACGATCCTTTCTTCAGCCGAGGTCGATTCTTGGGCCTCGGTCCATGCGGAGCGGACGTTCCACGTAAGCGCCGGACGAGCGACCACGGCAGGTTCCTAGATGAAAGGCCGCCGTCATGAGCCCGAATCATTGAAGAATCTGCTGCCGGGGGTGGGCCGCAAGCTGGGATTGGACGCGGCCGTCGAAACCGGGCTCGTGTGGCAGAAGTGGCCCGAGATCGTGGGCGAGGCGGTGGCTGCTCATGCCGAGCCGACGTCGCTGCGTAACGGCGTGCTGAAGGTTCGGACCGACTCCCCGACCTGGGCTACCGAGATCGGATACCTCGGACGGCAGATAGCGTTGAAGGCGAACGAGGTGGCCGGTTGCCGGCTCGTGACGGAGGTCCGGGTCTGGACCGGCCCCGGTAAACCGAAGGCAGAGCGCCGAACGGCGCATGTTGACGTTCAGGAAGGCCGTCCCGACCAGACTTCGCGGACCGTGGAGGCGCCGGATCCGCTGAGTGCTTTGGCCGCCGCGCGGGCCGCCTGGAAGAGGCGTTTCGGGCGCGGTTCGTGAGCCGCCGCCTCCGCTTAAATGGGCAGGTAGATGCTATTATTTGTGGGGATGGCTCCTAGCTGTTCGGCCCCTTTCTGGAGCCTTTTTCGCACCGGCCAGACGGCCTCCGGGAGACCTTTAAGAGCACCGCTTACTCCGCCAGCGCGACCTGTAGGGAGATATGACCGCTAAACGAACCGTGCCCGCCACCAAGACCGATCCCAGCAAGTACACCGCCGAGCAGATCACGGTCCTCGAGGGTCTCGACCCCGTTCGCAAGCGACCCGGTATGTACATCGGGTCCACCGGTCTGCGCGGCCTCCACCACTTGGTCTATGAGGTCGTGGACAACGCGGTCGACGAGGCGATGGCCGGACACTGTGACCGCATCGTGGTCGATCTGTTGGCGGACGGTGGATGCAGGGTCTCGGACAACGGCCGAGGGATCCCTGTGGACAACGTCAAGGGGACCAGGAAGGCGGCGGTGGAGGTCGTACTGACGACCCTGCATGCGGGTGGAAAGTTCAACCAGGAAGGCGGCGGGTACCAGGTTTCCGGCGGACTCCACGGGGTCGGCGTGTCGGTGGTCAACGCTCTCTCCAGCCGCCTCGAGGTCGACGTCGTCCGGGACGGCAAGCTCTGGCATCAAGAGTACGTACGGGGCAAGCCTCAGGGCAAGCTGAAGGCGATCAAGCCGGCGAAGCGCACCGGCACCACCGTGACGTTCTGGCCCGACGACACCATCTTCAGCGAAGGGGTCGAGTTCAAGTACGACACGTTGGTTCAACGCATGCGCGAGATGGCGTTCTTGAATAAGGGCCTCGAGATCAGACTGGTTGATCATCGCGAGCAGGACGTCGAAGACACCTTCAAATACAACGGCGGGATCATCGACTTCGTGAAGCATCTGAACTCGAGCCGCGATGCGGCGAACAAGCGGGTCGTGTACTTCGAGGCCAAAGCCGAGACGCACGAGGTCGAGATAGCGATGCAGTGGACGACCACCTTCACCGAATCCGTCTACACCTTCGCCAACAACATCAACACCCATGAAGGTGGGATGCACGAAGAGGGATTCCGCCGCTCTCTGACGCGGGTCATCACCTCCTATGCCAAGAGCAAGGGCCTCTTGAAAGAGAAGGATGATCCGCTGGTGGGCGAGGACTGCCGCGAGGGCCTGACTGCGATCGTTTCGGTTCGTCTGCGAGAGCCTCAGTTCGAAGGACAGACGAAGACCAAGCTCGGCAACACCGAGATCCGTTCTTTCGTCGAGACTTCGATGAACCAGAAGTTCGCAGAGTTTCTAGAAGAGCACCCCTCTGAAGCGCGCCAGATCTGTACCAAGGCCGTGGCTGCGCAGCGCGCTCGCATCGAGGCGCGCAAGGCGCGTGATGTAGTTCGCAGGAAATCTCTTCTGGAGTCCTCGAGCCTTCCGGGCAAGCTCGCCGACTGCCAGACCCGGGATCCTCATGAGGCTGAGCTATTCATCGTCGAGGGTGACTCTGCCGGCGGTAGTGCCAAGCAAGCGCGCGCTCGAGAATTTCAGGCGATCCTCCCCTTGCGCGGCAAGATCCTCAATGTCGAACGTGCCCGCTTGGGCAAGATCCTAGAGAACAAAGAGATCCAGAACATCATCACTGCGATCGGTACCGGTATCGGAGAAGATTTCGACATCGATCGGTGCCGCTATCACAAGATCGTTTCGATGGCCGACGCGGATGTCGATGGATCGCATATCAAGACGCTCCTGTTGACCTTCTTGTTCCGCTACATGCCCGCTCTCATCGAGCACGGGTTCGTGTATGTAGCCGCTCCTCCGCTTTATCGGGTGCCTTACAAGGGCAAGGTTCATTACTTCCGTGGCGAGCATGAGCTCGATGTCTTCAAGGCCGCCAACTCCGGCGGGAAGATAGAGGCCTCTCGGTTCAAGGGCCTCGGCGAGATGAACCCGTCGGAGTTGTGGGAGACGACCCTCGATCCGGACAACAGGGTTCTTCTCAAGGTGACCATGGAGGACGCGGCCCTCACGGACGAGATCTTCAGCACTCTCATGGGCGAAGACGTCGACGCCCGTAAGGGATTCATCCAGCGGAATGCCAAAGACGTGCGATTCCTAGACATCTAGAGGTGACCGTCAATGACTCCTAACAACGAGCCATTCCAGAACCGCCTGCCCGAAGACGCGGGCGGTCATGTCGATCAGGTCCATATCGAAGACGAGGTGCAGCAGTCTTTCCTCGAGTACGCGATGTCGGTCATCGTCAGTCGCGCGCTGCCGGATGTGCGCGATGGGCTGAAGCCGGTGCATCGCCGCATCTTGTTCTCCGCCCTCGAAGCAGGGCTTCGTCCAGACCGTCCGTTCCGTAAGTGTGCCGCCCTCGTGGGTGACGTGATGAAGAAGTACCACCCCCACGGCGACCAAGCGATCTATGACGCGATGGCACGCCTGGCGCAGGACTTTTCAACGCGCTACCTATTGATCGACGGCCAAGGAAACTTCGGATCGATCGACGGCGACGCACCAGCCGCCATGAGGTACTGCGTAGCTGGCGAAGTACGGGTTCGGATGCCGGGAGGCTCTCCTCGGATCGAGAACGTCGCCAACCTGATGGAGGATTCCGAAGCTGACGTCGACCTCAAGGTGGTCGGGAGAAAAGGCGATCCCGTTCCGGCTTCGAAGGTTTTCAACTCGGGCTGGCAGCCAACGATTCGGATCCGCACCTCTGAGGGATACGAGGTGGCCGGGACGCACAACCATCCCGTTCTCTGCCTGGTCCCCGTTGCCGGCGTTCCGATGCTGCAATGGCAGCTCCTTTCCGAGGTGCAAGAGGGCACCTATGTCGCCATGCTGCGCACGCCTCACGAGGAGTGTGGCGAGCTCACGTCATCTGAAAGCGATACGGCGCTGCTACTCGGGGCCTGGATCTCTGAAGGGTTCTGTTCCGAAAAGCGAGCCGGCTTCAACAATCTCGATAAGCAGTTCTTCGATGCGGTTCTCGAGGCTTACGACTCAGTCGTCGGTGGGCCTCGCTACGTATATAGCCGCACGGTCCGCTCGGGTCGTCTTCTTCACGAGTTGGACGTTCAGCAAGTCGGGTACGTCCAGCGGAGCGTCCTCGCCTCTCTTCTTCGCAGTCGTAGCGAAGATAGCTTCATCCCGGACATCATCTGGAATGGTTCTCCTGCCATGAAGAGGGTGTTTCTTCAAGCGATGTTCGAGGGCGACGGCTCGTCTTTATTGCTCGGGCGTAACACGATCCAGGTCTCGTACTCGACCCGCAGTTTCGGCCTCGCTCAAGAGGTCCAAGAGCTTCTGTTGGAGTTCGGTGTCATTAGCCGTCAATGCGTATCGACCCGGGGCGAGATCAAAGTGGTCATCACCGACCGGCGTGACGCCAGGCTCTTCGCTCAGAGGGTTGGGTTCTGGGGCCGCAAGCAGGAGAAGCTGGTCGCCGATCTGGCAACCATCCCCCTCACGAGCTCTGCTATGTCGAGTGATCACGTGCCGTACATCGCTTCGTACATCCGCTCTGAACCAAACACGCCAAAGAATCGCGAGTGGTTGGTCAAACACAACATCGATCCGATCGAGCGCTGGGAACGGGATGGGCAGGGAATCCTTGAGAAACTTCCTGCCGAGGCTCGTCTGGTGGTGGAGCCTCTCGTCGACGGACGCTACTACTTCGCCAAGGTTGCTTCCGTAGAGGACTCGGGTCTGCAAGAGGTTTACTCCCTGCGGATCGACTCAGACGATCACGCGTTTATCACTAATGGGTTCGTCAGCCACAACACGGAAGCGCGCTTGTCGAAGTTGTCTATGGAGATGCTGCGCGACATCGACGAGGAAACCGTTGACTTCGGTCCCAACTACGACGGTTACGAGATGCAGCCTTTGGTGTTGCCGGCGCGCTTTCCGAACCTGCTGGTCAATGGCTCGAGCGGGATCGCCGTGGGCATGGCAACCAACATCCCTCCTCACAACCTCAACGAGGTCGTGGATGCCGTGTTGGCGGTTCTGGCCAACCCCGACATCATCAACGACAAGGAAGAGATGCTCAAAGTCGTCATGTCCCACATCAAAGGACCGGACTTCCCGACCGGGGCTCTGATCCTCGGGACGCAGGGGATCCGGGACGCTTACACGGCGGGCCGTGGTTCGGTGAAGATGCGGTCGGTCTGTGAGATCGAGGAGGGCCCGAAAGGCAATCCCCGGATCGTCGTCACCGAGATCCCTTATCAAGTCAACAAGGCACGTTTGCAGGAGAAGATCGCCGAGGTCGCTTCCGCTAAGGACAACCGGCTTGAAGGGATAGCGGATATCCGCGACGAGTCGTCCGACCGGGGCGGTATGCGCGTGGTCATCGATCTGAAGAGGAGCGCGGTTCCACAGGTCGTTCTCAACTCCCTCTACAAGCGGACGCAACTGCAGGACAGTTTCGGCATGAACATGCTGGCTCTCGTCGATGGCGTTCCGCGCACCTTGAACCTCGCCGAGATCATCGAGGCGTACATCAACCACCAGATCGAGGTGATCGGACGCCGTACGAAGTTCCGTCTGCGCAAGGCGAAGGAGCGAGCTCACATCCTCGAGGGGCTGATCATCGCCCTCGACAACATCGATGAGATCGTCGCACTCATCAGGGCGGCCTCCGATACCGAGGAGGCGCGCCACGGACTGATCGAGCGGTTCTCGTTGTCCGAGATCCAGGCTCAACACATCCTCGACATGCCTTTGAAGCGGCTGACGGGGCTCGAGCAGGACAAGATCCGCGAGGAGTACGAGGCGCTTCAGAAGACCATCGCAGGGCTTCAGTCGATCCTCGACGACCCGACCAAAGTGCTGAAGATAATCGGAGACGAGCTCACCGAGGTGAGAGAGCGGTTCGGGGACGCGCGGAGGTCGCGCATCGTTCCGGACGAGGGCGACTTCGATATCGAGGATCTGATCGCGGACGAGGACCTCGTCGTCTCCATCACGCGCGACTCGTACATCAAGAGCGTTCCTTCCGATACTTACCGCAAGCAAGGTCGCGGCGGTCGCGGCGTCAAGGGTTCGACGCTCAAAGAGGGTGACATCATCGAGCACGTGCTCACGACCACAGCGCATGCCTACCTGCTGCTGTTCTCGAATACGGGCCGTGTCTACCGCATCAAGGCGCACGAGATCCCCAAGCGGGACCGCACCGCACGCGGAACCGCCGTAGTAAATGTGGTCCCGATGAGGTCCGAGGACAAAGTGGCGGCTGTGATCGACACGCGCGACTACGAGTCGTACAAGTTTCTTTTGATCGCCACCAAGAACGGCATGGTCAAGAAGACCCCGTTCCGTGAATACGACTCCTCCCGCAAGGAGGGGATCATCGCCCTCAACCTCAAGGAGGGTGACGAGGTCGTTCGAGTTAAACCCACGTCAGGCAACGACGACATCCTGCTCGTGACGCGAAAGGGGAAAGCGATCCGCTTCTCTGAAAGCACCGTGCGCTCCATGGGGCGAACTGCTACGGGGGTCATCGGCATCAAGCTAGACGGTGATGACGAAGTCATCGGCTGCGATGTGATGCAAGATGACAATGCGGACATGCTGATCGTCACCGAAGCCGGCTACGGGAAGCGCACGAAGTTGCCGCAGTTCCCTAAAAAGGGCCGCGCGGGGAAGGGCGTTATCGCGATGAAGGTGACCAAGACGCGCGGACAGTTGGTGGGCGCTCACGTCGTGAAGCCCGGCGCAGAGTCATTCTTCATCTCGGACTCCGGCGTCGTCATCAGGATGACGGTCGACAAGATCTCTCGTCAGGGTCGTCCCGCGACCGGCGTAAGGATCATGAATCTCGCGGCCGGAACCAAGATCTCTGCGGTTGCACCGGTAGTGGGGGAACTGGAGACGGGTGATGGTCAAGAGCAGTTACCCACCTAGGTAACAGGCAATTCGTCTGTTTTCGTCCATACTTATCCGAACTACGACCAGGGAGAGCGCTTGTCGCGTAGCGAAGATCAACCGGGCGCGTGGAACCCGGAGGGTGAGTCACGATCGGCCTCCGGAGGGCACATCACGCCGGAGTCCAGCACAGGCTCGTCCTTGTTCGGCCCTCTCGATTCGCCGCTGCCCTCTGAGGCCGACCGGCTGAGATCGAGGGAGCGGTCTCCCGAGAGCGCCGAGAGCCGCTCATCTCGACCTTCACCCGGGGACGCTCGTCCGAGCTCCCAGACCCGCAAGAGGCGAGCCCCTACCCGTCGGGTGAAGCGCCGCCTGCGTCACATAGACCCGCTGAGCGTGTTGAAGGTTTCGCTGGTCTTCTATCTCGTCTTCTTGGTCCTGTGGCTGGTTGCGGTGGCGCTCTTTTACAGCTTTCTCGAGTCTCTCGGGCTGTTCGAGGCCGCCGAGTCCCTCGGCCAAAGTCTGGTTCTGTGGGAGGCGGTGGATATCAGCCTCGGCCTAGTTGAGAGATGGGCATTCCTGATCGGTCTGACGATGGTGGTGGTGGGAGCGATCGTCAACGTGCTGTTGGCCTTCCTCTACAACGTCATCGCTGATCTGATCGGCGGCATCGACCTGACTTTCGTGGAGCGCGAGCAGTAGCCGGAGGCTACGCCCACTCTGACGCCTAGTGCTTTCCAAGGAGCGGACCGAGGTGGAGGGGCGCGGCAGTATCTCGCTTCGCAACGTGACCAAACGGTTCGGTCCCGGCGCGCCGGCCGTGAATGACCTCTCCCTCGAGATCTCTGACGGGGAAACGGTGGTGCTCGTAGGGCCGTCGGGATGTGGCAAGACGACCACGATGAAGATGATCAACCGTTTGGTTGAACCCACGTCGGGTGTGATCGAGCTGGGTGGCACCGATGTCATGCAGCAAGATCCGGTGGAATTGCGACGCAACATCGGGTACGTGATCCAAAGCATCGGTTTGATGCCGCACCGCACCATCGCGGAGAACATCGTCACGATCCCGGGGCTTCTCGGATGGGACGAGGAGCGATCACGAGAGCGCACGTTGGAGCTCCTCGGGATCTTCGATCTCGACCCCGGTCTGCTGAAGCGCTTCCCCGCCGAGCTTTCCGGAGGCCAGCGCCAACGGGTTGGAGTCGCGCGCGCTCTTGCGGCCGATCCTCCTGTGATGTTGATGGACGAGCCGTTCGGGGCCGTCGATCCGATCGTGCGCGGCAAACTGCAGGAAGAGTTCTTGGCCATCCAGCGGCGGTTGCGTAAGACCATCGTTTTCGTCACCCACGACATCGACGAGGCCATCAAGATGGCCGATCGCATCGCGATCCTCAACGTCGGTGGCAAGCTCGAGCAGTTCGCATCGCCCGAGGAGATCTTGCGTGCCCCCGCGTCTGCTTTCGTTGAGGGTTTCGTAGGAGCGGAGCGAGGACTGAAGCGCCTGGCGTTGCTCGGGGTTGCAGACATCGAGGTCGAGCCCGGTCCGGTCGCCCGCCCTTCGGACCCGGTGAGCAAGGCCCTCGAAGAGATGGAGGCTGCTCGCACCGATTGGGTGAGCGTGGTCGAGGACGGAGAGCTTCTCGGGTGGGCGGGGCGCTCGGACCTTGCCGGTGCAGCCACGGTTGGGGAAGCGCCCGTGAAGCCGTTCAGCGCGTACGTCACCTCGAGGGACTCCCTTCGACAAGCGCTTGATTCGGTGGTGACCTCTCACACGAACGTCGCAGTCGTGGTCGAGGAAGGTCAGCGCTTCCGCGGGATACTCACCCTCGAGCGGATCTCCAAGGAGATCGTCTCGTGAGTGGGTTGTTCCGTTGGGATTACGTCTGGAGCCATCTCGACGACATCGGGACCCAAACAGTCGAGCATCTGAAGCTCACATTCCTGGCGGTGGCTATCGGCCTGCTTATCTCGGGCCCGCTAGCGCTCCTGGCCTTCCGATATAGGTGGACCTATCCACCCATCACTTGGGTTACCGGCATCCTTTACACGATCCCGAGCCTGGCGGTTTTCGCCTTCCTGCGGGCGTACACCGGGCTCACTACGTTAACGGCGGTCATTCCTCTCGTCTCCTACACCTTGTTGATCTTGATTCGCAACATCGTGGCGGGCTTGAGGGCTGTCCCCGCCGATGTGAAAGAAGCTGCGCGCGGCATGGGGTTGCGCGAACGCCAGCTTCTATGGAAGGTCGAGCTTCCTTTGGCGCTACCGGTCATCGCCGCAGGGATACGGATCGCCACGGTTACGACCGTGGGGCTAGTGACGGTGAGCGCGATCGTTGGCCAGGGTGGCGTAGGGCTTTTCATCCTCCGAGGGATCCGTAGTCAAGCATCCACTCTGACGTTGCTGGGCGCCGGCTTGGCGATCATCATCGCGACTGTTCTGGATCTGCTCTTGCTAGTGGCCGAACGAAAACTCGTGCCCTGGGCGCGCAAGAGCGCCGGTTGACATGGAGATCCTGACGGAGGCGCTCGGTCTTCTCTTCGACCCGGCAAGTTGGTCACCCGAGGTCGGTTTGAAGAGCTCAGGGGCTATCTCGACCCGCTTGCTCGAACACCTGGTGCTTTGTGTCTCATCTCTTTTGGCTGCGTCGGTTCCGGCCTTGGGCCTAGGGATCTACATCGGGCACAAGCGCAGATTCGAGTTCATCACTGTCACCGTGGCGAATCTCGGGCGCGCCGTTCCTTCCTTCGCGATCCTGGCACTTGCCTTCACGGCTGCCCTTAGGCTGAGGATCTCGTTCGAGTTCTGGCCCGCCTTCGTCGCGCTCTTCTTCCTGGCCATCCCTCCCCTCCTCACCAATGCTTACGTAGGCGTCCGTGAGGTGGACCGGGACACGGTCGAGGCGGCGCGTGGCATGGGGATGAACGGGCGACAGATCCTCGTACGCCTCGAGCTGCCTTTGGCTCTGCCCCTCATCGTCGCTGGTCTGCGCACCTCCACGGTGCAGGTGATCGCTACCGCTACCCTCGCCGCGATCACGGCGGGAGGAGGGTTGGGCCGGTTCATAGTGGACGGTTTCGCCCGCAATGACAGGCCGTTGATCCTCGCCGGAGCGATCCTTGTCGCCGCGCTCGCAGTAGGGGCCGAGCTGGCACTCGGTTTCTGCGAGAAGGCCGTACGCCCCCGCACCCGTTCTGAGCGGCGAACGACAGCGCGCCCGATCGAGCCCGTGCAACCGGCTAGACCAGCTTGACCCGGGAATCGTCATCGACTTCTTGCTCCCTCGCCTGCCTGGCTTAGGGTGTGTCGGCTAGGGAGGAAGGAGACCTCCCTCGGAGAGAACGGAGGAGTGACCCATGCGGGAATCCCGCAAGTACGTCTTCGGGGCGATCCTGTTGGCGCTGTCGGTCATGGCGGCTGCCTGCGGCGGATCGGGTGGAGACGGTAATGAAGGCAGCGCCGGCGACGGCGAGGCCAAAGGTTCGCTGACAGTAGGTTCGGAGTCTTTCCCCGAGGCACAGATCGTGGGCGAGATGTACGCGCAGGTCCTCGAGAACGCCGGCTATTCGGTGGATCGTCAGCTGGATCTGCAATCACGAGAGGTTCGTCTCCCGGAGATGGAATCCGGGAACATCCACGTTTCACCGGAATACGTGGCGAGCTTGCTGGCCTTCGTAGATGAGGATGCGACCGCTTCTGACCTCGACGGGGGGGTCGCTGCCCTCGAGGAACCTCTGAGTGCGATGGGACTCGAGATCCTCGAGCCCTCCGACGCTGTCGACACGAACGCTTTCGTCGTCACGCCTGACGTGGCCGAGGAGTTCAACTTGACGTCGGTAAGCGATCTCCAGGCGGTGGCCAGCGACATGACCCTCGGGGGCCCTGCTGAATGTCCGGATCGACCTTTCTGCATCCCGGGTCTGAAGGACGTGTACGACGTCGAATTCGGCGACTTCAAGTCGCTCGAGTATGGGGCCGCGACATCTCAGGCCTTGACGGCCGGAGCGATCGACGTGGCGCTTCTCTTCTCCACCGACCCTTTGATCGCAGAGAACAACTTGGTGGTGTTGGAGGACGACAAGGGTCTCCAAGCGGCGGACAACATCACCCCCCTGATCAATACCGCAGGTGTCGACACGGAAGCTCGGGGCCTGCTGGATGCGGTGAGCGCTGCACTCACTACCGAAGGCATCACCGCATTGAACGCTCGTGTGGCGGTAGATCTCGAGGATCCTGAAGATGTAGCCCGCGAATTCCTAGAGGAACAAGGGCTTCTTTAAAGCCGGATACGGAGTGGCTCGTCGCTAATGGGCGGGCCACTCCGTCTCGTCCAAGGTCTCCTGGATGCAAGTGGCTGCTGGTCGATCTCGGCGGGCTGATTTCCTTGCAGTGAGTGCCTGCGGAAGGGACAAGTAAGGTCGCGGCGAGCCTTGCAGCCATGTGAGAAAGAACCAACGAGAGGCATAGCCGATGCAGACCCCAACCTTCGGAACTGTGAGGGTGGCCGCGGTCCAAGCCACGCCCGTGATCTTGGATTCTGACGCCACGATCGAGAAGGCGGCGGGGTTGTTGAAGGAGGCCGCTGCGGACGGTGTGCAGCTGGCGGTCTTTCCCGAGACCTTCGTTTCTCTCTATCCGACGGGGGGGTGGGCTCATAGCGCGGCGCGTTTCGACGGCTTCGACGAGATGTGGGAGCGGTTGTGGCATAGCTCGGTGGAGATCCCGGGACCGGCCATCGATCGTCTGGTCGAGGCCTGCTCGGAGCTCGACATCCACTGTGCTATCGGCGTTAACGAGCGCGAGCTCGAGCGTCCGGGGTCGCTCTACAACACGTTGGTTCTGTTGGGCCCCGACGGTGTGCTCTGGAAACACCGCAAGATGATGCCGACGATGCACGAGCGCCTCTTTCACGGTCCCGGAGACGGTGACGATCTCGACGTGATCCAAACTCCGGTGGGCCGTGTGGGCGGCCTCATCTGTTGGGAGAACCGCATGCCTCTTGCGCGTCACGCGATCTACCGCCAAGGAGTACAGCTTTGGATCGCTCCCACCGCCGACGATTCCGATGGGTGGTTGGCGACGATCCGTCACATCGCTATCGAATCGGGCGCCTTCGTCGTCTCGGCTCCGCAGTACATCCCACGCTCGGCTTTCCCCGACGATTTCCCCGTAGACTTACCGGATGACGCCGTTTTCGGCCGTGGTGGAGCCGCGATCGTGGATCCGCGCAACGGACAGATCATCGCCGGGCCTCTGTACGGCGAAGAGGGCATCGTCGCCGCGGATATCGACCTCAAGATCGGCCTTCATGCCAAGCGGTGGTTCGATTCCGTCGGCCACTACGCCGGCCCGAGGTCGTTAACCGCGATGGGCGCGCCTTCGGAGTCCAACGACGAAGCAGAAGTTGACGGATAGCCATTGCTTCTTTGAAGAGATTGCAACTACGCTCCTTGAACCGCTCTTCTAGAGGAGGACTTCAGTGGCTGATTTTCCCGGCATCGGGCATGTTGCAGTGACCGTCACCGATCTCGATCGAAGCAGGGATTGGTACTCGAAGCTCTTTGACTCCTCTCCCGTCCTCGACGAGGACGCCGGTGGGTTCTACCACGCGGTCTTTGCATTGGGCGGCGGCACACTGTTCGGGTTGCACACGCATCCCCAAGACAACGACCAACCAGATTTCAGCGAGTTCCGTACCGGGCTGGATCACGTTGCTTTCGGGGTTGGGAGCCGCAGCGATCTAGAGTCGTGGGAGAAGAAGCTCGACGATCTCGGCATCGCCCATGGTGGCGTCAAGGACGCACCCTATGGATCCGGCCTGTCGTTCCGGGATCCGGACAATCTGCCGCTCGAGTTCTTCGCCCCACCCTCCTAGGAGATCCTCACGTTTCTTCCGGCGCTCTGACCGGGCCGAGCTATGGGGCTGTGTCGTTGTGGGCCCAGGTGGACTCCGATTCCACCGGCCTCGCCCGGATCACCCGCCCGCCCGGCGCTCTGACCGGGCCGAGCTATGGGGCTGTGTCGTTGTGGGCCCAGGTGGACTTGAACCACCGGCCTCGCCCGGATCACCCGCCCGCCCGGCGCTCTGACCGGGCCGAGCTATGGGGCTGTGTCGTTGTGGGCCCAGGTGGACTTGAACCACCGGCCTCGCCCTTATCAGGGGCGCGCTCTAACCGGGCTGAGCTATGGGCCCTACTGTGCCGGGGCATTCTAACGAGGAGAGGCCCCGGTTAGTTCCCGGGGCCTCTCCCTGCTTGTACTCGACTCGGTTAGCGGCGGAGGTTGCCCGCGAACTGGACCTGCGGGTTCATCTCCCCCCGGAAGAAATGCGTGGTCGACGGGCTGGTAGTGCCCTTGAACTCGTAGACCCCGATGCCCATCCGGGATTGGTAGTCGTTGGTGTAGATGCGGCCGTTGTACCAGTAGGACGACCAAGTGTCCTGCTGGCCTTCCTCTGCCGGATCGATCACGTAGTGAGCGAGCTCCTCGGTGTTGGCCGGGTCGGTGAAGTCGACCACCGCGATCCCGCCCAGGTAGTAGGAGACAGCCAGCAGGTACTTGTCACTGTTGCGCAGCGGGATCACGTTGAAGTTGTGGTTGGTCCATCTGGAGCGTCCGGCTTCCCCAGGACCTGCCGGGAGCTGCGGGGTCCGCGGGTAGGAGTGTGATCCGAGCTCCGTCGGGTTGCTGGGATCGGACACGTCGTAGAACCACGCCGCCCCCGTCTGCGAATCCTTGTGCCCGGGCCCCCCACCGGCGGCCGCGCCGCCCGTTTCATCCCCCAGCACCAGAACTTGACCGTCCCAGGTCATCGCGGTCGAGTGGTGGATCTGGATACGCGGGTTGTAGATCGTGGAAAGGAGCGTGGGGTTCGTCGGATCCTCGATGTCCCAGATCATCGACTGGTTGATGCAGGCTCCCGCCATGATCTTGCGGTCCGGGAACGTCGTGATGTCGTGACAGCCGAGCGCGGGAGAGACGTCGATGGTCTCGTCGAGGAGCTTCGCCTTAGCGGGGTTCGCGGTAGGGAACTCGATGATCTGGACCTGCCGATGGGACGCGTAGTTGCAGTCGGAGCCTTGGCCGCTGATGGGATACGAGTTCACGTAGAGATAGCTCGTCTTCTTGCCGGGCAAGAGGGTGTGCGTGTGGGAGCCGCAGGGGGCGTCGACGGAAGCTACCCAGCGCGGGCGGGTGGGGTTCGAGATGTCGAAGATCCGAACGCCTTCCCAGCCGTCACCGGCAGCGTACTGAGGAGCTCCGGCGGCAGTGGTGTCCTCGACACTGCAGGTCTCGCCTACGAGCGCCGTGTCGACAGACAGGAATACGTAGTTGCCTAGGACGGAAACGTCCCCCTGCCCACCCGGGCAATAGGCGAACCCGATCTGTTTCACGAAGGGCTTGCTCTTGGTCATCTTGAAGATAGCGGGCCCTTGGTAGGTGCCGGCGATCAGAAGGTCGTCCTTAAATGCGAGGTCGGAGCCTTCGGCCATCAGTTCCTTGTCGATCTTGATGGGGACCTGAGCTTTGCGAATGAAGTTTTCCGTGTGGTCGTCGGCCACCCTGGCTTGGGCCGGACCTAGGAGCCCGGCGGGCAAAGCGAGACTTAGTACGAGAACCATGAATCTGGACCTGGATCGCATCGCTGACCTCCTGGTGGTTGGTTTGTCGCTTTCGTTCCACCAAGATTCCCGCCGGAGTGGAAGATTCCTCCTCGAGAAGCGAAAGAGCCGCCCGTGGGCGGCTCTTCTATGGGCCTGGTAAGGGTTAGGAGTTGAGGCCGAGGCCCTGAACGATGTCGTCCTTAGGCCGGGCGCCGATGACCTGGGCCTTGATGTCACCGTCCTGGAAGAGGGCGATCGTCGGGATACTCATGACCCCGTACTTCGCTGCCACGTTCGGGGACTCGTCGATGTTCAGTTTGACCACCCGGACCTTGCCCTCATACTCCGCTTGCAATTTCTCGAGTTCGGGGGTCACGAGCCGGCAGGGCCCGCACCATTCGGCCCAGAAATCGACAACGACCGGCGTATCGCTGGCCAGGACCGTCTCGTTGAAATCGTGGTCACCGACCGCTTTGATATCCGCCACTGTTTCCTCCTGAAGATGTCTGTTCGGTATCACCGAGAACGTCCGAAGCGAGCCTATATTCCCTGCCTTAGGTCTCGTTCCTGATGGTGAGTCTCCAGGCAGAGGCACGGGACCTCACCCGATAAGCTGGTCCTCCAGGGGCGGTAGCTCAATTGGTAGAGCACCTGCTTTGCAAGAAGACTGCACTGAGCGCTGTGCTTGGTGGCGCAGGAGGGGCGCCGAGACAAAGCGAAATGTGTCCAGTTAGGTGCTCTTCTCCAACCCTTCGTTGAACGTCCCCGGGGACTCGATCCGGATGCCCTCGTAGCTCGCGATCGCGAGTAGCTCCTTGTCTCCGGTAACGGTTACTTCAACCTCGCCTGCAACTGCAGCGGCGAGGACCAGGTCGTCGGCCGAATTCTTGGTCACTTGCTCGACCGAGGCAGGCTCCACAACTTCACCGATGCCCTCTAGCTCTGCCCGGGTCGATGCTGCGGCTGTAGCCGAAAAACCAAACTTTCGCGTCAGCACACCCTCCAGCTCCGCAAGCAAAGGTGGACTCGTGATCAGGTCGATTTCGCCGACGACTGCCGCCTGAAGGATCTGTCGTGGGACCCCACCAAACAGGATTGCCGAAATGACGACGTTGGTATCGAGGAGAACGAGCAACTAGCGCGTTCGTTTCCGGCGCTCCTCCGCCACCGCCCGATCGACATCCGTCGGGGTAAGGCTGCGCTCGCTGGCAATGCCTTCGCCATAAGAAAAGATCTGACTCCACCTCTCGCGCCTTGCTATGTACTGACGCACGGCCTCACGGAAAAGCTCGCTGCGCGTCCTGCCCTCAGCGGCAGCCTGCTTGTCGACTTGGCGCGCGAGCTTCGGGGGCAGCGAGATCGTGAACGTCCTGGGGGTTGCCATGAGCCCTCCTGTAAGACTTTGTCTTATGAAGGCTAGCACGCCTGAACCTGCGATCGAAAGTCTTCACTCTTGGAGAGAGTCGGCCGCCGCAGTGGCAAGGAAACGGTGAGTCCATTCCTCCGCGAACTTCCTCGAGTCGGCGAAGGTCACCTGGATCTCTGGATAGCGAGCATTGAGGCGCGCCAGTACGTCGGCGATCCACGACGGATCAACGTGTTGCAGCCGAAACAGCTCGGAATACCTGCCCTCGACCACAACGGCCGAGAGCGGCATCTCGCTCATCCGCTGCATCTGAAAGGCGAGCGAGCCGTCGGAGAGGCAGGTGACGAAGTTCTCGAGTGTCTTGCGTTCTACGACCGCGGTCGGTCGCTGGGGGTCGCCGACAGCGTAGTCACCGGCGACGAGCGCCGCCCGTGACGTCGTTACCTCACGGCTCGAGAACCTGAACGGGTAGCGCTCTCGAGTGTCGATGACGATGTGAAGCTCTCGGATGGACCGCCTTCTGGGAACTCGGGCGCCAGGGTTAGCGCTACGAACTGTCTTCTGCGTTTGCCAAAAGATCGCAGGCCGCCCGCGGACCTCGGTGAACACGAACTGCGATCGGAATAGCTGCGGTCGATCCAAGACGAGGTCGACCGCAGCCCCGCGTCTCCGGCAGAGCCGAACGGGAACGCGTTCGAGGATCTCTGGATCACCTCGGCGTGGTGGACGAGCCGGTCGACCATGGCGGCGACCGCCACGGCGTCACCGAAGATCTCGGTCCACGCGGAGAAGGTCTTGTTGGAGCTCACGATCAGGCTCGAGCGCTCGTAGCG
>JBPCNH010000031.1:0-22766 GCA_051001455.1 Actinomycetota bacterium
TGGGGATCGTTGAGGTATGCCTGTGTTCTGACACGCTCTTTGGGAGGAGAGGGATGGGAGGAGAACAGTGCGAATGTGTTGGGTCCGCGCCCGAAAGGGGGCGCGGACCTCCATGAATCTGCGGCAGCCTGCCAACCCCACGCGCGGGACTGCACGTTCGCTTCGAAAAAGCCGCGCGCTCCCGGCGATACCAGCACCGACATCACTACGGTTACGAGCAGGATTCCCAGCGAGCCGGCGCCTACAAGACCGGCCGTCCTAAGCCTCGGTCGCGCTCTCCCTAGAAGCATCCCCGACAATGCGAGCCCCCCGCCTAGAGCCGCCACCCACCCTGCCTGACTAAACGAGAAGAGCACTCCAAGGGTGATTGGTATGCAAGTCGCGGCGGCCAGCTCCCGTCTGCGTCCTCGCTCCGTGAGGAAAAGTCCAGCGGCGATCGGGAGGGCCATAGCGTGCCACGCCCCGGCGAAGTTGTGGTGTCCGATCGAAGAAGCGGCCTGCTGAAAGAGGCTCTCTGTCGAGAACACGAATAGGGGGTCAAGATGGAACGCCTGGACGATGGAATACACACCCGTCATGCCGGCAGAAGCCACCAGCGCCCACGCGATGGAGCGATACCTCTCCCGGAAAGACGTGGCGATCAACACCCCGTATACGGCGAAGAGGATGTAGGGGAGGAGGCCCTGGTAGCGGAGATATTGGCCTACGAGCGACCACTCTTTGAGGTCCGAGAAAGCCCACGAGACGAACAAGCAAGCGATCAATAGGCCAGTGATGGCAAGCATCCTTCGGTTGATCCGCTCGGCCGTTCCGAGTCCCAAACGGAGGAGATAGATCGACCCGGCTATTCCCACCCCCAGAAGGAGCAGGGCCATCTTGGGCACCTTGAACTCATCGTGGGTGATTCCAGGGAGCACGATGACCGGGAAAGCGAAAGTAGTGGCCCATAAAACGCCGCGCTGGATCTTCTGGAGGGCATCAACTCGGAAGGGCATGATGACGCCACCATGTCATCCGACCAGGAGAGTTATCAACCACCGACGATGGTTGTGCGAGTTTCGACAACGAGGTAACGTGGCTCCAACGCCCTTTAAGACGGCCCTGTGAGGTCGAGAAGGAGTCGGCTGGCTTGCTACTGCATACCTATATCTGCGCTTCCCCGGCCCGGGGAGGCGTTTTTTGATGCCGGAATCTCACGCCGCAGCTGCTGCGGTCAAAGCCCACCTAGGCGACTTCCAGCTCAAGGCGAAGATCATGGGCCCCGAGGACTTCCGCCGGGCGCTCGTGCGCATCGCCCACGAGATCGTCGAGCGGAACAAGGGGACCGAAGACCTCGTCATCGTGGGTATCCGTACCCGGGGAGCTCCGCTGGCGGATCGTATCGCCAAGGCGATCGCGGAGTTCGAGGGCGTCGACCTCCCCTCGGGAGCTCTCGACGTGACCCTTTACCGCGACGACGTGGCGCTGCGGAGCCCTCGGAGCCTCGAGTCGACGACGGTGCCCGGAGACCTCGACGGCCGGGTCGTGGTGCTCGTGGACGACGTGCTCTACACGGGACGCACGATCCGAGCGGCCTTCGACGCGGTGCTGGATCTCGGGCGGCCCCGGTCGATCCGCCTCGCGACGCTCGTCGATAGGGGGCACCGGGAACTGCCCATCCGGGCGGACCACGTCGGCAAGAACCTCCCGACATCGTCGGATGAGGTCGTGAAGGTGCTGGTACAGGAGATCGACGGCGAGGACGCCGTGCTGATCGGGAGCGAGCGGAAACCGGCCGGAGGTGCCGGATGATCAAGCACCTTTTGTCTATGGATCAGCTGAGCGCGGAGGACATCACCAAGATCCTCGATACCGCCGACTCGTTGCGGCAGGTGACCGACAGGCCGATCAAGAAGTTGCCGACCTTGCGGGGGCGAACGGTATGCAACCTCTTCTACGAGGCGTCGACCCGTACGAGGATCTCGTTCGAGCTGGCGGCGAAACGTTTGTCGGCCGACGTGATCAACTTCGCTGCAGACGCGAAGTCCTCGGTCTCCAAGGGCGAGTCGTTCAAAGACACCGCGTGGACGCTGGAGGCGATGGGGGTCGATGCGATCGTGGTCCGGCACGGTTCTTCCGGCGCGCCGCACCAGTTGTCGCAGTGGGTGAAGGCCAGCGTGATCAATGCAGGTGATGGCGCACACGAGCATCCGACCCAGGCTCTGCTCGATCTCTTCTCGATGCGCGAGCACTTCAAGGACCTCGAGGGATTGAACGTAGCGATCGTCGGAGACGTGTTGCACTCCCGGGTCGCCCGCTCGAACGTCAAGGGTCTCGTGACGATGGGGGCGAACGTGACGCTCGTCGGACCGCCGACCCTCATCCCGCCGCAGGCCGCAGGCTGGGGTGCCCAGATCTCCTACAGCTTGGACGACGTCCTCCCCGAGCTCGACGTCTGCTACCTCTTGCGTGTCCAGAAAGAGAGGCAATCCGAACAGCTCTTCCCGAGCATGCGGGAATACGCCGCCGTATGGGGGCTCGACTCGCCACGGGTCGCGAAGATGAAGCCCGAGGCGCTGGTCATGCATCCCGGGCCGATGAACCGCGGGGTGGAGATCGCCGCCGATGTATCCGAGCTGCCCCGTTCGATCATCCTGGGCCAGGTCGCCAACGGACTCGCGGTGCGAATGAGCCTTCTCTACCTGATGCTCGGGGGACCGGGCTCCGAAGAGGAGGCCGCCTGATGGGCTTCCTGCTCAAAGGTGGCCGCGTTGTAGACCCCGCTTCGGGCACCGATGAGGTGACCGACGTAGCGATCGAAGATGGGGTGGTGAGTGCCACCGGCAAGGATCTCGACGCGGCAGGGAACAGTGTGATCGACGCGGCCGGGCTCGTCGTCGCTCCGGGCTTGGTCGATCTTCACACCCACGTCCGCGAGCCCGGCCGCGAAGACGAGGAGACGATCGCGTCTGCTTCGGCGGCGGCTGCGGCGGGCGGTTACACGGCGATATGCACGATGCCGAACACCGACCCCGTTATGGACAACGCCGCCATCGTCGAGAAGGTTTGGGCGCTCGGCCGGGAAGCGGGGTTTGTCGACGTCATCCCGGCCGGTGCTCTGAGCAAAGGACAGCAGGGCGCGGTCATGGCGGACCTCGGTGAGATGGCGCGCTCTTACGCGAAGGTGCGGTTGTTCACCGACGACGGACACGGGGTCCAGGATTCGCTGTTCGTACGCCGCGCCATGGAGTATCTCGTGGCCTTCGACGGCATCTACGCGGAACACTGTGAGGATTCGGCTCTCGCCGCGGGTGGCCACATGCACGAGGGGGATCGCTCGATGGCGCTCGGACTGCGCGGGATCCCGGCCGAGGCCGAGGAGTTGATGGCTGCCCGCGACATCGCGCTGTCGCGCCTCACCGGATGCCGACTGCACCTGCTTCACATCTCCACCGCGGGGACGGTCGACATGGTCCGCCGTGCCAAAGCTGAAGGCCTGCGCGTGACCGCAGAGGCGACCCCACATCACTTCTCGCTAACCGACGACGTGCTCGAAACCTACGATCCAAACGCCAAGGTGAACCCGCCGCTCAGGACGGGCTCGGATGTAACTGCGATCATCGCCGGCCTCGCCGATGGAACGATCGACGCGATCGCTACCGACCACGCGCCGCACGCGCTCGAGGAGAAGGATCAGGAGTTCCAGTACGCGCCGCCGGGATTAGTAGGGCTCGAGACCGCATTGGGACTGGCGATCACGAACCTGGTACGGCCGGGGCATATGTCGCTCAAGGACGCGATCGCTCTGATGTCCACGAAGCCAGCCGCGCTGCTGGGGCTCAGTGCCCACGGCGGGCCGATCGTGCCCGGCGCGCCGGCACACCTCGTTGTCTTCGACCCCGAGGCCCGGTGGACGGTCGACCCCGCGGCCTTCAGCTCGAAGAGCAAGAACACCCCGTTCGGCGGACACACGTTGTACGGCAAGGTCGTACATACCTTCTACGGAGGTAAGCAGACGGTGGCCGACGGGAAGCCGATGCACGAGGTGCCGGCATGACTCTTCGCCCACCTGCATTACTGGCGCTGGCGGACGGCACCGTGTTCCGCGGCTCAGGTTTCGGCGCGCCGGGTACCCGCACGGGGGAGGTCTGTTTCAACACCGGCATGACCGGCTACCAGGAGGTCCTCACCGATCCCTCGTACCACGGTCAGATCGTGACGATGACGAGCGTCCAGATCGGCAACACCGGCGTCAATCACCACGACGACCAATCGATACATCCGTGGGTGGCGGGATTCGCGGTGCGTGATCTGAGCGAGCGTCATTCGAACTGGCGCGCCGAGGACTCACTCGACCGCTACCTGCAACACCACGGCGTTCCCGGCATCTCGGACATCGACACGCGTCGCCTGACGCGCCACATCCGCACGGCTGGCGCGATGCAAGGCGCGATCTCGAACGAGATCCTCGACCAAGGTGAGTTGATCGACGTGGCGCGAGCGGCTCCGTCGCTCGTGGGACGCGATCTCGTACGCGAGGTCTCGACCACCGAGCCCTACACCTGGTCGATAGAAGACCTCGAACGTCGTGCGACCAGCGGTTACGCCGCAGGCGCGGAGACGGCTCCTCCCACCGCCCAACTCTTGGAACGCAACGAAGGACCTAGGTTCAAGGTTGCTGCATACGACTACGGGATGAAGCGCAACATCCTCGACCTCCTCACCGCGAGCGGCAACGACGTGACGGTTCTGCCGGCCGCGACTCCCGCCGCAGAAGTCTTGGCGGAGGGCTACGACGGAGTGTTCCTGTCTAACGGTCCCGGAGATCCCGAGCCGGTCACATATGCCATCGAGAACGTCAAGCAGCTGCTCGGGCGCGTGCCGATCTTCGGTATCTGCCTGGGCCACCAGATCCTGGCGCTGGCCCTTGGTGGCGCCACCTACAAGCTGCCGTTCGGCCACCGGGGGGCCAACCACCCGGTCGCGTGGACGGGCAGCGACCGGATCGAGATCACCTGTCAGAACCACGGCTTCGCGGTTGACGCCGCCAGCATCGCCAGCTCTGCGGCCGGGCTAACCCACGTCAATCTCAACGACCAGACGGTAGAGGGACTCGAGGTCCCCGGCGTCGCCTACAGCGTTCAGTACCACCCGGAATCGGGACCCGGACCACACGATTCCCGCTATCTCTTCGCCAAGTTCCGAGACCTCATGACGACATTCCAACCGGCCGCCGACTCGGTGCGGGCGTAGGGTCGGCAGGACCATTAGACCGAGTACGACAAAGGGAGGCATCGATGGGACGAGGTGACCGCAGGAGCACCCGCTGGAAGCGAGAGCGGCAGAAGAAGAAGAAAGAGCGAGGTCAACGCAAGGCCGAGGCAAAGGGAGCGGTCAAGCGCTGATGACGTTCCAGATCTTGCGGCTCGAGCACGTCAATGTGACGACCCCCGAGGACCTCGAAGCCCAGGTGGTTTCGTGGTACGAGTCTTGCCTGGGGCTCACGCCGTTCGATAAGCCCGATGGCACATCCTCTACCGGTGCGTGGTTCAAGGTGGGCGATCAGGAGGTGCATGTGACGCGTGACGAGCACAATCCTCCGAAGGTCGCCCACTTCTGCCTCATCACCGACGACCTGGACGACGTGATCGAGCGCCTGCGATCCGCCGACTGCCACATCGAGCAGGCGGCCGAGATACCCGGGCGGCGCCGTTTCTTCACGAGGGACCCTGCCGGGAACAGGGTTGAGATCGCCTCACTGGAGGAGAGCTAGTGCCGAGACGGAGCGATATCCACAAGATCCTGATCATCGGTTCCGGCCCGATCGTGATCGGTCAGGCGAGCGAATTCGATTACTCCGGCGCCCAGGCGTGCAAGGTGTTGCGCCAAGAGGGTTACGAGGTCGTCCTGGTGAACTCCAACCCCGCCACGATCATGACGGACCCCGAGTTCGCCGACGGGACCTACGTGGAACCGATCACGGCCGACTACGTGGCCAAGATCATCGAGCAGGAGAAACCTGATGCCTTGCTTCCGACCCTTGGGGGACAGACCGGCCTGAACGTAGCGATGGAACTGGCCGGCGCGGGTGTTCTCGAAGCGAACGGGGTCGAGATGATCGGAGCGACCCCCGAAGCGATCCGGCGTGCCGAGGATCGCCGCCTGTTCAAAGAGGTGATGGAGAAGGCCGACCTCGACCTCCCGACCTCGACCTTCGCTTACTCGATCGACGAGGCGCTAAGGCTCGGCAAGGAGATGGGCTACCCGCTGGTCGTGCGGCCCTCCTTCACGCTCGGCGGGGCGGGGGGTGGCTTGGTGCGCGGCCCCGATGAGCTGCGTGCGGTCGTCGCGGAGGGACTGCGGCTATCAACCATCGGCGAGGTGCTGCTCGAGGAGTCGATCGCCGGATGGAAAGAGTTCGAATTGGAGCTGATGCGCGATCGCAACGACAACGTCGTGGTCGTGTGCTCGATCGAGAACTTCGATCCGATGGGCATCCACACCGGCGACTCCATAACGGTGGCTCCGGCGATGACGCTTACCGATGTCGAGTACCAAGGCATGCGGGACGACGGCGCCAAGGTCATGCGTGCGATCGGCGTCGAGACCGGCGGTTCGAACGTCCAGTTCGCGGTGCATCCCAAGACCGGGCGCCGGGTCGTCATCGAGATGAACCCGCGTGTCTCTCGTTCCAGCGCGCTCGCATCGAAGGCGACCGGCTTCCCTATCGCGAAGATCGCGGCTAAGCTCGCAGTCGGGTACACCCTCGACGAGATCCCGAACGACATCACCAAGAAGACACCGGCATCTTTCGAGCCCTCGATCGACTACGTCGTAGCCAAGATCCCCCGGTGGGCGTTCGAGAAATTCCCCCAGGCCGATCCTCTGCTCGGCACCAAGATGAAGTCCGTGGGAGAGGTCATGGCCATAGGCCGCACCTTCGTGGAGGCGATCCAAAAGGCATGCAGGTCTCTCGAGACGGACCACTCAGGGCTCGGCGGCTATGCCGGTCACCTGAGCGACGAGAAGCTCGAGCACCTGCTAGCCAACCCGAGCGAAGGGCGTCTCCATGCCGTGGAGGAGGCGCTGTTCCGCGGGATGTCACACGAGCGCCTCTTCGAGTTAACCGCTATCGACCCGTGGTTCCTCGATCAGGTAGACCGGCTGGCCGAGATGCGCAAGGTCTTGACCGGCATGAGCGGCCTTAGCGCCCTCGACGATCACACGCTGCGTTCGGCCAAGCGGCTGGGTTTCTCCGACCAGCAGGTAGCCACCAGTATCGGCGTCTCGGAGCGCGAGGTGAGGGTCCATCGACGGGCCCGGGGGATCGTGCCGACGTTCAAGACAGTCGATACGTGCGCAGCCGAATTCGATGCGGCAACGCCCTACCACTACTCGACCTACGAAGAAGAAGACGAGGTGAGAGACAGCGATCGCCGCAAGGTGCTCATCCTCGGATCCGGACCGAACCGGATCGGGCAAGGGATCGAGTTCGACTACTGCTGCGTGCATGCGGCGTTCTCGCTCCGGGATGCAGGGTTCGAGACAATCATGCTGAATTGCAATCCCGAGACCGTGTCGACCGACTACGACACCTCCGACCGTCTCTATTTCGAGCCACTCACGTTCGAAGACGTGATGAACGTCGTCGAGCGCGAGAATCCCGAAGGCGTCATCGTGCAGCTCGGCGGCCAGACACCGCTGAAGCTCACGCGCAAACTGCACGAGGCGGGCGTGCCGATCCTCGGAACACCTGCCGACGCTATCGACAGAGCGGAGGACCGCGAGCGCTTCGGTGCGCTGCTCGCCGATCTCTCACTCCCGCATCCCCCGAACGGCCTGGCCCGTTCCACCGAGGCGGCTCGCGCCATCGCGCGCTCGATCGGGTATCCCGTCCTGGTGCGCCCGAGCTACGTGCTGGGCGGCAGGGCGATGGAGATCGTCTACGAGGAGTCCTCGCTCGACAAGTACATGGCCACCGCGGTACTGGTATCGCCCGAGCACCCGGTGCTGGTGGACCGGTTCCTGGAAGGCGCCATCGAGGTCGACTGCGACGCGGTCTTCGACGGACACGAGCTGTACGTCGGCGGAGTCCTCGAGCACATCGAGGAGGCCGGCATCCACTCCGGTGACTCTGCCTGCGCGCTGCCACCCTTCACCCTTGCGGAGGACCAGGTGGCGATGGTCATCGAACACACCGAAGCTATCGCGCGGGAGCTCGGGGTGAGAGGCCTCATCAACATGCAGTTCGCCCTGAAGGACGAAGAGGTCTCGGTCTTGGAAGCCAACCCCAGAGCATCACGCACGATCCCCTTCACCTCCAAGGTGACCGGCGTTCCCCTTGCCAAGGTTGCAGCCAGGGTGATGACCGGGTCGACCCTCGCCGAGCTCCGGGCCGAAGGGATGGTCCCGCAGCGCTCGATCGGACACGAGGGTCTCAACCACGTTGCCGTGAAGGAAGCGGTCATGCCCTTCGATCGCTTCTCCGGCGTAGACATGCTGCTCGGTCCGGAGATGCGCTCCACGGGAGAAGTCATGGGGATCGACTCCAACTTCGGGCTCGCTTTCGCCAAGGCCGAGGGAGGGGCGGGCGTGGTGCTCCCGACCAAGGGCACGGTGTTCGTATCGGTGGCCAACCGGGACAAGCGCTCGATCATCTTCCCGGCCAAACGCTTGCAGGACCTCGGCTTCCATCTGGTGGCCACCCGGGGAACGGCTCAGGTCCTCCGCCGGGCGGGGGTAGAGGTCGACCTGGTGAGTAAGGTTTCGGGCGCCGATGGAGATGCCGAAAATGTCGTCGCGAAGATCGCGCGGGGCGAGATCGAGATGATCTTCAACACGCCTTTCGGTCGCGGGGCGCGCACCGACGGCTACTTCATCCGAACGGCCTCGATCGCCGCGGGAGTGCCCTGCATCACCACGATGGCCGGCATAGCCGCGGCCGTCCAAGGGATCGAAGCCCTGTTGCGAGGAGACGTGGGAGTGAAACGGCTCCAGGATTACCTCGCCGGCATCCCATCGAACGGAAACAGCTGATGCTGGTCGCTCACGGCGAGGTGCTGTCGCACAAGAAGTACGGCGAGCAATATCACTCGCTGACGATCGTGGCGCCCGAGATCGGAGAGAGGGTCCGCCCGGGACAATTCGTCAATGTCCGCTGCGGCGAAGGACGCTCCAATATCTTGCGCCGGCCCTTCTCGGTCTACCGGGTGCACAAACGCGGGGGATGGGCGTCCACGATCGAGCTCGTCTTCGATGTCAAGGGGCCCGGGACCCGTTATCTCTCGCAGCTGCGAGGCCACGCCGGCGTCGACCTGATCGGTCCCCTCGGTAGAGGATTCTCATTCCCCAAACGCCGCGCTCACTGTTTGCTGATCGGTGGCGGGATCGGCGCCGCTCCGTTGTTCTTCCTCGCCGACGAGCTGCGCAACGACGGTCACAGGGTCGATGTGTTGCTTGGTGCAAGGTCGTCGGGTCTGCTGCTCAGCTCGATCGACGCGCGCAGGCTGGCATCGGTGTGCCGCCTGACCACCGAAGACGGCAGCGTAGGGATCCAGGGACGCGTCACCGACATCATGAGCGAGATGATCGAGAAGTGCGCTACCGAGGTCGTCTACACATGCGGCCCTCATCCGATGCTCGAAGCGGTGACGCGGGTGGCCCTCCAGCACAAGATCCCCGTCCAGGTCGCCGTGGAGGAATTGATGGCTTGCGGTTACGGGGTCTGCATGACCTGCGTGATGCCGTTAGAAGGCAACAAGAAAGACGAAGAGGTCGTCTACAAGAGATCGTGCACCGAAGGTCCGGTCTTCAACGGGGCGTCTGTGTTGTGGAACGGAGCAACAGCACCGGTGGCATCGGACGATGCCGAGTTGGCCCCCGCCGGGATCGCGGTCAGGCAACTCACCATGACCGATCCGCCGGACGAGCACCCGCCGCCGGGGAACTGATATGAGAGCGCGATGACTACTCCTTCTTTGTCGGTGACCCTGGGATCGCTTGAACTGAACAGCCCCGTCCTGGTCGCGTCGGGCACCTTCGGCGCGGGACGCGAGGGATCGGTTTTCATCGATCTCTCCAAGCTCGGCGGCGTCATCGTGAAGTCGATGACGCCCACTGCCTGGAAAGGCAAACCCACACCGCGGATGTGCGAGACGCCGTCGGGGATGCTCAATGCGATCGGCATCCAGAACAAAGGGGTCGATCACTTCATCACCGAGGATCTTCCGTGGCTCATCAAGAAAGAGGCGACGGTTTTCGCGTCGATCGCAGGCAACACGGTCGAAGAGTTCGTCAAGGTGGCGGACAAACTTCGCACCGGTGGGCGGGGCATCGCCGCGGTCGAGATAAACATCTCGTGTCCCAATCTCGAGGATCGCAACCACATGTTCGCTCACTCGGCCGAATCGACAGCCGCGGTCGTCGCCGGGGTTCGAAAGGCTCTTCCTCGGCTGCCTCTGTTCCCGAAACTGTCCCCGAACGTCACGTCGCTGGTGGAGATCGCCGACGCGGCTGTGGAGGCCGGAGCCGACGGGTTGTCCCTGATCAACACCCTCTTCGGGATGGCGATAGACGTCGAGACTCGCCGTCCCAAGCTGGCCGGCACCACCGGGGGGCTCTCCGGCCCCGCCATCAGGCCGGTAGCCGTCAGAGCGATCCACGAGGTGCACCAAGCGCATCCGCACGTCCCTTTGATCGGACAAGGTGGTGTCGGTGACGCCACCGACGCTCTGGAGATGATCCTTGCCGGCGCCTCGGCGGTGGCGGTCGGGACCATGAACTTCGTCGATCCTCGGACCTGCATGCAGGTCTCGGAAGGGATCGCGAGCTACATGAAACGGCACGAGATCGGAGCCATCTCTGATCTGGTCGGCTCCGTCAAGATCGAGAGCTGATGGAGTTCGGATCACCGATCTGCCTCGCACTGGACTCGCGCGACCGTGCCGAGATAGCGAAGCTGGTGAAGGCGACCGAGGCCCACGTCGGTGTCTTCAAAGTGGGACTCACCTCCTACATCGCATTCGGCTCTGACCTGACGGTCTCTCTGACCGAGCGTCGCCCCGTCTTCTTGGATCTGAAACTGCACGACATCCCCGCGCAGGTGTCCGGGGCCGTGGCGGCCGCGGCTGCGAGCGGAGCGTCGCTCGTGACGATCCATGCCGCCGGCGGAGGCGACATGGTGCGTGCGGCTACCGACGCGGCGGGAGACGGCGTCACCATTCTGGCCGTGACCGTTCTTACAAGCCTCGACGAGCGCGCGCTGGCAACGATCGGCATGAGCGGGTCGGTAGAAGACTCGGTCCTTCGCCTAGCGGAGCTGGCTCTGGCGGGGGGTGCCGGTGGTCTCGTCTGCTCCCCGCTCGAGGTGGCTGCTCTACGGGCCAGGTTCGGCAGACGTGACGAGGGAGGACCTCTTTTGGTGGTGCCCGGCGTCCGCCCCGAGGGGAGTGAGTCGGGCGACCAGAAGAGAACCCTCACCGCGCGAGCGGCTCGGTCGGCCGGTGCCGATCTCCTCGTCGTGGGCAGGCCGATCACCGGAGCGGAAGACCCCGCGAGCGCAGCAGCAGCGATGGCGCAGGAGGCGGGCGGATGAACGAAGCAGAGATCCTGGCGGTGCTGGAAGACAAGGGCGCGGTCATGAGAGGGCACTTCAGATTGTCCTCCGGGCGTCATTCCGACGTGTTCGCTCAGAAATTCCGGGTCCTCGAGCATCCGGGGATAGCGGCCCGTTTCGGACAAGAATTGGCTGCCGCGTTCGAGGGTGAGTTCGATGTGGTGGCGTCGCCGGCGGTGGGCGCGGTGGTGCTTGGGTTCAGCACGGCGCTTGCCGGTGGGGCCCGCTTCATCTTCTCGGAGCGAAGCGACGACGCCATGGCGTTCCGCAGGGGTTTCGAGATCCAACCGCACGAACGGGTGCTCGTGATCGAAGACGTAGTAACGACCGGCGGCTCGGCGGCCGAAGTGGTGCAGCTGGTGAAAGCGGCCGGCGGTGACTGCGTCGGGATCGGAACCCTCATCGACCGGGTTGATCCATCGCGCCCGGCCGAGCTCGGAGCGGCTCTGAAGTCACTGGTGAAGCTCGAATCTCGCTCCTGGGACCCCGGCGCCTGCCCGCTCTGTGCGGAGGATGTGCCTCTCGACGATCCCGGCAGCCGCAGGATCTGAAGCAACGCAGGTGGACAAGCAAGGTCCGCCTTCTATAATCCGCAGCGGCTCTCGGATCTGGCTTCGTTCCCCCTGAAGGTTCGTCGCTCCGGGCACCGTGAGCCGTCTGTCCCGACGATCAAGGAGTCTCGCGACCAGATGCCGTTGCCCCCGCCGCTCACCGAAGAGCAGCGTCGCCAAGCGTTAGAGAAAGCGGCCCTCGCACGTCGCCTGCGGGCAGAGATCAAGGAACAACTGAAGAGCGGACGTATCGGTTTCAAGGATCTTCTCACTCGTACCGACGACGGGATCGTGGGAAAGATGAAGGTATCCACCGTCCTGGAATCGCTCCCGGGAGTCGGCCGCGTCCGGGCTCAGAACCTCATGGAGAAGATCGGTATCTCACCGACCCGCCGGATGCGAGGTCTCGGCCAGAAACAGAAGCAGAATCTGCTAGACGAGTTCTCGAAGCGATAGTGCCTCACGATCTCCGGACGGAGGACTAGTGCCCTTATTCGTCATCTCGGGCCCCTCCGGCGCGGGGAAAGGCACGCTCGTCCGCGGCGTCCTCGAACGTCTGCCGCAGTACCGCCTCTCGATCTCCGCCACCACGAGACCGATGCGCCCCGGCGAGCGGCAGGGGATCGACTACCGCTTCATGTCCGAGCAGGAGTTCTCCGCCATGCGGGACCGAGGCGAGTTCCTCGAGACCGCAGAGGTCTACGGCAACCATTACGGAACGCCTCGGGCCCCGATCGAGCGATCACTGGCTTCAGGTCACCCGGTGATCGCCGAGCTCGATATCCAGGGCGCCCAGGCCGTGAAGCGCGCCAAGCCGGATGCGGTGCTCATCTTCGTGGAGGCACCGTCTCTGGACGACCTCTTCAGGAGGCTCCGAGGGCGGGGGACCGAGGACGACGAGAACCTCTCCAGGCGGCTCCGCGCCGCCTACGAGGAGGTCCGCTCGAAAGGCGTGTACGACCACATCGTCGTCAATGACCACGTAGAGCGGGCTACCGACGAGTTGGTCCGTATACTGGAAGAGGAATCCACCACCCGCCGCAGGCGTTCCTGATACCGAGAGCCACGCGGGACGACCAAACGAAGGGAACCAAGCAGTGATCGAGCCTAAGATCGAAAACCTCCTGAAGGATGTCGACTCCAAGTACACGCTGGTGATCCTGGCGGCGCGCCGGAGCCGGCAGATCAACTCCTACTTCTCCCAGCTTGGTGAAGGCGTTGCCGAGTTCGTGCCGCCCCAGATCCCGATGACTCCCAACAGCGCCGTGAAGGCGCTATCGGTGGCGATGCAGGAGATCTCGGAGGGCTTCGTCAGCTACGAGCGCACCGAAGAATCCGCCTAAGACTTTAGGGAGGGGTTCTCGCATGGCCGAGGAGCCTGCAGGCGTCAGCGGCAAGAAGATCATCCTCGGCGTGAGCGGCGGGATCGCCGCCTACAAGGTCGTGCAGGTGGCCCGGGACCTGAGTCAGCTGGGAGCCGACGTCCGGGTCCTGATGACGCCGGCCGCGGAGCGCTTCATAGGAGCCCAGACGTTCGCAGCCTTAACCGGCAACCCGGTCGCTTCCAAGCTCTTCTCCGGCGGTCCCGATGTACCCCACGTCGAGCTGGCGCGCGGAGCGGACCTCGCTGTGCTTGCTCCCGCCACGGCGAACTCGATGGCCAAGCTCGTGGCCGGACTGGCCGACGACCTGTTGTCGTCCACCTTCCTTACGGTCACCTGTCCCGTCATGGTGGTGCCTGCCATGCATACGGAGATGTGGGAGAGCGCGGCAACGACCCAAAACGTAGCGACGCTCAAGGAACGGGGGATCCACATAGTCGGACCCGCCAAGGGAGCCCTTTCGTCGGGCGACGAAGGCCTGGGGCGCATGGTGGAGCCCGGTGACATCGTGCGAGCGATCGCCGAGGTCCTGGGCCGCTCCAGCGATCTGGCCGGCCGCACCATCCTCATCACCGCCGGGGGGACCCGCGAGCCGATCGACCCGGTGCGCTACATCGGTAACCACTCGTCGGGGCGCATGGGCTATGTCCTTGCCGAAGAAGCGGCGCGCCGGGGTGCCAAGGTGATGCTCGTCAGCGGTGCCACCAACCTGGTTCCGCCTCCAGGCGTGGACGTCGTTCCCGCCCATACCGCAGACGAGATGCGCGAGGCGGTGCTGACTCATGCAGCCGACGTCGACGTCATCATCAAGGCTGCGGCGGTGGCCGACTTCAAACCGGATCGCAGTGCATCTAACAAGCTGAAGAAGGACCAAGGTCCACCGGACGTCTCGCTCTTGCCGACGCCGGACATCCTTCGGGAACTCGGATCGGATCCGTCGCTACGCAAGCCCGGGTCGGTCCTGGTCGGATTCGCGGCGGAGACCGAGGCCAACATGGAGCGCCTTGGCGAGTTGGCCGAGCGCAAGCGGGTGGACAAGGGTGCCGACATGATCGTGGCCAATCAGGTCGGGGTGGTCGATTCCGGCTTCGAGGTAGCGACCAACCGAGCCGTGATCGCCGGTCCGGACGGCCCCGAGGTCGTGGGGCTCACCAGCAAGCCGCGTATCGCTCGCGTCCTCCTCGACCGGGTGGCTCGACTGCTCGCGGCCCGGTAGGGCCACCTTTCTCCCCGACTCCACCCAGGCCATCCTTTATGGTCAACGGATGACCGATCATCGAGGGCTGCTGCCCTTCACCTCAGAGTCCGTGACCGAGGGTCATCCCGACAAGATGGCCGACCAGATCTCCGACGCGATCCTCGACGAGATATTCGCCGAGGACCCGTTCGCCCGTGTCGCCTGCGAGACGTTCCTGACCACCGGGCTGGTGGTCGTCGGTGGGGAGATATCCACCACCACGTATGTGGACGTCCCATCGGTCGTTCGTCGCACGATCACCGACATCGGCTACACGTCTTCCAAGATCGGTTTCGATGGGGAGACCTGCGGCGTCTCGGTTTGCATACAGGAGCAGTCACCCGACATCGCTACCGGTGTGGACCACTCCTACGAGGAACGAGCCGGCGATATCGAGATGTCCGACAAGGATCTCGATTCACAAGGCGCGGGCGACCAAGGGATGATGTTCGGGTTCGCTTGCAATGAGAATGACGACCTCATGCCGACCCCGATCTGGCTCGCGCACCGCATGGCGCGCCGGCTGTCCGAGGTGAGGAAAGCGGGGGTCCTCCCATACCTGAGACCAGACGGCAAGGTCCAGATAACGATCGGCTACGAAGGCCATGTCCCCAGAACCCTCGATACGGTCGTTATCTCCACGCAACATCAACCCAACGTCGACATCGAGACCCTGCTGAAGCCCGACCTCATCCAGCATGTGGTCGAACCTCTGCTGCCCGCGGACCTCGACGCTTCGGACACGAAGATCCTCGTCAATCCGACCGGTATCTTCGAGATCGGTGGTCCTCGTGCAGACACTGGACTCACCGGGCGCAAGATCATCATCGATACATACGGCGGGATGGCGCGCCACGGCGGAGGTGCCTTCTCGGGCAAGGATCCGACGAAAGTCGACAGGTCGGCGACCTATGCCGGCCGGTACGTTGCTAAGAACGTCGTAGCGGCAGGTCTGGCGGATCGGTTCGAGATGCAGGTCGCTTACGCGATCGGGGTCGCGAAGCCCATCTCCATCCTCATAGAGACCTTCGGAACCGAGAAGGTGGACCCTGCCAAGATCCAGAGCGCGGTGCTCGAGACGTTCGACCTCAGGCCTGCCGCGATCATCCGCGACCTCGATCTGAGAAGGCCGATCTACCGCAACACGGCCGCGTACGGCCACTTCGGCCGCTCCGAGAAGGACTTCACGTGGGAGCTGACGGACAGAGCAGAGGACCTCAAGCGACTCTGTAGCTGACCCGTCCAACGAAGGATCCGGGGGAGCAGTGTCCAAGCCGGGAACCGATGTTCCTTCCGCGGTAACCGTAGCGTCCGTATGGCCACTCGTCCCCGCGTGGCGCGTTGATCGCACGTTCGACTACCTGGTGCCGGACAAGCTGGCGTCCAAGGTCGCGGTGGGCACCCTGGTTCGCATGCCTTTCGGGAACCGGAACGTCCGCGGCATCGTTGCTTCACTAGCGCGCTCGGACCCATCCGACCTGGTCGCGCTGAAGTCCGTGGTCATCCCGCATCCGCTGTTGCCCCGGCCGCTCGATGCCCTGTACCGGTGGCTCGCGGAGCGCTACACCACTCCTCGAGGTGTCGCTTTCGATCGCGCCGTTCCACCGCGGGTGCGGGTGAAGGTCACCGGTGAACCCTTGCCCCGTGGTCCCGCCCCCGATCGTCTGACCTGCTACGAGAACGCCGAGGGGTTGATGTCATCCCTCAGGTCGCGCGACGGGAGCACATGGTGTCTCCAGACCATTCCCGGCGAGGACCGGGGCAGACTCATCGCAGAGATCGTTGCGCTCGCTTCCGCCGGTGGCCAGTCACTCGTCGCGGTTCCCGAGGTCCGATACGGGTCCGTCGTCATCGATTCGATACTCCGGATCTATCCCCAAGGAGCGCGGGTGGACAGTGCCGCAGGGGACCAGGAACGTTCCGCGGCATGGGTCTCCCTCGCGGCGGGGGAGTTGCGACTAGGTGTGGGGGGCCGATCGACGGTGCTCGCTCCGGCCCCCGACTTGGCGTTGGTGGTACTGGATGAGGAAGATCACCGCACTTACAAAGAGGATCGGTCGCCGCGCTACGACGCCAGGCGTGTAGCGGTCGAGCGCGCCCGGCTGCAAGGTGCTACCTGTGTCCTGCTCAGCTCATCGCCATCACTAGAGACGGGCCACGGCGCGCTCACGGGGCGCTTCGGGCGGGTCACGCCGCGGCGCGCCGACGCGCGCGCCGCCAGGCCGATCGTCGAGCTGGTCGAGCCTCCCTCAGCGGGGCTGGCTCCCGAGCTTCACGCCGCCGTTCGTGAGACCCTCCGCAAGGGGGAGAGGGTGGGACTCCTCATCCCGCGCGCGGGTTACGCCCGCGCTCTGTGGTGTTCCTCATGTCGCCGTTCCATCAGATGTCCCCGGTGTGAAGCCGGGGTGACTTCGGACCGGGCCCAGGGGACCGTCACCTGTCCCCGCTGTGCCTGGAGCGCGCCCTTGCCGGAGCTCTGTCCCTTGTGCGGGGCCGCCGAGCTCAGATCCCTGGGGGCTGGTAGCGAACGCATGGCCGAACAGGTGGCGCGCTCCTTCCCGCGCTCCCGGGTGGACCGGGTCGACCCGGGCGTCCTTCACCGCGAAGGCCCCAGATCCGGACGCGCCGAAGCCGACATCTACATCACCACGTGGATCGGCACGAAGGAGGTCCTGCGGCCCGACGTCTCACTGGTCGGCGTGCTCGATGCCGATGGCCTGATCCGGCGCCCGGACTTTCGCGCCGCCGAGAGTGCCTTCCAAGCGCTATGGGAGATGGCCGAGTGGGCGGGACCGGCCTCGTCGGGAGGACGGCTGGTGATCCAGACGCAAGAGCCGGGACATCATTCGATCCAAGCGGTCGCGCGCGCCGACTACGGTTTCTTCCTCACGCGTGAGTGTGCCCACCGGGAGGAGCTGGGTTATCCACCTTTCTCCGAGCTGATCAAGGTGAGGGTCTCCGGCAAGGACGCCGAGCGGTGGGTCGACCGCGTGATCGCGACGGCGACCGGCGCCGGCGCTCGCGCTCTAGGCCCGGTACCCGTCCGTACGCCCTCGGGCGAGGCCCTCGAACTACTCCTGAAGTGCCCCGAGGCGGCATCGGTTGCCCGGGACCTGCGGGTTATCCTGCCGGACGTCCCTTCGGGCACCCGTGTCCGGGTAGACGTCGACCCACGATGAGTCGAAGGAGTGAAGTGGCAGTCCGCAAGATCCGCCAGTTCGGTGACCCCGTGCTCCGCCAGCGGGCAAACGAGGTCGGGACCGTCACCGACGTCCACCGACGCTTGATAGAGGACATGATCGAGACGATGCGGGTCGCTCCGGGCGTGGGGCTCGCGGGACCTCAGGTCGGCGTGATGGAACGGATCTTCGTATGGGAGGTGGGCGAAGAGCACGGCGCTTGTATCAACCCGCGTATCGTCGCCCGCGGCAGCGAGACGGTCGAAGAGGAAGAGGGTTGTCTGTCGATGCCCGGTCTCGCTTATCCCGTAGAGCGGCATCACCGAGTCACCCTCGAAGCCCTCAACGAGAACGGTGATCCCATCACTATCGAGGCCGAGGATCTTCTCGCCCGCGTCTTCCAGCACGAATCGGATCATCTCGATGGGGTCCTGTTCATCGACCACGTGAGCGAAGCCGACCGCAAGGAGGCTCTCTCGATCCTCCGCGATCAGGCGCTCGGACTCCCCGTGCCCACTCGTCGCGTTCCCAACGACGAGCGTCTCTGACGCTGCTGTGTCGCGGCGCGCAGTCTTTTTCGGCACCCCCGAGTGGGCGGTTGCCAGCCTCGAAGCAGTCGCGGCTTCGGCATGGGACCTCGCCGGTGTGGTCACCAATCCCGACCGCCCTGCGGGGCGCGGCTACAGGTTGCAACCGCCACCGGTCAAGGACCGCGCTGTGTCGTTGGGGCTTCCGGTCTTCCAACCGGCCTCGGCGCGTGGTGATGACTTGGAGGGGTGGTTACGAGAGCTGGCTCCCGATGTCGCGGTGGTCGTCGCTTATGGAAAGATCCTTCCGGGTTCACTCCTCGACATCCCTCCTCTCGGATTCGTCAACGTCCATTTCTCTCTGCTGCCGGCCTACCGCGGGGCAGCACCCGTACAACGGGCCGTTATGGACGGAGTGGCGGAGACGGGGGTATCGATCATGAGACTGACCGAAGGGATGGACGAAGGCCCCGTGCTCGCTACGGAGAGGATGACCCTCGATCCCGCTCGGACGTCGGGCGAGGTCGGTGAAGAGCTGGCTCGGAGTGGGGCGCGATTGCTGGTGCGGACCCTCGATGCTTATGCAGCAGGGGACATCGTTCCGCTCGAGCAAGATCATGAGCGGGCGACCTATGCGCCGAAGATCACGAGCGAAGAAGCGGAGATAGATTGGGCGGCGCCGGCGACGGCGATCCGCCGGCACGTCCACGGCCTCAGTCCCTTCCCCGGTGCATGGAGCTCGCTCGGAGACAAACGCTTCAAGATCTATCGTGTGACTCCTGTAGAAGGAGATAACGCACTGTCGCCTGGACATCTCACGGTCGTCGACGGTGATCTGGTGGTCGGGACCGGCGAAGGAGAGCTTGTGATCGAAGAAGGTCAGTTGGCGGGGAAGCGGCGGATGCCCGGCCGCGAGATAGCGCGTGGGCTCGACCGAGGAGGAGAGTTGCGTCTTGGCTGATCCCTCCGCGGACCGCGTCCAGATCGCCCCGTCGATCCTCACGGCCGATTACGCAAGACTCGGCGAAGAGATCGCCGCGACGTCACCGCTGGTCGACTGGTACCACCTCGACGTCATGGACGGGCACTACGTTCCGAATCTCACGTTCGGGCCGGATCTCGTCGCCGCCATCAGAGGGTGGACCGACGTTCCCTTCCACGTACACCTGATGATCGAGGACCCCGTCTCGTTCGCGCCTCGCTTCGTCGAGGCCGGAGCGCGCCGCATCTCCTTCCATCCGGAGGTCGTCGAAGACACGGGCACCGCGATCGCGGCGATCAGGGACAGCGGAGCCGAGGTAGGAGTGGCGATACACCCCGACGTGCCGATCGATGTCGTTGCCCCTCACCTCGGTGACATCGACGTGGTACTCGTCATGACGGTGCGCCCCGGCTTCGGCGGGCAATCCTTCCTCTCGGAAGTGGTGCCCAAGATCCACGAGGCTGCCTCGCTCGTTGCCGAACGGGGCTCCAGGGCCGACGTAGAGGTAGACGGCGGTGTCAATCTCGATACGGTCGATCAGGTCGTTGCCGCGGGTGCCACGATCGTGGTCTCGGGAAGCGGCGTCTACGACCGGGTGGATGCGACCGCCGCCGCAACCCGCCTCAGAGAGAGATTGGACCGGCTACAGGCCGCCGGTCGCTGACGCTCGTCGACGACGGAGCCGGTGGGCCCCGCCTATACTTGAAGGGCTAGAAGTACCTCTTCGGGGCAGGGTGCGATTCCCGACCGGCGGTGAGGGCCTCGGCCCAAGTCCGCGAGCCACTCAGACTGAGCGACCACCAGTCGAGCGGCCGACCCGGTGCGATTCCGGGACCGACGGTAGACAAGTCCGGATGGGAGAAGAGGGTTCTCGCAGCGGCGCGCCTCCGCGCGCCTGCAGCGATTGCTCCTTTCCCACCGCGCTCCGAAGACCGACGAGGTCGAGGAGTATGCCGTGACGGACGACGAGCGCTACATGGCCAGAGCCCTGGAACTGGCGCGCTCTCCACAGCGGCCGTCGCCCAACCCGCGCGTTGGAGCCGTCGTCGTGAGGGACGACCGGGTCATCGGTGAAGGCGCTCACTTCGGATCGGGTCACGACCATGCCGAAGCGATGGCCCTTGACGGGATCGACGCGAGCGGAGCGACCTTGTACGTGAATCTCGAACCGTGCAACCACACCGGCAAGCGTCCCCCCTGTGTTCCGCTCGTATCGGCGTCGGGCGTGGGACGCGTCGTCATCGCGCACGCCGATCCGGACGAGCGGGTGGCGGGCAGGGGCATCGCGCATCTCCGCGCCGCCGCTGTGGACGTGACGGTAGGTGTGGCCGAAGCGGCAGCGCGCCGTCTCAACGCTCCTTACATCTGGCACAGGGCGACGGGCCGTCCGTGGCTAACGCTGAAGCTGGCGATGAGTCTCGACGGCCGCATGGCGGCTCCCGACGGTTCGTCCCGTTGGATAACCGGTACGCCGGCGCGCCGCTGGGTGCACCGGCGCCGGGCCGAAGCCGACGTCGTACTCGTGGGCGCGGGCACGGTGCTAGCCGACGATCCTTCACTGACCAGCAGGTTGGGCGAAAACATTGTCCAGCCACTGCGCGCCGTCATAGACGGCCGCGGCAGTATCGATGCCGGCGCCAAGGTGTTCGATGATGCCGCCGAGACACTCATCGTTACGACCTCCGGGACACATGAGGCTCAGCTGGCTTGGAAGGAAGCAGGAGCCGAGGTCGTCGTGCTGCCGGCGGACGGCCGGGATGTAGATCTAGGCGGCCTCCTCGATCTGCTCGGACGACGCGGTGTGCTCGAGGTCTACTGCGAAGGAGGTGCCGGGTTGGCGACGGCTCTCTTGGCAGACGGTCTCCCGAACAGACTCGAGTTCTTCTACGCACCGATGTTGCTCGGTGGACGCGGTCCTGCCCTCGGCGAGCTTGGACTTACCACTATTGCAGAAGCACAACGCTTCGAAACGGTGGACGTCGAGCGCTTCGGCGATGACGTACTGATGATCATGGAAAGGGTGGCCTAGATGTTCACCGGGATAGTGCTCGAGACCGGCATCATCAAACGCGCCCGCGGGAAGGGCGTGGTGGAGTTCGAGATCGAGGCCAAGGGGATCTCGAGTGAGCTGCGTCGCGGCGACTCCGTCGCGGTGAACGGTGTGTGTCTCACGACGACCGGACTAGCGCGTCGCCGCTTCCGCACCGAGGCGATACCCGAAACCCTAGCCCTCACCACCCTCGGGAGGATCGAGAAAGGCGCGCGGGTGAATCTCGAGCTGGCGGTCCGGCTGACCGATCGCCTCGGGGGCCACATGGTCCAGGGTCACGTCGATGGACTCGCCGAGCTCGTTCGGCTCGAGGAGGAAGAGGGTGCCCGTCGCCTCTGGTTCCACGCCGCTGAGGGGGTCCTCAAGTACATGGTTCCCAAGGGGTCGGTCACGCTGGATGGTGTCTCTCTCACCCTGGTCGAGGTAGGACGCACGACCTTCCAGGTTGCGATCATCCCGCACACGCTCGACGTCACCACTCTGGGGAGATTGAAACCCGGGATGCACGTGAACGTCGAGGTGGACATCCTCGCTAAGTATGTAGAGCGACTTCTCGAAGGGAGAAGCTGATGGCATTCGCCAAGATCGTAGATGCGATCGCAGAGATCAAAGCCGGTCGGATGGTGATCGTGGTCGACGATGAGGACCGCGAGAACGAGGGCGACCTTATCTTCGCCGCCGAGAAGGCAACACCCGAGCTGATCTCCTTCATGGTCCGCCACTGCTCGGGGATCATCTGCGTGCCCATGGAAGCAGAGCGTCTCGAGGCGCTCAACCTTCCGCTGATGGCGACCGAGAATACCGAGGCGATGCGGACCGCATTCACGATCAGCGTGGATGCACGTGCGGGCACGACTACGGGGATCTCTGCCGCGGATCGCGCCACGACGATCCAGGCTCTGCTCGATCCTGCAACTCGGCCCACCGACCTTGCGCGACCCGGGCATATCTTCCCGCTGCGTTACACCCCCGGTGGAGTCATGCGGCGCGCCGGGCACACCGAGGCGGCCGTCGATCTCGCTCGCCTCGCAGACCTACAGCCTGCCGGAGTGTTGTGCGAGATCGTCAACGAAGACGGCACCATGGCTCGGCTTCCGGATCTCGAAAGGTTCGCGGCCGAACACGATCTTCTCGTCATCTCGATCGCGGATCTGATCAGGCATGGACGGGGATGGGAGGGGCTCGTGGCGCGAATCACCGAGGCAAGCATCCCCACGGCTTTTGGATCATTCGGCACAGTTTCATAAGACTCTGACAACGGCCGG
>JBPCNH010000032.1:0-31762 GCA_051001455.1 Actinomycetota bacterium
CTCATCGAGGCCACCCGACAGCTGCTCGGCGAGGGCATCACCCCCACGGTCGAACAAGCCGCCCAGCGAGCAGATATCGCTCGCACCACCGCCTACCGGTACTTCGCGAACCAGACCGCGCTGCTGGTCGCGACATACCCCGAGTTGGATGCACGTTCTCTCCTCGACAGCGACCCTCCCTCGGACCCCTCCGTGCGCCTCGACGTCGTCACAGAGAAGTTCACCCGGCAGGTTCTCGACCACGAGCCCGAGCTGCGCGCCACCCTCCGCCTCGCCTTGGGACCGGACGCCTCGAAGAGTGACGGGCTGCCGCTCCGCCAGGGTCGGGGCATCCACTGGATCGAGGACGCTCTGGCACCGTTGCGCGGACACCTGTCCGAGGCGGAGCTTTACCGACTGGTGCTGGCGATCCGGGCGACGATCGGGATCGAGGCGTTGGTGTGGCTGACCGACGTCGGCAAACTCTCGCGCGACGACGCGGTCGCAACGATGCGGTGGTCGGCCCAGGCGCTGCTGCGCTCCGCGCTCGAAGGCCTCCAGCTCTGAGCTAATGGAAAGCGCGCGCATGATCCCAGGTCTTGAACCGCTCTGGGTCTGGTAGAGGCTATGAGAATTGGTTGCTCGAGTTCGATTCTCCGAACGCGAGAAACTGGTAACGAAAAGGTCGTTCAGTAAGTGCTCCCAGTGCGTCGCGCACTTTCATGCCTGAACGTTACACGGGGGGTGTCCGATCACGGCCCGGCATTTCTGGGGACTGCATCGTCAATCGTCGTCGGGCGACCTCAAGATGACGGTCCCGTCGTCAGCGACGGAGAGGCCCGGGTTGTAGACGATGTCCCATAGGTGTCCATCCGGATCGGCGAAGTAGGCTTGGTACCCGCCGAACAGGGGAGCATCCTGCGGTTCCTTCAAGATCGACGCCCCCGCGGCGCGGGCTCGGCCGATAACATCGTCGACCTCCTGTGGCGAATCCACGTTGTGACCCAGGCTGACCGCGGAACCAGCCTCGATCGCGGTCCCGACGTCGCGAGCGAGGTCATCTAGGGACCAGATGGCGAACACCAACCCGAAGCCTGCCTGGTAGAAGACGATCTCGTCGAGGTCGAGCAACGGAGCCCAACCGAGCCCAACCGAGCCCTTGGGAATAGAAGGTTCTGCTGCGATCGAGATCCTCGACCCCCAAGGTCACCACGCGGATGCTCTGCTTCACGGATTCTCCCGTCAGTAACCGGCTCCCGTGCGGCCGTCGATCAGCTCTCTCAGGATGTCCGCGTGCCCGGTGTGGCGTGCGGTCTCCTCGAGCATGTGACTCAAGATCCAGCGAACGCTATAGCCGCGGCGGCGCGGGAATTCCACTAAGTCGTCGAGCGACTTGTCCGCCATCACTTGACGCGATTTCTCGATCGACGCGCGATACATCGCGAACACGTCCTCGGCCGTTTCATCGTCCTCGATGCGCCAGTCCGCATCCGGATCCTTTTCCGGGTCAAAAGGAAGCTCGTAGGGTTCGTTGCCTACGTTCTCCTGGAACCACCCCCGCTCTACGAATGACAGGTGCTTGACGATCCCTAGCAACGAGGTTCCGGATGGAACCATGGGGCGACGGAGTTGCTCGTCGGAGAGGCCCGAACAGATCTCCAGTAGCAGGCCGCGGTAGTGGTTGAGCATCCCCTCGAGAGTGGTCTTCTCGTCGGCGGCGACCGGCGCGCCGTATCTGGTTTCCATCGTCGGAGCGTAGCGACACCTGCCGTGTCGAGTCCAGGAACCAGAACCAGCCCCTGCGGCGACTGCGGTGACCCTCCCGCACGGCATAGCGTCAGGTATCAGCCTAGGTGAGCGCATCTTCTCGCAGCGCCCGGAAACGAGAGAATGAACCGATGGAATTCCATCGCCTAACGTCAGAGGAAGAGCTCGCGAGCTCCTTTCCGCTGATGCATGAGCTCCGAACGCAATTGACTCCGTGGCAGTACCTAGAGCTACTGCAGGAGATGACCGCTCAGGGTTACGAACTGTGGGCGCTGAACGACGGCGGGGACATCAAGGCGCTGGCCGGGATCGCTTTCCGCACGAATCTCTATTTCGGCCGCTATCTGTGGGTCTTCGATCTTGTAACAAAGTCAAGCGAACGTTCCGTCGGCCATGGCGCCTCGCTGCTGAGCTACATAGAGGAACTCGCTGTTCAGCGTGGGTGCGACGTTGTTGCGCTTTCGTCAGGCTTGGAGCGGATCGATGCCCATCGGTTCTATGAAGCAAAGATGGGATACGAGAAAGTGAGTTTCGTCTTCAAGAAAGAACTCCGGGACTAGTCGATGAATAGCTGTCGGGCCATCACGTACCACCGGAGGCAGCATGAAACGGAAGTGGACGATCTCGCTATCTGTGACGGCAGTTCTCCTTGGCTCCTGTACGAGCAGGCCCTCTGAGAACGTCTGTTTTGAACGTCTGGCAGAACGACGAACGAGGGTCATCAAGAACGCGACAGCGCGCGCCGACGGAGTCGCAGATAATCTTGAGGGTGCTCTCGACGTACAAGTGCGAGGCCGGATCAACGAGGAGCTTGTGAGCCGAGCTTTAGGCGAGGCAAGGGAATTAGAGACCTATCTCCAAGAGAATTCGGAACCAGCATGTCAGTGAGCGCGCTATCTCTGACGTCTGTTGCAGCAACTTCCTTACGGACGCGATCTGAAATCGCAGTTGCACTGCAGTCGCCCGACACCCTCCGACAAGGGCGGCCCGGCTTCTTGGGCCGCATCGTGCAGGGCAGCGTTCCTTGTTCCTTTCGTTGGCACGGCGCTGCGGACCTCGACGGTTGCGGCGGACGCGACCACGCCATCGAGACGAACGTTCTAGGTCAACCGGCGTTGGTGTCTCGGGCTCGTGAATCTATGTGGAGTCACATCATCTGGCCGGTGCCGCCCCGAGGTTCGACCGGACGTTACGGGCTGGTGGGAACATTTGAGGCTTGGCAACTCGTACGTCTGACGGAGTCGATGGAGCTGGCGCGCCTGGAGGCGGAGAGCCACCACAAAGGTTGTTGAAACACAGTTGCTCTCGCGGGGAGCAACCTCCTTTCTCGAACGCGGTCACCTGTAGCGCTTCAGTGGGTGAGATAGCGTCGTGGTTGGTCATATGTCGAGGAGGAAGGCAGGGCAGGAGATGGATCTCGGAGACGTGAATTGGTTCGCAGTGCTCGTGGCAGTGATCTCGCATCAGATCATCGGATTCCTCTGGTATGGACCGCTCTTCTCTAAGACGTGGTTGAGCGCGATGGGCAAGCAGCGTGAGGACGTCCAAGGCGGCATGGATGCCAGCATGATCTGGGCCCTGATCGCATCCGCTGTGAGCGCCGTTGGTATCGCGCTGTTGCTAACTATGACTGATGACCCGTCGACCGGACTCGGGATCGTTGTAGGTCTTGTGGCAGCGTTGAGTTTCGCGGGCGCCACGACGTTCACCGAGACCGCCTTCGAGGAGAGGAAGCCGCTCCTCAGCGCCCTGTTCACCGGCTACGCGCTCGTCGGATACGCGGTCATGGGCGCTCTGATCGGCGCCTGGCAGTAGGAGGTGCAGAGGCAGCGGACAATGGGTCTGCGAGAATCGCTTTGGATGATGAGAGATCCGAGAAAAGGATTTGGATCACGGTGCAGTACGGTCGGGAAGGTAGGAAAACGTGGGGATCTTTAGTCGGTCAGACGGTGCTCGAGCGCTCGCGCCGCTCGTGGGCCTCCTCCTAGGATTGAACTTGATCCACGTTCTCGATCATCTGCGACAGGGACGCTCGGTGGGTGTGGAGCTGAACGTGGTTGGGGTCGTCTCTGTAGTTGCGACCGTGATCGCCCTCGTGCTGGCTGTCCAAGGACACCCTCTCGCTAAACCCGCTGCGATACTGCTCGGTGTCGGAACCTTCGTCGGATTGCTGGCCGTCCATGTGGCTCCGACGTGGTGGGTGCTCAGCGACTCATACGGCGATGCAGGTGTAGATGCGCTTTCGTGGCTCATCGTGATAGCCATGATCGTGGCAGCCGCAGTTCTGGCGATCCAAGCTTGGTCCGTTCGATTGGAGAGCGCTGGTACTAGAGCCTGACTTCGATATGTCCCGGGGCGCCTCTGGCCGCCCGGGGTAGCAGTCTCATCTCCGCATGTGGGCAACCTTCGGCCTTGCCTGGAAGTCTTGTCAGCGTGCAGACCGATTCCTACGCGAAGACCCATGGCTCAGTTCTGCGAACCATGAATCTCACTCTGCTGGGTTTGATGCTCGTCCTGGTGTCTGGCTGTTCCGACGATTCTGCGCCGGAGGGACCGCCGCTCACGAGTGACCCCCCCGAGGAGGTGTCGTCGGCGGAAGTTAGTCCGACCTCAGGTTTAGAAGAGTTGGCGTGTTTGGACATTCCTGAGGAGCCTTCCGAGGGCAATGCTCGGGTCGAGCTGTGGTTCGGGGACCGCGTCGATCCTTCCGGGATCGGGTCATCGTTGGTGGTTCACCGCGATATCCCGGCGACGCGCGCCATCGCAACATCAACGTTGCGTGCCTGGATCGACGGTCCGACCGCGGAAGAGGAGGCGGTCGGCGCACTCCCTTCAGCTCCAGACGGTACGGAACTGCTCGGGATCGATGTAGACGAGGGGACCGCGGTGGTCGACCTTAGCTCCGAGTTCGAGCGCACCGGTGCGGGGACGACGTACGAAGGGACGATCCTCGATCAATTGGCAGGGACGATCACCCAGTTCGAGACCGTCGACCGGGCCTTGCTGAAGATCGACGGTGAATCGAAGCCGGATTATATGGGCCACGGCTTTATTGTGGACGAGCAACATCCCCTCGTCAGGCCGGCCGAGGAGCGCTACCGGACCGCGCGGCGATGCTAGTGCCACGTTTGCTCTGAGCGGCGTCCTCGGGGAGCGCTCCGATACCGCGACAATCACGGGATGCCTAGGCGTGAACGTCGCTATGTCTCGATCGGTGCCACGCCTCCTCTCGGTTTCGCACCGAGCTACGTGTCGTCCTCGATGAAGACCTGCTCGCTCACGCCACGGTGTGGGCGGCCGCAGGACGGCCCGATTCGGTATTCGAGGTCGATCCGAAGAAGCTCGCCACGGCGATCGAGGCAACGATCGCCCGGCTCAAGCCGGCAGTGGGCGCCGGGTAGAGAGAACCTTCAGTGGTCTCGGATGCCGGCTAGCTCTTGGGCTGGTCGAAGAAGGACTGGATGCGGGCGCTGAACATCACGTCGCCTGCCACGCGCAGCTTGCCGGCCATGAAGAGCTGGGGTCCCTGGACCTGGTTGGTGATGAGCTTGGTGAAGTTCACCACGTCTGTGGTCAAAGTGACCTTCGGGTCGTCGACCGTGCCCTTGCCGGCCTCGCAGCTGCCGTTGTGGATCTTGGTGAAGTAGGAGTGCTCCTGGCCGTCGTCGGTGACCACCCACTGGATGTCCGCGTCGACGCCTTGGGCCTTATCCGGCTGGAAGCGGTCCTGCATCCCCTCGAACACCCGGTCCAGCACCTGGTCGGTCCCCACCGAGCTGAAGGCCGCTTTGATGTCTTCGTCGCTCGCGTCTTTGACCATCTCGGCGAACTGTTCGGGGGTTACCTGTGAGAGATCCATCTCGTCTGCCATCGTGCCCTCCTGGCTAGGGGGTTGAAGCGTCAGAACCTACGATGTGACGCCGGCAGCGGGAGACAGACAAGGCGAGCTCATCCTGCATGGATCCTTTTCCGAGCCCGAACATCGTCCGCAAGGCGTGCACATGACCCGCTATGTCGGTTTCTTCGTATCCGAGCCAACGATTTCGCGCATCATCATTGACTCTGGAGCCCCTACGGTGCGACCTTGTCGTCATGAGCACACGGCCGAAACAGTCGCACCCCCGCAGACTCGATAGATCTGAGGACGATCTGATGATGTGTCTGCGCTCGCGCGACCTCTCGCTTGCTTTCCTCGAGCTAGAGGAGGCCGAGCGGTCGTCGTTCCATCACTGGATAGATGCCTCGGCCACGGTGGCCCAGCGGCGCAGGCGGATCGAGATCCTTGCCGTTGCGCTGTCGGCGACCGATCCACGCCCTTAGCCGGCCTCGAGGGCCGCGCAGGCTGCTGCCGCTACCGCGAGGTCTTCGGAAGCGAGCCCGACGGATTTGAAGACCGTGATGTCCTCTTCTACGGCCCTCACCTCTTTGCCGGCCACGACTTCGTGAAGCTCTGCCACGATGTCTTCTTCGACGATCACCCCGGCGCGCAGAGGCATCAACAGGTCGCCTGCCTCGGCGATAGCGGCCTGTCTGTTCTCGACCACGATGAGGGCGTCCCCGATGGCGTCGTCATCTAGCTCCCGGGAGCGAGGTTTGTAGGCGCCGATCGCGTTCACGTGGGTCCCCGGTGAGAGGAGCTCTCCTTCGAACACGGGTTCATCACTGGTCGTGCAGGTGCAGACGATGTCGGCCTCGGCTACGAGCTCGGGGGTCCCCGCTGCGGCATCGAGACCGAGTTCCCGGGCGTGTTCGACGAGGGCGGCTCCGCCCGAGGGAGACACGACGACCACCGAGGAGATCTCTCTAACCCCCATCATGGCGTGCAGATGGCCCTGCGCTTGGGTGCCGGATCCGAAGATGATGAGGTTGGTCGCGTCGGCGCGCGCCAGGTGGCGGGTCGCCACGGCCGAGACCGCCGGGGTACGTAGCGCCGTGAGGGCGGCACCGTCGATCAAGCAAACCGGCGCGAGGGTCTCTCCCGAGAACAGCACGTACAGACCGTGGATCAACGGCAGATCTCGTCCGGGGTTCTCGGGATTGACGGTGACGAGCTTGACCCCGGTGGCACTTGCCCCCGTGGCCGGCATCAACAACAGGTCACCCGCGCCGGTGGAGACATGGTTGCGCTGGGGCACCTCCGTCTCGTTCGCCTTGAACATCGCCTCTAGCGCCGCGATCGCATCGTCGAGCGAGACCAGACGGTCCAGCTCGGCGGCATCGATGTAAGGGAGGGGGTTCACCTCAGGAGGAAGCCGGTGCCGACCGGATCGCGCGGATCGAGAGTGAACTCGTGTCGTCCCGTGTAGAAGGCCGAGCCTTCGACCTCGGTTATCACCGCGGTTCTGTCGCCGAGCTGTTTATCCCCGACGACCTGGGCGGTGAATTCGGTGTCCACGATGCCGCGATGAAGCAACGTCGCGCCGCGGGGAAGCTCGCCCGAGGCATCGAGCAGGGCGAGGCGCGCCGAGGTTCCGCTGCCACAAGGGGATCTATCGACCTCCCCGTCGGCGAAGATCGTGACGTTCCGCTGACAGAGATCGCCGGGCCCTTCGTCCGGCTCGAAGAAGATGACGCCGTAGACGTCCCTCAGCTCCGGCTCGACCGGATGGACGACCTCTTGTTTCGACTCGATCTCTTTCTTGATGTGGCGTCCGAGGGCGATCAGCTCGTCGAGGTCGCGCGGCGCTACGGATAGCCCCAGCTCCCGGACATCGATCGAGGCATAGAAGGCTCCTCCGAAGGAGATATCGAGAGCTACCGTCCCGCGCGGCGTAGCGACCTGCACCCCCTTCTGCTCCACGAATGATGGGACGTTGCGGAACTTTACGGACGTGACCTTCGCGCCGTCGTAGCTCGCCACGGTGTGCAAGCGGCCCGACGGCGTGTCGACGACGACCTCGATCTTGTCCCCGGTCGCGGGCACGATGCCGTGTTCGACGGCCCACGTGACGAGCGCGATCGTTCCGTGTCCGCAAGCGGTCGAGTAGCCGGCGTTGTGAAAGAAGACCACCCCGAGGTCACCCTCCGAGTCTTCCGGGGCCGTCACGAAGCAGCCATACATGTCGGCATGGCCGCGTGGCTCGTAGATCAGCAGTTTCCGGAGGTGGTCGTGGTGCTCGGCCGCGTTCCTTCGCTTCTCGAGGATCGTTCGGCCGGGAAGGCGTTCGACTCCGCCGGTGATGATGCGGAAGGGTTCGCCGCCGGTGTGGTAATCGATCGTTTCGAGGACGTGCTCGGTGTTCATGGACGACATCTTCCCAGGATGAACCGCTATCAGACTTCCTGAAGTGGTTCGCCCGGTAAGGGGAACCACCGCAGGTGCTCGAAGTCCTCACTCAGCTCGAGCGGGACGGGCGGAGCGCCGCCGCGCCGGGCTTCGGCCTCGGCGAAGATCCGATCCGCTTCGGTGAGGTAGCGGTCCAATTCACTCTCTGGAGCCGTTCTTCGTCCATGCGCCGCGTGGATCGCTCCGCCGCTGTAGTCGACATCCATCAGGCTGAGCGGCGGCTCGGGGTGCCCTCGTCTGCTGTGCCACAGCCCGGTAGAGGGATCGAAGGCGTACTCATCGAGCAACTTCCATCCCTCGTCGGCGACCTTGTGCACCGCAGCGAGGACGAACTCGAAGATGGCCTCCGAGATGAAGTAGTTGAAGTTGACCCGCACCCAACCAGGCTTGATGCCCTCGCAACCGCGGGCGATCTCACGCTCGAACTCCTTCGAGGTCTCGATGGCGATCCCCAAGAGACGGTGGCCGTACGGACCGGCGCACGAGCACCCTCCCCGAGACTGGATGCCGAAGAGGTCGTTCAGCAGCGCGACGGCGAAGTTGTGATGCAGGCGGAGCTCGCCTCTGCGCACGACGAAAGACACGATCGAGAGACGCTCTGCTTCGTGGTTTCCGAGTATCTCGAGGTTCGGGTTCGCGCTCCACGATTCGATCGCACGGGCGATGAAACGCTCTTCCCGTTCGCGGATCACGTCTGTTCCCACCCGGTCCTTCAACTGGAAGACGAGGCCCGCTCGGATCGACTCCACTATCGCCGGAGTTCCACCTTCTTCGCGGTGCACTATGTCGTCTAGGTACCGGTGTTCGTTCGGATTGACGTAGGCGACCGTGCCGCCACCCGGCACGGTGGGAACGCGATTCGAGAACAGTTCTTTGCGGGCTATCAGCAGGCCCGGCGTGCCGGGGCCGCCGATGAATTTGTGCGGCGAGATGAAGATCGCGTCCTTGTATGCGAGGGATGCTTCTTTCGAACCCATGACGATCTCGACGTAAGGAGCGGCGGCAGCGAAATCCCAGAAGGAGAGCGCATCGTGCTCGTGTAGCAACGAGGCGATACCGTCGACGTCCGAGACGATCCCTGTGACATTCGAGGCCGCGGAGAAGCTTCCGATCTTCAGCGAGCGGCCGGAGAACCGTTCCAACTCCTCGCGCAGTTGTTCCTTGTCGATGCGGCCGTTCGAGTCTTCGCCGATCGTGACGACTTCGGCGATCGATTCCCGCCACGGCAACTCGTTCGAATGGTGTTCGTAAGGCCCGATGAACACGACGGGGCGATCGCTCTCGGGGATGTGATCGCGCAGCCCGTAGCGCGCGTCGAGGTCCTCCGGCAACCGCATGCCTAGCACGTGTACGAGCTTGTCGATGGCGCCGGTCGATCCGGACCCCGTGAAGATCACGCAATGTTCGTCGGTTGCTCCGACGGCGTCGGAGATGATGCGGCGCGCGTCCTCTCTGAAGCGAGTCGTCTGCAAGCCGGTGCCGGAGCTCTCCGTGTGCGTGTTGGCATACAGCGGCAGGACCGACTCCCTGATGAAGTCCTCGATGAATCCGAGCGCTCGCCCGGACGCGGTGTAATCCGCGTAAGTCACGCGGCGGGGGCCGTAGGGACCGTCGATGACCTCGTCCTCGCCGATGACGGCGTCCCTCACCATCGCGATCATCGGGGGGACCCTCTCGGCGGTCATAGTGCCTCTATCTCTAGCACTTTCTCCTTCGAACGGCGCCGGGCGGCGGCGGCGAGGACCACGCCGCTCACGATCAAGGCTACCCCCAGCAGCTGGCTGAAAGAGGGGCGCTCCCGCAGCAGGAGCATCCCGAGGAACACCGAGCCGACCGGTTGGATGGTCAGCAGTACCGAGGTCAGGGCGGCCGGGAGGCGGGGGAGTGAGATCGAGATCAAGAGCCAACCGAGCACCTGGGAGGTGAGGGCGAGAGCGATCAACCAGCCGTGAGCCGGCCACTCCGGCGCCAGGTCGAGGCCCCCCGAGAGCGCTCCGATCAAGGTGGCCACGATCGCGGCCGCCAGGGTGGCGTCGAACAGCGGGCCCGCCGGCCGGCGCAAATCGCTGCCGCCCCTGCGCAGGATGAGGATGAAACCCGAATACATCAGCGCGGTCAGGATCCCGTAGAAGACCCCGAGCGGAGGGTCGTCGCCGTACACGTTGCTACCGACCACCCCGGAGATGAGCACCACGCCCAGCAGCGCGATAGGAGCCGCTACGAGCAGTGACCGCGCCGGTTTCTCGCCGAGCAATGCCCAGGCGATGATCCCGACGATGACGACCTGCAGGTTGCCGAGCACGGTAGCCAGCCCGGCACCGACGGCCTCGATGGCGTGGTGCCAGAAGATCAGGTCGAGTGCGAACAGGATCCCCGCGACCCACGCCAGCCGGCGCGCCGCTATGGGACGCGGTCCGAAGGCCCGGTCCTCCCGCCGCGCGAGGAGCCACAGAGCGGGAAGTGCGTAAACGCAGCGGAACACCGCCGCGGTCACCGGGGAAACGTCGGCGTACCGGACGAGCAGCGCAGAGAACGCGATCGCCAGCGCGCCGAGGACGGCGCTGAGTACAGGGCGCGAAGACAGCATCTATCGAGGACCGAGGGGAGAACGCGGCGAAGGCGCTACTCCTTCGGAGCCTTCCGGACCTTGAGTGCCGCGCTATTGATGCAGTACCGGTCACCGGTCGGGCCCGGTCCGTCGGGGAAGACGTGGCCCAGGTGACCGCCACAGGTCGCGCAGGTGACCTCGGTCCTGATCATGCCGAGGCTGTGGTCGGGGGTCAGCTCGACGCCTTTGCGGTCGGCGGGTTCGGTGAAGCTCGGCCATCCGCAGCCGTGGTCGAACTGGGTCTCTGCCGAGAACAGCTCGGAGCCGCAGCCGGCGCAGTGATAGGTGCCGTCATCCGCGACGTCCACGTACTCGCCGGTGAAGGCGCGCTCCGTACCTTTCTCCCGCAGCACGTGGTACTGCTGCGGCGTCAGCTCCTCGCGCCACTGCTGCTCGGTCTTGTTGATCGCGCTGCTCATCGGTCACCTCTCATCCAGGTCTCGTCGGAGTCTAGGAACCTCCGAGGTGTAAGAGTAGGTACGTGTCTGGTAACCACGCACACGGCCCCAATCATCCCAGCCGGGCGGATCAGCGCCGGGTCCTGTGGCTGAGCCTCGGGGCCAACGGCGCTCTGCTGGTGGTCGAGCTCGTCGGCGGGCTGGTCCTCGGGTCCCTGGCGCTGCTCGCCGACGCGGCCCACATGGCCTCGGACGTGATGGCTCTGTCGATAGCCCTCGTGGCCCAGCGCCTGTTGGACCGGCCCGCTTCGACGCGACATTCCTACGGCTTCCAGAGGGCCGAGGTCATCGGCGCATCGATCAACGCCGTCGTGCTTCTCGTCCTCGCCGGGTGGATCGTGCTCACCGCCTTCGGACGGGCCGGGGGAGACGTGGACATCCACGGCGGCGGGGTCGTCGTCGTGGCGCTGCTCGGTCTGGTCGTCAATCTCGGCAGCGCGGTGGCATTGAAGAGGTTCGCCGGACGCAGCCTCAATATGCGAGGGGCTTACCTGCACATGCTTCTCGACGCGGTCGGTTCCGTCGCGGCCCTGGGAGCCGGTGTGGCGATCGTGGTTGCGGACGCCGTGTGGGTGGATGCGGCCGTTTCGATCGGGATCGCGGTGCTCGTGGCCTACTCCGCTCTGCGCTTGCTCGCCGCCACGGTGCACGTGCTGCTGGAGGGGACCCCCGCAGGGCTCGATCCGGCGTTGATCGCAGAGACGATAAGAGAGCACCCCCAGGTCGAGGACGTCCACCACCTCCACGTCTGGAGTCTCGCTTCCGACACCCCGGCGTTGTCCGCGCACGTGGTCCTCGAAGGCGACATCACCCTCCATGAGGCTCAGGGTCACGGCGATCGCATCCGCGAAGTGCTGCGCGACCGGTTCGGGATCGATCATTGCACGCTCGAGCTCGAGTGTCACACCTGCGAGCCGGAGGGAGCCCCGGCGGAGGGGCCGGCCTATTCATAGCCCGGTAGCGGGGGAGCATCTGATGGTCCGTCGCCGAGAACGCCGGAGAAGTCGTTACCGTGACGCTCGATGATCACAGTCTCGGGTTTACAGAAGGCGTTCGGTCCTCGTGACCTGTTCCGTGACGCCGACCTCCAGGTCGGAGCGCGCGACAGGGTCGCGATCGTCGGGCCCAACGGCGCCGGGAAAACGACGTTGTTCGAGATCCTCGCGGGCGAACAGACCCCCGACGGGGGCACGATCCGCGTGGTCAAGGATGCCGTGGTCGGTTACCTGCGCCAAGAGACCGATGCCCTACGGGGGAGGACGCTCCTCGAGGAGGTCCTGAGCGCCGCATCCGAGTTGACCGCCAGTGCTCATCGCCTAGTCGTGCTCGAGCACGAGATGGCGGACCTGCCACCGGGGGAAGAGCGCGACCGTCTGGTTACCGAGTACGGGCGCCTCCAGGACCGCTTCACCACGCTCGGCGGCTACACCCACGAGAGTGAGGCCAAGAAGATTCTCTCCGGCCTGGGGTTCAAGGAAGAGGATTTCGGGCGCCAGACCGACACGTTCTCGGGTGGGTGGCTGATGCGCATCGCCCTGGCGAAGCTCCTGCTACAGGGTCCCGACGTCCTGATGCTGGACGAGCCCACCAATCACCTGGATCTCGAGTCGGTCGAATGGCTGGAGCGTTTCCTATCCGTTTACGAGGGTGCCGTATTGCTGATCTCTCACGACCGCGACCTCATCAACGGCGTCTCCACCAAGGTCGTGGAGATCGACGAGGCGCAGCTCGTCGCTTACCAGGGCAACTACGCCGACTTCGTCCGGTTGCGCGCCGCGGCTGCCGAGCAGAAGGTCGCCGCTGCCAAGCACCAGGCACGCAAGCGAGCCGAGACACAAGCGTTCATCGATCGCTTCCGCTACAAGGCCACGAAGGCTCGCCAGGTCCAGAGCAGAGTCAAGTCTCTCGAGAAGCTGGAAGCGATCGATACCCCGAAGGAACGCCGCAGGAAGATGAACCTCCGGTTCCCCACGCCGCCACGCTCGGGCCGAGTGGTCCTAGAGCTCGATGGCGTGGCGTTCGGATACGGGCAACATCTCGTGTACGAGGATCTCGACGTGGTCGTCGAGCGGGGACAGAAGATCGCGCTGGTGGGACCCAACGGCGCCGGCAAGACCACGCTGCTCAAGCTCCTCGCCGGCGTTCTCGAACCATTGAAAGGCGAGCGGCGCCTGGGACACAACGCCGCGCTCGGTTACTTCGCCCAGCATCAGATCGAGGCGTTGGACGACCGCAACCGGGTGCTGGAGGAGCTAGCTTCGGCCATCCCACCGGACGTCGATATGCGCCCGCGCGACCTGTTGGGGCGCTTCATGTTCTCCGGAGACGATGTCGACAAGCCGGTCGGCGTGCTCTCGGGAGGCGAGCGTACGCGTCTTGCTCTCGCCAAGCTGCTGGTGGCGCCTTACAACGTCCTCTGTCTGGACGAGCCGACCAACCACCTCGATATAGCGAGCCGCGACGTACTCGAGGACTCCCTGCTCGACTACGAGGGTGCATTGATCCTGATCACCCACGACCGACACTTGATCCGCTCGGTGGCGGACCGGATCATCGAGGTCGTGCACGGTGAGGTCACGGCTTTCGAGACCGGCTACGACGACTACCTCGTCAAGAGAGAGCGGGACGCACAGAGCGAGGCCGCAGCGTCCGAGCGCGCCGCTCCGCCTCCCGAGGTCCCGGCGCGCCCTACCGGACGGAAGACGAAGGAGCAGCGGCGCGCCGAAGCCGAGGAGAGGGCGCGCACCAAGTCACTGCGTGATGGGGTGGCGCGGATCGAGAAAGAGCTCGACGAAGTGACCAAGGAGAGCGACCGCATCTCTGCCGTCTTGGCCGATCCCGGCGTCTACGAGGGCGGTGCCGACGTCAAGGAACTGGTGCTTGAATACGAGCGCCTGCGCAACAGGGCGAAGAGGCTCGAGTCCCGGTGGGACGAGGCGACCCGGGCGCTCGAAGAGGCGGACAACGCGCCGGTCGGCAGATGAGGCTGACGGTCCTTCGCCATAGGGGCGTGGGGATGCCACAATCTGTTGATGGATAGAGCAGACGCGCATTCCGCGGCAAAGGCCCTCGACGACAACATCTCGTCGGTCATCCGAGGCAAGCCCCAGGCGGTACACATCGCCCTTATGACCCTCTTCGCCGGGGGCCACCTGCTGATCGAAGACGTGCCGGGGATGGGCAAGACGATGCTCGCCCGCTCGATCGCCCGCTCGATCCACGGGACATTCAAGCGGATCCAAGCCACTCCCGATCTACTTCCGTCCGACGTCACGGGGGCGAACATCTACAACCAGGCTGCCGGGGCGTTCGAGTTCATGCCGGGACCTGTCTTCGCGAACGTCGTGCTGATCGATGAGATCAACCGGACAACACCCCGGACCCAGTCCGCGCTGCTCGAAGCGATGGACGAGGCAGCGGTCACCGTGGACGGCAAGACTTACGCATTGCCCTCCCCGTTGTTCATCGTCGCGACCCAGAATCCCATTGAGCACCACGGGACCTATCCGTTGCCGGAAGGCCAGCTCGATCGCTTCGCCGTGTCGATGGACATCGGCTATCTGACCCCAGGGACCGAGCGAGAGGTGGTGCGGGCGCAGCTGGCCGAGCACCCGATCGAATCTTTGAAGCCCGTAGTGACCACCGATGACATCGCGGGCATCCAAGACCAGGTGCGCAAGGTCCATGTAGCCGAGCCGGTTCTGGGGTACGCCTTGGCGCTGGTCGCGGCAACGCGGGATCATCCCGAGGTCGAGCTGGGAGCCAGTCCGCGATCCTCGGTGATGTTGGTGCGGATGTGCCAAGCGCGGGCACTCATGTCCGGGCGGGACTTCATCGTCCCCGACGACGTGAAGGCGCTTGCCGCCCCCGCACTCGCGCACAGGGTCCTGCCTGTGGCCGGAGCGAGGTCCGAGCCCCGGCGTATGGCGCGGGTGATCAACGAGTTACTCGAGCGCACTCCGGTTCCGATCCTCGACGCGTGACATGAGGCGTCCCACCAAACGTTCGCTCGTGCTGGTGGGTGTCGGCGCCCTGCTGGCGATCGCCGGTTCTACCGCGCAAGCGGGATGGCTGTTCGTGCTCGCGGCGGGTGTGACCGGAACCCTCGGAGCGTCACTGCTCGTTCCGCACGGGACCAGAGGTCTCCGCATCGAACGGGATCTGCCACCGGCCGTGACGGCGGGGGACGAGGTGCGGGTCGCCTTGAAGGTGCGCAACGAGGGCCGTCGCTCGACCGGTCTCGTTCGGGTTAACGACACGGTACCGGGGCTGGCGGATGCGTCTTTCCTTCTCGAGCGTTGCGCTCCGGGCGAGCGAGCCTCGGTCACGGTCTCCCGGGCGGCTGAGCGAAGAGGCGTCTTCTCGGGAGGGAAGGCGACCATCGAGACCGGTCCGCCTTTCGGATTCGTCGTCTCTAACCGCAAGCTGGCGGTCGGTTCCTCTCTCGTCGTGAAGCCAGCGACGGTCACGCTCGAGAGCTTCCCACTCAGCACCTCGAGCTCGGCGCCTTCGAGCGACCTGCGGGATCGACCGCGCGCCGGGATGGGTGACGAGTTTCTCGGTGTCCGTCATTACCGAGCCGGGGATCCCTTGCGCTCCGTTCACTGGCGCTCTACTGCCCGGGCCGGGCAACTGGTCGTCAAGGAATACGAAGAGACCGCGCAGGAGAGATGCATCGTCGTCCTAGGGGGATCCGATAGCGGCGACGCGCCCGACTCGGCGTTCGAGAAAGCCGTTTCGGCAGCGGGTTCGATCGCGTTGTATGCGATCGAACATCGACATCCACTAGAGATGTTGCGCTTCGACGACGCCGGCCGGGTGGAGCGTCTGAGCCAGCCGTCTGCTGAAGATGTCTTGTTGTGGCTCGCAGCGGCGACCCCGAGTGAACGGACGGTGGACAAGCTCGTCGACCTCGGACCACTGCATACGGCCGATACGTCGGTCGTCGTGGTCTCGTCGCCCGAGGCGCTCCCGTCCTCGTTCCCTGATTCGCCTCTGGTCGCGGTGGTCGGACGACCTTCGACGTGGACGGGGCGCGCCGGAGGAGACGAGCCGGCCGAGATCGCGGCGCGGCTACCCCGCGTCGCGGAACTCAGATTGCTCGAACGAGTGAGATCGGTGGCGGCATGTCTGGCAGGCTGATAGAGGCCGTCGTCAAGGCGAACCGGACGCGCGAGCCCGAGCACTCGGTCCTATTCCGGGTCGTGGTGCTGGCGGCTGTTTGTGTCGGCGCTCTCTCGTTGGCGGCGGTCGAGGCCGTAAGCGTCGGCACGGCCCTAGTCGTGGTCGCCGCGCTGATGTTGGCTTACTGGGTCTCGTACGTGAGACGTGAGGCCGACAACTGGCACATCAAGATCGCTCTCACGGCGGCGGCGCTGTTCGCACTCGTTCGGTTCCTCGGACAACTCGGTGGGGTTGCGACGCTTGACGAGGTGCGCTTCCCGCTGGCGGATCTCTTCTTGTGGGTGCAGGTGATCCACGGCTTCGATCTGCCACAGCGGCGTGACCTCAACTTCTCGCTCGGTTCTTCGCTGACGTTGATGGCGGTGGCGGGATCCGTGTCCCAGGACATGACCTATGCGATCTTCCTCGTGGTGTACGCCGTGCTCGCCATCAGCGCGTTGGCGCTGTCCTACCGGTCGAGCCTGTCGAGTGGGACCGCAGCGACGTTCGAGAAAGAGAGCCAGAGCACTACTTCTACTTCTTCCCGTCCGGCCTGGCTACCCGAGGCCTCGAGAGCGGTAGTGACAACGCTAGTAGCCGCCACCATCTTGTTCCTGGTGATCCCACAACCTCAGACCGTCCGCAGCTTCGCGCTGCCGTTCTCGCTGGGATCGGGCTTAGGTGTGTTCAGTGGAGGCAACCCGGTCAACCCCGGTTTCTCCGAAGGCTCGCCGTCGTCCCGGTCCGGCGCGGGGGCCTCGTTCCACGGCTTCGGACAGAGCATGGACCTGAACGTGCGTGGCGATCTTCCGGATGACCTCGTGATGAGGGTGCGTGCCACGCAGGCCGCGATGTGGCGATCAGGTGTATTCGATAGGTACGACGGCCGGACGTGGACCGGTCCGGAGGCCGACCCGGAGCCGCTTCCCGACCGCCTGCCCGTCGCCTACCCCGTGGAGTTCAGGGATCTCGGTCCGCGGGTGTCGATATCCCAGACCTTCTATCTGGAGGCCGAGCTACCGAACGCGATCTTCGCCGCGTCGCAACCGGACAGCGTTTGGTACGAGGGCGGCTTGTTCATCGACTCGCTGGGGATCCTGCGCACCGCCTCGACCCTCACCCCCGGTGGGGTGTACAGCGTGGTGTCGAGCAGGGGAGCGGCCACCGCGCAACAGCTCCGGGCAGCGGAATCAGACGAGGTGCCGGAGAAGGTCGCGCGCTACCTGCAGGTACCGGACTCGTTGCCGGAGCGGGTTGGCCAGCTGGCGCAAGAGATAACCCGCGGCACGAACAATCGGTACGACCAGGTGAAGGCGATGGAGGCGTATCTCGCCGAGAGGTACCGGTACACGATCGAATCTCCGATCGCTCCACCGGGCCGCGACTCGATCGATCATTTCCTCTTCGATACCGACGTCGGTTACTGCGAGCAGTTCGCATCGGCGACGGCCATCATGTTGAGAACCCTCGGCGTACCGGCCCGGGTAGCCGTGGGCTTCACTCCCGGAACGCGCAATGCCTTCACGGGTCTGTACGAGGTCAAAGCGAGTGACGCTCACGCGTGGGTCGAGGTGTGGTTCCCGGGTCTCGGGTGGTACGAGTTCGATCCGACGTTCGACATACCACCCGCTCAGATGGAGCTGGGAGAGGTCCTTCCACTCGCTCGCGTCATCGGTTTCGCCGTCGAGCAGCTCCGGGGATTCCTTCCTGCGGGAGGCCTGGGGATACTGCGCACCGCGATGATCGTCGCGATCGGGGGAGCCGCTGCTCTATGGCTCGTCCTGCTCCTCAGAGGACGTCGTCGCCGTCCCGCTCCGGCTGCAAGGACGCTCGCCGACAAGGGACAACTCGGGAAGGCTTTCCTCGCTCTGGAAGAAGCGTTGGCGACCGCCGGCGCGCCGAGACGTCCGCACGAGACCGTGCGGGAGACCATCCACAGAGCCGCCCAGAAGGCAGGCAGCGACGAGCAACAGGCGGCGTCGGTCGTCGAGACGCATCTCTACGCGCGCGAAGGGGTGCCGCCGGAGCACGCGCAGAAGGTGGCCTCGCATCTCAAAGGACTTGCCCGCACGATCGTGCAACAGGCTCGCGGGACGGCGGCAGGGCACATGGCAGACTCGTTGCCGTCACGGAGTTGAGGGAAGGGTAACGATGGGAACCCAAGATCTAGCAGTCATCACGGTTGTCGGAGACGACCGTCCGGGCATCGTCGCCTCGGTATCGAAGGCACTCTTCGAGGCCGGGTGCAACCTCGAGGACGTGACATCGACCATCCTCCGTGGTCACTTCTCCATGATGTTGATGGTTCGCTCGCCGGACGGGGTCGAAGACCTGGGATCGAGGATCGAACCCGCCCTCGTGGCCCAAGGCTTGAGTGTGACGGTGAGGGCCGTCGAGGAAGCGGCGGTTGATGTAGCGCCGCCGACCCACATGGTGTCGGTGTACGGGGCCGACAAGCCCGGGATCGTCTACCGCGTGGCCGAGGCCTTGTCCGCTGCCGGAGCCAACGTCACCGATCTCACCTCGCGCGTCATAGGCGATCCCGCAGCACCCGTCTACGCGCTGATGATCGAGGTTGCGGTTCCCTCCGATCGGGACGCGGAGACTCTCCTGGAGGGTGTCCGGTCCGAGCTGGAGGTCGACCTCAGCGTTCACCCGATCGAGGCCGATCTTCTCTGATGCCGATCCGCCCAGTTGTGCAGCTGCCGGAGCGCGTCTTGAAACAGGTGGCGATCCCACTAGGGGATGCCGGGGACGACCTGCTGGCCCGCGATCTCGTCGACACGATGAGGGCTTCGCCGGCGTGCGTTGGGCTGGCTGCGCCCCAGATAGGCGTCTCCAAGCGCGCTTTCGCTTTGGATGTCAGCGAGCATCCGAAGACGAAGCGATGTCACGGTTTGGTCGTCATGTTCGATCCCGTCATCGTCGAGTTCAGCGGCCGCAAGGTCGGGCGGGAGGGATGTATGTCGGTACCCGACCTCACCGCCAACGTGGTTCGTTCTGACGAGATCGTGGTGCAGGGGAGGTCACCTGATGGTGACGAACTCGTGATCGCCACGAGCGGTTTCGAGGCCCGGGCATTCCAACACGAGATCGATCATCTCGATGGGATGTTGATCCTCGACCGGGTCCAGTCTCTGGCGACGGACGTGTTCGCGCGGAAGGTGTATCGCTGACGCCGGTTACTCGTCCGACGGCACGGTTTCGTTCTCGGAAGTAACAGGTTTGAGGTCGCTCGTTCTTCGTCCGATCCGCCGCGAGCGGCTCAGGCGGTCCCGGCCGGCCCTCTTGGATTCGTACAGCGCTTCGTCGGCGGCCATGATGAGAGCTTCAGCGTCCCCCGCGTGCGTCGGGTAGGTCGCCACTCCGGCACTGGCTTTCACCGCCGCGCCGGCGTCAAGCGCATTAACGGCTCCGCGGAGTCGCTCTCCGACCACAAGCGACTCCTTCGCCGAGCAGGCAGGAACGATGACCGCGAACTCTTCACCGCCGTACCGAGCCGGGGTGTCGAAATCCCGGCAGATCTCGATCAGCGCGCGACCGACGTCACGGAGCACCTCGTCGCCAGCTTGGTGCCCGAGGGTGTCGTTGAACTCCTTGAAGTGATCGATGTCGAGCATCATCAGGGTGATGGGTTCGCCGTTGCGCGTCGCTCGGGAGATCTCTCGTTCCAAGGTGCTCTGGAAGGTCCGGCGGTTCGCAAGGCCCGTAAGTGGATCGGTGTTGGCCATCTGCTGCATCTGCGCCGTCAGCTCGGCACCTTTCAGCGCCAACGCCCCATGCGCGGCGAACTGTCCGATCGCGTCGAGGACGCGTTTCTCGATCTTGCCTCCCGCATCATCCGGGTATTCGAGTATCAGCACTCCTATGGCCTTGCCTTCGGCGCTCAGAGGGAGGATCACGAGGTTCTTCGCGAAGGGGAGAAGCGTAGAGAGGGCTGGGTTCCCGTCGCCCAGCGAGCGCAGGAGCCGTCTCTCTTTCGAGGAGCACACGTTCGAGATGATCTCGTCCATTCCCGAGGGGAGTTCGGCGGCCTTGCCGGGACCTCGATAGGCAAGGAGGTGCGTGGCTTCCCCCTCGACCTTTATGACCGCCCCGCGCTTGAACCCGAAGGAATCCGCCACGTGCTCGAGCAGCGTCGCTGCTACCAATCCCGGATGGCCGGCGTCTTGAAGCGCCGCGGCCATGCCGGCGAGGTCCTCGAGGTCGGCTTTGCGGCGTCGCAGCTCCCGCTCGTTCAGAGCGGAGAAGGTTGCCGTGCCGATGGCGATCATCCAGAAGGCCAGCACGTTGAAGACCGAGGTGCGGGTGAACTCGGGACTGTCTGGAGACATCTCGCCCACGGCGCCGGACGGCGCGATGAGCGCCGCCGCTTGGGCGTAGAACACCACGAAGAACAACAGTGAATGCCACAACGCGACCTTGAGTCCGGTGCGGTAGGAGGCCAGCAGCGTGACTGCTACGAGATGTAGGTACACGAGGAAGCGCAAGGGGCTCTGCGTTCCGCCGGTTGCGTACATCGCCCATGCCAGGTAGATCCCATCGATCAGGAGCAGGCCGCCGACGATCATCAGGGACCGGCCCCTGTCCGTCCGGCGCGCCGACTCGAAAACGGCAGAAACCGTTACGTACGCGGTCGTGACCAGCAGTAGGTCGGTAAGCGAACGTCCGAGGATCTGCTCGGCGAAGAGGCCGGACGCGAGCACGACGAGAGCGAATCCGATCCGCAGTGCTTGAAGATAGGCGACGCGCTCGCCGAGGGAAACCAGATCTCCTGGAGGCGTGTCGACGTGTTGGCGCTGCATGCTCCCCCTGCCCTGATTCAGTTGACCGCGGCTACGAGAAGCTCAGCAGTTCTCCATCCACATCCAAAGCGGCCATCGCGAGCTTCGGGTCCTTGTTGTCGATCCTGTTCTGTATCAACAGGAAAGCGATCACCAGGAGCGTTAATGCAAGCGGGAAAACGAACCGTTTCGCTGCTTCTATGGCCGCCTCGAGCAGCTCTGCCGGCGTACGAGCCAAGTAGCTCCACCCGGCAGCGAGCGCGGGGGCTTCGGCGATGCCGATGTACCTGGCTTTCGAACCGATGAGCGGGAACGGGGTGCGGGAGGCGGAGGTTGCTGCGCCCCTCTCGGCGAGGGTCGGGCTCTCGCCTTTAGATCCGTTCTTCTTGTTGCCATCGTCGGTCTGGCGGTTGGTCGCCCCCCCGGTCACTCCGCCGATGGCGTCGAGAGTGTCTTCGATGGTCTGATCGGCGGCTTTGCCTATCGTTCTCACGGTGTCCCCGGCGGTGGCAGAGGTGTCGGTGATCGTATCTCCGGCCTCTCCGGTGGTGTTCTTCACGATGCCGCCGAGAGGCCCGCCGACGGTGTCCCCGACCGTGCTACCGGTGTCGGTGACGAAGTCGCCGACCTTGCCACCCGTCTCCGTCGCCGTGTCTGCGATCTTGTCGGTGGTGTCCTTCACCACGCTCAGCTGTGCCGAGGCGGCAGGTGCGAGAGTGAGGGACAGGACCATCCCCAGGGCGAAAGCGCCGCTCAAGCGACGTCCCATCTCCGAGGGGCGGCGGCGGAGCGCCATCGTCCTTGCCTGTCGTTCCGAAAGGTTATCCATTACTTCCAGATATCGGGAGATGCTGCAGGCAACTTTAACCAGGCCGAAGTGAATCTCTATGCAGATTTATGTATATAGTGCATCACTATGGGAGCTACAGCAGCGGTATTGGGTGCATCAGGATACAGCGGGGGCGAGATCCTTCGGCTCCTTTTCGGCCATCCGGGTCTCGAGGTGGTGGCGGCGGCGGGGGATACCCGCAGCGGGGAGCCGATCGCGGAGGTCCATCCCCACCTGGCCGGCCACTGCGCCGAGCGTTTCGGCACCTCGACGGAGGCCGTGACGGCCGAGGTCGACGTCTTGTTCTCCTGTCTCCCCTCGGGTTCCTCCACCGCTCTGCTCAACGGTGCCCGCGCCGCCTGTGTCGTAGACCTCGGGGACGACCACCGTGCTTCGCCGGGTTGGACCTACGGCCTTACCGAATATGTGCGGAGTTCCATGCCGGCCGAGCGGGTGGCCAACCCCGGGTGTTATCCGACCGCAGCGCTGTTGGGCCTGTTGCCGTTCGCGCTGGCCGGGGCGATGGAAGGGTCGGTGACGATCACCGGGCTCTCGGGTGTCTCCGGGGCGGGGCGAGGCCCGGCGGATCATCTGAGCTTTGCCCACATGACCGGAGGTGTCTCTGCTTACGGACCAACGGAGCATCGCCATGTTCCCGAGATCGAGCGAGGGTTGGCCGGCATCGGAGGCTTCGAGGGGCCCGTCTCCTTCATCCCACATCTCGTGCCTATGTCACGCGGGCTCCTCGTTACAGCCCGGGCCGGGGTGACACCAGGATTCACCGATGAAGATGCGCGCCGTCTCCTCGAGTCCCGTTACGGAGAAGAGCGCTTCGTGCACGTCCTCGAGCACTGGCCCGGGACGAAGGCCGTAGCGGGAACCAACCACGCGCTCGTTCACGCCCGCGTCGACGCTCGGAACTCTCTCCTTCTCTGTTCGGTAGCGATAGACAACCTCGGTAAGGGAGCGGCAGGACAGGCGATCCAGAACGCGAACCTGGCGCTCGGTCTCGACGAACATCTGGGCCTGGAGGGACTGGCGGCATGGCCGTGAGATGGCCGGCAGGGATCCGCTCCGCAGGGGTGGCGTGTGGGATCAAAGACGAGGGCCTCGATCTCGGTTTGTTGGTCGCCGACCGTTCGGTGACGTGGGCGGGTGCATTCACCACCAACGCGACTGCAGCCGCGCCCGTGCGGTGGAGCCGGGCTCGGCTGGGTCGTCCGGTGCGTGCTCTGGTGGTCAACAGCGGCAACGCGAATGCTTGCACCGGAGAGGCAGGTGAGCGCGCGGTGGCCGACACGGCTGCCCGCGTCGCCACCGAGCTGGGCTGTTCCCCTGCGGAGGTTCTGGTCGCCTCGACCGGACCGATAGGCATCGATCTGCCCGTGGAGAAGGTGCTGGCCGGTATAGGGAGCGCGGCTGCAGCGCTAGGCCCGGCGAGCGACACCTTCGCGCACTCGATCCTCACGACGGATAGCGGCATCAAGACGTCCGTTCGATCCGCCGACGGTTGCTCGATCGTAGGGGTAGCCAAAGGGGCTGCCATGATCGCTCCCAACATGGCCACGATGCTGGCGTTCATCGTGACCGACGCCGATCTCTCGCAGGAGGTGCTTCAAGACCACGTGAGCGGCGCGGTGGACGAGAGCTTCTGCCGTATCTCGGTGGATGGGTGTGCGAGCACCAACGATTCGGTGTTCCTGCTGGCTACCGGTGGAACCGTCCCCGGACAGGGGTTCGCCGCGGCCTTGCGAGAGGTCTGCTGGGACCTTGCCGAGCAGATCGTGCGCGATGCCGAAGGGGGAACGAAGTTGATCCGTATCGAGGTTGCCGGCGCTACCGACGATGCTTCGGCCGTTGCGATCGCGAGAGGGATCTCCGACTCGGTGTTGTGGCGCGCCGCTGCGGGGGGCGGTGACCCCAACTGGGGGCGAGTTCTGGCCGCGGCAGGTGCAGTCGATCCGGGACTAGATCCGGCGAAGATCTCTCTGTCGCTCGGACCGGCAACGGTCTTCTCCCACGGGCGTCCTACCGGCGGTCTCGACGTCGCCACCAAGGCGATGGACGGTGAAGAGTTCACCGTCCGGATCGTGGTGGGAGAGGGCAGTGGGTCGGCAACCTTCTTGACCTGTGATCTCACCGAGGCTTACGTCACTTTGAACGCGGGCGGTATGTCGTGACGCAACTCGTTGAAGAGGCCGGTTACAAGGCAGGGATCCTCGCGGAGGCCCTCCCTTACATCCGTCGTTACCGAGGACAAACCGTCGTGCTGAAGATCGGCGGCGCGCCGTTAGACGACCCTCTCCGGGCGGCACTGGTCGCCGGCGACATCGCGCTGTTGTCGATGGTTGGTATCGAGGTGGTGGTCGTCCATGGGGGCGGGCCGCAGGTGAGCGCGGCGATGGTGCGCGTGGGGATCGAGCCGCGTTTCATCGGCGGGCTCCGCTATACCGATGACGAGGCCATCCATATCGTCCAGCAGGTCCTCACAGGTTCCATCAATCCGGCTCTGGTCGCCCGGCTCAACGCTTCTGGGATACGGGCCGTAGGTTGTGCCGGCACCGATGCCGGATTGCTCCGCGCCGAGGCGAGCTCGGCGCCTTCCGGTGAGTCATTGGGACGCGTCGGCCGGGTGACGGATGTCAATGGGACTTATCTGCGTGACCTGCTTGCCGGGGGGTACACCCCGGTGGTGGCATCTGTAGCCGTGGACGAGCATGGGCGCGCCCTGAACGTCAACGCGGACGAGGTCGCGGGAGCTGTGGCGGCGGCCTTGGGCGCTTCCAAGGTGGTGTTCCTCACGAATGTCGAGGGTCTCTATCGCGACCTCGGCGACAGCGGCTCGTTGATCTCCGAGTTGAAGAGCGGGGAGCTCGGAGCGATGCTCGATGATCTGTCGCCGGGCATCCGACCGAAGGTGGCAGGCGCCTTGCAAGCGTTGAGCGGAGGCGTCCCCAAGGCGCACATCCTCGATGGACGGGTAGATCATGCACTGTTGCTCGAGATCTTCACCGATAGCGGGATAGGGACCCAGGTGACGGCATGACCGAGGTCACATCGGATCACTTGATGGACGTCTACGCCCGCCGCGCGGTCGAGTTCGTATCCGGACGGGGTTGCACGTTGGTGGACGCCGCCGGCGATGAGTATCTCGATCTGATCGCAGGGTTGGCCGTTGCCTCGACCGGGCACGCCCACCCCGATGTCGTGGCCGCGATCGCGGAGCAAGCCGCGAAGCTGATCCACGTCTCCAATCTCTACGAAACACGCCCCCAGAGAGATCTGGCCGATCGGTTGCACGAACTCACCGGGATGCTCTCTTTCTTCTGCAACTCTGGTACAGAAGCCATCGAGTGCTCGCTGAAGTTGGCGCGCCGTTACGCCGACCGCTTCCGTGCCGTGGGACCGGCGCGGGTCATCGCCTGCGAAGGCGGTTTCCACGGCCGGACCTTCGGCGCTCTAGCTGCAACCGGACAGCCGTCGAAGCAGAGGCCGTTCGCGCCGATGTTGCCGGGCTTCACCCATGTCCCGTACGGCGACCTCGACGCCATGGCCGCCGCGATGGGCCCAGAAGTAGCCGCCGTGATCCTCGAGCCGATCCAGGGTGAGGCCGGCGTGATCGTCCCTCCCTCCGGCTACCTGGCCGGGGTCCGCGCTCTCTGCGATGAATGGGGCGCATTGCTGATCGTCGATGAGGTGCAGACCGGCATCGGGCGCACGGGCAGTTGGTTCGCGTTCGAGCGCGCGGGGATCGCGCCGGACATCCTGTGTTTGGCGAAGGGTCTCGCGAGCGGGCTCCCCATCGGTGTCTGTCTCGCCACACCCAAGGTAGCTTCGGTGCTGCAACGCGGCGATCACGGGAGTACCTTCGGAGGAGGGCCAGTGCAAGCCGCGGCCGCGCTGGCGACCCTCGACGTGATCGAGAAGGAACACCTCGTGGATCGAGCGGTGGCCGCGGGGGACCGTCTGGTTACAGGGCTCGAAAGGTTGCTCCACGGAGATGGGCTCCTGCGCGGCGCAGGGTTATTGCTCGCGGTGGATCTCGGCGCGCCGATCGCGGCGGCTGTGACTGATCGAGCGTTCGAGCGACGGGTACTGGTCAACAACGTGACGGCCTCGGCCATCCGCTTGGCGCCGCCACTGGTGATCGAAGACGACGAGATCGACCGCGCCGTCGCGGTGATCGGGGAGGTGGTCCATGAGATCCGAGCGGCTTAGAGATCTGTTGCACTTGCTCCATGAAGGCAACGTTGCAAGTCAGAACGACATCGTCGCCGCGCTGACCCGGGCGGGTCACCGGGTCACCCAAGCCACGGTGTCACGTGATCTGAAAGACATCGGCGCCGCGAAGGTGCGCACGGGCGATGGCTTCGTGTACCGGCTGCCGGACGACATCCCTCGCACGGGAGATCTGGTGAGTCGATCGCTGCAACGCAGCCTCGACGAGTTCGCGGTCAGTATCGTCGCCGCAGCTTCTCTGGTCATCGTGCAAACGGCTCCGGGGCACGCTCCGGCGGTAGCGAGGGCGGTAGACATGTCCGGTGATCCGGACATCGTGGGGACCGTTGCAGGCGATGACACGATCTTCGTCGCGACACCCGATAACGAGGCGGCGGCCGGCTTGGCCACGCGCTGGCGAGGTAAGAGCAGCACGGAGGTGGCGTAGTTGAAGAAGGTGGTTCTTGCATATTCCGGAGGTCTCGATACATCGGTGGCGATCCCTTGGTTGGCCGAACAAGGCTGGGATGTGGTGGCCGTGGCCGTGGATGTCGGCCAGCCGGGTGACCTGGCCGAAGCGGTCGACCGGGCACCGCACCTCGGGGCGGTCGAGGCGCGGGTGGTAGATGCTCGCGAGCGCTACGTGAGCGATTTCGTGATCCCGGCGCTACAGATGAACGCGCTGTACCAAGGCCGCTATCCGTTGATCTCGGCACTCAGCCGCCCTCTCATCTCGCAGGTGCTCGTCGACGTCGCGGAGGAGACCGGAGCGGACGCGGTTGCCCACGGGTGCACGGGCAAGGGCAACGACCAGGTGCGCTTCGAGGTGTCGCTGTCCGCGTTGGCTCCCGAGCTGGAGGTGCTGGCGCCGGTGCGGGATTGGGGCATGACACGCGAAGACACGATCGGGTTCGCGGAGGACCGGTCGCTTCCGATAACGACGACGAAATCCTCTCCCTATTCGATCGACGAGAACCTCTGGGGCCGGAGCATCGAATGTGGTGTTCTCGAGGACCCTGCAGCGATCCCTCCCGAAGACATCTACGAGTTGACGGTACCTACCGCAACCGGGGCGCGCGACGTGACCGTCGGCTTCGAGGATGGCGTCCCCGTTTCCGTCGATGGAGCCGCGGCGTCCCCGCTCGAGACCATCGGTGCGGTCGGCCGCATCGCCGGTTCGTTCGGTTTCGGCAGGGTCGACCTGATCGAGGACCGGCTCGTCGGCATCAAGTCGCGCGAGATCTACGAGGCCCCGGGTGCACTGGCATTGATCGCCGCCCATCAAGACCTCGAAGCTTTGACCCTCGAGCGCGCCGTGGCACGAGAGAAGCGCCACCTCGAATCCCGTTGGGCCGATCTCGTCTATGAGGGACTGTGGTTCTCACCTCTGCGCGAGGCGCTGGACGCGTTCGCCGCGACAACGCAATCATCGGTGTCGGGCGAGGTGACGCTGCGATTCACGATGGGCGGCTGTCTGCCCGTGGCCCGTACTTCGGGGAAGTCGCTCTATGACCACTCGCTGGCCACCTACGAAGAGGGAGATACCTTCGATCAGTCGGACGCCGCTGGTTTCGTGCGGCTATGGGGTCTTCCCTCTAAAGGGTGGTCGAAAGTTCACAAGCGAAAGTGACCGAAGACGGCGGGATGTTGTGGGGCGGGCGTTTCGGCCGCGCTCCGCATCCGGACATGATGGCGTTGACGCGGTCGGTCGACGTAGACATGCGGCTGTTGCCGTACGACGCGGCGGTCACCAAGGCGCATGCGAGGGCCCTCGCGGCGGCTGGCCTCCTGGGAAAGGACGCGCTGCCCGAGATCGACCGCGTCTGCGACGCGCTGGTTGCCGAATGGCGATCGGGGTCGCTTGAGGCCCAGTCGCAGGACGAGGACGTTCACTCGGTCTTAGAGCGTGAGTTGACGGCGCGTCTCGGTGACATCGGCGCCCGCATCCACGCGGGACGCAGTCGGAACGACCTCGTGGCCACCGACTTCAGACTCTGGTGCCGCGATGCGGCGCAGGGTTTGGCCGCAGGCGTCGCCGATCTGCTCGATGCGGTTTGCAGCGAGGCGCGCGGGCACACCGAGACGGTGTTGCCCGGGTACACGCACCTCCAGAGGGCTCAGCCGGTTTCGCTCGGGTTCCATCTCCTCGCCCACGGTGTTGCCTTGGCGCGCGATGGCAGGCGTTTCCTAGCGGCGGCGGATGCTGCGGATGTTTCCCCACTGGGGGCGGGCGCGCTGGCCGGGACGACCCTTCCGCTCGATCCTTCTATCGCGGCGCGTGAGCTCGGTTTCCGCACCTCCTTCGTGAACGCCATGGATGCGGTGGCCGACCGGGACTTCGCTCTCGACCTGGTGTACGCCTGTGCGGTGCTGGGCGTGCATCTGTCGCGCTTCGCCGAAGAGGTGGTCCTGTGGACCTCGGGTGAGTTCGGGTTCGCCACGCTGGTCGATGAGTGGTCGACCGGGTCCAGCATGATGCCGCAGAAGCGCAACCCCGACCTCGCCGAGCTGTTGCGCGGTCGCAGCGCGGGCGGTATCGGGGACCTAACCGCCATGCTGACGCTCCTGAAGGGGCTACCCCTGGCGTACGACCGCGATCTTCAGGAAGACAAGGCGATCGTGTTCCGCGCCGTGGACACCGCCGGGATGGCGGTGCTCGCAGCCACCTCTCTATCGGGGGCGCTCCGCTGGCACCCCGAAGCCATGCTTGCTGCGGCGCGCCGGGGCGGGGCGTGGGCAACCGATGTCGCCGAGGCCCTCGTCACCCGGGGCGTGGCTTTCCGCGAGGCGCATCACGCGGTCGGGAAACTGGTTGCCCGTCTCGAGGAGGACGGAGTCGAGCTGGCGGATGCGGACCCGGTTCTCCTTACCGAGATCCATCCCCAGCTGAGCGTCGACGACCGGGCTTTCGCCGATCCCGCACGGAGCGTCGCGGCGCGCGATAGGCCCGGCGGAACCTCGCCCCGGCGCGTGCTCGAGCAGATCGACTCGTTGACCGCCACGGCGCAGGAGCTTCGCTCGCAGACCTGATCCACCGATACCTCTTATATAGGTGTCCTTTCTTGTCCGCCTCGGGGGAGGGGACGGCGCCGGCGGGGTCGAATCACACCCACATGACCAAGATGCTGCGCACCTCATTGATGCTCGCCCTCGTCGTTGCCCTCGCCGCGACGCCTGCTGTAGCGGGACAGAACGCTCCCCTGAAGGGGGAAGGCAAGGGACTGAAGATCGTCGCCAATATCGGCTACGAAGGCGGAACCGACATGGAGTTCGCCACCATCAAGGGGAGGGACTACGCCTTCGCCGGGCAAGCCCCGGGGGTTGGTGGGGCTCAAGAAGGTGCGCTGCGGGTCATTGACGTCACCAAGCCCGAGAAGCCCAAGGTTGTGGGGCAGCTGAACTGCGGCCTTTACCAGGCCGACATCCAGATCTCGTACGACAAGAAGACCCTGATGATGGGTGCCGACTCCGCCGGTGGTCCGCAATCGTGCCTCGCCATAGGGAAGCTCGGATTCATGACCGTCGACATCAGCAACCCGAAGAAGCCCAAGCCGATCGGCTTCGCCGAGATCGGCCGCGGGTCGCACAACATCACGGCTCATCCCAAAGCCCCGTACGTCTACAACTCTGACTCGGACCAGGCACAGGTCGGCAACATCGAGATCTGGTCGATCAAGAACCCGGTGAAACCCGAGAAGGTGTCGGATTTCCGGGTCCTCACGCACAGCCCGCACGACATCTCGTTCTCCAAGGACGGCGAGCGTGCCGTCACCGCAGCGCGCACCCAGTTCCACATCCTCGACACCTCGGATCCAGAGAACCCCGAGCTCCTGTCGCAGATGGCGTGCCCGGGCTGCTACCTGATCCACGACGCCAAGTTCACTCCGGACGGCAAGTGGGTGATCATCGGAGACGAGGCCGCGGGTGGCGGGGCGTATCCGTGCCCCGGCGGTGCGTTGTACTTCTACGAGCTCCAGGAAGTCGAACGTCCCGTGCCTGTATTAAGAGGTGTCTACGAGCCCGGCGAGCTGATCTTCGCCCGAGAAGGACAAGCGGGGCCGGCCGCGTGCACCTCACACGTCTACGACATCTCCAAGGACTCGAAGAAGCTCGCCATCTCCTGGTACTCGGCGGGGACCCGTTACCTCGACATCACCGAGCCGGGCGGTCTCACTTACGGCGAGGACGGCAACGGAGCCACCGAGGAAGGCTGGTTCAAGCCCGAAGGCGGTATCAGCTGGTCCTCCAAGTTCTTCAAGGGTCCGTACATCTACTCGAACGACACGCTCAGGGGCTTCGACGTCTTCAAGATCTCTCAAGACTGATCGGGGAGCATCGCATCCCACTAGGGGAGCGAGTACCAAGCCAAGCATCACTACCGATCGCGAACCCATTTGAGGCGTTTTGGATGTCGTTCGGGCCCGGGGATTCGGCGCCCGATTGAACAGTTATCTAGCTATGCACCATCGCTAGCGCCTAGAACGGAACCGAATTGACGGCCGGACGAGGCGCCCGTAATATACGCAGGCTGTTGTCGAGGAGAGGGATCTTCATTGCGACTCACTTCCATCGGGGTAACCGCTTAGAGCGACTTCAACGTCTCTCGAGTTAACCCCGCCGGCGCAACACCACCGGCGGATTTTTTTTGCCCCGGAAGTAGACGCAGGACCTTCGAATCGCAACGCCAGATCTTTGGAAATTCCATAGCGAGCGCGAGCATCAATACCAAGCTATAAAGAGCGTACGGTGGATGCCTTGGCGCTAGGAGCCGACGAAGGACGCGGTAGGCTGCGAAAAGCTTCGGGGAGGAGCCAAACATCCCTTGATCCGAAGATGTCCGAATGGGGAAACCCACCAGTGGTCATGCACTGGTACCCAGGTCTGAATACATAGGGCCTGTGGAGGGAACCGGGGGAATTGAAACATCTAAGTACCCCGAGGAAGAGAAAGTAAATAACGAGTCCCTGAGTAGCGGCGAGCGAAACGGGATCAGCCCAAACCTTTTACGTGTTAAAGCCTTGCGGCGTTGCGTAGAGGGTGTTGTGGGACCCATCTGATCGGGCGCAAGACCGATCAGGGAGTTAAAAAACCAGCTGTTAGTCGAAGTGTCTGGAAAGTCACGTCACAGAAGGTAATAACCCTGTAGGCGAAAACAGACTGGTCTCCCGATGGTGTTCCCAAGTAACACGGAGCCCGAGAAATTCTGTGTGAATCTGCGGGGCCCACCCCGTAAGGCTAACTACTCCCTAGCGACCGATAGTGAACAAGTACCGTGAGGGAAAGGTGAAAAGTACCCCGGGAGGGGAGTGAAATAGTACCTGAAACCGTGCGCTTACAAGCAGTCGGAGGATTTCGTGCTTAGGTCAAACTAAGCAGATCTGACGGCGTGCCTTTTGAAGAATGAGCCGGCGAGTTAGTGGTGCGTGGCAAGGTTAAGGAGAGATCCGGAGCCGTAGCGAAAGCGAGTCTGAATAGGGCGATCCAGTCGCGTGCTCTAGACCCGAAGCCGGGTGATCTATCCATGGGCAGGGTGAAGCGGAGGTAAGACTCCGTGGAGGCCCGAACCCACCAGGGTTGAAAACCTGGGGGATGACCTGTGGATAGGGGTGAAAGGCCAATCAAACCCGGTGATAGCTGGTTCTCCCCGAAATGCATTTAGGTGCAGCGTCA